>JASJCI010000014.1 GCA_030066085.1 Gammaproteobacteria bacterium | reverse complement strand
AATTTAGTGCTAATCTAGAAGAAGCTGCCAAGCAATTGATTACAAAGGCAAACCAGAACGGCGGAAAAGACAATATATCGGTCATGTTGTGTCGAATCGACGAGGATTTTTCGACCAAACAGGGCTGGTTCACGAAGTTGGTTGCTTGGTTCGACTAACGGATTATACCCACTAGTTATCACCATCTAGAGGCTGGGATAAAAAATGGTCGCAAAACTGATCACGACGTCGAGTACGGGCGAGAAAAATGAATACGAGCTGGTCAACGAGACCACTACCATCGGTCGTAAGCCCGGTAACGATATCCAGATCGACAACCTCTCCGTTAGCGGCCGTCACGCCCAGGTCATTACCATCCTCGAAGACTCGTTTCTCGAAGACCTCGGCAGCACCAACGGTACCTACGTCAATGGCAAGCTGATCAAGAAACATGCGCTCGAGCATGGCGATAACATTACGCTCGGCAAGTATCAGATCACCTATCACAACCAGGCCAGCGGTGGCGAACAGGATTTCGAGCAAACCATGATCATCCGCCCCGGGGAAGCCGGCATGCCGGAGGAAGCGGGTAGCAAGGAGATCGACAAGTCGGTGCAGAAAATCTCCGCCGCCATCGCCTCCGAGGCAGCCACCACGGCGGCGTCACCGATGGCCAGCAAGGAAGCCTGCCTGCAGCTTCTCAGCGGTGCCAACGCGGGCAAGGAACTGGTCCTGACCAAGGCCCTGACCACCATCGGTCAGCCGGGCGTGCAGGTCGCCGCCATCACTCGCCGTCCGCAGGGTTTTTTCCTGATCCACGTCGACGGTGGACCCAACAACGCGGTACCCAAGGTCGGCGGCTCGCCGGTCGGTGCCAATGCCCACGAACTTCAAAGCCACGACATTATCGAAATCGCTGGCGTAAAAATGGAATTCTATCTCAAGTAAGCACCCGGCTTACCTGTTCGATCCCGGGGTCCAGTCATGCAGCTTCAGCGCATCGTAAGATTAGCGCTCAGCGGCCTTATTCTCGGCGTATTGCTGATCGATACCTCGGGACTGTACAAGTATCCGTTCGTCAAGCAGCTGGAAAACTGGACCTATGACGCGCGGCTCAACTTCACCCGTCCGGACAGCATCGATGACCGTATCGTCATCGTCGATATCGACGAGAATTCACTGGCCGAGGTCGGCCGCTGGCCCTGGGGACGCGACAAGCTCGCGCGTATCGTCGACAACCTGTTCGATTTTTACCAGGCCGATGTAGTCGGTTTCGATATCGTATTTGCCGAGAAGGACGAAAGCTCGGGGCTGGAAAAGTTCGATCAGCTCGCCCGCTCGAAACTGCGCACCAATAGCGAGTATCTGCAGGCGCTGGAAGAGATTCGACCCAGCCTGCAACACGATGAAATATTCGCCGACTCGCTGGTGGGCAAGAACGTGGTGCTGGGGTACTACTTCAAGACCAATCTGCAGGAGGGTGAAACCGGGTTCACCGGGCTGTTGCCGCCCGCATTGACCAAGATGGACGTGCAGTGGAGCGAGCGCCTGCCGATCAACAAGGCCGTCGGCTTCGCCGGTAATCTCGAAATACTGCAGGCCTCGGCCGCATCGGGCGGATACTTCGACAACCCCTTCGTCGACGGCGACGGCGTGTTTCGCCGCGTACCGTTGGTGCAGGCCTACGAGGGTTACCTGTTTGCATCGCTGGCGCTGGCTACCGCGCAGGCGCATCTCGGCGCGACCGGCATCGAACTCGTGGTCGAAACCGAGGGCAGCAAGGGCGGCAAGGAGTATTACGCGCTGGAGACCATAGTGGTCAGTAACCACCAGGTACCGGTCGACGCCAACGGCGCCGTGTTCGTTCCCTACCGCGGCCGCCAGGGCAGCTTCCCCTACCTTCCCGCGCACCAGGTACTGAATCGGCAGGTCGATCCACAGGCGCTGAAAGACAAGATCGTACTGGTAGGCACGTCGGCGCCGGGCCTGCTCGACCTGCGCTCGACCCCGGTACAGAATATCTACCCCGGGGTCGAGGTGCATGCCAACATCATTTCCGGCGTGCTCGACGATCGCATCAAGCACAAGCCCGCCTGGACGGTCGGCTACGAGTTCGTTCTGCTGGTCGTGATCGCGGTGGCCATGGCCCTGCTGCTGCCACTGGTATCACCATTGCTGGCGGCGGCGAGTACCGCGGGCATAACGCTGCTGGTACTGGGCGGTACCTTCTTCGCCTGGGAAAATAACCTGATCCTGCCGCTGGCCAGCCCACTGCTGTTGATCGTGCTGCTGTTCATGCTGCACATGTCGTATGGTTTTTTCATCGAATCGCGTGGCAAGCGCCAGCTGGCCAACCTTTTCGGCCACTACATTCCGCCGGAGCTGGTCGACGAAATGTCCGAATCGCCCGAGGTTTATTCGCTGGAGGGCGAGAACCGTGAAATGACGGTATTGTTTTCCGATGTGCGCGGTTTTACCACGATTTCCGAGGGTATGGATCCGAAACAGCTGACCCGGCTGATGAATGCACTGTTGACCCCGCTGACGCGGGTTATTCACAAGAACCGCGGCACCATCGACAAGTACATGGGTGATGCGATCATGTCGTTCTGGGGCGCACCGCTATCCGACTCGGAACATGCTCGCCATGCACTCTACGCGGCGATGGAGATGATGGACGAACTGAAAATCATGCAGGCCGAGTTCAGGGAGCGTGGCTGGCCCGAGGTCAACATCGGCATCGGTCTCAACACCGGCGACATGAACGTCGGCAACATGGGGTCGGAGTTCCGCATGGCCTACACGGTACTGGGTGATGCTGTCAACCTGGGCTCGCGACTGGAGGGCCTCACCAAGGAGTATGGCGTCAATATTATCGTCAGCGAGAGCACCCGGGCGGCGATTCCGGAATTCGTGTTTCGCGAACTCGACCTGGTAAAGGTCAAGGGCAAAAACGAACCGGTAGCAATCTTCGAACCCGTCGGCCACAAGAACGATATCGATAAATCCGTCACCAAGGAACTGACCGCCTACAAGCGTGCGCTAATGAGTTTTCGTGCGCAGGCCTGGGACAAGGCCGAGCTGGATTTTTTCAACCTCAACCGCGCCAGCCCGGATCGCTATCTGTACCAGGTTTACCTGAACCGGGTAGCTTTTTACCGCAGCGAACCGCCGCCTCCCGACTGGGACGGCGTGTTCGTGCACACCAGCAAGTAAGGCTTACCAGCAGTTCTTCAGCTCGCGCGCAAGAATGTCGATCCCGCGTTCGAGATCCTTTTCGTTCTGCGCGTAGTTCATGCGAATACAGCTGTCGGCATGCACCGACACCTCGGCCTGGCCGGGAAAAAAGTACCTGCCCGGTACCACCAGCAAGCCGTTGTTCTTGAGACGCTGATACAGCTCGCCAGTATCGACCGGCAGGCCCTCGAACCATAGCCACAGAAACATCGAGCCTTCGGGTTTATGAATGTGCAGGCGGGGATCGTCGATCGCCTCGCGCAGCATGCGCACGGCCTGTTGCGAACGTTCGAGGTAAAACGGGCGTATGACTTCGTGGCACAACGGCAGGAGGGTCTGGTCGATTATCATCTGGTTGACGATCGACGCGCCGATACCGGCCGGCGCCAGGCTCGAAATCGCGGTCAGGTTACTGAAAAAACGAATGACTTCCTCGTTGGCGATGATAATACCGGTGCGCGCCCCGGGCAAACCGAGCTTCGACAGGCTCATGCAGACGATACAGTTATCGTTCCAGAAGGGATTGGCTTCACTGAAAATGATGTCCGGGAACGGCGTTCCGTAGGCATTGTCGATCAGCAGGGGAACGTCGTTGGCGCGGGCGACTGCGTCGAGCTCGCGGCACTCCTCGTCGGTCAGCACGTTACTGCTCGGGTTGGTTGGACGCGACACGCAAATCAGCCCCGTATCGGCACCAACCTCGAGCTGTTCGAAATCGACCTGGTACTTGAACATGCCGTCATCGAGGTGCTCGATGCGGGCTTCCTGGCTGGTGAGCAGACCTGGTTCGATGCCGACATCGCAGTAGCCGATATATTCGGGTACCAGCGGTATCAGGACGCGCTTGCGCGACTCCCCTGCCCTGCCGGCAAAGGCATTGAACAGGAGATAAAAGGCGCTCTGGCTGCCGTGGGTCAGCGCGATATTGCGCGCCGAAATGTCCCAGCCGTACTGCTGTTGGAAAAACATGGCCAGGTTTTCGAGAAACGCGGCTTTACCCTGGGGTGCGTCGTAGTTCGTAAGGCTGGATACGAGTTCGCCCGAATCCAGCATTCGGCCCAGCACCGATTGCAGCATCGCTTCGACCTCGGGAATGTTGGCCGGATTGCCGCCGCCCAGCATGATGGTCCCGGGTTGCGCCAGCCCCTCGCTAAGGTCGTCCATCAGGTGGGTGATTCCGGAATAACCGCGGTAGTGCTCACCAAAATCCGAAAGTTTCATCTCGGCATCGTGTTCCGTTGTTGCAATGAGTGTAATTACCGGCGACCTCGCCGCAAATTGCAAGCGCTTTGGCTCGATACGCATCGTTTTCCATTGCCAGCCGGTTTGCCCGGCGCCGCTGCCGCCGGTTGACTCGAGCGGCCTATCTGGCAAGATTCGCCAGGATGGCCAGCCGGTAAACTATGAACTTCACCCACGAAACCGAATTCAAGGTGCGCGATTACGAGTGCGATCTGCAGGCCGTGGTGAACAACGGTGTGTATCAGAACTACCTCGAGCACGCACGCCACGAACTGTTACTCGCGCAGGGTATCGATTTCAGCGCGGTCACCCGCGCCGGTATCAACCTGGTAGTGGTTCGCGCCGAACTGGACTACCGGGACTCGCTAACCAGCGGAGACCGGTTTGTCGTGCGCAGCCGCGTCGAACGCAATTCGCGCTTACGCTTCGATTTTGTCCAGCACATCTATCGATTGCCCGACGAACGCCTGATGCTGGAAGCCCGGATCACCGGTACCGCGCTCAACCAGCGCGGACGGCCGTTCGTGGCCGAGGGGCTCGAGCGCCTGTTCGACGATACCGGGCAACCATGATGCGGCGAGCGAGCGCGTAAAACGGGACCTGCTGCCGGCGAGCCGCCGCTGCAGCGACGTCGGCATCTCCTGGTCGACAGGTTCGGGGATTGCATGTAGCCAGGGACGCTGACACAATAGCCGCTGATTTTCAGGGGGGCTCAATGGGATTTCTCGCAGGTAAAAAAGCACTGATCGTCGGTATCGCCAGCAACCGCTCGATCGCATACGGCATCGCCCAGGCAATGCATCGCGAAGGCGCTGAACTGGCTTTCAGCTACGCCAACGACAAACTCAAGCCGCGGGTGGAAAAATTCGCCGCTGAATTCGGCTCGGATATTACCCTGCCCTGTGACGTCACCGACGACGACGAAATCAACGGGTTGTTCGCGGAACTCGGCAAACGCTGGGGGCAACTGGATGCCCTCGTTCACTCCGTGGCTTTTGCACCACGCGAAGCGCTCGCCGGCGATTACCTCGAAAACCTGGACCGCGAGGGCTTTCGCATCGCGCACGACATCAGTTCCTATAGCCTGGCGGCAATGGCCAAAGCCGCGCGCCCGCTGATGCAGAGCGGCGCGGGTTCGATCATAACCATGTCCTACCTCGGCGCACAACGCGCCCTGCCTAATTACAATGTCATGGGAGTTGCCAAGGCCAGCCTGGAAGCCAACGTACGTTATCTCGCCGCGGCCATGGGTCCCGAAGGTATTCGCGTAAACTCGATTTCAGCAGGACCGATCAAGACCCTGGCGGCGGCAGGTATCGGCGACTTCAAGAAAATTCTCGACGAGGTTTCGACCAATGCGCCGTTACGGCGTAACGTAACCATCGAGGATGTCGGCAATGTCGGCGCGTTCCTTTGTTCCGACCTCGCCGGCGGCATCACCGGCGAAAACATCTACGTCGATTCGGGCTACAACATCGTCAGCATGGGAGTGCTGGAATAAGCGGCACGGAAGCGCGCGGCGGTCGTGCCGGGGGATGCCTAGTAATCGAGCTCGTCTGGTGGCGTTCTGACCACCTCTGCCTGGCGCGTCAGCAAGCGCAGCAGCGACTGGTAATCGGCCGCTGAAACAGTGTTGGCCAGGTTATCGGTCAAATCATCGCTGGCGCTGGCCTCGGCGCTTACCCGCACTTCCGCCAGCTCGACCACGACATAATCACCGTCAGGCACCACCACGCCATCAAAGCTGGCAGCCGCGTCCGGTCGCGGCATCCTGAACGCCCGGTCGACAAGCATGCTTTCGGGTTCGCTGGCGCCGCGCGCAACAAAACCGTGATCGTCGATCACGGCAGACCACTGCCGGGCGAGTTGCTCGAGGCTGGTGCCGCTGTTGAGCATCTCCAGCGCTTCGATTCCGGCTTTCAGGCTAGCCTCGCGACGACCGCTGCGCAGTAACTCCGCGCGAATCTGTGCCTCGACCGTTTCCAGGGGTTTGGTCGCCGCATCGCGGCGCTCCGCCAGGCGCAGGAAAACGATACGGTCGTTGCCCAGCTCGATCGCCTCGCTGTTCAATCCCTGGCTATAGACATCGCCGGCAAAGGCGGCGTTGCGGACCGGGGCTTCGGCCGCGATTCCCTGCCCGCTGCCGCGATCGAACCAGTCGCTTTGGCGCAGCTCCAGCCCGAGCTGTTCAGCCGCCGGCAGGAGCGAGTCGGGCTGCTCGTAGGCGAGGTTCGACAGGCCCTCGACCAGGTCAAAAATCTGGCTTTCAGCCTGCTCGGTACGTAACTCGTCCTCGAGTTCCGCGCGCACGCTTTCGAAGGCCTGGACCTCGCCACCCGTTACTTCGTGCAGCAATATCAGGTGCCAGCCGAACGAGGTTCTTACCGGCTCGCTCAGCTGGCCGACCTCGAGCGCAAACAGCGCGGCTTCGAACGCGGCCACCATGATACCGCGCTCGATCTCGCCCAGGGCACCGCCCTCGGCCGCGGACACCGGGTCGTCGGACAATTCCCGCGCGAGGTCGGCAAAAGCTTCGCCGCCCTCGATTCGGGCACGGACGTCCGCTATCCGCTGGCGAACCTCGTCGCTGTTTTCGTCGTCCGCCTGCAACAGGATATGACTTGCTCGTCGGATCTCGGGACTCGAGTAGGCCGACAGGTTATCTTCGTAGCGCCGACGCAGGTCCGCCGGATCGATGCCGATACCCGCCTTTACGCTCTCCAGGCTCACCTCGATATATTCGATGCGTACCTGCTCCGGCGTCTGGTAGAGTTGGGGCAACGCGAGGTAGCGTTGTTCGATTTCCTCGGCTGTGACCTCGACCGCATCTGCCGGGGGTGAAAAACGCAGCGAGCGGATGCGCCGCTCCTGTCCGGCCAGTTCGGCAAATTCCTGGGCAATGGCCGGCACCGTGAAGGCGGTACCGCGAATACCGGCCTGCAGCTGCTCGATCGCACGCGAGCGGCGTAATTCCTGTTCGAATCCAAGGGTGGAGTAGCCCAGCGAGCGCAGCTGGGCCTGGTAGATTTCGCTATCGAATCCACCGTCCCGCTGAAAGGCATCCATGCTGCGGATCATGTTATTCAGATCCGCGTCGCTGATGCGATAACGCTGTTCGAAGGCGTACTGGCGCAGGGCAAATTCCTCTACCAGCTGGTCGAGTACCCGCTGGCGCAGCGCCTGTTCGTCACCGAGGGTTTCCGGCATGGAGCCGCCGAACAGCTGGATCAGTCGCTGCCGGTAGTTGGCGTAGGCCCGGTCCAGTTCCTGCAGGCTGATCTCTTCGCCGTTGACCACGGCAGCGGGTGGAGCCTCACCGCCACCGAAATATGAATTCACGCCCCACAGAGCAAAGGGTATGCTGATCAGGAAAATGATGCCGTAGGCAATCCAGCCGGTTACCTTGTCTCGAATTGCTTGCAGCATTGATCGGGATTCTGCTTCTACCTAACCGAAGCGAAGCGCTCGGGACGAGCGCTTCAGGTGATGGCGGAGTGGACGGGACTCGAACCCGCGACCCCCGGCGTGACAGGCCGGTATTCTAACCAACTGAACTACCACTCCTGGTTTAGTGGTGGGTGCTGACGGGATCGAACCGCCGACCCTCGCCTTGTAAGGGCGATGCTCTCCCAGCTGAGCTAAGCACCCAGTGTGCCAAAAAAGGGGCGCTAGTTTACTGCGTCTTTCAGCGCTTTGCCAGCCTTAAATCGCGGAACGTTGGACGCTGCAATCTGGATGGTTTCACCGGTACGAGGATTACGACCTGAACGTGCGCCGCGCTGGCTGACGAGGAATGTGCCGAAGCCCACCACGGTGACCTGGTCACCGGATTTCAGTGCTTCGGTAACTGCGGCAATCACGCCGTCTACGGCACGAGATGCATCGGCTTTATTCAAATCGGCAACGTTCGCAACAGCATCGATCAATTCGGATTTATTCATTAGACTTTTCCATTTGGTTAGTAAGTTGATTTAATTTTTAGCCCGAAGGGCGGACAGGCAAACCAAGTCCCGAAAGCTTGCTTTATTCGTAGATGAGCAAACAAAAAGTGCTCTTATAATCCCCCGTCCAGAGCGTCGAATTAAACCAACAGCACGCTTTACGGTCAACCTTAAAAGGTTAAAAAAACAAAATATGTCGCATTATTACGGCGCCGCGAAGCGCAACCGGTCAGTGTGCTCTGACCGGTGCGGATTTCTTGTCTTTGGCTTCCGCCTTGGGTGCGTCTTCGGCGTTTTCCGTCGACTCCGGCAGTGGTGTCGGCTGATGCGCCAGCGCCACTTCGAGCACCTGGTCGATCCAGCGGACCGGGATTATTTTCAGCTTGGTCTTGATATTGTCCGGGATTTCGGCGAGATCTTTTTCGTTTTCTTCCGGGATCAATACCGTGGTAATGCCGCCACGATGAGCCGCCAGTAGCTTTTCCTTGAGACCACCGATCGGCAATACTTCGCCGCGCAGGGTGATCTCGCCGGTCATCGCCACTTCTGCCTTTACCGGTATACCGGTCAGTGCCGAGACCAGTGCGGTACACATACCGACGCCAGCACTGGGGCCGTCTTTCGGCGTTGCACCCTCGGGCACGTGAATATGTATGTCCTTGTTTTCGTTGAAATCAGCGCTAACCCCCAGCACGTCGGCGCGGCTGCGGACCACGGTCATCGCGGCCTGGATGGACTCCTTCATCACGTCGCCGAGCTGGCCGGTCTGAACGAACTTGCCCTTGCCATCGACCACCGCTGACTCGATCGTCAACAGCTCACCGCCGACCTCGGTCCAGGCCAGGCCGGTAACCTGTCCGATCTGGTCTTTCTCGTCGGCGGAGCCGAAACGGAAACGCTTGACGCCGAGGTATTTCTCGATGTTTTTCGCGTTCACCGTCAGCTTGCTGCTGCGTGGTTTGAGCAACATTTCCTTGACCGCCTTGCGACAGATCTTGGAAATCTCGCGCTCGAGGCTGCGCACGCCCGCCTCGCGCGTATAGCGCTGGATGATCTCGCGCACGGCCGACTGCTTGATGTCGATCTCGTCTTCCTTGAGGCCGTTCTCCTTGACCTGCTTGGGGATCAGGTACTTCAGCGCGATGTTCAGTTTTTCGTCCTCGGTGTAACCCGGTATGCGAATAACCTCCATGCGGTCGAGCAACGGCCCGGGAATATTCATGCTGTTCGAGGTAGCCACGAACATCGTATCGGACAGGTCGAATTCGACCTCCATATAGTGGTCGGCGAAGGTATTGTTCTGCTCCGGATCGAGCACCTCGAGCAGTGCCGATGCCGGGTCGCCCCTGAAATCCATCGCCATCTTGTCGATTTCGTCGAGCAGGAACAGCGGGTTGCGCACGCCGACGCGGGAAAGGTTCTGGATGATCTTGCCCGGCATCGAGCCGATATAGGTGCGCCGGTGGCCGCGGATCTCTGCTTCGTCGCGCACGCCGCCGAGCGACATGCGCGAGAACTTGCGGTTGGTTGCACGCGCGATCGAGCGACCGATCGAGGTTTTACCCACACCGGGCGGTCCCACCAGGCACAGAATCGGGCCCTTGAGCTTGCGCACACGCTGTTGTACCGCGAGATATTCGAGGATCCTTTCCTTGACCTTCTCGAGACCATAGTGGTCTTCTTCCAGCACTTTTTCGGCCTGCGCGAGATCGCGGCGAATCTTGGATTTCTTTTTCCACGGCACGCTGACCAGCCAGTCGATGTAGTTGCGCACTACCGTCGCTTCGGCAGACATGGGCGACATCATCTTGAGCTTGTTCAGCTCCGAATCCGCTTTTTCGCGCGCCTCTTTCGGCATGCCGGATTCCTCTATCTTGCGCTGCAGGTCCTCGACCTCGTTGGGCGCATCGTCCATGTCGCCGAGTTCTTTCTGAATCGCCTTCATCTGTTCGTTCAGGTAGTACTCGCGCTGGCTTTTCTCCATCTGCTGCTTGACCCGACCGCGAATGCGCTTCTCGATCTGCATCAGGTCGATCTCACCCTCGATCTTGCTCATGATGTGCTCGATGCGTTCGCGCGGATCCTGGATCTCGAGGATTTCCTGCTTTTCGTCGAGCTTGAGAGACATGTGCGCGGCAATCGTATCGGCGAGCCGGCTGGGATCATCTATCCCGGACAGCGAGGTCAGGATTTCCGGCGGTACCTTCTTGTTCAGCTTGACGTACTGGTCGAACAGGTTGAGTACCGAGCGCACCAGTACTTCGGCTTCACGGTCGTCCACCAGGCTCGATTTCTCGACCAGCTGTATAGCCGCGGAATAGTACTCGTTGGTTTCGAGCAGGCTTTCGACCAGCACACGATCACCGCCCTCGACCAGCACCTTGATCGTACCGTCGGGCAGCTTGAGCATTTGCAGAATGGTCGACAGGGTGCCGATCTGGTACAGGTCGTCCTGGGTCGGATCATCGACCTCGGCATTCTTCTGCGCCAGCAACAGGATCTTCTTGTTGTCGGCCATCGCGGCCTCGAGCGCGGAAATGGACTTTTCCCGGCCGACGAACAGCGGGATGACCATGTGCGGATAAACCACCACGTCCCGCAGCGGCAGGACCGGAATCAACTGACTGTCCCGGGTTTCCGCTCGCAGGGTATCTCGATAATCTGACATAGGAGCCTCAAAGCTGAATTGTCGGGGTTAGATAGGATTGGAAACTCCGTTTTCAACCCGGCCTCGACCCCCGTCAGGAAATCGAGACTCAATCGTCAGAGGCGACGCGCTGCATTTCTCCACCCTCGTAAATTACGTAGGGTTGGGCATGTCCTTCGATGACCGCAGCGTCGACTACCACCTTGCTGACATTTTCCATTGCCGGCAGGTCGTACATGATTTCCAGCAGCGTATTTTCGAGAATGGTGCGCAGGCCGCGGGCGCCGGTCTTGCGTTCCATGGCTTTTCTTGCGACAGCCGTCAGCGAATCGGCGCGAAACTCGATTTCGCAACCCTCGATCTCGAACATCTTCTGGTATTGCTTGGTAATCGCGTTCCTGGGCTCGGTCAGGATCTTGACCAGCGCATCTTCGTCGAGCTCTTCGAGCGTTGCCACTACCGGCAGGCGCCCGACAAATTCAGGGATCAGACCGTACTTGATCAGGTCCTCGGGCTCGACCCGGGCGATGATTTCGCCGAACAGGTCTTTCTTGTCCTTGCTCTTGACGTCTGCCCCGAACCCGATACCGCCCTTTTCCGAGCGATTAAGGATGACCTTGTCGAGACCGGCGAAGGCGCCGCCACAGATGAAGAGGATCTTGCCGGTGTCAACCTGCAGGAATTCCTGTTGCGGATGCTTGCGCCCGCCCTGCGGCGGTACCGATGCGATCGTTCCCTCGATCAGTTTGAGAAGCGCCTGCTGTACGCCCTCGCCCGAGACATCGCGGGTAATCGAAGGATTGTCCGACTTGCGTGAAATCTTGTCGATTTCATCGATGTAGACGATACCGGTCTGCGCCTTCTCGACGTCATAGTCGCATTTCTGCAACAGCTTCTGAATGATGTTTTCGACGTCCTCGCCGACATAGCCGGCCTCGGTCAGGGTAGTCGCGTCTGCGATCGCGAACGGTACGTTCAGCAGTCGCGCGAGCGTCTCAGCCAGCAGGGTCTTGCCCGAGCCGGTGGGACCGATCAGCAGGATATTGCTCTTGGACAGCTCGATGTCGTCCTTGACGTGCCCGACTTCAAGTCGCTTGTAGTGGTTGTAAACGGCCACCGAAAGCACCTTTTTGGCGCGGCTTTGACCTATTACGTACTCGTCCAGGACCTTGAAGATCTCGTGCGGGATGGGGAGTTTGCTTTCTGCGTCCTGCCCGGTTTCGTTGATTTCCTCGCGAATAATGTCGTTACAGAGATCGACACACTCGTCGCAGATAAAGACCGAGGGACCGGCGATCAGTTTCCTTACTTCGTGCTGGCTCTTACCGCAGAACGAGCAGTAAAGCAGCTTTTCGTCCTTATTCCTTGATCTATCGTCACTCATTACCAAACAACCGAATACAAACGCCCAACTGGATCGATAATATTAGACGGCGCGGCCTAGTACAACCGAAAAAAACGCTTTTTGATTAGCGATTCACACTAATGCATGAACCGGTTTTCTATTCCGCAGCGCTGTTTTCTTCAGGGTCGGCACGCGCGACCAAAACTTGATCGATAAGACCGTATTCGACCGATTCGGTGGCGCTCATGAAGTTGTCGCGCTCGGTATCGCGATCGATCACGTCTTCCTTCTGGCCCGTGTGCTGCGCCAGCAGCTTGTTGAGGCGTGCACGCACCGCGAGGATTTCGCGGGCATGGATTTCGAAATCGCTGGCCTGCCCCTGGAAACCGCCCAGCGGCTGGTGGATCATGACCCGGGAATGCGGCAATCCATAACGTTTTCCGGCACAACCTCCCGCCAGCAGGATCGCCCCCATGCTGGCCGCCTGGCCGGTGCACAGGGTGCTGACGTCGGGCTTGATGAACTGCATGGTGTCGTAGATAGCGAGTCCGGCCGTTACCGAGCCACCCGGGCTGTTGATGTACAGCGAGATGTCCTTGTCGGGATTCTCCGACTCGAGAAACAGCAGCTGCGCGACGATGAGGTTGGCCATGTGGTCCTCGATCGGACCCACGACGAAGATCACCCGCTCCTTGAGCAGGCGCGAATAGATGTCGTAGGCGCGTTCACCGCGCGCCGACTGCTCGACCACCATCGGCACCAGGTTGGCGCGCGGGTTGGTGTATTCCGGCAGGATGGAGGTAACGCTCGGCGGAATTCGAATATCGTTCATGAAGCCTCGTCGGGTCAGAGATTGCCTTTCATCAGGTCGTCGAAGCTGCCCTCTTTTTCGGTCACCTTCGCTCGCCCCAAGATATGGTTGACGACCTGCTCTTCAAGTACCATGCTTTCTACGCTGGCGCGTGCCTGCTGGTTCTGTCGGTAGTAATTGCGGACCTGGTCGGGCTGCTCGTAGGCGACCGCCATTTCCTCGATGGCCTGTTCGACCTGCTCCTGGTCCAGCTCGACCTTTTCCTGCCTGATGACCTCCGAGATCAGCAATCCCAGCTGCACCCGGCGGCCGGCCTCGGCGCTGAACAATTCGTCGGGAAAACTGGTTGCATCCACTTCTTCCGGGCTTCGTCCCATGCGCCCCGCGGCCTGGCCGCGCAAATTCTTGATTTCCTCGGCCACCAGCGCACTCGGCGCGATGATCTCGTTGTGCTCGAGCAAGCCATCCATGACGCGGCTCTTGACCAGTTGCTTGACGCGATCGCTACGCTCTTTTTCCATGTTGGCACGCACGTCGCCGCGGAAACGCTCGAGGTCACCGTCCTCGATCCCAAAGCCCTTGGCGAACTCCGCGTCGATCTCGGGTAGCTCCGGTTCGGATACCTGCGTGGCACGCAGCGCGAACTCGGCGGTTTTGCCGGCAACTTCCTTACCGTGATAATCCTCGGGGAACGTGACCTGTACGCTGCGCTCCTCGCCGGTTTTGATCCCCTCGAGGCCCTGCTCGAACTCCGGCAGCATCTGCCCTGCCCCGATTTCGACCGGCATGTCCTTGCCGCTGCCGCCCTCGAAGTTTTCACCGTCGATCTTGCCTTCGAAGTCGACCATGACCTGGAATCCCTGCGCGGCGATCGCGTCGGTTTCTTTCCAGGTCTTGCGCTGCTCGCGCAGGGTTTCGAGCATGGTATCGAAATCCCCGTCAGTCACCTCGACCACCGGCTTCTCGACCTCGATCGCCTCGAGGTTCAGCGATTCGACCTCGGGATATACCTCGAAGGTGGCGGTGTAGGACATGTCCTGCTTTTCCTCGGAATTGATCGAATCGATGCTGGGCATGCCCGCGGGCCGAACGTTTTCCTGGATCAGCGCTTCCTGGTAAGAGGACTCGATCACGTCACCGATGACTTCCTGGCGCACGTGGCCACCGAATTTCTGCTGCACGACCTTGAGCGGTACCTTGCCCGGCCGAAAGCCGTCGATACGTACGGTCTTGCTCAGGTCGCGCAGTTTTTTCTCGACCGCTGCGTCGACTTCATCGCCCGGAATCTGCACGGTCATACGGCGTTCCAGGCCTTCGAGGGTTTCTATCGATACTTGCATGTGAAAATCTCGTCAATCCGGACCGGGATACGGGGCACCTTGGCCCGCACGGGTCGGGTCGAAACTGGAGGATGTGAGCGCCCCTGGAGTGAACGCTTTCCCAAAGGCCGCGGATTATACCCACCCGGCCTGCGCTTGTCAGCCATTTTTGCCGGTTGCCGGGAGGCGCTCGCGAGCCTGCCGGCGACGGACAGGCAGGCGCTCCCGGAGCAGGTGCCGAAATAAAAAAAACCGCGGCTCGAACGCCGCGGCGATTGGGTTTGGTGCGAAAGGAGAGACTCGAACTCTCACATCGTAAAGATACCAGAACCTAAATCTGGCGCGTCTACCAATTCCGCCACTTTCGCAAGTATTCGAAGCTACCGATTATAGGTTTTCGAACCGCTTTTCCCAGTTTCGCCGGGACAAAAAAAGGCGCCTGTTGACAGGCGCCGGGAAGATGGGGTGGATGATGGGATTCGAACCCACGACATCAAGAATCACAATCTTGCACTCTAACCAACTGAGCTACATCCACCATTAACTGGCACGCCCGGCAGGACTCGAACCTGCTACCCTCGGCTTAGCTTACCAACTACGCCTTTCGACGCCCCCGCAGGGTTTGTGGTCTGGACTATCTCTTCACCGTCTCAGGTGCCGCACGTATAGTCTCTACGGATCCCGTTGCCGGTTTCCTCGGGATTGCCATCAGCCCGGCCACGGGTGCCGGCTGTTAAGGTTTCCCCGATACAGTGCGGTCCACTTTTCGGGTTGATTTCCCCGGAAAGGCTCCTCTCGGCGCGTTCGTGACGCGCGCTCAAAGGCCGATGCTCTATCCAGATGAGCTACGGGCGCTCAGAAATCGTCGGATAACGTATTGTACGCTATCGCGGCGTAGAAATCTGGTCGGGGTGGAGAGATTCGAACTCCCGACCCACTGCTCCCAAAGCAGTTGCGCTACCAGGCTGCGCTACACCCCGATGTGCCCTCCGGCAGGCGCGGAATCATACGCGCAAGACCCGGCACCGTCAATCCGGACGGAAACCTAGCCGCGGCGCCAGCGGGTGCCTTCGGGACCATCCTCGATTTCGATACCGGCCGCGGTCAATTGATCACGGATCTCATCGGCGCTGGCCCAGTCGCGCGCCGCGCGTGCCTGCAGCCGTTGCTCGACCAGCGCCTCGATTCGATCATCGGACAGGCCACTGTCACCGCTCCCCGGGGCCGACTTGAGAAACGCCTCCGGGTCGGCCTGCAGCAAACCGATGATGCCGCCGAGATAGCGCAGCAGGCTGGCCAGCGCATGGCGGGCATCGTCTGCTTCCTGCTTGGCGCGGTTGATATCACGTACCAGGTCGAACAGCACTGCAATAGCGACAGCGGTATTGAAATCATCCGCCAGCGCGGCCTCGAAACGCTGCTGGTATTCGTGTCCGGCGGGTGGTTCGACTAGCTCGGTGTCCAGCAGCGCGGCGTACAGACGCTGCAGCGCGGCGCGCGCATTATCGAGCTGCTCCTCCGAGTAATTCAGCGGGCTGCGATAGTGGCTGCCGAGAATGAAATAGCGAATCTCTTCCGCGCGGTAGCTCTGCAGCACGTCGCGCAGGATAAAAAAGTTGCCCAGCGACTTGGACATCTTTTCCTCGTTGACGCGCACGAAGCCATTGTGCATCCAGTAATTGACGAATTTTACGCCATTACAGGCCTCGCTCTGCGCGATCTCGTTTTCATGATGCGGAAACTGCAGATCCTGGCCGCCACCGTGTATGTCGAAGTGCTGCCCGAGCAGGCTGCTCGACATCGCCGAGCACTCGATGTGCCAGCCGGGACGTCCATCTCCGAAAGACGAGGGCCAGCTGGGCTCGCCGGGCTTGGAGGCTTTCCACAGCACGAAATCGAGCGGATCCTGCTTGTCCAGGTCGACATCGACGCGCTCGCCCGCGCGCAATTCCTCGATCTTCTTGCCCGACAGCTGGCCGTAATCGGCGAACTTCGACACCGAGTAATACACGTCGCCATTACTCGCCTGGTAGGCATAACCCCGGGCGAGCAGTTTTTCGATCATGTCGAGCATTTCCGCGATCGTATCGGTGGCGCGGGGTTCGTGGTCCGGCCGCAACACGCCCAGTGCGTCGGTGTCCTCGTGCATCGCGTCGATGAAACGCTGCGTAAGCTGGTGATAGTCCTCGTCGTTTTCATTCGCGCGCTGAATGATCTTGTCGTCGATGTCGGTAATGTTGCGGACGTAGGTCACGTCGAAACCGAGGTGACGCAGGAAACGATAGACCACGTCGAACACCACCAGCACCCGCGCGTGCCCGATATGACAAAAATCGTATACCGTCATGCCACAGACGTACATGCGCACCTCGCCGGGCACGATGGGCTCGAAGGTTTCTTTTTGTCGCGTCAGGCTGTTGTAGATTGTCAGCATCAAAGCTCCGCGGGAACCGGCTCAAAGGGCGAAGTGTAAAAGATGCCAGATCAGTGGAAAACCGTTAAATCGCGCCAGCTTCCCAGGAGCCCGGCAAATCAGTAGAATCCGCCTGCGCCAACTAACAGGAATGCTGATGAAAAAGACGCTTCTGCCGCTTGCGGTCGTGCTTGCAGCGATCCTATCCCTGGTACTTTATCCATCTATCAAAGATGAAAACAAAGGTGAAAAATCAATGAATGAAGCAACCGGCAATCCGACCGTACTGTTCGAAACCAGCATGGGTAACATCCTGGTCGAGCTGGACATGCAGAATGCTCCCGTCAGCAGCGAAAACTTCCTCGCCTACGTCGACGACGGCTATTACGTGGGTACCACCTTTCACCGCGTGATCCCCAACTTCATGATCCAGGGCGGTGGTATCACCGAGGATATGAGCGACAAGCCGAGTTCACGCGCGCCGATCGAAAACGAGGCCCAAAACGGCCTGCGCAACGACCGCGGCACCCTCGCGATGGCGCGCACCAGCGATCCGCACTCGGCAACCTCGCAGTTTTTCATCAACCACGCCGACAACGATTTCCTGAATTTCACCAGCGAATCGATGCAGGGCTGGGGCTACGCCGTCTTTGGCAAGGTCGTGCAAGGCATGGACGTGGTCGACGCCATCGCCGGGGTAGCGACCGGCAACAAGGGCATGCACCAGAACGTGCCGCTCGAGACGATCACCATAACCGGGGCCAGCCGCCAGTAGTCCGCTGTCCTCATGGCTGACGAAATCCTGTTCATTTCGGACTGCCACCTGGATCCCCGTCGACCGCAGGTCACGCGGCGCCTGGTCGAATTCCTGCGCGAACGCGCCACGACGGCGGACGCCCTCTACATCCTTGGCGATCTGTTCGAGGCGTGGCTGGGTGACGACGACCCGGCCGACGAGCTGGCGGATGTAATCGCGGCCCTCGCACGGGTCGCCGAGCACACCGAGCTCGCCTTCATCGCCGGCAACCGGGATTTCCTGCTCGGGCGAGCATTCGCCGAGCGCGTCGGCATGCGCCTGCTGCACGAGCCCGAGATTCTCGAACTGGGCCAGCGCCGGGTTGCGCTGCTGCATGGCGACCTGCTGTGCACCGATGATCACGACTACCAGGCCTTTCGTCGGCAGGTGCGCGATCCCGCCTGGCAATCCGAGTTTCTCGCCCGCCCGCTCGCCGAGCGCCGTCAAATTGCGGCCCGGCTGCGCAGCGACAGTGCCGACGCGATGGCGCACAAGTCGGAGGAGATCATGGATGTCAACCAGGCAGCGGTGCAGGAATACCTCGACCGCCTGCAGGTCGACGTGCTGCTGCATGGCCACACCCATCGGCCGGCGGTGCACGATCTGCCGGACGGCAGGATGCGTTACGTGCTCGGCGACTGGCAGCCGGGGCCCAGCTTCATAAGCTGGCGCGCCGGGCGGGACCTGGTGTTACACGACGAGCGGGTGTAAACGCTCCGCTGGCGCCGGACGCATCAGCCACCACGCGCCATCGACTCGAGCGCGTCGAGTTCGGCGGCGGCGAAACCGGCCTCGAGCCTGCCCTGCCGGTTGAAGGGGCCGCGCAACCGGCCATCGAGATGCAGGTCGACCAGCTCGCGAAAGGTCGTCACCGCGTCAAGGCCGCGCTCGCGGCATAACCACTCGAACCAGCGATTGCCGATCAGCACGTGACCGATTTCGTCGCGGTAAATGACTTCGAGAATGTGCACTGCCGCGTCGTCACCAGCCTGCCGGAAACGCCTGATCATCGCCGGCGTAACGTCGAGACCGCGCGCCTCCATTACCCGCGGCACCAGCGCCATGCGCAGCAAGGGATCCGAACGCGTCTTGCACACCATGTCCCACAGTCCGCGGTGCGCGGGAAAGGCCCCGTAACAACTGCCGCGGGCCTCCAGCTCAGCGGCCAGCAGTTCGAAGTGATCGGCCTCGTCGCGCGCCACCGACAGCCAGTCATGAATGAATTCCGGCGGCAGCCCGCGAAAGCGATAAACCGCGTCGAGCGCGATGTTGATGGCGTTGAACTCGATATGGGCAAAGGCGTGTAACAGCCGGATCCTGCCCTCGGCGGTGGCACTGCTGCGGCGTTCGAGTCGGCGCGGATCGACCAGCAGCGGCTGCGCGGGCCGCCCGGGATCGTCCAGCGGCAGGATACGCCCGTTGTCGACCGGGCCAGCTAAATCCGTCGACCGCTCCACGGCGAGGCGGCGCGCCCGCTCGCACTTGGCAGCAGGATTGGCTTCCAGCAGGGCTGCTTCTACCGCGCTATAGAAATCAGTCACCCAGCCCCCGCGCCAGGTCGGCGATGATATCCTCGACGTCTTCCAGCCCGACCGCTATCCGCACCAGGCCTTCGACGATACCGGCCTCGGCCTTGAGCGTATCGCTGACGCGGCCATGCGTGGTGGACGCCGGGTGCGTAATCGTGCTTTTTACATCGCCGAGGTTGGCGGTAATCGACAACATGCGCGTGGCGTCGATCAGGCCCCAGGCCGCCTCGCGACCACCCTCGACGACAAACGACAGCACACCGCCAAAATCCGCCTGCTGGCGGCGAGCGAGCGCGTGCTGGGGATGCGCTTCGAGCCCGGGATAGTGAACCTTTTCGACGCGTGGATGCTGCTGCAGGTACTCTGCCAGTCGCTGCGCCTGGCGCGAATGTGCCGTCATCCTGAGGTTCAGGGTCTCCAGTCCCTTGGAGGCCACCCATGCGTTGAACGGACTGATGCAGGATCCCGCGGTACGCACCACGCCGAATATCGCCTCGCCAACGATTTCGCGACTGCCGACCACGGCGCCACCGACGATACGCCCCTGCCCGTCGAGATACTTGGTCGCCGAGTGCACCACCAGGTCCGCACCCAGCGACAGCGGTCGCTGCAGCGCCGGGGTGCAAAAACAGTTATCGACCACCAGCAGGCAGTCGTGGGCATGCGCCAGGGCAGCCAGTTCGGCGATATCCGCCAGTTCGGTCAGCGGGTTGGACGGCGTTTCGACGAACAGGATCCGGGTATTGGGTTGAATCGCCGCCTGCCACTGTTCGATGCGGGTCAGGTCGACGAACGCGGTCTGGATACCGAAGCGCGGCAGGTACTTTTCGAACAGCGTCGTGGTACTGCCGAAAATCGAGCGCGAGCTGACGATGTGGTCTCCGGCCTCGAGCAGTGCGAGGCACAGGCTGGTAATTGCCGCCATACCGGAGGCGGTGGCGACGCAGCACTCCCCGCCCTCGAGCGCCGCAAGACGCTGCTCGAAAACCCGCGTGGTCGGATTGGTAAAGCGCGAGTAGATATTACCTGCCTCGTCGCCGGCAAAACGTGCGGCAGCCTGCGCCGCGTTCTCGAATACGAAACTCGAGGTCGCAAAAATGGGTTCACTGTGTTCGAGTTCGGCGCTGCGCGTATGGCCGCTGCGGATCGCGAGCGTATCGAAACCGGGTTGATTGATCATGTCGGAGTTTCTCCCGTCAAGAAAAAACTCGGGAGGGCATGGAAAGCGAAAGGATTCGAGACCACCCTCTTTAGCAAATTTATACTGGGAAGATTGCTTCCCGGGCGCCTGCAAGCCGAGTAACAAATCGGCGCCAGAATGGAACGTTATGCCCTGGCTTCAGCCTTGTCAAGCGCGGGTTCGAAACAGGGGGCCGCGCTGGAATATCCCGGATCAGCTCAGCGAATCACGACCAGGTCGTTTACCAGTACCTCGTCGAACAGCTCGATGACGTCATCGTTATTCATCCGGATACAGCCCGCCGACACGGGTTGGCCGATGCGTTTTTCGTCCGAGGTGCCGTGGATATAGATGTAGCGCTCGAAACTATCGTGGGCACCGCCCCGGTTGATACCCTGCTCGAGTCCGTCCAGCCACAGAATCCGGGACGTGATTTCATCCTGATCGCGGTTGTCGAAGTGTTGCACGACCTTGCCGGTCGGCTGGCGTCCGACGAACACCATGCCGCGCGCCTCGCCACCGCCGATCTTGTGACGGATGCGGTGGATACCGAACGGGGTTTTGCCCGAGTCGACGCGGTTGCCGATGCCGTTTTCCGCGGTGGAAACCGGGTAGGTCCGATTATTGGCTGCATCGATGTCGATCCAGTGCAGCTGCTGGCCGGCCGAATCGATCAGGATGAAAGGCCGTTCGTCGGCCAGCGCCGAATTACCCGAGAGTTTCGCGGCAACTTCCCGACTGATGTCCTGCCACAACATCAGGCGTTGTTGTGCAGTTCCATGCCGACCACGTTGAGGCGTTCCTCGGCCTGGGTACGCGCCGAGTCGTTGCGCAGGTTGCTGACCCGGTCGAGATAATCGTCGTCGATGGTTGCGGTCACGTACTTGCCATCGAAGCAGGAACAGTCGAATCGCTTGATACCGCGATTGCCCTTCTGCACCGCGTCGATCAAATCGTCGAGATCCTGGTAGATCAGCCAGTCCGCACCGATCGCTGCCGCGATTTCTTCCTCGCTGCGGTCGTGTGCCACCAGCTCGTGCGCGGCCGGCATGTCGATACCGTAAACATTCGGATAGCGCACCGGTGGCGCGGCCGAGGCGATATAAACCTTCTTCGCACCGGCCTCGCGGGCCATCTGAATGATTTGCTGCGAGGTGGTACCGCGCACGATCGAGTCGTCCACCAGCAGTACGTTTTTGCCCTTGAATTCGATATCGATCGGGTTGAGTTTGCGCCGTACCGACTTCTTGCGCATCTTCTGTCCCGGCATGATAAACGTCCGACCGATGTAGCGGTTCTTGATGAATCCCTCGCGAAACTTGACGCCCAGGTGGTAAGCAAGCTCCATCGCTGCCGGTCGACTGGTATCCGGAATCGGTATCACCACGTCGATGTCGTGCTCCGGCATCTGCCGCAGGATCTTGCGCGCCAGCTTCACGCCCATCCGCAGGCGGGCCTTGTAGACGTAGATGTCGTCGATGATCGAGTCCGGGCGCGCCAGGTAAACATACTCGAAGATACACGGGGTCAGCTCGGTATGGCTGGCACACTGGCGCACGAAAATTTCGCCATCCGCGTCGATGAAAACGGCTTCACCGGGCCTGAGATCCGCGATCAGCTCGAATCCGGAAGCCTGCAGCGCAACGCTCTCGGATGCGATCATGTACTCGGTGCCGGAATCGGACTCGCGCTTGCCGTACACCACCGGCCGGATTCCGCTGGGATCGCGGAACCCCAGGATTCCCTTGCCGGTCAGCATCGCGACCACCGCGTAGGCGCCCTCGATCCGCTTGTGGGTCTCGGTAATCGCGGTGAATATCTCTTCCGCGTTCAGCTGCAGGCTGCCACAGCTGTGCAGCTCGTGCGCAAACACGTTCAGCAACACCTCGGTATCCGACTCGGTATTGATATGCCGCAGGTCGGACTGGTAAAGCTCGGCCTTGAGCTTGTCGACATTGGTCAGGTTGCCATTGTGCGCCAGCGTGATGCCATAGGGGGAATTGACGTAAAACGGCTGGGCCTCGGCCGACGAAGAGCAGCCGGCAGTCGGGTAGCGAACGTGTCCGATCCCCATGTTGCCGGTCAGTTCGAGCATGTGCCGCGTGTGGAAAACATCGCTAACCTGGCCGTTATTCTTGCGCAGGTTCAGCTTGTTGCCGTCACAGACGACGATACCGGCCGCATCCTGACCACGGTGCTGCAGCACGAGCAACGCGTCGTACAGGACCTGCGCCACGGGTTCCCGGCTGACGATGCCGACGATTCCACACATATCACACCATCCCGTTCAAGGTTCAGAAATCCAGTTTGTCTACCGCGTCGTCCGGGATCACGCTCTTGATCCACGAGCCGACATCCTCGAAAAAACCAACGCTTGCCGAATCCTGCCACCAGGCGGTATCCCTCAGCGGCAACAGCCCGGCCAGCAAAACCAGCATGGTCACTATCAGTACACCGCGCGCCGCGCCGAAAACGACACCCAGGGTCTTGTCGGTCCCGCTCAGGCCCGTTTTCGACACCAGCTGGCTGACGATAAAGTTCACGATCGCACCGACAATCAGGGTGGCGACGAATATGCAGCCAAAACCGAGCAGGGCTCGTCCCACCGGGGATTCGAGATAGGATTCGAACAGTTCGGACATGGGTGCAAAATAACGAAAGGCAAGCAGACCCGCCGCGATCCAGGTCACCAGCGAAATCGACTCCTTGACGAAGCCCCGAATCAGGCTGATCAGCGCGGAAAGCGCGATGATGATCAGAAAGACGACGTCGAGCCAACTCATTCACCTACCCCTGTACGCCACGCAAATTCGAGCGCACCCGGCGCTGCCCGTCGTGGTCGAAAATCGAGCCTGTCGCCGGATTATCTTTCATACTTCATGATAATGCCATCGATGTCGTGCTTGGCCTTGATCTTGTTCTGCGCGACCCGGGTCTGGTCGCGGCTGAGAAACGGGCCGAGACGGACCCGGTAACTGGTTTTGCCATTCACCGCGAACTGTTCGATAAAAACCGCGGCTATGCGAGACTTGCGCAGCCGATCGCGCTGCACGAGAGCCTTGTCGCGATCCTGGAAGCTGCCGACCTGCAGCACCCAGCTTTGGCCGCCTGTCTTCGCCTTCGCTTCGGGCGCGACGCTGGCGACCGTCTCGGGTTCCGCTGCCGGTTGCGCAGTTTTCGCCGCGGTTTCGGGTTCGGCTTCGATTGCGCTCGCGGTCGGTTCCGCTTGTGCCGTCGCCGGCGGGCTACTCTCGTCGACGAAACGCGCTTCGGGTTCCGGCAGTTCCTCGACGCGCCGCTGCAGCTCGATCACGCGCGTCTCGAACCTTGCATCCGCGGCGACCATCGGCTGCGGCGGAATCACCACCTCGAGCTGGTCTTTTTGCACACCCGAGCCGTCCAGTATCATCGGCAGAAATATTACCGCCAGGGCAAATATTACCGCGACGCCAACCAGACGGTTCTTGAGGTTCTGATCCATGTTAGTCCGCTTCGCCGGAGAGGCCGAGTTCGCGCAATGTCAATTCGACGGTTACAAAGGAGCCGGTAACGAGGATTATATCCTGATTGCCGACGGTTGACGACGCGTGTGCCAGCGCGGACGCCACGTCGTCGAAGCAGGCGTCGATCGCGATTCGTCCCTGCAGCCGCTCGGCGAGCGCGCGCGCGGACAAACCCCGTTCACCCGGCAATCCCAGCAGCCACCAGCGATCGACCTGCGACGCGAGCGCATCGGTAAACTGATCGGCGCGCTTGTCCTCCAGCATTCCCAGCAGCACGCTGACCCGCGCGCCCGCGGCGCGCAGCGGCGCCAGGCACTGCGCCAGTACGCCCGCCGCGTCCTGGTTGTGGCCGACGTCGACGATCACCCGTGCGGGCAAATGGGTGTCGACGGTATCGAAGCGCCCCGCCACGCGCAATCCCTCGAATCCCCCGCCTATCCGGGCATCGGTGTATCGCTCGAAGTCGAGCAGGCGGGACAACCCGGCGAGTACGCCTGCCAGGTTGAGCTGCTGGTGAGGTCCCGGCAGCGGGCTGGCAACGCCGATGCGACGCGCCTGTGCACACCAGTCGAAACCGTCATCGCGTGCATTCTCGATACGGTAATCCTGGCCGACTCGCAACATGCGGCAGCGACGCCGGCGCACTTCCGCCAGTACCGACTCGGGAGGGTCCGGATCGTTCACGATCACCGGGATACCAGCGCGCAGCACACCGGCCTTTTCGCGCCCGATCTGCTCACGATCTTCCCCCAGCCAGGCCTGGTGATCGAGCCCGATCGGGGTCAGGTGTACCAGGTCCGCATCCACCAGGTTCACCGCGTCGAGCCGTCCGCCGAGACCCACTTCCAGCAGGGCGAAGTCCGGCTGCCAGCCCTTTATCAACAGCAGCGCGGCGAGCGTGCCAAACTCGAAATAGGTCAGCGCCAGATCACCGCGCGCCGCTTCTACCGCGGCAAACGCGGCGCATAGCGCGCGGTCGTCGACCGGCTGCCGGTTCAGCCGAATGCGTTCGTTGTAGCGCAAAAGGTGTGGCGAGGTATAGCTGGCGACGCGAAATCCGGCTGAACTCAACCAGGTCTCGTAGGCCGCGACCGTCGACCCCTTGCCGTTGGTGCCGGCCACGGTGACCACCCGCCCCGCAATGTCATCGAGACCGAGTCGATCGGCCACCGGTGCGACCCGCTCCAGCCCGAGATCGATCGCGCGATCATGCAGGCGCATCTGCCATTCGAGCCACTGCTCGAGATTCTTATCCACCGGAGCTGTCAAGGAACTGCGAGGTCTACCGCCGTTCAGGGTGCCGGCGCGCTGGTCAGCATCGCGCACAGCGAGCTGATCTTGTCGCGCATCTCGCGCCGATCGACGATCATGTCGAGCGCACCGTGCTCGAGCAGGAATTCGCTGCGTTGAAAGCCTTCTGGCAGGGTTTCGCGCACGGTCTGCTCGATCACGCGTGGTCCGGCGAAGCCGACCAGGGCACCCGGCTCGCCGATGTGAATATCGCCCAGCATTGCAAAACTGGCGGAGACCCCGCCCATGGTCGGATCCGTCAGCACACAGATGTAGGGCAATCCTCGGCGCGACAGCCGGGTCAGCGCGGCGCTGGTCTTGGCCATCTGTAACAGGGAAAACAGCGCTTCCTGCATACGCGCACCGCCGCTGGCGGTAAAACAGATCAGGGGTACGCCGTGTTCGAGCGCTGCATTCACCGCGCGCACGAACTTTTCTCCGACCACGGAGCCCATCGAGCCGCCCATGAAGCGAAACTCGAATGCAGCGGCTACCATTTCGACACCGTTCACCTTGCCGTACATGACGATCAGGGCATCTTTTTCGCCGGTCTGCTTCTGCGCCTGGCCGAGGCGGTCCCGGTACTTCTTGTCGTCGCGAAAACGCAGCACGTCCTCGGCTTCGATTCCGGGCGCGATTTCATGCCGCTCGTCGTCATCGAAAAACAGCTCGAGGCGGCGCCGGGCGCCGATGCGCATGTGGTGATTGCACTTGGTACAGACTTCCTGGTTACGCTCGAGCTCGGCGCGATAAATGATTGCATCGCAGGCGTCGCACTTGGCCCATAATCCCTCCGGTACATTTTTCTTGTCGCTTTCGCCGGATGTCCGGATCTTGGACGGCAGCAGTTTCTCGAACCAGTTCATGCAAACACCCGTCGACCCGACGAGGCGGTCGTCGCGACCGGCCGATCAGGTTTCATTGTCAAGCTGTTGGTCGCCACGTCTTACCTCGCGAAAGAATTGTTCGATCAGCTCGCTGCTCTTGATGCCCTTGTCGGTCTCGACGCCACTGGCGACGTCCACGCCCCAGGGCCTGGCCTGGACGATGGCCTCCGCCACGTTGGACGGCGTTACACCGCCGGCGAGTATCAGCGGGTAAGCGAAGGATTCAGGGATTCTTGACCAGTCAAATGTATCACCGGAGCCGCCCAGTCGTCCAGCCGCGTTGCTATCGAGCAGGAATCCCTGCGCCGTGTCGAACCCGCGCGCGTAGGCCGTCGGATCGTCGATGCTGCCCATCGGTATCGCCTTGATGAACGGCAGCTGCCAGGCAGCGCAGAACCCGGCCTGCTCGCGCCCGTGAAACTGCAGGCAGTCGGGCCGAAGGTGATGGATAACCTCGCTGACCCAGTCCTCGGTTTCATCCAGGAACAGTGCTGTCAGCGTCACGAACGGCGGCAGCGCGGCACGCACTTCGAGCGCCCTGCCGATGTCGATGAAGCGCGCACTCGGGCGATGAAAATTCAGCCCGATCGAGTCGACTCCGGCGCGCGCGGCATCGATCGCGTCCTGCACGCGCGTGATACCGCAAATCTTGACCCGGGTCCTATGTATCATCCCGGAATAATACGGGTTTTTGCGCGTTCGTGGGCAGCTTATATTGCGCCGGATAGCAGGCGCGCAGGAAGTAAAGGCCGGCTGCCGGCGCCGTTACCTCGGCCAGGTTGCGGTCGCGCGCAGCAAAAACGTCGGCCAGCCATTCGGCGGAGCGTTCGCCGCGGCCGATGGCGATCAGGCTGCCGGCAATGTTACGCACCATGTGGTACAGAAAAGCATTGGCCATTACATCGATGTAAACCAGGTTGGCATGCCGGCTGACGTCGACGCAGTAAACGTGCCGACGACTCGAGCGGGCCTGGCAGCCCACCGCGCGAAAACTGCTGAAATCGTGCTCACCGACCAGCACCTGCGCGGCATCGTGCATGCTCTGCTCGCACAGCGGGCGAAACTCCCAGCTGGCGCGATCGTGAAACAACGCGCTGGCCACAGGTTGATTAACGATGATGTAGCGATAGGCCCGTGCCTCGGCACTGAAGCGCGCGTGGAATTCGTCAGCGACCGGCTCGACCCAGCGAATACGGATGTCGCGCGGCAGCCGGCAGTTGGCGCCGAGCAGCCAGGAGCGCGTCTCCCGCTCGGCGCTACTGTCGAAGTGGACAACCTGCTCCAGCGCGTGTACACCGGCATCGGTGCGGCCCGCGCATACCAGTTCGAGCTCGTGATTCGCAACGTAAGCGAGCGCGTCTTCGAGCCGCGCCTGCACCGAGTCGCAATGCGGCTGTCGTTGCCAGCCGCAATAGGCCGCGCCACCGTACTCGATACCGGCCGCGTATCTCATCTCCAGCTACCTTTGACCAGTCCGCGCATGCTACGACCTGCCTGTTTCCCGGCGTGTTAGATGGGGCATCCGGCGGTTTTTTCCAGTTTACCGGCGGACGGCCAAAAAAAACCCGCTGCGCTGCAGCGGGTTCGTTTTCTTCCGCGGAAAAAGCAGTCGAGCGCCAGCTCAGATCTGGTCCAGCAGGGCCTTTGCTTCCGTTTTCTGCTCTTCGTTGCCTTCCGCGATGACTTCCTCGAGACTGCCGCGAGCACCCTCGGTATCGCCCATGTCGATGAAGGCACGCGCGAGATCGAGCTTGGTCGAAACCTCGTCGACGTCGTCCGGCAGCATGAGGTCGCCGATGTCATCGATATCCGCGATCGATTCGGTAGCCGCGGTGGGCTCTTCGAAGTCGCCCGGAGCAAAGGTCCCGGTCTTCACTTCCTCGCCATCGTCAGCGTCGACATCCATCGCGACCGCTTCGTCGTCGATGGATTCGACGACATCGGTGGGTTCGACAAAATCATCACCACCGAAGTCGATGATCGAAATATCTTCGTCGTCGTCATCATCATCGCCCGGCAGCTGCAGCTCACCGGTATCGAGATTCAGTTCACCCGTTTGCTCGGAATCCTCGGCCATCATCGACGTGTCGTCCATGCCGAGATCGATTTCGCTGGCGTCATCGTCGAGCGAAAGAGCTTCCTCGGCCGCGGCCGGCACGACCTCGGTATCCTCGTAGTTGGGCGTAATCACCGACGTTGCTTCGTATTCTGTCGTTTCTTCCGGGGGCGACAACTCGACCGCGTCCTCGTCGGTAGTGGCTTCGACGCTGGTAGGCTCCTCGTCGTCGTCACCGAACGGGATCATTTCCGCATCGTCGAGATCGAGATCGTCGGCGTCTTCAAGGGCGGCCTCGAACTCGGCGCCCAGGTCCATCTCGGACTCGTCACCGCTACCGGTTTCGTCGTCAGCGGCATCGAACTCGGCAGCAATTTCGTCCATGTCGACGTCGGCCGCGTCAAGATCGAGATCCTGGTCTTCCTCGCCGCCAAGATCCAGATCGTCCGGCAGATCGAGTACGCTGGTGGCCTCGGCGGCAGGGGTCGGCTCGTCTTCCTCCATCGAAAACTCGAGCTCGTCGCCAATTTCATCGGGCAGCTCGAGTTCCGTCTCGCTCGAGTCGCCCAGGGCCTCGGCGCCGATATTGGTCTCGTCGTCCTCGTCGAGATCCGGCAGCCCCTCGAGTTGCGGTATCTGCTGGGTTTCGGCAATTTCACCCGCCTCGCCCATGTTCTGCGTATCGGTAAAGTCTCCGCCGGTATCCTCTTCGCCGAGATTGAAGTCGGTAGTCGAGAAATTGGTGTCGTCCTCGTCCCCCGCACCCAGGTCGAAATCGGCCTCCTGCGGCTTGGTGAACTCGAGATCAGCCGCGCTGAGTCCGCTATCCTTGGCATCCGAGAACAGCGCGTTGTCGGGCGCGAGTTCGTATCCCATGATCTGCACACGATCCCAGTAGGGCGACGCTGCGTCACCCATCGATTTCAGCTTTTCCGCCTCGTCGACAAAAGCATCGGCCTTCTTGGTGGCAAAGTAGGTATCGAGCAACTTGGCGCGGTAATCCGCCCTGTCCGGGTTTTCGACCAGGTTCGAGCTCAACAGCTCTTCGGCGTTGTCGTAAAGCCCGTAGGCAAGGTAGACGTCGACCTCGTTGAGCACGTCGTCCTGCTCGGACGGGGCCGCCGGTGCCGGGGCTTCGGGTTCCGGCGTCTCGACTTCCGCCGCGACGGCAGCCTGGTCGAAATCATCCTCGGCCACTTCCTCGGCCGGCTGCTGCGCCGGCATCATGTCTTCGTCGGCCGGAACCTTGATATCGGTCTCGTCGGGGCCGCTGCCGTCGGCCAGATGAATCGGTGTCAGCTCTTCCTCTTCCTCGCCGGCAAACATGTCGTCTTCGTTGACCGGCGTGACAACGGTATCGTCTTCGTCGGCAGCCGCGCGGCGTCGCTTGAGCAGCATCAGTACCAGCAACAGCACAACCACGCCGCCGAGCGCGGCGAGCACGATCGGATTGCCCAGCATGGCGCCGAGACCGCCCAGCGAGGGCAGCATGTCGACGATCTCGGGCGGCAGGATGCCGTCCAGCATCGAGGGCTCGCGGGCCGGTTCTGTAATGACTACGGGAGGCGGTGCCGGAGCGGTGGTCTCGCTCTCCTCGGTCACGGCGGTTTCATCCGCGGCGAGCTCGTCGTCCAGCATTTCATCGTCGGCCATCGTGTCGTCGGCCATCTCGTCGCTGACCATTTCGTCTTCGACCAGGGCTTCGTCAAGCGCCGCTACTTCTTCAGCGCCGCTATCGGTTGCAGCGCTGCCGCCATCGATCGCCGCCTGCTCTTCCGCCTGTGCCGCTGCTTCCTCGGCCAGCAATTCCTCGAGCAGGGCTTCCTCGTCAGCCTGGATAGCCTCGCTGACGGCCTCCTCGGGCACGACCGGCTCGCTTTCGCTCGCCATGTCGACACTCTCGTCGGCAACGAGTTCTTCGCCAGCCATCTCATCCTCGGCAGCCTGCTGGGCTTCGAGCTGGGCAAGGCTGTCGTCCTCGATTTCGACCATCTTCTGCAGCTCTTCGACCTTGCTCAGGCGAGCCTGCAGTTCGGCGATGCGCGATTCGAGTTCGGCATTTTCGATACGCGCCGCATCCAGTTCTTCTTCCGCCAGCGCGAGCTTGGTGCGCAATTCGTCGACATCGGCCGAATCGCTGATGCCGGTCGACTCGCTATCACCCTCGGCGGGCATCACCAGGCTGAGTTCACCGACCTGTTCGGCGGCATCGCTCTCACCTGCCATGACATCATCGGTCTGGGTCGCCATCGCGGGTTCGGTACCGGTGACGCGGGCGACGTATTCATCCCAGAGCCCGTTTTGCACCAGCACCTCGGCATAGGCTTCCTGCTGGCCCATGGCGTCGAGTTCCAGCGCGCTCGGTGCGCGCAGGATCGCGCCTTCCTTCATGTTGTTGATGTTGCCGTCGGTAAAGGCTTCGGGGTTGGCACGTTGAAATGCCAGCATGACCTGCGCCATGCTGTGGGCATCGTCCTTGAAGCGCGACGCGATGCTCCAGAGGGTGTCGCCCTTAACGACCAAAACATCACCCTCGATGATGTTTTGCGTTGCGTCACTGACGTATTCGTCGCTGGCGGGCTCGGGCTGCGGGCTCTCGTCCGCCATCGCGATCGGCTCGGCGATGGGTTCGCTCTCCGCCACCGCGCTGTCCGGCTCGGTGGTCGTGGTAACGCCGGCCTGCTCGACGATGGCGCTGACGCTCTGCTCGTCGCTGTAGGTCGGCTCGGGTACCGCGGCCGCGGTCTCGGTTGCCGGTGCGGGTTGATCGGCGTAAAAAGGTGGATCGAGCAGGATGGTGAATTCGCGCAGCACGCGGCCCTTGGACCAGTCGGCTTCGATCAGGAAATTGAGAAACGGCTCCTTGACGGCGTCCTTGGTAGTAACCACTACAACCGCGGTTTCTCCCGATTCGTCCTTGCGCACGGCGAAGCGGAGATCGGTGAGGTGGCGCGGCCTGGAAAGGCCGGCCCGGGTAAACGCGTCGCGCGACGCCAGGCTGACCAGCAGGTCATCGATCTCGCCGGGTCGGGCGGATATGACTTCGATTTCGGCGTTGAGCGGCTGGTTCAGGAAAGACTTGACCTCAATCTCGCCCAGACCTAATGCAAGGCTGTTCGTCGGTAAAAGTACCGCCGACCACAATGCCAATATGAGTCCCAGATTACGCACGTTTAGTCTCCCAGCTCCCCAACCCAATTCTTATATAAAGTGCCGGAATTCCATGCACCTATCATTACAGTCAGAGAATTTACTTTAAAGAAAGCACTTTCACAAGCAAAGGTAACTATAGATTATAGATACGATTTTAGCAAAAACTCTGTAACATTCACGTAATTGTTGGCCAGGCCGTAACGCAGCGGATCGGCGACGATCCAGAACTGCAGGTCCGGGGGTTGGTCGGGATTCGTTTCCAGTTGCGAAATGATACCGCTAAACGATTGATTACAATCCGAAATCGGGCTCGTCTGCTCGTGCCTGACCAGCAGTCGATCGCCTCCCGCAAGACAGCCCTCGACTTCCGCGAGATCGAAGCGGGTCGCAAGACGCAGCTGCAGCGCGGCGACGAAACCGTGGAACAGCGGTACATTAACGCTTTGCTGCATGGCAGTATATGAACTATTTACCAAAATGCCCCGCAGATCCGCCAGCAAGCCCGGGTCGCCCCGCTCCGGCAACAGGTTGAACGCCAGCTGCGCCGGGAATATCGCGTGTGCGGCCTCGCGCGCGTTGAGCAGGCTGATGGTCTGCGCCGCCAGTTCCTCGACGCCTGCCCGGCCGTGAAATTCGGCGCTGCGCAGGGTGACCAGGTTGACGGCCTCGAGGCCGAAATTCCGCTCCAGCAGGACCAGCGATGGCAGGATGCAGGCGAGTTCCGGGCCGGCCACGCGAAAGCGATCGGCGGTGTAGTCGAGCACCGGCTCTTGCTGGCCGGGAGCGGTAAAAAGCAGCGGCAGGCTGCGTGGCAATTCATGGCTCAGTACGATACAGCCCGCGGCGGCGGCGCGTTCGACCAGCGCCGGATCCTGCTGCGGCAGCAACAGCAGCGCACAGTCGCCGAAATCGTATTCGGCCTGGTCTTCGATCCGCAGGTGGGTGCCGCCGTAAGCCAGTCGTTCACCCGCATGGGTCGCAACGTCCAGCAAAACCAGGGAATCCGGCGGCAGGCCGGATTCATCCAGTCGCTCGAGTATCGCCTCGGCCGCGAGACCGGCGGCGGGCGCAAGCGCGATGCGCGCTTCCATGTCAGCGCTGACGCAGGATATCGAGCATGCGCCGCAGGGGCTCGGCCGCGCCCCACAGCAACTGGTCGCCGACGGTAAACGCGGCGAGGTACTCGTCGCCGATATTGAGTTTGCGCAGACGGCCGACCGGTATGTCCAGGGTGCCGGTTACCGCGGCCGGTGACAGTGCATCCATCGTCGGCTGGCGATCGTTCGGGATCACGCTGACCCATTGATTGGCCTCGGCCAGGATCTGCTCGATCTCGTCCATGGGCAGGTTACGCCTGAGTTTGACGGTCAGCGCCTGCGAGTGGCAACGCATCGCGCCGATACGGACGCAGAGACCGTCGATCGGCAGTTGCCCGTCGGCCAGGCCGAGAATCTTGTTGGCCTCGACGCCACCCTTCCACTCTTCCCGACTCTGGCCGTTGTCGAGGCGTGAATCGATCCACGCAATCAGGCTGCCTGCCAGCGGCGCACCGAACTGTTCATGCGGAAACTCCGACGCGCGCATGCAGTCGGTGACCCGCCGGTCGATATCGAGGATCGCCGAAGCGGGGTCGGCGAGCAGGTCGCTGACGCTGGCATGCAGGCTGCCCATGCCCGCCAGCAGTTCGCGCATGTGACGTGCGCCACCGCCCGAGGCAGCCTGGTAAGTCATGACGCTGGCCCACTCGACCAGGTCCTGCTGCAGCAGCCCGGCCATGCCCATCATCATCAGGCTGACAGTGCAGTTACCGCCGATGAAATCACGACAGCCCCGCTCCAGCGCCGAGTCGATGACGTGGCGGTTAACCGGGTCGAGCACGATTACGCTGTGATCCGCCATGCGCAGGGTGGAGGCCGCATCGATCCAGTATCCATCCCAGCCGCTGCCCCGCAGGTCGGAAAAAACGCGCCGGGTGTAATCCCCGCCCTGGCAGGTGACGATTACGTCCATCGCGCTCAGCGCATCGAAGTCCAGCGCGTCCGCCAGCGGCGGCGTTTCGCGCCCGATATCCGGGCCCGGCTGGCCCTGCTGCGAAGTGGTGAAGAAGACCGGCTCGTCGATGTGCTCGAAGTCTCCTTCGTCAAGCATACGCTGCATCAACACCGAGCCGACCATGCCACGCCAGCCGACAAAACCTACCCGCTTCATCGCGATTCTCCAGAAATAGTGATCAAGTCTGCGCTCTCAGGGCCGCCACCACGGCGTCACCCATCACGGCGGTAGCGACAGCTTCGCCGGCAGCGGCAATATCGGCCGTACGCAGGCCCTGGTCGAGCACCTGCCCGACCGCGGCCTCGATACGCTGCGCAAGCTCGCCCTGGCCGAGGCTGTAGCGCATCAGCATCGCCAGCGACAGGATGGTGGCCAGCGGATTGGCCAGTCCCTCGCCGGCGATATCCGGCGCCGAACCGTGAATCGGCTCGTACATACCCTTGCCATCGGCATCCAGCGAGGCCGACGGCAGCATGCCGATAGAACCGGTCAACATTGCCGCCGTATCCGACAGGATATCGCCGAACATGTTGGATGTAACCATCACGTCGAACTGTTTCGGCGCGCGCACCAGCTGCATCGACGCGTTGTCCACGTAGAGGTGACTGAGTTCGATCCCGGGATAATCCGCGGCAACCGCCGACACCACTTCGCGCCAGAGTTCCGAAACCTCGAGCACGTTGGCCTTGTCGACCGAGCACAGTTTACCCTCGCGCAGCATCGCGATCTCGCAGGCTGAACGCGCGATGCGCTCGATTTCGTGCTCGGCGTACACCAGCGTGTTGAACCCCTCGCGCTCGCCGCTGTCGAGTTCGCGAATGCCGCGCGGCTGCCCGAAGTAGATTCCGCCGGTCAGCTCGCGCACGATCATGAGATCGAGGCCGGCGACCAGTTCGCGCTTGAGACTCGAAGCCTCGGCAAGCTGGGGGTAGAGGATGGCCGGCCGCAGGTTGGAGAACAGGCCCAGCTCGGAGCGCAACCGCAGCAGGCCTTTTTCGGGCCGCAGCTCGCGCTCGAGACCATCGTACGCGGGACCGCCGATCGCGCCGAACAGGATGGCGTCGGCCTCGCGGCACAACGCCAGCGTGGCCTCCGGCAGCGGATCGCCGGCAGCGTCATAGCCCGCGCCGCCGACCGCGGCCTGCTCGATCTCGGCAACCAGGCCGAAATCCTGCTGCAGGCAGGCGAGCACCTTGCCGGCCTCGGCGACGATTTCCGGGCCGATGCCGTCGCCCGGCAGTACCGCTATCCTGGCACTCACGACGGCGCTCGCTCGAGCCACGGGGAGCGCGCGTAGTAGGCTTGCTCGAAGTCGCGAATCTCGTCCGCGTACTGCATCGTCAGGCCGATGTCGTCCAGGCCGTTGAGCAGGCAATGGCGGCGAAAGGCGTCTACCTCGAAGGTCGCCTCGACACCTTCGGGATCGATGACACACTGGCGCTCGAGATCGATCGTAAGCCGGTAATCGTCGCTCGCGCCGAGCGCGGCGAACAGCCGGTCGACCTGCGTGGTTTCGAGCGCAATCGGCAGCAGGCCGTTCTTGAACGAGTTGTTATAGAAGATGTCGGCAAAACTGGGGGCAATGACAACCCGGATACCGAAATCCAGCAGCGCCCAGACCGCGTGTTCGCGCGACGACCCGCAGCCGAAGTTTTCCCGTGCCAGCAGGATACTGGTTGCGGCAAAGGCGTCCTGGTTGAGGACAAAATCCGGATTCGGACGACGCCGCGAGTGATCATCACCGGGCGCGCCGGGATCCAGGTAGCGCCAGTCATCGAACAGGTTCACGCCGAAGCCGGAACGCTTGATCGATTTCAGGTATTGTTTCGGGATAATCGCATCGGTGTCGATATTCGGCCGATCGATTGCCGCAACTACGCCGGTAAAGGTTTCGAATTTATCCATCTCGTTGCTCAGTCCAGTTCGCGCACATCGACAAAATGGCCATGCACCGCGGCGGCCGCGGCCATCGCCGGCGATACCAGGTGGGTGCGCCCACCCTGGCCCTGGCGGCCCTCGAAGTTACGGTTCGATGTCGACGCGCAGCGTTCGCCGGGTTCGAGCCGATCGGCATTCATTGCCAGGCACATGGAACAGCCCGGTTCGCGCCATTCGAAACCGGCGTCGATGAAGATGCGGTCGAGACCCTCGGCCTCGGCCTGCTGCTTGACCAGTCCCGACCCCGGAACCACCATCGCCAGCTTGACGTTACCCGCCACCCGGCGGCCCTCGGCCACCTTCGCGGCGGCACGCAAATCCTCGATGCGCGAGTTGGTGCAGGAGCCGATGAAGACCTTGTCCAGGGGTATGTCGCGAATGGCGGTACCGGCTTCGAGGCCCATGTACTCGAGCGCGCCGCGCATGCCGGTGGCGCGCACGGTATCGATCTCGGCGGCCGGATCGGGTACCGCATCGGCGACGCTGCAAACCATTTCCGGCGACGTACCCCAGGTCACCTGCGGCGCGATGTCGGCGGCATCGATCTCGACCTCGCGATCGAACTGCGCATCGTCATCGCTGTGCAGATCCTGCCATGATGCGACCGCCTGCTGCCAGTGATCTTCACGTGGTCCGTAGGGCCGACCGCGCACGTAATCCAGCGTCGTCTGATCACAGGCTATCAGGCCCGCGCGCGCGCCGGCCTCGATGGTCATGTTACAAACCGTCATGCGGCCTTCCATCGACAGGTTGCGAATCGCCTCGCCGGCAAACTCGATCGCGTGCCCGGTACCGCCGGCGGTACCGATAACGCCGATGATGTGCAGCACGATATCCTTGGCGGTAACGCCCGGGCCGACCGCGCCTTCGATGCGCACGCGCATGTTTTTCGACTTCTGCTGAATCAGGCACTGGGTTGCCATCACGTGCTCGACCTCGGACGTGCCGATACCGAAGGCCAGTGCCGCGAAAGCGCCGTGCGTGGAGGTGTGCGAATCGCCACAGACCACGGTCATACCGGGCAGCGTCGCCCCCTGCTCCGGGCCCACCACGTGGACGATGCCGTTGCGCGGATCGCCGAGCCTGAATTCGGTTACGTCGAAACGTTCGCAGTTCCGGTCCAGTGTTTCGACCTGCAGGCGCGACACCGGATCGGCAATACCCTGCGCCTGGCCGACGGTCGGCACGTTGTGATCGGCTACCGCGAGAATCGAATCGCGTCGCCATAGCGGTCGGTCGGCCAGTTCGAGTCCCTCGAAGGCCTGCGCCGAGGTTACTTCGTGCACGAGGTGCCGGTCGATATACAGCAACGAGGTACCGTCGTCGTTGCGCCGGACCTGGTGCAAATCCCAGATCTTGTCGTATAAGGTTCTGCCTGCCATGCGAGTCACCCGGTTGGAACGGCGTTATTCTACGCTCGACGCAAGAATAACTCTAATTCATAATATTTATTGTTTTGATTCCATACTAGAATACATAAATGCAGTTGGCACAAATCCGGGCTTTCCTCGCGGTTGCGGAACTCGAGTCTTTTTCACTCGCCGCGGAGCGCCTGCACGTTACCCAGCCGGCGGTCAGCAAACGTATTCGCCAGCTCGAGCAAAACGTCAACGTCAGCCTGTTCGACCGGATCGGCAAACGCAGCATCCTGACGCCCAACGGCCAGGCCTTCAGACCGCACGCGGAAAGGATTCTGAACGAGCTCGAGACCTTCCGTTCCGGCATCAGCCATCAACTGGATGCGCCGTCGGGCAGCCTGACGCTGGCCACCAGTCATCACATCGGCCTGCATCGCCTGCCGCGGGTACTCAGGGGCTTCAAGCAGCGCTACCCGGCGGTAGATCTCGACATCCACTTCATGGATTCGGAAGATGCCTGCCAGGGAGTCGCGAACAACGAACTCGAACTGGCCGTGGTCACCCTGCCCGAAAACCCCGATCCGAGAATTGCCTGCGAAGCCATCTGGATCGATCGCCTGATCGCGGTGCTGGCGACCGATCACGCCCTCGCATCGGCGGCCGAGATCGATCCATCCGAACTGCTCGCTTATCCGGCAATCCTGCCATCGCTGGGTACTTTTACCCGGCGAATCATCAACAACCTGTTCGCCACCCGCAAGGCCCCGCTCAAGATCACGCTGGAAACCAACTACCTCGAAACCATCAAGGTCATGGTCTCGGCCAACCTCGGCTGGAGCATACTGCCACAAAGCATGGTCGATGCCAGCCTGGTCGGAAGGCCGCTGCGGGGTTTCGACGTGCGCCGTCCGCTGGGTATCGTCACCCGGCGCAAGCGCACGCTATCGCTGGGCTCCAGTACCATGATCGAACTGCTGCGCGCTGACCGCGACGATGCCGCTGGCTGAGGCTGCAGAATCCCGCCGGTCTGCTATATTCTTGGCAAATCCACTCCGAGGAAAGCGCCATGCGTCCGATACGCAAATTTCTGTTAGCTTCGCTGGCCCTGTTCATCTGCGCGCCGGCATCCGCCGGGGAAGTGAGCCGCGCGATGTTTACGGTTGGCGTCGACAACCGCGAACCTGTCCTGCAGGTCGACAGTATCAATAGCGAATCCTATAATTCGATCTCGTTTTTCACCGAGCTCAACGACCTGGCCGGTCACAATGTAACCCACCAGTGGACCTACAACGACAAGGTCATGTTCGAGAAAACCTTCGAAGTCAAGGGGCCGCGCTGGAGGGTCTGGACCAGCAAGACTCTGCTGCCGGGCTGGACCGGTTACTGGACCGTCAACGTGCTCGACGACGATCGCACCGTACTGGCAAGCCAGACTTTCGATTACCAGTAAGCGCGCAACACGAACCTGACAAGCCCCGCTCCACGCGGGGCTTTTTTTTGCCCGTCAGGCCAGCATCAGTTTCAGCGCTATAGCGCCGCCGACGATCACCAGCAGCCAGGCGATGGTCTTGCGTAACGGCGCCGCCGGCAGCCGATGGGCCAGGTTTGCGCCGATGAGGGTGCCGACAACCATACCGGCGGCAATGGTCAGGCCAAGTTCGACGTCGAGACTGTCGACGAGCCAGTTGGCGGCGCTGGCGAAAACCGCGATCGGGATCTGGATGACCTGGCCGAGGCCGATCGCGGTCAGCACCGGCAGACCGATGTAAACCGCGCTCGGCACCAGGATCAGCGGCCCGCCCGTGCCGGTCAGCGCGGAGCCGAAACCCGTCACCAGGCCGATCGCGGCGAGCCAGCGTGGGCGCGGTGCCTGCCCCGCTTGCGGCAACGGATTGCGCGCGTAGGCCTTGCGCAGCGCATCCACGCCGCTGACTATCATCAGGATCGCGGTCAGCATCAAAACGACCGCTGGCGCAATGACCCCGAGTAACAGGGAACCGGCGAATGCCGACGGTACCGCGCCGGCAAAGAGATAACCCACCATGTGCCGGCGAATCGATCCGTGGCGGGCATAGACGAGACCACCGACGATACCGGTTGCCAGGTAAGCGAGCATGCACGCCGGAATCGCGCGATGCACGTCGATGCCGACGACAAACGCCAGCGCCGGCACCAGCAGCACGCCGCCGATACCGACGGCGCCGATCAGCAAGCCGACGAACAGGCAAATGGCGAGCAGCAGCAAGGACATGAAAGTCAGGATACCCCGCCGCGGTCAGTCGCAGGCGCGCGGCCAGGGTTCAAAGCGTGTACCATAACGGCCCGGCATCGCTGCGTCCACCACGGGAAATCGTCTGCCTGGGATTGAACTGATAATCATGCGCTGGCCTCGAAGAACCTTTTACACCCTCGCCGCGCTCGCGCTGCTGCAGACCTGGGTCTACTACCCGCAGATGCCTCCTGTCATGGCATCGCACTGGGACGGTCTCGGCGCCGCCGATGCCTGGTCGGGACGCACCGCATTCTTCGCCGGCTACCTCGCGATCGTCGCCATGGTCATACTGGTGTTCGAGTTTGTGCCCCGCTTCGGTCTGCGCGGCAAACGGATGAAAATTCCGCACGCAGAATACTGGCTCGCACCCGAACGGATCGCGCACACCAGGACCTTTTTCCGGCGCCAGATGGTGCTGATGGGAATCGTGCACCTGGCGCTGGCCGTGTTCGTCATGCAGCTCGCGATCCTGGCCAATTTCGCCACCGAGCCACGCCTGCATGGGTCCATATTCTGGGCGCTGGCGATTTATCTCCTGCTCGTCATCGCCTGGCTGCTGCATTTCTACCTGTATTTTCGTCGCCCATGAGAAGTCAAAACATTGTTCACCTGGTTTCCTGCCATGCCGAAGGTGAAGTCGGCAACGTCATCGTCGGCGGCGTCGCGCCGCCGCCCGGCGACAGCCTCTGGCAACAGGCCGAATGGATCGCGCGCGATGACAGCCTGCGGCGTTTCGTGCTGCAGGAACCGCGCGGCGGCGTGTTCAAGCACGTCAACCTGCTGGTACCGGCGAAAGATCCGCGCGCGGCCTTCGGTTTCATCATCATGGAACCGGAGCACACGCCACCCATGTCGGGTTCGAACTCGATTTGCGTCGCGACGGTATTACTCGACAGCGGGATCCTGCCGATGTCCGAGCCGATCACCGAGTTCGTCCTGGAAGCGCCGGGCGGACTGGTTGCGGTGCAAGCCTACTGCGCGCACGGCAAGGCAGAATCGATCGAGATTCACAATGTACCGTCCTTCGCCGATCGAATCGCCGTACCCCTCGAAGTCGAAGGTTACGGCAGTCTGACCGTCGATACCGCCTACGGCGGCGACAGCTTCGTCCTGGTCGACGCGGCCGCGCTGGGCTTTGCCCTCACCCCCGACGAGGCTGCCGACCTGGCCGCGGCTGGAACCCGGATTACCGCCGCGGCCAACGAGCAGCTGGGTTTCGTGCATCCGACCAACCCAAACTGGGCGCACATATCGTTTTGCGAGTTCGCGCTGCCGCTGTTCGAGGAAAACGGCATCCCGGTGAGCAAGAACACGGTGGCGATCGATCCGGGTAAACTCGATCGCTCGCCCTGCGGTACCGGCTGTTCGGCGCGCATGGCGATACTCGCGGCAAAAGGATTGATGCAGGTCGGTGATCGCATGATCGGTCGTTCGATCATCGATTCGCGTTTCGACTGCAGCATCGTCGAGCAGACCCGGGTCGGAACGCGCGACGCAATCGTACCGTCGATCCGCGGCCGCGGCTGGATTACCGGCACCCACCAGCTCATGCTCGACCCGCAAGATCCCTGGCCACAGGGTTACCGGATCGCCGATACCTGGCCCGCCCGGCGTTAACCTCAGTCGATGACCCGCGCCTTGCGCAGCGCGGCGAGCCGCGTTGCGTCGAGACCGAGCCAGTCCGCCAGCACCTGGTCGGTATGCTGCCCCAGGGTCGGCGGCGCGCGCTCATACTCGATCGGCGTCTGCGACAGCCGGATCGGGTTTGCCACGCTCGCGACCTTGCCGGCGAGCGGGTGATCGAGTTCGAGCCGCAGTCCACGGTGACGCACCTGCGGATCGGCGAACACCTCGTCGATCCGGTTGATCGGACCGCAGGGAATGCCGCGTTCGTTGAGCGCCGCGAGCCATTGCTGGCTGCTGCGCCCGCGCATGATTTGCTCGATCTCGGGTATCAGCGTGTCGCGGTTGCGCACCCGGTCGCGGTTGCGCACGAAGCGCTCGTCCGCCGCCAGCCCGGGCCGTTGCGCGAGTTCGCAAAAGCGCGCGAACTGGGAATCGTTGCCAACTGCCAGGATGATGAAACCGTCAGCGGTCTCGAACGCCTGGTAGGGCACGATGTTCGGATGCGCGTTACCGAGGCGGCGCGGGTTGTCACCGCTGGCGAGGTAATTCATCGCCTGGTTGGCAAGCGTCGCCACCTGCACGTCGAGCAGCGCCATGTCGATATGCTGCCCCTGCCCGCTGACGCGCTGATGCAGCAGCGCTGCCTGGATCGCGTTGGCCGCGTAAAGCCCGGTGAGTATGTCGGCCAGCGCAACGCCGATCTTCATCGGCTGGCCTTCGGCTTCGCCGGTCACGCTCATCATGCCGCCCATGGCCTGGATCATGAAATCGTAACCGGCCCGCCCGGCATAGGGGCCGTCCTGGCCAAAACCGGTGATCGAACAGTAAACCAGGCGCGGGCAGGACTCGCGCAGGCCGGCATAGTCGAGACCGTACTTCGCCAGCCCGCCCACCTTGAAGTTTTCGATCAGCACGTCGCTCTCCGCCGCCAGCGCACGCAGCAGGTCCTGGCCCTCGGTTTGCGCCAGGTCGATACACACCGAGTACTTGCCACGGTTGGCGCCGTGGAAGTATGCCGCCTCGCTGGTGGGTTCACCGGCCTCGTCGGGCATGAAGGGCGGCCCCCAGCCGCGCGTGTCGTCGCCGCTGCCCGGTCGTTCGATCTTGATCACCTCGGCGCCGAGATCGGCAAGCATCTGGCTGGCCCATGGGCCCGCCAGGATGCGGCTCAGATCGAGTACCCGGATGCCGGCCAGCGGCCCCGCCATTTACATGAACGCCTGGATGCCGGTCTGGGCGCGGCCGAGGATCAGCGCGTGGATGTCATGCGTGCCCTCGTAGGTATTGACCGCCTCGAGATTCATCACGTGGCGAATGACCTGGTATTCGTCGGCCACCCCGTTGCCACCGTGCATGTCGCGCGAGACTCGCGCGATCTCCAGCGCCTTGCCGCAGTTGTTGCGCTTCATCAGCGAAATCAGTTCCACCGGGCAATTGTCGGCATCCATCAGGCGGCCCATCTGCAGGCAGCCCTGCAGGCCGAGCGTGATCTCGGTCATCATGTCGGCCAGCTTCTTCTGCACCAGCTGGGTCGCCGCCAGCGGTCGACCGAACTGCTTGCGGTCCAGCGTGTACTGGCGCGCGGCGTGCCAGCAGAACTCGGCCGCGCCCATCGCGCCCCAGGCAATGCCGAAGCGCGCGCGGTTGAGACAGCCGAACGGTCCCTTGAGCCCCTCGACGCCGGGCAGCAGGTTCTCCGCCGGTACGAATACGTCCTGCATCACGATTTCACCGGTAGTCGAGGCGCGCAGCGAAAACTTGCCCTCGATTTTAGGTGTCGACAGGCCGTCCATGCCGCGTTCGAGAATGAATCCGCGGATCACGCCGTCGAGCTTGGCCCAGACCACCATCACGTCAGCGATCGGCGAATTGGTGATCCACATCTTGGCACCCTTGAGCCGGTAGCCGCCATCCACCGGGGTCGCGGTGCTCAGCATGCCGGCGGGATCGGAGCCGGCGTCCGGTTCGGTCAGTCCGAAACAGCCGACCTTTGCGCCGCTAGCCAGCGACGGCAGGTACTTTTGCCGCTGATCCTCGTTACCGTAGGCGTAGATCGGGTACATCACCAGCGACGACTGCACGCTCATCGCCGAGCGGTAGCCGCTGTCGACGCGTTCGACTTCGCGCGCGGCGAGCCCGTAGCCGACGTAACTGGCTCCGGCGCAACCGTATTCCTCCGGCAGCGTCGAACCGAGCAAACCCAGCTCGCCGAACTCGTTCATGATTTCCCGATCGAATACCTCGTCGCGATTCGCCCGCTGCACGCGCGGTACCAGTCGGCTCTGGCAATAGTCACGCGCGGCATCACGAATCATGCGTTCTTCGTCGTCGAGCTGCTGCTCGAAAAACATCGGGTCCTGCCAGTCGAAGACAGTGCGTTTGCTCTGGGTCATGGTCGAATGCACTCGGTCATTTTTGTGATCACATGTTAGCGGGACATCCGCCCGCTGTCAGCCCGTTTTTGCTGCCCGCGGCCGAATTTTTCGCCTAGCCCCCGCGGCGGTCTACCAGCTGTAATGCAAGCGTGCCGTACTGGTAATAGCCCGCGCGCGGCGAGCGCCACTGCTCGCGCTGCAGGGCCTCGAGCGGGAACGGGAAGGATTCGCGGTCACCGCTGGCGATCAGTTCGGCCAGGTGCTTGCCCAGCACGGTGCCGGTACCGATGCCGCGGCCGTTGAAGCCGGCCGGTGCGTAGATCCCGGGCGCCGGTTGCTGCACGCGCAAAATTTTACTGGAGGTAACACCGACTCGCCCGCTCCAGCGATACTGCCAGCGCAAACCCCTGGTCTGCGGAAACAGCCGCTTGCGGTTGCGCGCCATCCAGTCTTCGCGCACGCTGCGCTGGACACCGTGCAGGCTGCCGGCACTGCTCATTACCAGCCGGCGGCCGCCGTCGACCCGTGCCGACGTCATCAGCGCCTGGGTATCCCACAGGCCCTGGCGCCCGGGGATGACCTCGGCGGCCAGGGTCTCGTCCATCGGCTCGGTGGCACACTGGAAGATGTACACCGGTAAAGTCGATTCGCGCACGCCCTGGCTGTCGCCGTCGGCATAGGCATTGGTGGCGAGAATAACCTGGTCGGCCGTGACCGAACCGCTGCCGGTCGTGGCCTGCCAGCGACTGCCGTGCCGACGTAGTTCCTCGAGCCCGGATTCCTGGTACAGGCCGACGCCGAGCACCCGGGCCGCCAGCGCCAGCGAACGGACGTAGCTGAGCGGCTGGATCGTGCCCGCACCCGGGTCGAGAATACCGCCGTGACGATAAACCGGTGATCCCGATATTTCCTGCGCCCTGGCACCGTCGATCAGTTCCACGCCGGCACCGAGATCCTGCAGCTGGCGGCAGCGCGTCTCGAGGTGGCGCATGCCGGCCGGCGCGTGCGCGATGTTGACCGTGGCGCAACGTTGCGCCTCGCAGTCCATGCCGTAGCGTTCGACCAGCTCGAACACCAGCGCCGGCGAATCGCGCAGGGCGAGATTGAATTTCTGCCCGGCCTCCGCGCCCAGCACTTCGACCACGTGCTGCGGGTTGCGCCAGACGCCGGCGTTGACCAGCCCGGCATTGCGGCCGGAGCCGCCGAAGCCGATGCTGCGGGCCTCGAGCAGGACTACCGATAGTCCCCGCTCCGCCAGGTGCAGCGCGCTCGACAAGCCGGTGTAGCCGCCACCGACCACGAGCACGTCGGCGTCGAGCGATTCCCGCAGGCGGGATTCGACCGGATTGGCGATCGCGGTGGCACCCCACAGGGAGCGTTCGCCGCTGTCTTCGGGCAGGTGTTCCGACATCGTCTGGCGGGCAGTTTGACGGCAGTGCCATTTTCCGCGATCGCAGGGTTTTATGCTAGCCAAGCCGAATGAAATACCCGAGAATCAGTGCGTGGGAGGATTGGCTTTATGTCCGAACAACTGTGTTACCTGACCGCTACCGAGGCGATTGCGCGCTTCGCGTCGGCGGAGCTGTCGCCGGTCGAGCTGATGCAGGCGCTGATCGAGCGCAGCGCATCGGTCGAACCCGCGGTCAACGCTTTCACCGAGCAATGGCACGACGAAGCGCTGGCGGCCGCGGCCGCCGCCGAGGCGCGCTACCGCGCCGGCAGCGCGCGCCCGCTGGAAGGGATACCGCTGGCGGTCAAGGACGAGTTTCGCCTCGCCGGCAAACGACGCACCTCGGCCAGCCTGGTTTACCGTGACCGCGTCGACGACGACAGCGACGTGCTGGTTCAGCGCCTGCTCGATGCCGGCGCAATTGCGCATGCCAAGACGACCACGCCGGAATTCTGCCTGCTCGGCTCCTGCCATTCGCGCCTGTGGGGGATTACCCGTAATCCGTGGAACCTGGATATAACGCCGGGCGGCTCCTCGGGCGGTTCCGGCGCCGCGCTTGCCGCCGGCACCACCACCATCGCCACCGGTACCGATATCGGCGGCTCGATTCGCATACCCGCGGCGCTGTGCGGCGTGGTGGGTTACAAACCGCCCTACGGCCGTAACCCGGAAATCCCGGTCTTCAACCTCGACTTTTACAGCCACTCCGGACCGATGGCGCGCAGCGTTGCCGACACCGCGCTGATGCAAAACCAGATCTCCGGCGTGTACAACCGCGACATCGCGAGCCTGCGAGAACGCGTCGTGCTCGACACCCGGGCAGCGGACAGCCTCGCCGGCTGGAAGATCGCCTGGTCGATGGACCTCGGCTTCATGCAGGTGGATGACAGCATCAGTCGCAACACCATGGCGGCACTCGAGTTGCTGCGCGACCTCGGCGCCGAAGTCGAGGAAGTCGAGATCGGCTGGGACGAGTCGATCATCGACGCGGTTCACCACTACTGGGCGCAGGGCTGGGCGGCATCGATGGCCCCGTTGCTGCAGGACCATCGCGACGAGCTCTGTGATTACACGGTCTGGTTTATCGAGAACGCGGATCGGTCGACCCGCCAGCAGTACTTCGAATCGCTCGAGACCGCGGTCGCGATGTACGATCGCCTGGGCCCGCTGCTGGACGACTACGACATCTTCGTCTGTCCGACGCTGACCACCAGCGCCGTGCCGGCCGACAGCACCTGGCCGAAGAACGAGGTGATCGTCAATGGTCAAACCCTGCTGGTCAGCGAGGAGTACTGGTCGATGACCTTTCCGTTCAACATGCTGAGCCGCTGCCCGGTGCTGTCATTGCCCAGCGGCCTGGCCGCCAACGGCGTGCCGACCGGTATCCAGGTCGTCAGCCGCAGTTACGACGATCAGCGCGTTTTCAGTCTCGCGCTGGCTTACGAACGCGCCTTCGAGCAGCCGCGCTGGCGCCTCGATCCCCGAATCATCGCAGGAGAATAGAATCATGTTGACCGTCTACAGCGACAAACACGCCCTGCGCGACGCCCGCACCGAACTCTACGGCGGCGAACTGGTGCCCCCCTTCGAGTGCCCGGTGCGCGCCGAGCACATACTCGGACGCGTACGCGAGGTCGGCCTCGGCGAGGTGATCGCGCCGCGCGAATTCTCGCTCGAGCCGGTGACACGCATCCACGACCCGGGATTTATTCACTTTCTCGAGCATTGCTGGCAGGAATGGGTAGCGGCGGGTTTCAAGGGCGAAGCGATCGCGGCCAACTGGCCGGCGCGCGGCATGCAGCAGCGCGCGCCCCACCATATCGAGGGCAAGATCGGTTACTACGCACTGGCGGCCGAAACCTCGATTACCGACGGTACCTGGCAGGCTGCACGGGCCAGCGTCGATGTCGCGCTGACCGCGCAGTCGGCGGTAGCCGACAGCAGCAGCTCGGCGTTTGCGCTGTGCCGCCCGCCGGGACACCACGCGGCCGGCGACATGTTCGGTGGCTACTGCTTCATCAACAATGCCGCGGTCGCCACGCAGGCCTTTCTCGACCAGGGCGCTGCGCGGGTGGCGTTGCTGGATGTCGATTTTCATCACGGCAACGGCTCGCAGGCCATATTCTACGATCGTGACGACGTGTTGTTCCTGTCGCTGCACGGCGACCCGGCCGAGGCTTTTCCGCATTTCCTCGGCTATGCCGATGAAACCGGTCATGGCGCGGGCCAGGGCTACAATCACAACTACCCGATGGGCCCCGGCACCGCGTTCGATACCTGGGGCGCGGCGCTCGACGATGCCTGCGCGAAGATCCGCGGCTACGCGCCCGACGCGCTGGTGGTTTCGCTCGGCGTGGATACCTTCGAAAACGATCCCATTTCGTTTTTCAAGCTGACCAGCGACGATTTTCGCCGCTACGGCGCCAGCATCGCATCCCTGGGGCTGCCGACCCTGTTTATCATGGAAGGCGGCTACGCGGTGGAGGAAATCGGCGTCAACGCGGTCAACGTCCTGCAGGGATTCGAAGGCGATTAGCCGGCACGGCTGGCGCCAGTGACTGACCTGGCCATGCAGCTCCTGTTCGCCGGCGCTGTGTGCGTATCGACCGGCTGGCGGTACGCATGAAACACGCGGCGCTCGCCAATACGCGCGGCATCCTGTGCCTGCTCGGCGCGCTCGTGATCCTGACCGCCAGCGACTCGATCATCAAGTGGCTGAGCCCGAGCCTGCCGCTGCACGAGATAACGCTGGTGCGCTCGCTGGTTGCGCTCGCGGTAGTGCTGGTTATCGTCCAGTTCGAGGGTGGCGTCGGGACACTGCGCACACGCCGTCCGGGGATGCATCTCGCGCGCGGCCTGTTGCTGACGCTGGCCAATATCTTTTTCTTCGTCGGCCTGTCGGCGATGGCGCTGGCCGAGACGGTCGCGCTGTTCTTCACCGCGCCCCTGTTCATCTGCCTGCTGTCGCAACCCGTGCTCGGCGAAAGGGTTGGCCTGCCGCGCTGGTTCGCGATCGGGCTGGGCGGTATCGGCGTAATCATCATGGTACGACCCGGCAGCGACGTCTTTCGTCTCGTCAGCCTGCTGCCGATCCTGGCGGCACTGTGCTACGCCGCGATGACGATGATGACGCGCAAGCTGGGGCTGCGGGAGACCGCCGGTGCCATGACCTTCTACATCCAGGTCGCTTTCATCGCGGTCAGCATTGCGATCGGCGGCGTAATCGGCAGTGGCGAATTCGACCGCTTCGACGATCCCGCACTCGCATTCCTGCTGCGGGCCTGGCGCTGGCCGACGCCGCAGGAGTGGGGATTACTGGTCGCATGCGGCGTACTCGTCTGTTTCGGCGGTTACCTGCTGTCGCAGGCATACCGGCTCGGCGAGGCGCCGGTGGTTGCGCCGTTCGAATACGCGTCCATGCCGTTCGCGCTGGCGGCGGGTTTTATCCTCTGGGGTGACTGGCCCGACTGGATCGCGCTCGCCGGCAGCGGCCTGATCATCGGCGGTGGCCTGCTCGTGGTCATGCTCGAGAACCGTTCGCGACGACGGGTCGCCCGGCAGGCACAGATCGACTATTGAAGCGCCGCCGCGACAGCGCGCGGGACACGGCTGCACTTGTCCCACATCAATGATTTTCAGGCTCCCCGGGTCGATACTAGGTTCAGTTCGGGTAGCTTTACCCGGTATAGAAATACGACGAGGAGAATATCGCGGTGGACGAAGAAAAAATCAGGCAGCGACTGCTCGATCTGAAAGCGGAAGTCAGCGGGCGCATTCGTGCCATCGACCGGGACATCCGCCACGAGGGCATGACGGCCGACTGGAGCGAACAGGCCAGCGAACGCGAAAACGACGAAGTGCTGGAATCACTGGGCAACAGTTCGGAGGCAGAACTCGCGCAGATCAAGGCCGCGCTGTTACGCCTGGATGAAGGTATCTACTTCCACTGCGACGAGTGCGGCACGAGCATTCCCGAGGAACGCCTGGAGTTGCTGCCCTTTACCGCCCACTGCGTTGCCTGCGCCGAAAAAATAGAAGCCTGACAGGATCCCCAATGCTGACCGAAAAACACGACCTGATCCACGAATTTCCCGAACACCGCGATCGCATTCACGATCTCAAGGTCGGCAACAATCACTTCGCGCGCCTGTTCGACGAGTATCACGACCTCGACCACGAAATCCACCGCATCGAGACCGGGGTCGAAAACACTTCCGACGATTATCTCGAGGAGCGCAAAAAGCGGCGGCTTTTTCTCAAGGACGAGCTGTACCGCATGATTCGCGACGCCTGACGGCGGCGCTCAGACCGACTCCTCGGTGGTTTCGATGTAAACCGCCAGCAGGCAACCGTTTTCGCTGTAGGAGTTGTGCTGGGTGCCCGCCTTCATCCATACCAGGTCGCCTTCGCGATATACCGTGCCGTCGTTGTCGCGCAGATCGCCGCTGATCAGCAGGAACTCCTCGTTGCCGGTATGCTCGTGCGCAATGGTGGTGTAACCGGGCGCCATCTTGTACACGTGAAACCCGGTACCCAGCGGCTTGCTGCGATCGAGCTGCAGGGTGTAGCCGTCGGTTTCACCGTTATCGGTGATGAAGGGTTCGTATTCGGCATCGTAGATATTGACGACGAGTCGCTCGCCGGGCTCAACGGGTTTCATGCTGGATTCTCCATCTAGTCTTTCAGTCCGGTAACTTCCCGGCGGAATGGTAACGCATCGCCGATAGCGGGGGTATCCAGTTCGCGCGCGTAGCGGTGACCGGCGTAAGTCGCCCAGGCAATCGGCGCCGGAGCCTCGGCATCGCCGAAAAGCCGCACCGACGCGATACCGCGCGCCGCCCATTGGTCTTCACGCGCAACAAGTGCCTGCCACAGGCTGTCATCGCCGACGCGTGACGCGACCATGACCACGGCATCACAGGGCTGGCGCGTTCGCCGCCCGCTGTATACGCATTCGGTTTCTATTTCGCCGGCCTCGATTCGAACCAGGGCACGGTTGAGCTCGATTGATACCCCGAGTTCGAGCAGGCGCGCATGCACGTAGGGCTGTTCCAGCGTATTGTTGCTCCAGGCCGAAACCTGCGCGGCCGGCGTCAGCAGCGTCACGCGGCAACCCTGTTCCACCAGGCGCTCGGCAATCACGCCCCCCATGTAGTAATGGTCGTCGTCGAACAGGAAGACATGCCCCCGCGGATATCGCTCCGCCATGACGTCGTCGGGTGTCGACACCGGCAGCGAGCCGTCGGACGGTACCGGCACGACGTGGTAGCGCGATACGCCGTCGGCACGCCAGCTCGAACCGGTCGCGAGCGCGACGTGCTCGAAACCGAAGTCGAGTATATCGTCGGCGCCGAGCCGGTTGTCGAGGTAAATGTCGACATTGGCCAGCTGGCTCAACTGGTACTCGCGGTAATCGGCGACCCGGCCCCAGGCCGACAGCCCGGGCAGCTTGCGCTCGCGTGCAACCCGACCGCCGAGTTCGGTGCCGGCTTCCGCCAGCACCACCTGGTAACCACGCTTGCCGAGCGCGTGCGCGGCTTCGAGCCCGGCCGGCCCGGCACCGACCACCAGCACGCTGTTGCTGTCGCCCTTGGGATTCATCTTTTCCGGGTGCCAGCCCTTGCGCCACTCTTCCATGAAGGTCGGATTCTGCGTACAGCGCGAGATCGACATGGTCATGTCGCCGCTGATGCAGATGTTGCAGCCGATACACTCGCGGATATCCTCGACCCGGCCCTCGTCGATCTTGCGTGGCAAAAAGGGATCGGCGATCGATGGCCGCGCGCAGCCGATCAGGTCGAGCACGCCCGTGCGAACCTGTTTCGCCATCACGTCGGGCGAGGTAAAACGGCCGACGCCGACAATCGGACGCGGCGTGAGTTGCTTGATCCCCTCGACCAGCTCCTGTTGCGCGGCCTCGGCCTTGAAACGCGACGGGCCGGAACACTCGCCCCAGGTCCCGTGCGCCAGGTCCCACAGGTCGGGCAGCTCGGCGTGCATCTCGATCAGGTCGCGTACCTCGACGTTGCTGAAACCGAGTTCGCCGATGGTTTCGACCAGCGACAGTCGCAGCGTGATGCCGCAGCTGTCGCCGACCGCGTCGCGGCACTCCTCGACGACCTCGCGCAGCAGGCGCGTGCGGTTTTCGAGGCTGCCGCCGTACTCGTCGCTGCGCTGGTTGGTGGCGCTGGAGAGAAAATGCTGGAAGATGCCGTGCCCGTGCGCGGCGTACAGGCAGATCAGGTCGTAACCGGCGGTCCTGGCGCGCTCGCAGGCAATGCGGTGCCAGCGGCGCAGGTCGCGGATATCGCGCCGGGTCATCGCGCGCGCACTGACCGGATCGCTGGTATAGGTTCGAATCGGCATCGCGCTCGGCGCCAGCGGTACCTCGCGCGAGTACAGGTTGGGACCGTTGACCCCGGCATAGGTCAGCTCGGTGCCGGCAAGCGCGCCGTGCTCGTGGATGGCATCGGCCATGCGCGCCAGGATCGGCACGTCGTCGTCGTCCCACAGGCGCAGCTCGATATAGGGCGCGATCTCGGAGCTGTGATGCATCTCGGTCTGCTCGGTGAATATGATGCCCCAGCCACCCTCGCCCTTGGTACGGCGCATCTCGGCCGCCGCGGACGGATCACGGTAGCCGCCACCATTACAGTGCGGCACCTGGCAGAAACGGTTTTTCGCGGTAACCGGTCCGATCCGCAGCGGTTCGAACAGGACATCGTAGCGTGGGTCGCGGCTCATGTGATACTCCCTGGTGATCCTACGGCTGAGTCATGCCGGGTATTTTTTCGCTGCTGATCTGCTCCCGGCAAAACTCGCTGAAGCTGTCGACGACAATGGTTTTGCGCACCTGGTTCAGGGTTGCAATGCCGAGCGTCAGCCCCCGGTTGACGCCGGCCAGTGGCCGGTACACGAGCTCGCTGCCGTCGAGCGAATGGCGGTTGATCGGGCGCAGGTTGGCAAGGCTGTAACCATAGCCCCTGGCAACCAGCGCGCGCTGCACCTCGATATGCCGGGTGCGCGCGTAGATGCGCGGCTTGAGGTCATCGCTGGCGAACAGCGACATGAAATAGTTATCCGACAGCGGCAAATCGAGCAGGATGAACTTTTCCTCGGTCAGCGCCGCCAGCGATATCTCGTCGCGCGCCGCCAGCCGATGCCCCGCGGCGAGCAGGACATGCGGTTTGAGCTCGACCAGCGGGATGAAGCCGACGTCGCTTTCGAGCTGCATATCGTAGGTCAGCGCCACGTCGATGGCGCCTTTCTTGAGTGCACTCAGCAGCTCCGCCTGGTTGCCCTCGCTGACGTTGACCTCGACGCCGCCGTGCGACTGCATGTATGCGTGGCAGAGTTCCGGGGTAACCACCGGCGCGATCGGGATGAAGCAGCCCACGTTGATCGAGCCGAATATCCGGTCGGACAGCTTGCCGGCGAAACTCCTGAGTTCCTCGGCGTCACGCAACAGCGCCTTGGCTTTTTCCATGATCTGCCCACCCGCCGTCGTCAGGCTCATGCCCTGGGCATGATGACGGATGAATAACTGGACCTGGAAGACCTCCTCGAGATGCGCGATCGCGTTGGATATCGAGGGTTGCGATACGTGAATATTTTCCGCCGCGCGCAGGATACTGCCGGCTTCGCCGGCGGCGACAAAATAGGCCAGTTGTTTGAGGGTAAACTGCACCGCGCAAGTCAGTCTTCCGGGATGACCGCGATCACGTCTATTTCCATCAGCCATTCGGGCTGGCCGAGGCCGGCGACCACCAGCCCGGTCGAAATCGGGTAAACCCCCTTGAGCCAGCGACCGACCGCCTGGTATACCGGTTCGCGATAGCGCGGGTCGGTGATGTAGGTCGTGGTTTTGACGATGTGGCTGAGATCACTGCCGGCTTCCTCCAGCAGTTGCTTGACGTTCTTCATCGCCTGCTCGGCCTGCGCGCCCGGATCGCCGAGACCGACCAGCTGGCCGTCGAAATCGGTACCGACCTGGCCGCGCAGGTAGACCGTATTGCCGGCAATCACGGCCTGGCAGAGGTCATTGTCGAGCGCCTGGTTCGGATAGGTATCGCGCGTGTTGAACATGCGCAGGCGTGTATGTGTCGGCATCGGTCTCCCCCGTGGCGGACGCGGGCGCTACCCGGCAACCGCATCGACGGCGTCCGCGACGATGCGGTTCGGCTGGCGCCCGGTCCTGATCCCGCTCTGACGATCCTGCCGGGGCACCTGCCTCATGTAAACTACTATTTTTATTCTGTTTGAGTCAAAAAAAATAAACCAGGTAGCGCCGACCAGCAAAGCACAGGCAAACTCGCGCCGCTGCGGCGCAGGCCTGCGATCGTGGTATGCTTCGATCATTGCCCTGCCGGTTCAACCGGTACCGGATCCGTTAGCCAACCACGGGACGCCGTGTTATGACCTTATCCATCGCCGCCTGGGATCACGCCAGCGGCCAGCTTGGCGCCGCGATAGCTTCGTCCAGCATCAGCGTTGCCAGCCGCTGCCTGCACTGGCGCAGCGGCGTGGGTATCGCGTTGAGCCAGAACATTACCGACCCACGGCTCGGGCCGCGCCTGCTTACGCTGCTGCAGGACGGCGTCGACCCGCGAGCGGCCATGGACGCGGTGGTCGCAAGCACGGCCTGTCACGATTATCGCCAGCTCGGCGTCATCGACACGCAGGGACAGTCCGCGCTCTATACCGGCGCGGGCGCGCTCGGTTGTCATGCCACGGCCAGCGGCCAACACTGCATCGCCGCCGGCAACCTGCTCGCGCACGATGCGGTGCCCGCGGCCATGATCGAGGCGTTCGAAAACGCCGCCGGCAGCTTCGCTTCGCGCGTACTCGACGCCCTGGTTGCCGGCATCGACGCCGGCGGCGAGGCCGGCCCGGTCCACTCGGCCGGCCTGTTACTCGGCGGCGACCCGTCGTGGCCGCTGGCCGAACTGCGCATCGACTGGGCGGACGAACCGATCCGCATGCTGCGCGATGGCTGGCGGGTATACGAACCGCAGGTCGACGAGTACGTCATGCGCGCTTATCGTCCCGACGGCGCGCCGGCATACGGCGTACCGGGAGACCCCTGAACATGGCCATGAACAGCGAGCAAATTCTCGCTCGCCTGATCGCTTTCGATACCACCAGCCGGCAATCGAACCTGGCGCTGATCGACTTCGTGCGCAACCTGCTCGACGATCACGCTATCGAGTCGCAGCTGGTAACGAGCGAGGACGGCGCACGCGCCAACCTGTACGCCACAGTCGGCCCCGACGACCGGGGCGGCGTCATGCTGTCGGGCCATACCGACGTCGTGCCCACCACGGGACAGGACTGGCACAGCGACCCCTATCAAATGAAGATCGGCGACGAACTGCTGACCGGGCGCGGCGCCTGCGACATGAAAGGTTTCATAGCCTGTGCGCTGGCGGCCCTGCCCGATATCACGGCCGGCGCGCTCGAGACCCCGCTGCACTTCGCGTTTTCCTACGACGAGGAAGTCGGCTGTGTCGGTGCGCGTCGGCTGGTCGACGCGCTGGCGGGTTTCGAAGTGCGCCCGCGCCTCGGCATCATCGGTGAGCCGACATCGATGCAGATGGTGCTCGGCCACAAGGGCAAGCTGTCTTACCGCGTGACGGTCAGCGGTTTTTCCTGCCATTCCGCCTACATCGACAGCGGTGTCAACGCGGTCGAATACGCCGCCGCGCTGATCGACTTCATCCGTGGCATGAATCAGCGCGCGCAGGCGGAACTGACCGATCCGAGCTATTCGGTGCCGCACTCGACTTTCCACGTGGGCAACGTGCGCGGCGGCACCGCGCTCAACATCGTACCGCGCGAATGCGAGTTCGAGTTCGAGATCCGCAACCTGCCGCAACAGGACCTGCACCGGCTCGCGCACGATATCCGCCACTATGCCGACGAGGTCCTGCTGCCCGACATGCGCGAACGCCATCCCGCGGCCGATATTCGCTTCGAGGAGACCTCCCACTATCCCGGCCTGCACACTGCCCCGGACGCGGCGATCGTGCGCTACACGCGCGGGATCAACCCGGTCGACACGCTCGGCGACAACGTCAGTTTCGGCACCGAGGCCGGCCTGTTCGACGAAATCGGTATTGGCTGCCTGGTCTGCGGCCCCGGCAGCATTGAGCAGGCACACAAGCCGGACGAGTTCATCGCGCGCGACCAGCTCGAATTGTGCGATCGCATGCTGAAAAACCTGATACGCAGCTGCCGCGACGGCACGAAACTTGGCTAGGCGAGGATACAGGCCGTTGGATGTCCACTGACTCGGTAACCACGCTGGGCTGGCGCGAGTGGGTCGCGCTGCCCGATCTCGACCTGCCGGCAATCAAGGCCAAGGTCGATACCGGCGCGCGCACTTCCGCGCTGCACGCCTTCCTGCTCGAACCTTACAGCGATAACGGCGTCGGCATGGTGCGCTTCCAGATTCACCCGGTGCAGGGCGAGAACGACTTTTTCGTCGAATGTCACGCGCCGGTCATCGATTATCGCGAGGTTACCGATTCCGGCGGACACCGCGAAATGCGCTACGTCATCGAGAGCACGGTGGCGATCGGCAACGGCCGCTGGCCGATTGAACTGACCCTGACCAACCGTGATACTATGCGATTTCGCATGCTGCTCGGCCGCCGGGCGATGGAAAACCGTTTCCTGGTCGATCCGGGCGCCTCCTACGTGAACGGCAGGCTGCCGGCACGCAAGCTCTACGGGCTGCCGAGGAGATAGAACAATGAAAATAGCACTGCTGTCACGCAACCGAAAACTCTACTCCAGCCGCCGAATCATCGAGGCCGCCGAGGAGCGCGGTCACGAAATTGTCGTCATCGACGTTCTGCGCGCTTACATGAATATCGCCGCGCACAAACCGTCGATTCACTACAAGGGTGAGCCCCTCGAAGGTTTCGACGCGGTCATACCGCGCATCGGCGCCTCGGTGACCGCCTACGGTACCGCGGTGCTGCGCCAGTTCGAAATGATGGGCGTGGTGTCGCTCAACGAATCGGTCGCGATTACCCGCTCGCGCGACAAGCTGCGCTCGCTGCAGCTGCTGTCGCGTCGCGGCATCGGCATGCCGCTGACCGGCTATGCGAGCAAACCGGACGACATCAAGGACATGATCAAGATGGTCGGCGGTGCGCCACTGGTGATCAAGCTGCTGCAGGGAACCCAGGGTATCGGCGTGGTGCTGGCGGAAACGCAGAAGGCCGCCGAAAGCGTCATCGAGGGTTTCATGGGGGTCAAGGCCGATATCCTGGTACAGGAATTCATCAAGGAAGCCGGCGGTTCCGACATCCGCTGTTTTGTCATCGACGGCAAGGTTGCCGCGGCGATGAAACGCCAGGCGCCCAAGGGCGAGTTTCGCTCGAACCTGCATCGCGGCGGGTCGTCCAGCCTGATCAAGATCACGCCCGAGGAACGCTCCACCGCGGTTCGCGCGGCACGCATCATGGGCCTCAACGTGGCCGGCGTCGACCTGTTGCGCTCCAATCACGGGCCGGTGGTTATGGAAGTCAACTCCAGTCCCGGCCTCGAAGGCATCGAGGGCGCCACCGGCAAGGATATCGCCGGCATGATCATTGCCAACCTGGAAAAACTGACGCCCGGCAAAACCCGCACCCGTGGCAAAGGCTAGGTCCCGACCGTCGATCGAGATTGCCGGCGTCAGCGTCAGCCCCGGCAGCCGCGAATCGATCGACATCCCGCTGCCCAGTTTTTACGCGCACAGCCAGGTCAACATGCCGGTTCACGTCGTGCACGGGCGCAAACCGGGACCCGTGTTGCTGGTCTGCGCGGCCCTGCACGGCGACGAAATCAACGGCACCGAAATCATCCGCCGCCTGCTGGCGAACCGCGCGGTCAACCGCATCAGCGGAACACTGATCGCGATCCCGGTGGTCAACGTTTACGGTTTCGTTTCCAAGTCGCGCTACCTGCCCGACCGGCGCGATCTGAATCGCGCCTTTCCGGGCTCCGAAACCGGTTCCATGGCCGCGCGGCTTGCGCATGTGCTGATGACCGAAATCATGACCCACTGCAGCCACGTCGTCGACCTGCACACGGGCGCGGTCAACCGTGAGAACCTGCCGCAGATCAGGGCCACGCTGCGCGACGATCCCGCGACCGAGGCGCTTGCCCGTGCCTTCGGCGTGCCGGTGATTCTCGACTCCAGCCTGCTGGAAGGTTCGTTTCGCGCGGCCGCGCACGAGCTCGGCATTCCGGTCGTGCTGTACGAGGCCGGCGAAGCGCTGCGCTTCGACGAGCTGGCGATCCGCGCCGGCGTCCGGGGTGTACTCAACGTGATGGCCGCGCTCGGGATGCGGACGCTGAAAAAACAGCGCCGCCAGCCGAAAACCATGATCGCCAACGCCAGCCGCTGGATGCGCGCCCCGCAAAGCGGCATTTTGCGGATGGTTTGCGGCACCGGTATGCTGGTCAACGAGGGCGATACGCTGGCGTATATCAACGATCCGCTCGGCAATCTCCTGTGCGAGGTCACCAGCACGCTGGACGGCGTCGTGATCGGCAAGACCAACCTGCCGCTGGTGTTCGCCGGTGAAGCGGTGTTCAACATCGCCGCCTACGAAGCGGCCGACGAGGTATCGGGGCACATCGAGGCTTACCACGAGGAACTGGCGCCCAACGGCGACGCCGCGGACTCCGACGAACCGCCTATCGTCTGACGGGCGCGAATTCCTCCGGGTCAGGCCGCCTGGGGGGCGGGCCGAGCAACGGGTTCCTCGCGGATCGGCCAGTGCACGATTGCAGCAAATATACCGAGCGCAACGCCGAGCCACCAGACTACGTCGTAGGCACCGGTGAGGTCGTACAGCAGCCCGCCGAGCCAGACGCCGAGAAACGAACCGACCTGGTGCGAAAAGAATACGATACCGCCAAGCATACCGAGATAACGCGTTCCGAACAGGATCGCCACGATGGCGTTGGTCGGCGCCACGGTCGACAGCCACAGGATGCCGATCACGACCGAAAACAGCACCACCGAGGCCGGGCTGGCCGGCACCAGCATGAACACCGTCACCGCCACCGAGCGCGCGAGGTAAATCCACACCAGCAGCATCGGCTTGGAGTAGCGCTGCCCGAGTACGCCGGAAGCGAGCGAACCCAGGATGTTGAAAAAGCCGATCAGGCTGATCGCCACCACCGCCCAGCGCGCGGCGATGCCGAGATCGCTGATGTAGGCCGGGAAATGGGCGGTGATGAAAGCCACCTGGAATCCGCAGACAAAAAACCCGGCCGTCAACAGCAGGTAGCCGCGCGTCGCGAAAGCCTCGCCGAGAGCCTCGCGCACCGTTTGCTCGAAGTCGGGCTGCGCACCCGCCGTGGTGCTCGAATTGCCGCGCAGCGGAACCGCCAGAACCGGTATCACGAGCATGATCACGGCCAGGACCACGAGGCTGTCGGACCAGCCCAGCGCGTCGATCAGGCCTTGCGAAATCGGCGCGAACAGGAACATGCCCGCCGAGCCCGAGGCGGTACCGAGACCGAAGGCAAAGGAACGTTTTTCCGCGCTGACCCGCCGCGCAATGGCGGCCAGCACCACGCCAAAGGAGCAGGCCGCAACTCCCAGCCCGACCATGATGCCGCCGCCGACGTGCAGCCACAGCGGCGTAGGCGCGATCGCCATGACGACCAGGCCCGCCGCGTACAGCAGCGCGCCGGTCATCAGCACGCGCCAGGTACCGAACTTGTCGGCGATCACACCGAACAGCGGTTGCCCGATACCCCACAGCAGGTTTTGCAGCGCCATCGCCATGCCGAAGGTGGCCCGGTCCCAGCCCTGCTCCTGCAGGATCGGCAGCTGGAAGAATCCCATCGCCGAACGCGGGCCGAAGGCCAGCAGCGAAATGATGCAGGCACAGGTAATGGCTAACACCGGCACCTGCTGCCGAACCAGGCTGTCAGAATTCATCTACCAACGGGATATGTCGCGCGCCGCGCCAGGGTTTACAATAGTCTCCTGAATGCGAGTCTTTTGTCCATAACGATGTCACGGAGCCCAGCTTGATCATCCGGATTTTGAACACCGGCGGAACCTTCGACAAGGCCTACTTCGATGCCATGAGCGAATTTCACTTCGGCGACCCGGTCGTTGCGGAACTGTTGCGCGAAGCCAATGTCGGTTTCGACTATGAAATCGAATCGCTGATGCAAAAAGACAGCCTCGACATTACCCCCGGTGACCGGCAGTTGATCCGCGATGCGGTCACGCGCGTAACCGAGGACAGGATCCTGATAGTGCACGGCACCGACTCGATGGTCGAGACCGCCAACTGCCTGCTCGACGTGACCGACAAGACGGTCGTGCTGTTCGGCGCCATGCAACCCGCCAGGATGCGCTACGGCGACGCGATGTATAATCTCGGCGCCGCCTGCGCCGCGGTGCAGCTGTTACCGGCGGGCGTGTACATTGCCATGAACGGCCTCGTGTTCGACCCGCGCGAGGTGCGCAAGAACCGCGACAAGTCCCGTTTCGAGGCGGTCGAGCCTGGCCACAACCCGACGCCGGACGGGTAATATTCCATGACCCTCAGATTCAGCCTCAAGTACCTCGTGCCGATCTTGATCCTGCTGCTGGCCGGCGGGATTTACCACGTGCTGCTGGCAAGCAAACCCGACCCGGAAAAGCCGGTACTGCGGGAAAAAGTCTGGCAGATCAGGGCAATCGACGCCATACCGCGCGAACTGGCGCCGAGCCTGACGCTCTACGGACGGGTCGAATCCCCGGGGCAACTGCAGGCGGCCGCGCCCGGCGGCGGTATCGTCGATGCAATCTACGTCCGCGACGGGGCGCGGGTCGCCACCGACCAGCTGCTGGTCACGCTCGACGAACGCGATTTTGCTGCCGCCACGCTGAAATTCGAGGCCGACCTGCGCGACCTCGAAAACCAGATCGCCGAACTGCAAATCCGGCATCGCGCCAACCTCGCATCGCTCGAAACCGAACGCGAACTGCTGGCGCTGTCACGCGCCGAGGTCGAGCGGCTGCAGAAGCTGCAGCAGCAGAACCTGACCGCCGAATCGGCGCTCAACAGCGCGCGCAGCGAATACGGCCGGCAGGAGCTGGCGGTGATGTCGCGCCAGCTGGAAGTAGACCGCCACCCGGCCCAGCTCGAGATCCTGCGGGCCCGGCTCGATCGCGCACGGGCGCAGCTCGACGAAGCCCGCCTGGCGATGTCGCGCTCGGAACTGCGCGCTCCGTTCGACGCGATCGTCAGCCATGTCGGCGTTGCCGCCGGCGACCGCGTCGCTATCGGCCAGACCCTGATTTCGCTGTTTCCGGTCGACAACCTCGAAATCCGGGCGCATTTGCCCAGCACGCACATAGCCGCGGTGCAGCAGGCGCTGGCGCTCGATGTCGGCCTGCAGGCGAGCGTCATCGACCGGCCCGAACTGGGCCCGTTCGAGTTGCGCCGACTCGCCGGCGAAGCCGAGGCCACCGGCATCGACGCTTTTTTCGAAATCGGTGGTTCCAGCGAACAGATGCGCCCCGGGGAATTACTGACGATCAGCCTGGCCCTGCCGCCGCTGGACGGGGTGTACGCGGTTCCCTACCAGGCGATTTACGGCAATTCCCGCCTGTACCGGGTGGTCGACGAACGGCTCGACGCGATTGATGTGCGCACGGTCGGACAGGCTCGCGGCGCGGGAGGAGAAATGCAGGTACTCGTGCGCAGCGACCAGATCGCGCCCGGCGACGCGATCGCGGTAACCCACCTGCCCAACGCGGTGTCCGGCCTCAAGGTCCGGGTGCAGGATGACTAGCCTGCTCGGCGTGTTTGCCCGCCACAAGGTGGCGGCCAACCTGCTGATGGCGATGATGATCCTGTCCGGCGTCATCGCGCTGCAGAAGCTCAACGTCCAGTTTTTTCCGAATTTCGAGCTCGACCTGGTTACCGTGACCACGATCTGGAGCGGCGCCAGCGCCGAAGACGTCGAAACCGGCGTCACCATTCCGCTCGAGCAGCGCCTGCGCAGTATCGACGGTCTCGAGCAAATGACATCGACCTCGACCACCGGGGTCTCCGCCATTTCGCTCGAGTTCGAGGAAAACGCCAATCTCGATTTTGCCCTCGACGAGATTCGCAAGCAGGTCGACGACTTCACCAGCCTGCCGGAGGACGCGGAAGAACCGCGCGTTACCCAGGTACTGCGCTACGAACCGGTTGCGCGCCTGCTCATCACCGGGCCGGAGCAGATCGACGAACTGCGCTCGCTGGCGCGGCGTTTCGAGCGCGAGCTGCTGGCGGCGGGTATCGACAATATCGACATCCAGGGGCTACCGGAGCAGCAGCTGCAGATCGAGATCAGCGCCGAGCAGGTCCAGCGCCTCGGCTTCGGCCTCGACGAACTGGCGCGCCGGATCGACGCGGAAAGTCTCGATTTGCCGGCCGGCCTGATCGGCGAAGAGGACGGCGCGCGCGAGATTCGCGGGCAGAACCAGCGGCGTACGCCGCAGGACTTTGCCAGTCTCGCGGTAGTCAGCGAGCCCGACAAGAACATTCGCCTGGGCGACATAACATCGATCGGGCAGCGCGCCCTGCCCGGTTCGACCACCTTGACCGTCGACGGGAAAACCGCGGTGGTGCTGGCGCTGCGCCGCTCCGAAAACGGTGACTCGCTGGAAGCGGCGGGAATCCTGCAGGACTGGCTGGATCGGACGCTGCCACAGCTGCCGCCGAACATCCAGGTCGAGGTATTCAGCGCACGCTGGCAGCTGATCAAGGAACGCATCATGCTGCTGGTGAAGAACGGGGTCGGTGGACTGGCGCTGGTGCTGCTGATCCTGTACCTGTTCCTGTCGGGGCGGGTGGCGTTCTGGGTTGCGGTCGGTATCCCGGTGTCCTTCATGGCTACCCTCGCGGTGCTCTACCTCGTCGGCGGCTCGATCAACATGATCAGCCTGTTCGCGCTGATCATGGCGCTCGGCATCATCGTCGACGATGCCATCGTCGTCGGCGAAGACGCCCAGGCCCACTTCGAAATGGGTGAAGATCCACTGATGGCTTCCGAGGGCGGCGCCCGCCGCATGCTGGCGCCGGTGATGGCGTCATCGCTGACCACCGTGGCGGCTTTTTTACCGCTGATGCTGATCGGCGGTCCCATGGGTGCCATCATGCTGGCGATCCCGATGGTTATCGTGTGCGTGATCGTTGCCTCCCTGATCGAGAGTTTCCTGATCCTGCCCGGCCACCTGCGGCATGCCTTCGTCCAGGGCCGCGGACAGGCCGAGTCGGCGTTGAAACAAAAGCTGAACCGCGGTTTCAGCCATCTGCGCGATCGCTGGTTTCGCGGCCTGGTAACTTCCGCCATCGACTATCGCTGGACGACCCTGGCCTGCGCAATCGCTTTCCTGGTGTTTGCGGTCGGCCTGTTCCAGAGTGGTAAAACCGGCTGGCAGTTCTTCCCGTCGCCCGAGTCGACCACGGTTTACGCCAACGTGCGCTTCGTTTCCGGGACATCGTCGGAGGTGGTCGATCGGTTTGTCGACCAGGTCGAACAGGAGCTTAAAAACACCATCGCCGACACTGACGAAACCGTGGTGGATACCTATTACCGCGTGCACGGTTCCACGGTGGGCCGGGGACGGGCCATTACCGGTGAGCGCGTCGGCGGCCTGTACGTCGAGCTGGTCGGCTCCGATCAACGCGCGACCGACAACGTCAGTTTCATTCGCAGCTGGCGGGATCGAATCCAGCTGCCGCCCGGGATCGAGAATTTCCAGATCACGTCGCATCGCGCCGGTCCGCCGCGACGCGACCTGAACCTTCGCCTGACCGGGACCTCGCCGCAGCCGCTCAAGTCCGCGGCACTCGATCTGGCGCAGACGCTGGAGGGTATTCCCGGCATCAGCGCAATCGACGACGACATGCCCTACGGCCGTGAACAGATGATTTACGAACTGAACGCCGCCGGTGAAGCCATGGGGCTGTCGATCAGCGACATCGGCCGCCAGCTGCGCGCGGCCTACGACGGTATCGTGCTGCAGCGGTTTCAACAGGGCGCCGACGAAGTCGAGGTTCGCCTGCAGCTGCCCGACGACGAGCAACGGCGTCTCGGCAGCCTGCTGAACCTGCCGATCCGCCTGCCCAACGGCGATTTCGTGCCGCTCGAGTCGGTCGCCAACTGGCGCTCCGGCCAGGGTTTCGAAACCCTGCGTCACTTCAACGGCAAGCTGTCGATCGACGTCAGCGCCGACGTCGACGCCGCGGCGAACAGCATCGACGACATCGTCGCCACGCTGGCGCAGTCGACGCTGCCGGAACTCGCCGGCCGCTACGGCATCGAGTACAGCATCGAGGGGCGCTCGGCCAGCCAGCGCGAAACCTTCGCCGACATGCGGATCGGCGCGGCCGTGGCGGTATTACTGATGTACCTGGTGCTGGCCTGGGTATTCGCTTCCTACGGCTGGCCGTTACTGGTTATGCTGGCGATTCCGCTCGGGCTCACCGGCGCGCTGCTCGGTCACTGGCTGATGGGAATGAATATGACCATCCTGTCGGTCTTCGGCATGTTCGGCCTGTCGGGCATCGTCGTCAACGACTCCATCATCCTGGTTATTTTCTACCGCCAGTTGCGCGAACGCGGCATGGCCATCCGCGCAGCGCTGGTGGAGGCCGCTTGCCAGCGCTTGCGCGCGGTGCTGCTGACCTCGTTGACGACGATTGCCGGCCTGACCCCGCTGCTGTTCGAAACCTCGCGCCAGGCGCAATTCCTGATCCCGATGGCGGTGTCGATCGCGTTTGGCCTCGCCTTCGCGACGCTGCTGATCCTGCTGGTGATTCCGGTCCTGCTGTCGCTGTACGAAGATGCCCAGCAGGCCCTTTCACCGGCGGCGGAAGCCCGCCCGGAGGCCTGATTCGCGGCGCGTGTGGAAGTATGCGGGGAGCCTTGCCCTAGTCGGTGCCGCCGACGGTGATCTCGTCGATTTTCAGGGTCGGCTGGCCCACGCCTACCGGCACACCCTGCCCTTCCTTGCCGCAGACGCCGATGCCCTGGTCGAGCTCGAGGTCGTTGCCCACCATCGAGATGCGGCCCATGACCTCGGGGCCGGAACCGATCAGCGTCGCTCCCTTGACCGGCGCGGTCAGCTTGCCCTGCTCGATGAGGTAAGCTTCCGACAGCGAGAACACGAAGCGTCCCGAGGTGATGTCGACCTGGCCGCCACCGAAGTTGACCGCGTACAGGCCCTTGTCCACCGAGGCGATGATTTCGCCCGGGTCGCTGTCGCCCGGCAACATGTAGGTATTGGTCATGCGCGGCATCGGCAGGTGCGCGAACGACTCGCGGCGGCCGTTCGACGTGGACTGAGTTCCCATCAGGCGTGCATTCATCTTGTCCTGCATGTAACCCTTGAGCACGCCGTTCTCGATCAGCGTGGTGCACTGCGCCGGCACGCCCTCGTCGTCGACGCTGAGCGAACCGCGACGGTCGGCCAGCGTGCCGTCATCGACCACGGTACACAGCGGCGAGGCGACCTGCTCACCCATGCGATTGCTGAAGGCGGAGGTGCCCTTGCGATTGAAGTCGCCCTCGAGCCCGTGGCCTACCGCTTCGTGCAGCAGCACGCCGGGCCAGCCCGGTCCCAGCACCACCGGCATGCCGCCGGCCGGCGTTGCCACCGACTCGAGATTGACGCTGGCCTGGCGCACGGCTTCGCGCGCCAGTTCATAGGCGCGATCGGTATCGAAGAATACATCGTAGCTGTGGCGGCCACCGCCGCCCGCGCTGCCCTGCTCGCGGCGGCCGTCCTGGTGCATCAGCACGGTGACGTTGAGCCGCACCAGCGGCCGGACGTCGGCCGCCAGGGTATCGTCGGTGGCGGCCACCAGCACCTGGTCGACGCCGCCCGCAAGCGAGATGATGACCTGGTCGATCCGTGCGTCGAGCGAGCGCACGTAGGCGTCGAGTTTCTTGAGCAGCTCGACCTTGTCGTCGGCGCTCCGGCTCTCGACCGGGTTGATCGCGCCGTACAGCGCTTTCGCCGGCGCGTTGCGCAGGCTTATGGCGGTACTGCCCGACTGCCCCTGGCGCACGATTGCGCGGGCGTTACCCACCGCCTGCGTGATCGAATTACCCTGCAGGTCGTCGCAGTAGGCAAAACCCGTTTTTTCGCCCGACATGGCGCGGATGCCGACACCTTTTTCGATACTGAAACTGCCTTCGCGCAGGATGCCGTCGTCCATGACCCAGGATTCCTGCTGACTGACCTGGAAATAGAGATCGCCGGCATCGATTTGCGGACCCATCAGTGCCCCCAGGTAGTTGCCGAGCTGATCCAGCTCGATGCCGCTCGGCTCGAGCAGGCTGTGAGTAACCGTGTCCAGGTTTGATGCCATGTTTTATTGCTCCAGTTCGTCGCGACCGCCGACCAGCAGGTCGATTTCGTCCGCGTCCTGATTGCCCGCCCGCAGGCGGATGTAATCGGCGGCCACGCCGAGCGAGATCAGCCAGTCGCGCAACTCCGCCGCCCAGATCTCGCCGGTATCCTCGCCGGGGTGCCGGATCACGATCAGGCCGGGCGTGACCTGTTCCCAGTAGCGGACCGCGGCACGCACCGCTTCCAGTTCCGGGATGACGGCGCCGCTGCGCGGCCGCGCCCATTCGTCGGCGCTCAGGGAGAATATCCGCACCGTGTTGGCTTCGGCGCTGGCGAAGCCCAGCAACAGCACAACCGCGTACAGGCTACTTCTCGATATTCGGTAACTCGACCTGGTTTTCATCGACCGCCTTTATCAGTTCGATCTCCGGGTTGTCCCAGCTGCCGGTGATCTGGTACTCGATCTCGGCCGCCTCGTCGATCTGCTTTTTAAACAGGTTCTGCAACAATAACAAGGCCCAGTTGGTTTGCAACAGCAAGGCCAGGTTCAGCACGTCGCGAATACGCGGCGTTATCTGCATGAGCTGGTCGTAGTCGCGCTCGATGAACCCGGTCCTGCCCTGGATCTTGATCGTGGCCGCGGGGCCTTCCATGCGGGTGTTGTCGGTGTAGATATTGCCCGCTTCCAGCCTGAATATGCCGGAGATCTTTTCGAACGCCATGCCCTCGACCAGCAGGTCGTTGAAATCCAGCGACAGGCGTCGCGGCAGTGCACTCAGGCTGAGCAGCCCGACCAGCCGACCGCTACCCGGTTCAACGTTGTTCAGAAAGCCGTCCTCGATCCTCATTTTGCCGCTGCCAGCCAGGGTTTCAAGGGCAAACGCGAACGGCGGCGCCGGCCAGGAGAAACTGCCGTCGAAATCGATCGTGCCGCCGCGCATGCCATTGCCGAGGCCGAGGCCTTCGACCGCCTCGCCCAACTGCTCACCCTTGAGCGTCGTGTTCATTCGGGTCAGGTGGGATTGACTGCTATCGTCATACTGCCACTGACCCGTGGTTTCGAGCAGCAGCCCGTCACGCCGCAGTAAAAACCGGTCGATGTAGAAAACCTCGTCAGCCACCCGGATATCCATCCGCAGATCGGTAAATTGCATATCGTGGAAGTCGAGTTGCCTGCTGGTCAGCACGAACGGCGGAAATTGCGTCGGTCGGAAAGCCGAATAGTCCGCACGCTGTTCGACCTGGTCGATCCGCAGGTAATCCAGCTCGACTCGCGCCGGCTCACCTTCGCGTACCTCGAACACGCCCCGCACCTGTTCGGCATCGACCAGGCCGATAAGCCCGCCATCAACACGATTGACCGACAGTTCCACCTGGTCCAGCCGGCGGCCATACAGATCGACCCCGCCCAGCGCCAGGTCCACCGAGCGCAACAGGCCAGGATCGCCGGCCGCGGCCGAGTCGAGCAGTTTTTCCCAGTCTTCGAGCACCAGTTCCGGGATCGTACCGTAGAGGTTTATGCCTTCGTGCCTGGTCCGCTTCAGCGCTGTACCGAAGGCGACATCGAGTTGTTCGATCACCGGCTTTTCTCCATCGGCAATCCCGAAACCACCGCGCGCGCGCACCGAATCGGCGTAAGCCACCTCGATTTGCAGGGAGCGCGCGAACAGCTCGAGGTCGACTGCCACGCGCTGATCGTCGCTGGCCGATTTGGCGAGAGGTGCGGGCAGCGACATCTCGGTATCCACGAGGTTACTGGCGGCATTGATCGACAGCAACGCTTCGTCCTCGTTCCTGTTCGGCCCCGGCAGGCCCAGGCGAACCTGCCAGTCGCTCTTGCCGCGCACGCGTTCGACCACGTTCTCCGGCAGCTTCTGCAGCAGGCGCCCGGTCTGGATTCGGCCGCGCGCGTTCACCAGGGTCCTGTTCCCGTCCGTTTCGGGAGCAACGTCCAGGGTAACCGGATCACCGTAAAAACGCGCATTGATGCCGCTCGCGCTGACGCGCTCGTCCTCGATCAGCAGACGGCCATCAGCCTCGGTGAGATCGACCCCCCATTCATCCGAGCGCATGCCGACCTTGTCGAGATCGACGGCAACGCGGACCTGCGGTGGACCGCCGCCGGATTTGAGCGGAATGGCGAGTTCGACCGTGGTATCGACCTGGCCGCTGAAATCCCGCAGGCTGCTCAACGGTTCGCGAAACGCCGCGCCTACCGGCATCGCGAGCCAGTTCTCGACCGCGCGCCCGGCGGGCGCGCGCGCCGCTACCGTCAGCTCGAGCAGCGGAGATTCCAGGTTGGCGATGCGCGTGCTGACGCGCGCCTGCTCGATTCCATCGTAATCGACGCGATCGAGCTCGATATCGAGGCTGACGTTATGAAACAGTATTTGCCCGTAGCCATTGCGCGCGGGCTGCCAGTCCGGCGCAAATTTGAGTTCGGCGTCCTCCACCTCGAAGTCGACGAAAAAATTGACCGCCTGCTCACGATTCAGCTGGCGGATGTCGCGCAGGCGGCCATGGTATTGCAGCTCACCGCGCGGTACGCGACCGTCGATGATTCCGGCATCGAGCCAGGCAAAGGTTCCGGCGGGCATCAGGTCGAGCGGCAGGTACTTGTGCTTGTTGCGTGCCTGCACGTCGCCGAACTCGGCACGTATGAACACGAACGGTCGCTCGTGTTGATCGGACTCCAGCCACAGGCGTCCGCTGGCGCGCAGATCGGGATTGACCAGCTCCACGCGATCGACCGCCACTACGGTATGTTCGCCGTCACGCCGCGCGACGGCTTCCAGCTGCAGGCGATCGAGCTCGACCGGCGCCCGCAGTCGTTTCGGCGCCTCGATCAGGACTTTCTCGCCACCGACCCTGAGCGCCATTTTTCGCTTGCCGACGACGAAATCACCGCTCAGGTTGGTCATACCCGGAATTTCGCCGAACGGTCGGTAGTCGACCCTGTCCAGCTGCGCGGCCACGCTCAGGTTTTCCGCCTGTTCCGGATCGATCAGCAGGGTCAGGTTGCGCACCAGTCCCGCGGGCTGCATCTGTTCGATTTGCGCGGCGGTATCCGGCGGCAGCAGGTAAGCCGCGATCGGCGCAATCTTGTCGAGCTGGAGGCGATCGATCCAGGCCGACAGCAGCGGCCCGCCGCCGCTATCGATCTCGATCTGGCTGCGAAACCCGGGCAGGTTGCGGCCGTCGATACGAACCCGTTCGACCTCGTTGACCACGCGCCAGTGATCCCTGTGCTGGATCGCGTTGAAGCGCGAGTGGAAGTCCACCCCGAGAGGACGGTCGTCGGTGCGCGAGCGGAACTCGGCGTTTTTGAGAACGATATCGCCATTGATTGCCAGCAGTTTTAACCCGGCCAGGTTAATCCACAGTTCGCCATCGAGCGCGCCCTGGCGCAGGTCGAAATCGTCGAGGCCGAGCAGCGCCGCGGCCGCTTGCAGGCGCAGGTCCGAGGTATTCACGTACAGCTGGCTGCGCTCGGGTCCGATAAACGACTTGACCAGGATACCCCGGCCGAGCTGCTCTGGCAGCGCGGCGCTGAGCTGCACCTCGAACTGGTCGCCGCGGTGATTTATGCGCGCGGACACTCGTTCCAGCTGGTGGACCTCGTGATTGACCATGTCGTTGAGCACCAGGCGGCGCAGGTCGATCCGCAGGTAACGCGGTACGAACACCAGCGTGCGCGTGAGGTCGTCGAGCCGCGCGCCGCCATCGCCAGCCCCGAGCTCGTATTCGTTGGCCCACCAGTCGCCGGCTTCGTCTCGCGTCAGCTCGATCTTTTCCAGCGCACCCTCGACGTCGAGCATCACCGGGTTCATCTCGACGATACTGGCCCAGAAATCGAACTCGACGGTGAGATAATCGATGAACAGCGGCTGGCTTCGATCCGGCAACGTGATCGACACGTTTTCGACCCGCACTACCGGGTTGAAGCGGTTCATGGCGCCACTGAGGCCGGTGAAAGCGATGCCGGAAGCCTCGTCACCGGTCAGCAGGTACTCGATCTCGGGCTTGAAATAGTCGATGTTGACCATCGCCAGGCGCAGGCCCCAGAGCGCGAGCGCGAGCAGAATGATCCCGCCAGCGACCAGGCCCAGAAAAAAGCGTATGACCGACCGCATCAGGTCAACCAGCCCGGGTCAGACGGGTACCACGTCATAGGTTTCCTGCGAAAAATGGGCTTCCACCTGCAGTTTGACCGGTATCCTGATAAAGGTTTCCAGTTCGGCCAGGCTGGCGGCTTCCTCGTCCAGCAGGCGATCGACGACATCCTGGTTGGCCATCACCAGCAACTGCTGGGCTTCGTCGTAGATACGCGCCTCGCGCAGTATCTCGCGGAAGATCTCGTAGCAGACGGTTTCGGTCGTCTTGATCGATCCGCGGCCATGGCAGACCCGGCAGGGCTCGCACAACACGTGCTCGAGGCTTTCACGGGTGCGCTTGCGCGTCATCTCGACCAGGCCGAGCGGCGAGACTTCGCAGATCTGGGTCTTGGCATGATCCTTGTCGAGGTGCTTTTCGAGCGTCTTGAGCACCTGGCGTTTATGGTCCTCGTGCTCCATGTCGATGAAGTCGATGATGATGATGCCGCCGAGATTGCGCAGCCGCAGCTGCCGCGCAATTGCCTGGGCCGCTTCCATGTTGGTCTTGAAGATGGTCTCCTCGAGATTCTGGTGACCGACGAAGGCGCCGGTATTGATGTCGATGGTGGTCATCGCCTCGGTCTGGTCGATGATCAGGTAACCGCCCGACTTGAGACCGACCTGGCGCGCCAGCGCGCGCTGCAGTTCGTCGTCGATGTTGTACAGGTCGAACAGCGGGCGCTCGCCCGGGTAGTGCTCGATCCGGGTCGGCAGGTCGGACAGGTAGCGCGAGGCGAAGCTGGTCATCTTCTGGTAGGTCTCGCGCGAATCGACCTTGACCACCACGGTTTCGCCGCTGACCATGTCGCGCAGGGTGCGGATCGACAGCGGCAGGTCTTCGTGAATCATGTTGCCGGGCGCGGCCGTTTCGGCATGCTCCAGCAGTGAATTCCACAGCTTCGACAGGAACTTGATGTCGCGCCGCAGTTCGGCTTCGTCCGCGCCCTCGGCCGCGGTACGAATGATGCAGCCACCGATATCGCCCTCGGCACGGCAGGTTTCGAGCAGGCTGCGCAGGCGCTCGCGTTCAGACTCGTCCTCGATCTTGACCGAAATGCCGACGATCGACGAGTTGGGCATGTACACCAGGTAGCGCGACGGTACCGAGATACTGGTCGTCAGGCGGGCACCCTTGGTGCCCATCGGATCCTTGACCACCTGCACCAGCAGGGTCTGGCCTTCGCGCAACAGTTCGTTGATCGGCGGGCGCTCGGTATTGGCGTCTTCGCCATCGCCGTTGTCGCCGAGGTCGATATCGGAAACGTGCAGAAAGCCGGCCTTCTCGAGGCCGATATCGACGAACGCGGCCTCCATGCCGGGCAACACGCGGTTGATCTTGCCCTTGTATATGTTGCCGACGATACCCCGGCTGCGCTGGCGCTCGATGCAGACTTCCTGCAGGGCCCCGTTTTCGACGATCGCGACGCGGGTTTCCTGCGGGGTAATATTGAGCAGTATTTCTTCGTTCAAGGACATAGTTACAACAATTTGATTCCGGCGCCCCGCAGCAGTTCCGCGGTCTCGAACAACGGTAATCCCATGACACCCGAGTAGCTGCCCTCGAGCCGTTCGACGAACACGGCGGCGAAACCCTGGATGGCGTAGGCTCCGGCCTTGTCGCGGGGTTCGTCACCGCCGCAGTAGGCCTCGATTTCCGCCGTGTCGAGGTGGCGGAAACAAACCCGGTTACGCGACAGGCGCCAGTCGAGGCCGGCAGCTGACGCCAATGCCACCGCGCTCAGGACCTCGTGACAGCGACCCGAGAGTCGGGCGAGAATTTCGCCACAGGGGATCTGCTCCGAAGGCTTGCCAATAATATCATCATCGATGGCGATAGTCGTATCGGCTGCCAGTACCGGCTGCCGCGCCCGCTCATCGTCGAGCCGTTCCAGCGCGGCCAGGGCCTTGCTCCGCGCCATGCGCAGCACGTAGGTAGCGGCCGCCTCGCCGGGCTCGCGCGACTCGTCGATATCGACCGGGTAAACATCGAAGGCAACGCCAATCTGTTGTAGTAACTCGGCCCGGCGCGGCGAACTGGAGGCAAGCAGGATCATACCTCGATAATAGTCCGAATCCGCGCGTCGGTGCGGCGATCGTGCCTGTAGCGTCTCATTCGCGGTGGTAGGGATGCCCCTGCAGGATCGTCCAGGCGCGATAAAGCTGCTCGACCAGGACCACGCGCACCAGCCCGTGCGGCAGGGTCAACCGACCCAGCGAGACCGTATGCCGACAGCGTTCGCGCACCGCCGCGGCGAGTCCGTCGGGACCGCCGATCACCAGGTTGACCCGCGGCTGTTGCCGCATCCAGCCCTCGAGCTGGCGCGACCAGTCCTGGCTCGACCAGGGCTCGCCGGTTTCGTCCAGCGCCAGGTTGCACGCATCGGGCGCCAGCTTCGGCAGTATCTGCTCGGCTTCGCGCTGCTTGCAGGCGTCGGCCGACTGGCGGCCACGGCGCGCCAGCGGCAGGTTGACGAAACGCGGGGTGACCTCGCGCGGCATTCGCCGGAGATACTCGTCGCAGCCCTGCTCGACCCATGCGGGCAGCTTCTGCGCAACGCTGACGATCTGCAGCTGCATTCAGTCTTCCGCGCCGGCCTCGCTCCACAGGTTCTCGAGCTCGTAGTATGCGCGTACGTCCGGCAGCATGATATGCACGATGACGTCACCGAGATCGACCAGCACCCATTCGCCGATCTCGGCGCCCTCCACGCCGAGCGCCGGGCAGCCGTGTGCGCTCGCGGCCTCGATGACCGCGTCGGCAATCGCGCCGACGTGGCGCGTCGAGCTGCCGCTGGCAAAAATCATGTAGTCGGTAAAACTGGCGCGCGGGCGCACATCGACCTGGCACACGTCCAGCGCCTTGAGTTCCTCCAACGCGGCCACTGCCAGCTTGCGCACGGCCTCGACCTGGAGTGATGCGGGGGGCGTTTCGTTCAACGGTTGACCTCGTTAGACCGCGCCTGGCGGTACAAATGATGCTGCTCGATATACCCGGCGACTCCGGCGGCAAGACAGTCCTCGGTGCTGTCGTTGGCGGCAATCCGCGCGCGCAGATCGCTCGAGGCGCAGTGATTGGCCTCGATTTCGAGTACCAGGATCGATCCCGCCGCGCGCTTAGCGAGTTCGCTGGCCGCGGCAACCCGGCGCTCGCGATACAGCGCTTCGTCGAGCGGTGCGCCCGGCCGGTGGCAAACCACCAGGTGCGCGAGCTCGATCACTTCCTCGGGATCTTTCCAGCGCGGGAACGCGTTGAACGCGTCGCTGCCCAGGATCAGGGCCAGTGGCGCCTCGCCGCCGGCACGCAGTTGCCGCAGGGAATCGACGCTGTAGGACGGACCGCCGCGCTCGATTTCGAGCGGGTTGACCCGCAAACGCGGATGACCGGCGAGCGCCAGCTCGAGCATCGCCAGGCGATGTTCACCCGACGCGCGCGGCGGATCGCGATGCACCGGCTGCGCGCAGGGCATGAACTGGACTTCCGCCGGGTCGAGCAGGGTCAGCACCTGCAACGCCACGTGCAAATGCCCGCGGTGCACCGGGTCGAAGGTGCCGCCGAGAATCCCGCTGATCGAGGATGCCATGTCAGGGACGAATCTGGCCGTCTCCCAGGACCACGAATTTTTGCGAGGTCAGGCCTTCCAGCCCCACCGGACCGCGCGCGTGCAGCTTGTCGGTACTGATGCCTATCTCGGCGCCGAGACCGTATTCGAAGCCGTCGGCGAAGCCGGTGGAAGCATTCACCATGACCGAGCTCGAATCGACCCGGCGCATGAATTCGCGACCGCGGCCATAGTCCTCGCTGACAATCGCATCGGTATGATGAGAGCCGTAGTGATTGATGTGGGCGATGGCCGCGTCGAGGCCGTCGACGACCCGGATCGACAGGATCGGCCCGAGGTACTCGGTGTACCAGTCGTCCTCGCTCGCGCCGGCAACATGTTGCGGATCGTAGCTTCGGCTGCGCTCGCAACCGCGCAACTCTACCCCGTGATCGAGCAAACGACGCAGCATCACGGGCAGGAATTCATCCGCGATGGCAGCGTCGACCAGCAGGGTTTCCATCGCGTTGCATACGCCGTAGCGCCGCGTCTTGGCATTGAACGCGATCTCGAGCGCCTTGTCGCGCTCGGCGTGTCCGTCGACGTAAACATGGCAGACACCGTCGAGGTGCTTGATCACCGGGATCGACGATTCGCCGGCAATACGCTCGATCAGGGATTTGCCGCCGCGCGGAATGATCACGTCGATGCTGTCGTCCATGCGCAACATCATGCCGACCGCGGCGCGATCGATGGTGTTGACGACCTGGACCGCGGCGGGATCGATACCCGCCTGCTCGAGTCCCGCGCGGATGCAGTCGAAGATTGCCAGGTTCGAATTCAGCGCTTCCTTGCCGCCGCGCAAGATCGTGGCGTTGCCGGATTTCAGGCACAGGGCCGCGGCGTCGATGGTCACGTTCGGACGCGATTCGTAGATGATGCCGATCACACCCAGCGGAACCCGCATCTTGCCGACCTGGATGCCGGACGGGCGATAGCGCAGATCGCTGATTTCTCCGACCGGGTCCGCCAGCGCGGCAACCTGCTGCAGGCCCTCGATCATCGCATCGATGCGCGCCTCGCCAAGCTCGAGGCGATCGAGCATCGCCGCACCGAGGTCGTTGGCGGCACCCGCCTCGAGATCCTTGCGGTTTTCGCGCGCGATGCGTTCGCGTCCCGTGTCCAGCGCCTGCGCGATTGCCAACAGCGCCGCGTTTTTCTGCGCCGGTTCGACCGCCGCGAGTTGCGCCGCCGCGACGCGCGCGCGCCGGCCGAGTTCACCCATGTAACCGGCCAGGTCGGTATTGCCTTCGTCGGGTAACGCCACGCTCATATCTGTTTCATTTCCTGCTACTGAATCCTGCTACTGAAATCGGCCACCAGGATTTCGACCTCGAGCCAGTCGCTGTCGGCGAACTCGCGCTCTTCCTGACCTTTGCCCAAGCGGTCTAATTTAGCACAGCTTTGCAGCAAACGCTCTATTCGCGGCAGCGTCAGGCGCCGCAACGCGGCCTCGTACAGGCGCTGCTTGCCGCGCCAGATGCGCATCGATTGCCACAGGCGATCGCCGATGCCGCCGCGCTGCTCGGCCTGCTTGAGGCGGCCGAGCTGTTCCAGCGTGGACTGCAGGGCCCAGCGCAGCTGGCCGGTGGCGTAACCTTCCCCGCGCAGGCTGCGCAGGATGCGCAACGCCCGCTTTGCCTTGCCGGCGAGGCAGGCATCGACCAGTACAAAATGGCTGTAGCGCGCGGACTGCGCCACCGAGTCCTCGATCGCGTCGAACCCGATCGCGGAGTCGCCGGCAAAACGAATCGCGAGTTTTTCCAGTTCCTGGTCGGCGGCCAGCAGGTTGCCCTCGGTGCGTTCGGCGAGAAACTGCGCGGCCTGCGGCTCGATCGCGATACCCTTGTCCGTGGCGCGGCGCAGCAGCCAGTCCACCAGCTGGTTGTCGTATACCGGCGGAATCTCGACCACCTCGCCCACTTGCTGGATCGCCTTGAACCAGGCCGCGTTGCGGCTCGCGCGATCGAGCGCCGGCATCGCGAAGATGTAGACATCGCCCGGCGGCGGATCGGCGCACAGGGCCTGGATCGCCTTGCCGCCCTGGCTACCCGGTTTACCCCCGGGTAGCGACAGAACCCGGCACTTGTGGCTGGAAAAAAGCGACATCATGTCGCTGTCGCCGGCCAGCTCGTTCCAGTCGAAGCCGGACTCGACCGCCAGCGTCACGATGTCCTCGAATCCCGCATCACGCAGTCCGCGGCGGGCCTGGTCCAGCCAGTCGCGCAACAGCAGCGGTTCGTTGCTGGTAACGAGGTATAGCGGCTGTGGATCTTGCGCGTCGAGGGGCCTGCTCATGGAGGCGAATCCTACCACAGCAGCGGTGCTTTGCCGCAGTCGAGCGCGGTGCGCATAGGCCCGATAAAAAAGAGCTCCATAAAAAGGGATCCATGAAAAAGGCCCCCGGTCCGGGGAGACCTGGGGGCCAAAGATTACCTGCTATTTCATCCAGCAGCGTCCTGCCAGGCATCCTGCCTGTGATGCGGGGAGTAGCTCCGTATCCACATCGTCCATGACCCGAGTCCTGCGGGTACGGGTGAAATTATAAGCATTACACCCCGGCCGCATACAGGCCGGGCAACGGCTGTTACTGTAGGGGTTGGCAACAGTTTTTGTAGGATCTTTCCTACAGTTGCCCGGCGCCCGCCCGGCTAGATCTCGCGCAGGCCGTCCGACGGCTGGATGCGGGCCGCGCGCAGGCCGCCGAGAATAGCCGCGTAGATGGCGATGGTAACGGTCAGGCCCAGCGCCCACATGAAATGCTCGGTCAGCAGGTAGCACAGTTCGCGCTCAAGCTTGAGCGACGGCGCCAGTACAAAATTGATGACGTGCTCGAACGCGAGGTAGACGAGCACCGCGAGTAACCACCCCAGCAGCGCCGTGTAGCAGGCCTGCAGTACCGGGAACAACACGATGCGACCGCTCTTGAAACCCACCAGCCGCAGCACGCTGAGCTCCTTGCGCTTGCGATCGACATTGGCCCACAGGCTGGCGCCGAGCGAAAACGAGAAGCCGACCGCACCGACACAGGCGATGATCCAGAAGATCACCGACAGGTTGCGGTCGATGGACTGCACGGTAGTGATTTCGGCCACGTTCGCCTTGGCCCGCACGCCCTCGGCCTCGAGGGCGTTGACCAGCCCCTCGACATCGTAGATCGAGCGCGCGTACAGCCGGAACGACGGGTATACCCGCTCGCCCCCGTCTTCGTTGTTGCCCGTCCACTCGAGTTCGGGCACCGCGCGACCGTCCTTGAAGTTTTCGCTGGCGATCAGCAGGTCGAGACTGACGAAGGCGACCGCGCGCGTGGTCACGGTCGCGTCGGCAATCGCGATGACGTCCAGCGGCAGGTGCACGCGCTCGCGCTTGCCCTGGAACTGGCGCGCCAGGCTGGCATCGATGCGATCGCCGGCCGCCACGTTGAGCTTGCTGGCCGCGGCCTGGCTCAGGATGAGCTCGCCGTAGCCGCGCGGCACCCGCGGCATGCGGGCCAGCAGCGGATCGCCGCTGTCCGTGGCCTGCATCTCGGTCGACAGGATGCGCGCCGAGGTCTCGCTCTTGAGCTGGATGGTCGCCGCCAGCGCGCGGGTTTTCGGGATCACGAACTCGACGTCACCGCGCGCGCGGTAAGCGTCGATCCAGGCGTCGTCGTAACGGCCGCTGCCGACCGGCCGAATCTCGCGGTTGACCGGGTTTTCCACCAGTTCGTGCACCATGCTACTGACCACCCCGAACTTGAGCCCGAACAGGATCAGCATCGGCGCCAGCACCGAGGCCAGCGCGAGAATGAAACAGCCTGACATGCGCCACTCGTGGCTGTAGTCGCGAAAACTGAGTCGTATGATGCTGGGTAACTGGGTCATCCGTCGCTAAACCTCGATTCGTAGATGCGCCCGTCCGCGACCGGCTCCGATTCCTGTCGCAGCGTGCGCAGCTCCATCTTGTACACGTGGGCCCAGTCATGGCTCGCCGTGATCAGCGTGATCTTGAGTCCACGGATGACTTCCATGACCACCGCCATGATTTTCTGCGCGGTAATGGGATCGAGCGCGGCGGTCGGTTCGTCGGCGAGCAGGATCGACGGGCGGTGCGACAGAGCACGCGCAAAGGCCGCGCGCTGGCGTTCGCCGGCCGAAAGCAGGCCCGGCAGCTTGTCGAGCTGGCGATGGATCCCGAGCACGCGCGACAGCGAGTTGATCGAATCGTCGTCCGGCAGCTTGAGCAGCTTGCGCGGCAGCTCGATGTTCTCGCGCACGGTGAGGTAAGGCAGCAATCCGCCGGACTGCAGCACGTAACCGATGTGACGTTTACGGATCTGCGACAGGTGGCTTTGCCGGCTGCGCTTCCACAGCTGGCCGATATTGTCGTCCTTGCCGCCCACCGGGTGCAGGTCGAACTGCTCGGATTCGTCCGGCGCCAGGATCAGCGCCAGCATGTCGAGCAGCGTGCTCTTGCCGCAGCCGCTGTGCCCCACCAGCGCGATATTCTCCTGCGCACTGATCTGGATGTCGGGCACTACCAGGCGAAAGCCGATGCCGTCATCGCTGACGCGCTGCTTGACGACGTTCTTGAGGTTGTAGACGACAGTCACTTAGGGTAACAGTTCGAGCGCTACCGGGAACACGGAGCTGCCACTGACCGGCCCGCCGCCCGGGGTAACCCACAGGTCGGTATGGTCGTGCAGCGCCTGGTAATAGTTGATCTTGCTTTCGAGCCGGTGCATGAACTCGATCTGCGTCTTGGCCGACCATTCTTCCCAGGTTTCGAGCGTCAGGTTCATGACTTCGCCGGTATAGGGCAGGTCCTCGATGTATTCGCGCATGTAACCCATTTCGGCGAGGTTGGCGCCGGCGCCCGAGGTGCTGCTCGCGACCGACGACGGATCGCGGCTGACGGTCGCCGCCAGGCTCTTGAGGTCGTCGATGAAATTCTGCGGGCTCAATACGCCTTCCTCGGCAAGCTCGAGCACCTGCTGCATGACATCCTTGAGATCGCTGAGCTGATCGCGGGTCAACAGTACGCGCACGTCGACCGCGGAGCGTTCGGGATTGACGAAATCGCGGTCCACCATCCAGGCATCGAACACCTTGGGCAGCGGCTGGCCCGACTCGCGCTGCACGTAGCGCATGCGCAGCGCGTTGCCGAGCTTGGCGACCCGGTCCTGCAACTGCGCCAGCTGCGACTGGGATTCGTCGCGCTCGGGCAACGGCAGCGGCGGTACACCGTTGGTGGTGGCGAGCACCTGCTGCGTGATCTGGTTGGCGAGCACCTCGAGCACGGTACCGAACTCGTCGACCTGGCCGAGGCTGACGCCGTAGTAAAAATCGCCGATTCCGGGGTAATAGGACACCTGCTTGTACAGCTTCTCGGCCTTTTCGTGATTGGCGGCGGCCGACGGCGTGCGCAGGTGCAGCACCCAGATGGATACGCCCTTGTCGTAAGCCAGCTGGCGCAGGGCCTGCGCGCCGAGGCGCGTGGCGCCGAGCGAATCGAAGCTTTCCCGCGGCCCGGCATCGGTAATCAGCACCACGTAACGCGCATCGAATCGCTCCCAGTCGGAATCGTCGATCGCGGACTTGATGCCGGCATAGGCGTCTTCGCGGAAGTCGCGGCTGGACACCTCGGACGCGCTCAGGCTGTTGACGCGCTTGAAAAACTGCTCCACGTCGGTGCCCTGCTCCAGGCTGACATAGCGCTGCGTCAGGTATTCGAGCTCCGGCACCTGGTCGAGATTGTCGCGGTAGGCGGTCAGGCCGAAGCTGACCTGGTTGGTCAGGCCCTGGCGTTCGATCGCCTCGTACACGCGCGCAACCGCCTCGCGGGTGCGGTCGATATAGGGCCCCATCGACTGGGTCGAATCGATGACGAAATGGATACCGCTGCGATAGCTGCGGCTCTCGCCGCTTTGCGCCAGCGCATCGATGTCGCTGGAATCTTCCAGCGGCACGCTGGCGATCTCGAGCAGGCGCGCCTGCTCGTTGCCGAGGTAAACGTCCTCGTGCTGCTTGATCGGCACGAGGTAAAAGTTGTCGCGTATTTCGAGGTGCGCCTCGGGCTGGATCGCGATCACCGGCGACTTCTCCGGCGGCTGTCCGGCGACCACGGCGTCGTAGAGTTGCTGGTAACCCGCGGTGTCGTATCCCTCGACCATGGTCTTGAGCGCGTCCTTGCTGTTGAACAGCATTACCCGCTGGATGTCCTGCGGGTCCTTGAAGGACACCGTCAGCGCCTGGTTCCAGGCGATCGCGCTCTCACGCTCGACCCAGCCGGCAATGCGACCGAAGCTGTCGTAACCCACCTTGAGCCAGTCTTCGCCCTTGTCGTAGACGTAGAGCACGCTGAAGGGCACGATGGCGCTCGACGCGGCGGTATCGGACGGCGCCTCGTAAAGACGCGCGTCGGGCACGCTGAGCACGCGTTGATAAAGGGTCTTCTTGCCCTCCATCAGCAGCGGTTTGTCGTCGGCAAGCGCCGGCCCGGTGAGCGCGACTAGCATCCAGGCGAGCAGCGCCTGCAAAATCCGCCTGGTCGGGACTTTCGCCATTGGTTCTCCTATTGGTAATTCAGCAGCAGCTGGCGCGCCTGCGGATCGCCATCCCCGGCCGCGTCGCGCGCCCAGGTCTGCAGTTCCTCGACGCGCGCGAGCGCGGTCTCGTCACCGAGATCCGCGGCGCGCTGGTACCACTTGTAGGCCTGGATCACGTCAGCGTAATCGAGCAGGGAATCCTGCGCGCGAAAGCGGGTCGGATCGGACATTTCGGCCATCACCAGGATGGACGGCAAGTGGTCTTCGCGCGCGGCGAAAAAGTACAGCAGGTGTGCATCGGCGAGACTGCCCTCGCTGCTGTAACTCAACGCCTTTGCATGGATCTCCTGTAACGGGTAGGGTCCGCCCGCGGCGCGCAGCTGCTCGATGTACTGGCGCGCGCGCATGCCCGGCGGCACCAGCAGGCTGCGCTCGATGGTGCCGGCCGACTCTTCCGCCTGCTCCGGCACCGGCTCCGGCGCCGGGTCGATGCGCGACAGGCCCCGCTCGCCGCCGACCACCAGGAACAGGATCAACAGCGCGACCGCGATTGCGATCCAGATCAGCGGGTTCTTGCGGGACGGCGGCGGCGCGGAATCACTCGGTGCGGACATAATACGTGCGTGCGATGAGGTCTCTCCGGCTGACCTGGACAGGAATTGCGGGATTATAAACGCTTGTCCCCGGGCGGTAAATTTCCGCGTGCAAATTTACCCGTTCGAACCGATTCAGATCCGGGCCAGGCGCCGGATCAGCTGGTCGAACAGGGCCCGTTCGAGATCGGCCAGCGCATTGTCGCGGTCCGCGGTCGATGCCAGCAGGTTATCGTCGTCGACGCGGAAGTCTTTCTGCTGCACCAGGGTGGTGTCGGCCACGGTGATTTCACCGGCCGCGTCGCGCAGGCTGAAGACCAGGCTGCGCTCCAGGCGCACGACATTGCTGCCGCTGCTGGCGCCGGTTACCAGGCGGCGGTCGTCGGTCCGCTGCAGGCGCACGCTCAGCCGGTGGATGCCCGGGCCCGGGTTTTCGACCAGCCGGCTGCCGGCGGCGCGCAGGCGGTCTTGCAGGGCCTCGCGCTCGCGGCGATCGAAGCCGCTGGTTTCGAGCTGAATCACTGCCAATTCAGGCGGCAGCTCGATGCTGCCGGCAAGGCGAAAACCGCAGCCCGCTAGGCCGATTGCCAGTAAAAGCGGCAGGCAGTGGCGGCGAGCGATCAACTGCACGTCGTCAGACGACGATGTTGACGAGCTTGCCCGGCACGACAATGACCTTCTTTATTGCACTGTCACCGATAAAGCGCGCGGCCTGCTCGTTGGCGAGCGCCGCTGCCTCGCAGGCTTCGCGGTCGGCGTCGGCCGGCACCATCATCTTGCCGCGCAGCTTGCCGTTGACCTGGATGACCATTTCGATCGAGTCCTGTTCGAGCGCGGATTCATCGACCACGGGCCAGGCGTGGTCGATGATCGGATCCGAATGCCCGAGGTCGCGCCACAGCCGGTGGCAGATGTGCGGCACGATCGGCGCCAGCATCAGGATCATGCTTTCGAAGGCTTCCTGGCGGATCGCGCGCCCGGTCGCGCCCTGGTCTTCGAAACGCATCAGGCTGTTGAGCAATTCCATGTTAGCCGCGATCGCGGTATTGAAGGTCAGGCGGCGGTCGTAGTCGTCGCTGACCTTGCGAATGGTTTCATGCAGCTTGAGGCGCATCGCGCGCTGCGCTTCGTCGAGCGCATCGGCATCGACCTGCGCCGCTACCGTACCGTCCGCGAGATGCTCCTGCACCGAGTGCCACAGGCGCTTGAGGAAACGATAGGCGCCCTGCACACCGTCGTCCGACCAGTCCAGCGACTGGTCCGGCGGCGACGCGAACATGATGAACAGGCGCACCGTATCGGCGCCGAAGCGGTCGATCAGTTCCTGCGGGTCGATCGTGTTGCCCTTGGACTTGGACATCTTGCTGCCGTCCTTGAGCACCATGCCCTGGGTCAACAGGCGCTTGAAGGGTTCGCCGGATTGCAGCAGGCCCTCGTCGCGCAGTAGCTTGTGGTAGAAGCGCGCGTACAGCAGGTGCAGGATCGCGTGCTCGATGCCGCCGATGTACAGGTCCACGGGCGCCCAGTAGCCGGCGCGCTCGTCGAGCATGGCCTGGTCCTGGTCCGGGCAGGTATAACGCTCCTGGTACCAGGACGATTCCATGAAGGTGTCGAAGGTGTCGGTTTCGCGCTCGGCCGGCCCGCCGCACCTGGGACAGGTGGTCTCGATAAACGACGCCATCTTCTTGATCGGCGAGCCGATGCCTTCGAACTCTACGTCTTCCGGCAGCACCACGGGCAGGTCTTCCGCCGGCACCGGCAGCTGCCCGCAGTCCGGGCACAGAATCACCGGGATCGGCGCACCCCAGTAGCGCTGGCGCGAAACGCCCCAGTCGCGCAGGCGGTAGTTGACCTGGCGCTGGCCCTTGCCCTGCCCCTCGATATGTTCGGCAATGCGTTCGAAAGCCTCGTCGAACGGCAGACCGTCGAGTATGTCGGAGTTGACGCAACGGCCCTCCCTGGTGACGAAGGAGCCGGCCTCGAGGTCGATCGCCGAGCCGTCCAGCGGTTCGACCACCTGGCGAATCTCGATGCCGTACTTGCGCGCAAATTCCCAGTCGCGCTGGTCGTGCGCCGGCACCGACATGATCGCACCGGTGCCGTAACCCATCAGGACGAAGTTGGCGACCCAGATCGGGATCTTTTCGCCGTTGACCGGGTTGACCGCATCGATGCCGAGCGCACAGCCCAGTTTCTCCATTTTTTCCAGCGCCGCCTCGGAGGTGTTGGTCTGGCGGCAGGATTCGACGAACTCGGCAATTTCCGGGTTGCTCTCGGCGGCCGCGAGCGCGAGCGGATGTTCGGCCGCGATCGCCATGAAAGTGGCGCCGTACAGCGTGTCGGGGCGCGTGGTGTAGATCATCAGCGAGTCGTGGCCGGGCACCTCGAACTCGACTTCCATGCCCTCGGAGCGGCCGATCCAGTTACGCTGCATGGTCTTGACCTGTTCGGGCCAGTCGACCGTGTCCAGGTCGGCCAGCAGTTCCTCGGCGTAATCGGTGATGCGCAAGAACCACTGCGAAATTTCGCGACGCTCGACCAGCGCACCCGAGCGCCAGCCACGACCCTCGATAACCTGCTCGTTGGCCAGCACGGTCTGGTCGACCGGGTCCCAGTTGACCGGCGCGGTTTTCTTGTAGGCAATGCCTTTTTCCATCAGGCGGGTAAACATCCACTGTTCCCAGCGATAGTATTCCGGCTTGCAGGTCGCCAGTTCGCGCTTCCAGTCGTAGCCGAAACCCAGCGTCTTGAGCTGGTTGCGCATGTAATCGATGTTCTGGTAGGTCCACTGCGCGGGCGGCACGTTGTTCTTGATCGCGGCGTTTTCCGCCGGCATGCCGAAGGCGTCCCAGCCCATCGGCTGCAGCACGTTGTAACCCTGCATGCGCTTGAAGCGCGAGATCACGTCGCCGATGGTGTAGTTGCGCACGTGGCCGATGTGCAGCTTGCCGCTCGGGTAGGGAAACATGCACAGGCAGTAGTACGAATCCCGCGCGGGATCCTCGCTGACTTCGAAAGCCCCGCTGTCGGCCCAGTAGCGCTGCGCCTCGGCTTCGAGGGTTTGTGGATCGTAGGGTTCCATCTCAGGTCGATGCAGAAAAAGGGGCAAGGATACTCCAGAGCCCGGCCCGCGCAAAGCCCTCAGATGCGCCCGTCGCAGGGCCGCTCATGTCGCCCGGCGCAAGGCGGTGAACAGCAGCAGGGCCAGGATGACCGCGGCGAGATACCCCTGTACCGCGGCAAAATAATAAAACGGTGTCGCGCCGCTGCGGCCGGTCACCTCGGCGCGGATGGTTTCGGTCGTGAACTGCGCGGTCTGCCGACCGATCCGGCCCTTGTGATCGATGAAGGCGCTCACGCCGGTATTGGTCGAACGCAGCATCGGCCGCCCGGTCTCCAGGCTGCGCATCTGCGCGATCTGCAGGTGCTGGTGCGGTGCGGTGGAGTCGCCGAACCAGGCATCGTTGCTGAGGTTGACCAGCAGGCTGGCCTCGGGCAGGTCGAGCAGCACGTCGCGGCTGAAGGCATCCTCGAAACAGATGGTGATGCCGAGCCGCTGGCCCTGGACCGTAATCGGTGGCTGCTCGTCGGGTCCCGGGGTCAGGTCGGAATGCGGAATACTGATCAGGTCGCTGAATCCATCGAGCAACCAGCGCATCGGGTAATACTCGCCGAATATCACGAGATGCCGCTTGTGGTAAACGGCCGTTTCGGCACCCAGCAGCATCGCGCTGTTGTAAAAGCGGGCCCCGTCGTCCTCGCTGACCACGAGACCGGTCAGGATCGGCGTGCCCCGCTCCGTCGCCGCCTCGGCCAGCGGCTGCAGCACGGACTGCTCGATATCCTCGGAACTTCCCGGCAGCGCCGTTTCCGGCCAGACGATCAGGTCGCTGCCCCAGTGAGGCTCGGTCTCGCGCCAGTAGGTATTGAAGATATTCTGCCGCTGGTCGTAACGCCACTTGACTTCCTGCGGGATGCTGCCTTGCACCATGGCGACGTCCAGCGGTTCGTCAACGGGTTCCGTCCAGCTGGCCTGCTGCAGCAGCCAGCCCGCCAGCACCACTGCCGGCGGCAGCGCAAGCCAGCGCCAGCGGCGCAGGGTTATGCCGTGATACAGCGCAACCGCGGCCAGCATACAGAGAGCGCCGATACCGTAGACCCCGATCAGCGGCGCAAACCCGGACAGCGGCGAGTCCGTTTGCGCATAACCCAGGCTGAGCCAGGGCATGCCGGTCAGGAACCAGCCCTTGAACCACTCCAGCGCAAACCAGCACAGCGGCAGCAGCCAGTCGGCGCGGGCGCCGAGGCGCCGGCGCAGACGCGCCCACAGCCACAGGCTGATGGCCGGCGCGATCGCCAGGTAGATCACCAGCAGCCCGGTCAGGCCAGCGGCAACCACCGGCGGCGCCTGGCCGAATACGTGCAGCGAGTTGTAGATCCAGTAGACGCCGAAGCCGAAGTACCCGGTGCCGAATAACCAGCCCGCGGCGAACACGCGGCGCGGAGAAGTTTCGCGTCGCAGGACGTAGATCAGCAGCGCCGGCAGCAGTATCGCCAGCGGCCACAGGAAAAAGGGCGCGAACGCCAGGGGTAGCAGGCAACCGAGCAGCAGGGCGGCCGCGTAGCGCGACAGGGTTGCGCGTTCAGTGACGGCCAGCGCTGCGCCCGCCGTTGTCGATCACCTGGTACAGGTGGACCTGCCGCTTGTCGGCACTGAG
>JASJCI010000013.1 GCA_030066085.1 Gammaproteobacteria bacterium | reverse complement strand
ACCAGCCACAGCAGGGTCATGCCAACCAGGAACAGCACGACGAACCAGCGCAGGGTCGAGACCAGCCCGGCAAAAAGGCCGCGGTAGGCAAAGCCGGGATGGACGATCAGGTCCAGCTGTCCGAGCTGGGTCCAGCCACGCATTACCTGGGTCGACCCGCGCGCGGGCTGCAGCGGCACCAGGTCGGCAAACCATCCCGGAACGTCCTGGATTTCCGCCGCGCGCTGCTTGCTGTGAATAAGGCTGCCATCGACGCCCTGAAGCTCGATCAGGCTGTAATAGCCGCTGTCGAACACCGCGTTGAACAGCACCTCGAGCGTGGCGGCGTCCGCGCCGTCGGGCAGGTTGCTGATGGTAATACCGAGCGTGGTGGCCATGTCCTGCGCCGTGGTCTGCAGCTGGCCCTGCTGAAATTCGGCGGCGCTGCGCAGGTTGTTGGCCAGGATTACGGTCAGCAGGACCAGGAACATCATCGAGACCAGCAGTGCGATTTGTTTGAACAGGGTCATGCTTATTCCTTGCGTATGTCTTCGAGCAGCCTGGTCCACTTGCTGTTCTTGATCTTGTCGGTCGGCAGGGAACGACCGAGACCGGCGGAAGCGTTGCTCAGAAACAGCGAATGCGCGTTGAAGCTGTACACGGGCAGCAGGTCCCGGCGTTTGTCCGCGCGCAGGATCATCGGATTGTAGTTGTCGAGAATCTGCGGAATGCTCGACGGGGTCGGAAAGTAGCTCAGGACCATGTGGGCGACGTCCTGTTCCAGTGCCTTGACGTAGGTGAGATAGAGGCGCTCGTCCGGCACGCCGAGCCGGCGCAGGGTAAAGTACTTGGCGACGACAAAGTCTTCGCAGTCGCCGGCATGGGTGCCGAGAAATTCACTCGGCGTCGCCCAGTAATCTTCTTCACCCCAGTGATCGCGATCCTCGCGATACTCGAAGTGATTGAAGAAGCGATTGACCTCGCGCAGCTGCACATCGATGTCCTCACGGTAGAGTTCCTCGATCAGGCGGTTGATCGCCAGGCCACGACGATAGGCATCTTCCGAGTAATGAGTTTTCAGGTGTTTCAGCATTTCTTCGCTCACCAGCGGGGGCGGCGGTTGTTGCGCATACAGCAGCGAGCACAACAGCAGGGCCGCGATAACCGCAGATTGTCCGATGCGGACGCCGAGTCCGGCCCACGCACGCAGGCATCGTCGGTCGTAACCGATCGACCCGCGGTCAGCAGGAGCGCATGCAATCAGACTTTTCAGGGGAGTTTTCCAGGGTTACCGCTTTCTACCTCCAAGTTTAGACCACGGGACAACAAGGGACAGGTTCCGTTGCCCGCGGTGCCGGGGGATCATTCGTCGGTGAATTTGGCCTTGAATACGAATTCGCCGCGGCGATTGATGGCCTGGCCGGCCTCGGTCGAGTTGTCGGCGATCGGCTGTGCTTCGCCCATGCCGACTGCCTTGATGTCGGCGGGATCGATGCCGCGCTCGATCAGCAGTGCCCGCAGCGCTTGCGCGCGACGTTTCGACAGTGCCAGGTTATAACCATCCGAACCGATGTCGTCGGTGTGGGTGTAAATTTCGATGCGAATACCATCGGCGGCGCGAATGGCCTCGACGATGGCCTCGACCTTGATCCTGGAAATCGCGGTCAACTCGGCCTCGTCGTAGACGAAGTTCACCAGCTGGTTCCGATCGAGGCTGACCATTTCGGGCTGCCTGACTCGTATCTGGACGGTTGCCGTCGCGCTGGCGGACGCGCCACGATTATCGCTGACGGTATAGTCGAACGTATCGATACCGACAAATCCCTCGCTGGCGCGATAAACCAGGTTACCGTCGAGATTGGATGCCAGCCGACCGACCCGCGGATCGCCGATATCGAGGATTTTTAGCGCATCGCCATCGGCGTCACGATCGTTGTCCAGCAGCTGGGCGCGGGTAATGACCAGCGCTCCATTGGCCTCGACTTCGAAAAAGTCGTCGGCCGGCTCCGGCGGCGTGTTGGTCTCGGCCGGTGGTGTTTCGATCTTGATCACGACCGGTGGCTGGTGGCAACCGAAAGGATTGACATCGCGGCCGGGCAGGGTGTTGTCACAGTGGTCCAGCGGGTCGCGCTCGGCATCCGCATCCTCGTCGTCCGGCAGCGGCAATTTGTCAATTTTTTCGGTGCTCAGACGCGCAACCTGCAGCCGCCCCTGCTGCAGGCTGAAGTCGACGTCGGCGGCGTCGAACAGCTGTCCCAGGCCCTCGTAGACGCGATAACGTGCGCCGAGCGCATCGTAACGTGCCTCCGCCAGCTCATTCTGGGCCCTGTTGAGCTCGTTCCTGGCATCGAGCAGGTCGATCAGGTCGCGCTGGCCTATGAAAAACTCTTCCTGGTAAGACTCGACCGTTTCACCGGCCTTTTGCACGTGGGTACGCAGGTAACCGAGCTGCCGCTCGAGCGAGGTGTCGGCGACCCAGGCGAGGCGTAGCGTGTTGATGACCTGGCGGCGCACGCGTGCGGCAAATTCCTTTTGCTCGTAGACGGCGCTGACCTTCTTCTGCTGTTCCGCTTCGTTGCGCCCGCCGCTGTAGAGGTTGTAAGTCAGGTTGAGCACGACGCTGACTTCCTCGGTACTGCCGTCGAGCCCGTCGATGTCTTCGCCGTACTCGGTGGCGAAGCGTAAATCGAGGTTGGGATAACGCGTGCGCAGCGAGCGCAGATGATCGGCCTGCGCCGCGCGAATGTTGCTGTCGGCCACCCGCATCGCGGGATGGGCGGCGAGCGCGACATCGATCAGTTCGTCGAGTTCGTCCGGCGGCAGCAGCGGCAGTGCCGGCTCGCTCAATGAATCCGGGTCGACGTAACGGCCGAGTACCTGGTGGAAGCGAGTGGCGGCATCTTCGAGGTTGTTTTGTTGCGCGATCTGGCTGGCGTAGGCACGCGCCAGGCGGCCCTCGGTCTGCTGCAGTTGCGACCGACGACCCACGCCGGATGCGTTGCGCTCGCGGATCTGCGCCAGGATCTCTTCGTGCGCGGCGACGTTTTCCTGTGCCAGCAGCAGCAGTCGGCGCTGGCGTATGACGTCGAGATACGCCTGGATCGCGCTCAGCGCGATATTGTCGGCGGTATCGTAGACCTCGAACAGTGCTGCCTGCAGGCGAAACTCGGTCTGTTCGATCTGGTAGGTCGTGTCATAACCGCCGAACAGGTTCTGCGTAACCGACAGCTCCACCGCAGAACTGTCATAGTCGACCGAACTGTTGCCGGTGGTAGGCGATTCGGTGTCGTAGAGGCCGGTCGATGCCCCGATATCGACACTGGGGCGCCAGCCGCTGTCGGCTATTTCGCGGTCATTGCGGATCTGGCGATAGACGTGGATCTTCTCCTTGACCTCCGGGTGCGCCGAGATCGTGTCTATGACCATCGTCGTCATGTCCAGCGCAAGCGATGGACGCGACAGACCGGCCAGCAGCAGGGCAGCCGCCAGGTGCAGCGCAACGCGATGGAAGCCACGATTGGATGTCATAGGATTACCGGTTCCGGGTAATGAAACAGGGCGCGACCCTGGCGGGGAACGGACGCAGGCGGCTAACAGTCGGTTTCACAGCCAGGCGACGACAACCGCCGGCGTGCACGCGTGACCTGTTCCGCCCCGCCTGAAAATTCATAATTGAATTTAACTATTCGTTTTAAGTTATTGAAGATAATAAACTAAATTACCCTGACTTCAACCAGTAATTGGCTTTGACAGGAGCCTCGAAGGTTAGTTTTGTGACCTTGTTAACGGCTTTCCCGGGCCAGGCTGATCAGCCGTAGAGTACGAATGCCAGCACCGCCGAGGCGGCCAGCCCGAGCATGATGATTATCCAGTCGGAAGGCGAGTAAGAGCGTTTTGCCGGTGTCGGGTCGGAACCCTGGGTAATGGCGGTGAAGTTTTTCAGGTCGGATGCGTCGATTTTACCCTTGGTCTGCAGCTTTTTGAGCATCTGCGCACGGATTTCGACGTACTGCTCCCGGCTGATCAGGTCATTGGCGTAGGTCTTGGCTAGCAGCCGCAGCGGGGAGGCTTCGCGTTCCATCAATTCAGGTACTGCGCATTGATCTGCTTGTTCAGGCTTTGCAGGCGGGTATCCTCGGGGAACATTTTGAGACCAGTCACGATATAGTTCGATGCATCCTTGTATTTGCGCGCCGCGATGAGTTTCTCCGCCTCGGACAGGTACAGGTCCGCAAGCGCCTTGTCCTTGAGCAGGTAATGTTTCGGATCGACCCGCTTGATCAGCGGCAGTACCGTCGTCAGGTCTTCGCCGTTCGCGCTTTTGACCAGCTTTTTCTGACTGAAGTAGCGCTTGTACAGCGAGACGAGACTGGTCATCAGGCGGTCGCGCTGTTCCTTGATCTGGTCCTCGATGGTCGACAACGCAACCGAATCGGGGTAGTGCCGTTTGGCCTGGGACAGCAGCTCCTGCGCCTGCGGGTAATCGTAGAGGCCTTCCTTGGGACGGAACACGGAACGGATCCGGTCGCGGTAAAAGGTAATGATTTCGCGCCGCAGGCCGACCGAGATGATCTTCTGCTGTTCGTCGTCGAGCTGGTCGAGGCCCCAGATGGTTTCGATCATCAGCGCCTTGTCGCCACCCTTTATTTTCTGGATCTTGTCGTAGAGCTGCTGTTCGTCGCGGAACTCGAGAAAAGGCTTGTAGCCGATACCGGCGCCGATCACGGCAATGAACAGCGTGGCCAGCAGGATGGTCTTGGTATGCGACTTCTTGGCACGCATACCCTCGGCAAACTTTTCGACGTCGGCGATACGATCCTCGCGCACCACGCTCAGCGCCTTCATCAACGTTTTTTGCTGGCGGCGGTTCAAACCCTTGATCGGTTTGGGTTTGATGCCCAGTTCCTTGATTTTGGGCGAAGCTACCTTGTTGTAGGGGTGCTTGCCGCCGGCGAGCAGCTGGTAGGCGACGCAGGCCAGGCCGTAGATATCGTCGCGCGGATCCGGGTTCATGCCGGCGAACATTTCCGGCGTGGCGTAAGCAGGCGTGACGGCGCTGAGCTTGGCCGGGTCGAACATCGTGTTTTCACGCTCTTCGTCGGTTTGCGTACTCGCCCGCGCGATGCCGAAATCGAGCAGTTTGACGTGGCCGTCATTCAGCAGGAAACAGTTACCGGGCTTGAAATCGGAGTGAATCAACAGCTTCTCGTGGGCGTAGGCAAGGCCGGCGCAGAGTTCCTCGATGATATGCAGCGCATGGTCGAGTTTCAGCGGCTTGTTGGCCAGTTCCTTGATCAGCTGGTTGAGCGGCTTGCCCTGCAGAAACTCCATGGTCATGAAGACCGTGTTGCCGTCACGATCGAAATCGTACACGGTCGCCACGTTTGGATGCGCCAGGCGCTGGGCCTTGCTCGCCTCGCGCTGCAGCGCGATGAAGGAGCCGGAATACTTTTTGAAGGCGTCGGTCAGCACCTTGATCGCGACGTAAGGATCCTTGTCCTGGGCTTCGACCTTGAGCAGGTCCTTGGCCTTGAACACGACTCCCATACCGCCCTGGCCGAGTTTTTCCAGCAGTACGAAGCGGTCCTTGAGCGTGACGCCCGGGCCGAGATTTTCGTAACGCGCCGATTTGTGCGGCTTTTCGACGATCTTCGGCGAATGATCGGTGTTATCCAGTGACGGCTCGGAGGATTCGATGTCCTCGGCCTTGCCACCGACCTGGACAATAACGGTCTTGTCGGCCGAATCGTCGCCGTCGGCCTCGATGTCGAGGCCGGACAGATCCGTCAGGTGCAGGGTGCGGTCCTCGGCAAAGTAAGAGATGTCGGTCTCCTGGCTGTTCTTCAGCGTGGACTGGATATTGACCCTCGAAATGACCTGCGAAATCTCGGTGAAACCGCTCGAATCGATCTTGTCACTGGTATAGAGCGACTGCAGGTAGTTTTGCGCATCGACGTGACCCGCCGGCATGGCGTCGAAAAGGCTCGCCAGGCCCTGCTCGAGGTCGGCGATATTCAGCGAACCCGCGATGTAATCATTGATCAACGATTCGCAAACTTCAGACATCATTATCCTTTTGCTGAATTTTCAGCGTGATGATCGAGGTATTGTCGGTTCCACCCGCGTCCAGCGAGGACGCAAGCAACGTCTCCGAGAGCTGTTTCATGTTCTCGGTATGAGACTCAATAATAGGCGCTATATTCGCTTCGTCCAGATCTTTATAAAGTCCGTCGGTGCATATGATATAGATGTCATCCTGCTGGAGTTCGAAATACTCGAAATCCATGCACAGGCGGTCGTCGATACCGACCGCCTTGAGTACGACGTTGGCCGCGGGATGCTCTTCGGCGTCACGCGCCTCGATCTTGCCCATGCGCACCAGTTCCTCGACGTAACTGTGGTCCTCGGTCAGGCGTTCGAGCTTGCCGTCGCGATAGCGATAGAGCCGGCTGTCACCGGCCCACAGCGTGAACAGCAGGTTGCCCCAGACGTAGACGCAGACGACGGTGCTGCCGATGGTCGCGTTACGCCCGAGATTGCCCGACTTCTTGCGGATGATCGAATTCGAGTTGAGGATGTTTTCCTCGAGCAAAAGGATATTGTCATCCAGCGACGGATGCTGCTTGAACAGGCTGAGGTTGTTGGTGATCGTCTGGCTCGCGAAATCCCCAGCGTGATGCCCGCCCATGCCGTCGGCGACAATCCAGACGTTCTCGTCGTCGTGCACCAGTATCGAATCTTCGTTCTTGTTTCGAACGTGACCGGTGTGGGTAACGCCGCAGCTGGATATTTGGTAACTGACAGGGGGTTGTTGCTCGCTTTGTGCCGTGTAGCCCGTCAACGCAACTCCTTGGGAATGCAGAATACGCTATGTGTATGCTGATAATAGTAAATTAATCGCAAATTGATACAGTCGACCTGAAGAAGTGGGCATAAGTCGATGATAAATTTGATCCTGCGCACAGCTCCTCATGTCCTATAGTCAGTGGATATTTTAATGCAGGCGAGGAAAACTTGCTCATGAAAAGATCACTCGGATTAGCGTTTTGCCTCGTGCTTTTCTGCGCCCCGGCCGGCGCGCTGGATTTCGGTGTTGCCGCCAAGGCGGGAACCAACGGCATCGGCCTCGACCTCGGCATCGGCCTGACCGAAAACGTCAACCTGCGCGTTGCGGTGGCCGCGCTCGATCTCGATGGCGAGGACGAGGACGTGGAAGTGGGAGACGATGGTTTCGAGACCGATATCGATTCGGAACTGGATTTCGACTACGGCTCCAACGCGTTGCTGCTCGACTGGCATGTCACGGGTGGCAGCTTCCGCCTGACCGCGGGCATGTTTCGCAATACCGGCGCGGCCGATATCACCGGTACGCTGGTCGGCAGCACCGTGATCAGCGGCCAGCCCCTCGATCCCGCGGATTTTGCCAGTGACATTACTGGCGAGGTCGAACTGGCGGACTCTTACCAGCCTTACATCGGCATCGGCTGGGGACGGGCGGCCGGCGGTGAGCGCGGATTTTCGTTTTCCCTCGATCTGGGGGTAGCGCTGCTGGATACCGAGGTCGATTTCGAGGCCACGGTCAATCCCGTTGGTCCCAATACCCTGAGCCAGGCAGAACTGGACCTGCTCCTGCGCGAGATCGAAGCCGACGCCGAGGATGAACTCGATGACTACGAGTTCTGGCCGGTTCTCGCGCTGGGCGTGAATTATGCCTTCTGAGCAACCCCGACTCTGATATCATGCGAAGCAGCCGGACCCCGGCTGCTTTTTTTTATATTCGAGGTAGTTATGACTCGCATGGTGCAATGTGTCGTTCTGGGCAGGGAAGCGCCCGGACTCGAGCGCGTCCCGTACCCGGGGGAACTCGGACAGCGAATATTCGATAACGTGTCGGCGGAGGGCTGGAGCCAGTGGGTCGAGCGGCAGACCATGATCATCAACGAGAACGGCCTGTCGACAATCGATCCCAACAGCCTGGAGGTGCTCGAGCAGCACATGCTCGGTTTCCTGTTCAAGGAAGGCGATATGGGGCAGAGACCCGAGGGATTCCGCCCGCCGGGCGCCAAGAAATAAGCGCGCCGCGCTATCCCTCGACGGGGAGCAGATCCCATTTCGGCCGGGTTACGAAACGCAGCTTTTGATGCGCCTGTTTTAACGCCGCGTAGGTGGTATCGAAGTCAGGGCCCTGGGCGAAGATAAACCCGAGATAACTCGCGCCCTCCGGCAGCGGCTTCAATTCGTAACCGGGACTGACGTGAATTTCGACGTCGCGCACGTGCTCGACCCGCATGGCATCGGTCAGGCCCTCGACGCGGCTCAGGATACCCGCGGTCGGAATCGGGATCATCAGGACGCCGGCCGCCTCGCCACGATCGGCGCGTTCGGGCAGGTGTCCGCACATACCGCTGATGACGATCTCCTCGAGGCGCTGCTGCAGCGAAAACTCGATCAGCTGGCCGCATTGCCCGCCAATGGTGCGAGCGGCCAGTTCGACCAGCACCGGCCCATCTTGCGTCAGCCGGATCTCGGCATGGATCGGACCATGACTGAGGCCGTAAGCGGCCGCGCAGCGCGCGACTTCGTCGACGAGGCTGTGCATGACAGGCGCATCGACCCGGGCCGGGGTCAGGTAGTAGGTTTCCTCGAAAAAAGGTCCCTCGAGCGGTTCCGGTTTTTCGAACAGGGTCAGAACCTGCAGTTCGCCCTCGATCATGAAACCCTCGAATGCATACTCCGGACCGTCGATATAACCCTCGATCAGCAGGTGTTTGCGTGGGAATCCATCGATTCCGGCCTGATCGAGGATCGCCGCGATGCGCGCGACCGCGGCACAGAACTGGTCGGCGTCATCGGCGCGAATGACCCCGCGACTGGCAGCCAGGCCCAGTGGCTTGATGACCAGCGGAAACGAAACCCGCAGCCGATCGGGGTCGACCCGGTCGATCTCGATGACTTCGAAATCGGGGTGGCGGCAACCCGCGCGGCGCAGGGCCTCGCGACCGAGGTCCTTGCGCTGTGTATTGGCTGCGGCAACGCTGCTGTTCTGCGGCAACCCGAGATGGTCGGCCAGCTGGCTGCAGAGCGCGACGCAACTGTCGTCGGTGGCCAGCACGCAGGCGATGTCCAGGCCACTGACCGCGTCCAGGATATGCGCCAGTGCCGCCTCGACATTTTCGAAATCGACGGTTACGCCGCGCGCGATTTCAGGCACCAGCGAGTGTTCGCTGTTCGATACCACCAGGATATTCATACCCAGGGATTCGGCCGCTTTGGTATAGGCGGCGACGCGGTAGCTGCCGGAAGGCGCTACCAGAAGCACAAAACCCGGCGCGGGGCCGGGTTTTGTCACGTTGTTCCGTTGGCTGGCGATCGGCGGACGATGGTTCAGCCCTGGGCTGCTCCGCAGCCGCCGCAAGCACCGGTGCCGCCGGTTTCGGCGAAGACGTTGTTAAACACGAAACGCTCCCGCCCAACCTCGGAAACGTAGTCGATCTGCGCGCCGCGCAGGTAATTCAGCGCAACCACGTCGACCAGTATCCTGAAGTCGCCAAAATCGAGCGACGTGTCGAACTGGGAGTGGTCGTCGGTAAAAGTCATGCCGTAGGTCAGGCCGCCGCAGCCACCGCCGCTGATATAGATCCTGATCGCGGAGACGTCCTCGTCGGTCTGCGAGATGATCTCGTGCAGCTTGTCCTGCGCCGATTGCGTAACCTCGAGTTCGCTGTCGGACAGGGCGGATTCGAAAATTCCGCTGCCGGGATTGATGCTTTCGATGGTTTTGGGCGGGGTGTAGATGCCGACGCTGTCCATGGGTTTTTCCGGTGGTTTACGGTTAGAAGTCAGTACAATATGGGAAGACCGGGCTCGAAATCAACCAGAATCGCCCGCGCGCCCCGCGGATGCCGTTTCGACGCCCTAATCTGTCGCCTTTTTCCGTGATTCTTCGGCCATATTTGGTACTATCACGTTCTTTTTTGCCGCGAGGATAACAAGATGTTTTCCAAAACCATGAATATTGCCGATTTCGATCCCGAGCTGTGGGCGTCGATGGTGGCCGAGGAGCAGCGCCAGGAGGACCATATCGAGCTGATCGCCTCCGAGAATTACACCAGCCCGCGGGTGATGATGGCGCAGGGTTCCGTGTTGACCAACAAGTACGCCGAGGGTTACCCGGCCAAGCGCTACTACGGCGGTTGTGAAAACGTCGACGTGGCCGAGGCGCTCGCGATCGAGCGCATCAAGCAGATCTACGACGCGGATTATGCCAACGTGCAGCCGCACTCCGGTTCGTCGGCCAATGCCGCGGTCTATTTCGCGCTGCTGAATGCCGGCGATACCATTCTCGGCATGAGCCTGGCGGATGGCGGCCACCTGACGCACGGTGCCAAGGTCAATTTCTCCGGCAAGCTGTTCAACGCGGTGCAGTACGGCCTGAACGCCGAAACCGGCGAGATCGACTACGAGGAAGTCGAGCGGCTCGCGCAGGAGCACAAGCCGAAAATGATCGTGGCCGGTTTTTCCGCGTACTCGCGCGTCATGGACTGGAAACGTTTTCGCGATATTGCCGACAGTGTCGGCGCCTACCTGTTCGTCGACATGGCGCACGTTTCCGGCCTGGTGGCGGCGGGCGTATACCCGAGCCCGGTACCCTATGCCGACGTTTGCACCAGTACCACGCACAAGACCCTGCGCGGACCGCGCGGCGGCATCATCGTTGCCAGGGCCAACGACGAGATCACCAAGAAACTCAACTCGATGGTTTTTCCGGGCACCCAGGGCGGCCCGCTGATGCACGTGATCGCGGCCAAGGCGGTTGCGTTCAAGGAAGTCATGAGCGACGAATTCGTCGAGTACCAGAAGCAGGTCCTGGTTAACGCCAACGCGATGGCCGAGGAATTCATCAAGCGCGGTTACGACGTGGTCTCGGGCGGCACCGATAACCACCTGTTCCTGCTGTCGCTGATCAGCAAGGGTATTACCGGCAAGGACGCGGACGCGGCCATGAGCAAGGCCCATATCACGGTCAACAAGAACTCGGTGCCGAACGATCCGCAGTCACCGTTCGTAACCTCGGGTCTGCGCATCGGTTCGCCGGCGATTACCACCCGCGGCTTCAACGAGCAGGATTCGCGTGATCTTGCCAACTGGATGGCCGACATTCTGGACGACATGGGTAACGAGGAAGTCCTCGCCAACGTCCGCGAAAAGGTCGGCCTGATCTGCAAGCGTCTGCCGGTCTACCGCGAGGCCTGATCCAGTCACATGAAGTGTCCCTTCTGCGGTACGCCGGACACTCGCGTAGTCGATTCGCGGCTGGCGTCGGAATCGGCCCAGGTGCGCCGCAGAAGGGAGTGCGTGTCATGTGGAGCGCGGTTCACGACTTACGAATCGCCGATGCTGAACATGCCGATGGTGATCAAGAGCGACGGCAGCCGGGATGCCTTCGACGAGCTGCGCCTGCGCAGCGGCATGATGCGAGCGCTGGAGAAGCGGCCGGTTTCGGCCGAGCGTATCGAGGACGCGGTCAACCACATCAAGCGCCAGCTGGCGGGACTGGACGCGCGCGAGGTCTCGTCGCGCGAAATCGGTGAAATGGTTATGCACGAGCTGCAGCGCGTGGACCAGGTCGCCTACATCCGCTTCGCGTCGGTCTACCTCAGCTTCGAGGACATCCAGGCTTTCGAGGAAATCATTCATCGGCTGGCCTCGGAGCCGACGCCGGAAATGCATCAGAGGCAGGTGCCGCTCATCGATGAGGAAAGCTGATGGGCACTCCCCCGGAGGCCTGGATGGCGGAAGCACTGCGCGCCGCGCGCAGGGGGCTTTATAGTACCCAGCCCAATCCGCGGGTAGGCTGCGTGATCGTGAAAGACGACCGCCGCGTGGCTACCGGCTGGCACGAGTATACCGGTGGCCCGCATGCCGAGGTCAACGCGATCGCGGCAGCCGAGATACCTCGCGGCGCCGATTTCTACGTCACCATGGAACCCTGTTCGCATCATGGCCGGACACCTCCCTGTGTCGACGCGGTACTGGCCTGCCGCCCCGCGCGGGTCGTCGTTGCGATGACCGATCCCAATCCGCTGGTAGCCGGTCGCGGGCTGGATCAGCTGCGCGCGGCGGGCGTTGTCGTCGACAGCGGCATACTCGAAGCCGAGGCGCGGGCACTTAACCCGGGATTCGTCAAGCGCATGCTGCACGGCCTGCCGCACCTGAGCGTCAAGATGGCCAGCTCGCTGGACGGCAAAACCGCGCTGCGCAACGGCGCCAGTCGCTGGATAACGGGCGCGCCCGCGCGCCGCGACGTGCAGTTCCTGCGAGCCCGTGCGAGCGCGATTCTGAGCAGCGCCAGCACGGTGCTGGCCGACGATCCGTCACTCGACGTACGCCTCGACGCGCAGCAACTCGGCCAGGAGCGCGGCGTGCGCCAGCCCCCGCGGGTGATCGTCGATTCGCGCTTGCGTCTCGACGGTACGCAAAAGCTGTTTGCCACGGGTGGCGAAGTCTGGGTATACACGACTTCGACCGATAGCGCTGCCCGCAGCCGCCTCGAGCAGCGCGGTGCCCGGGTCATCGCGGTCGAGGCCGGCGAGGACGGCCGGGTTTGCCTGCCGGCGATGCTGCGCGATCTCGCCGGTCGCGAAATCAGCGAGGTTCACTGCGAATGCGGTGCGGGACTGGCCGGCGCCCTGGTTGCCGCGGGCCTCGCGGACGAGCTGATCCTGTACCTCGCGCCGCACCTGCTGGGTGATGCCGCGCGCGGCAGTTTCGATCTCGGTGAACTGACCGCGATGGAGCAGCGTATCGACACGCGCCTGCGCGAGCAGCGCCAGGTTGGTGACGACCTGCGCCTGACCCTGGCCCTGGAGAACTAGAGCATGTCGACCATCGTAGCCGTGTTGAAAAACGGGCGCGCCTGCATCGCCGCGGACAGCCTGACCAGTTTCGGCGATACCTGGCAGGCCGCGGAATACGTGACCGACGCGGAAAAAATCATTCGCTTCGGTGACGACAACCATATCGGTATCGTCGGCAGCGCGGCACATCACCTGGTGGTATCGAACCTGGTCGAGCGCCATGCCGACAAGTTCGATTTCGGCGGGCGCATGCAGATTTTCGAATCCATGCGCCAGCTGCATCCGATCCTCAAGGACGAGTATTTCCTCAACAGCAAGGACGAGGACGACGACGCCTACGAGTCCTCGCGGGTCGACGCCCTGATCATGAATCGCAGCGGTATCTACGGCCTGTACGCGTTGCGCGAGGTTGACCAGTACAGCCGTTTCTGGGCGGTTGGATCGGGCAGCGATTTTGCGCTTGGCGCGATGCGCGTCGCCTGGGAGGTTTACGACGACGCCGAGGCGATCGCCCGTGCCGGGATCGAAGCCGGGGCCGCCTTCGATAACGCCAGCGCGTTGCCGCTTAGCATTTATACCCTGGAGGTCGACTGATGTTTACCGGAATCGTTCAGGCCGTCGGCAGCGTTCGCCGGGTAGAAGCACGCGGTGGCGACATGCGCCTCGTAATCGATACCGCGGATCTCGACCTGTCGGGACGGTCGCTCGGCGACAGTATCGCGGTTAACGGTGCCTGCCTGACCGCGGTGGAACTGGAAACGCATGCTTTTGCTGCCGATGTCTCGCTGGAAACGCTGGACAAGACCAGCCTGGGTCAGCTCGGCCAGGGCAGTCCGGTCAATCTCGAAACCGCGCTGACGCTCGATACCGCGCTTGGCGGGCACCTGGTCAGCGGGCACGTCGACGGACTCGCGACCCTGGTCGAAATGCAGGAAGATGCGCGTTCCTGGCGGTATCTTTTCGAGGTGGATCCGTCGTTGCAGCATTACATCGCGGTCAAGGGGTCGGTCACGCTCGACGGAACCAGCCTGACGGTCAATGCGATCGAAGCGAATCGCTTTGATGTTAATATAGTGCCGCATACGCAGCAGAAGACGATTTTCGGCCACTACCGCGAGGGCACGCGAGTCAATCTCGAGGTCGATATCATCGCTCGCTACCTCGAGCGCCTGATCACCGGCCGGCACGAAAGCGCGCACGACAACCGGCAAATGCTGCAAACACTGATAAACTCGGGATTCATCGACCATGAATAAACCAGTTGATTTCGACATGAAGCTCAACTCGACGCAGGATATCATCGACGACATCAGGGCCGGCAAGATGGTCGTGCTGATGGATGACGAAGATCGCGAGAACGAGGGCGACATCATCATGGCCGCCGAGGCGGTAACGCCGGAACACATCAACTTCATGGCCAAGTACGGCCGCGGCCTGATCTGCCTGACCCTGACCGAGCAGCGCTGCAAGCAGTTGCGCCTGCCGCTGATGGTCGGCGACAACCGCGAAAAAATGGCTACCAACTTCACCGTTTCGATCGAAGCCGCGGAGGGCGTGACTACCGGTATTTCCGCTGCCGATCGCGCTACTACCGTGCTGGCCGCGGTCAGCGCCGATGCCACGCCCGAGAGCATCGTCCAGCCAGGTCATATCTTTCCCGTCATGGCGCGCAAGGGTGGCGTGCTGTTTCGCGCCGGGCATACCGAGGCCGGCTGCGATCTCGCGCGCATCGCCGGTTTCGAACCGGCCGCGGTAATCGTCGAAATCCTGAACGACGACGGCACCATGGCGCGGCGCAAGGACCTGGAAAAATTTGCCCTCAGGCACGATCTCAAGATTGGCACTATCGAAGACCTGATTCGCTATCGTATCGATAACGAGCACACGGTCGAGCGTATCGTCGAGACGCGCTTTCCGACTGATTTCGGGGACTTTCGCCTGTTCGCGTTCGAGGACAGTATTGCCGAGGAACTGCACCTCGCGCTGGTCAAGGGCACTATCGATCCGGAAAAACCGATCCCGGTACGCGTGCACGTACAGAATACGCTGACCGATTCACTGGCGGGTACGGAAGGTCGCGGCTGGCCTTTGCATGACGTCATGCAGACCATCGACAAGGCCGGGGAAGGCGTGATCGTGTTCTTGCGCCAGGCAGAAACACCTCGCGACATGGTGCAGAGGATCGAGTCGATGATCCAGGGACACACGGACGAGGAACGCGGTGACGATCAGCGTACCTACGGTATCGGCGCGCAAATCCTGGCCAATCTCGGCGTGCGCAAGATGAGCCTGCTGAGCGCGCCCAAGATTTTCCACGGTCTGAAGGGTTTCGGCCTCGAGGTCGTCGAGTATTATTCGGATTAGGAGTCTGGTTATGGCTGAGATCAAGCGGATCGATGGCGACCTGGTCGTCGACAAGGCAAAAGTTGCAATCGTCGTCGGTCGTTTCAACGGGTTTATCGTCGACAGCCTGCTGCAGGCTGCACTCGATACGCTGCGGCGCGCCGGTATTGCCGATGGTGACATCACCGTCAGTCACGTACCGGGCGCGCTCGAAATACCGCTGGTGGTGCAGAAGTACGCGGTGGCTGGCAAGCACGATGCGGTGATTGCGCTCGGCGCGGTTATTCGCGGCTCCACGCCGCATTTCGACATCGTTGCCAACGAGAGCGCCAAGGCGCTGTCGTCGCTCGCGCTGGCCCATTCGCTGCCGGTAATCAACGCGATCCTGACCACCGATACCATCGAGCAGGCGATCGAACGCGCCGGCACCAAGGCCGGTAACAAGGGGGCCGATGCCGCCATGAGCGCGATGGAAATGATCAGCCTGTTGCGCAAGATCGACTGACGGAGACTGCCGTTGTCGTGAACGACAAGGCGCGTTATATCAAGGGACGCAAGCATGCGCGTGACAAGGCCATGCAGGCGCTTTACCAGTGGCAGATTTCGGGCGAGGAACTGGACTGGATCCGCGATATGTATATCGAGGAACAGGGCGTGGCGAGCGGCGACCCGGAATACTTTGTCGAGCTGCTTTACCAGGTGCCGCAAAACCTCACCGCTATCGATGCCGCCTGGCAGGCCTTCACCGACCGGCCGCGCGACCAGCTCGATCCCATCGAGACCAGCATCCTGCGCATCGCCACCTGGGAACTGATGGCGCATCTCGAAATACCCTGGCGCGCGGTGATCAACGAGGCGATCAAGCTGGCCAGGTCCTACGGTGCCGACGATGGCCACAAGTTCGTCAACGGTGTACTAGATCCCCTGGCCCGGAAGCTGCGACCGCTGGAAACCGCGGCCCATGAGGGCAGGGACGATGGCGCGGGGTGAATTCGAACTGATCGAGCATTACTTCGGCGGCATCGGTTTGCCCGCCGCCAACCTGCCGTTGGGGCCCGGCGACGACGCGGCGGTAGTGTCGGTTCCCGCCGGCCAGGAACTGGTACTGAGCCTGGATACGCTGGTCAGCGGTATACACTTCGCTGCCGACGCCGATCCGGCCGATATCGCCTACAAGGCGCTGGCGGTCAATCTCAGCGATCTTGCGGCGATGGCCGCGGAGCCGGCCTGGTTTCTGCTGTCGCTGACCCTGCCCGCGGTTGATACGGACTGGCTCGAAGCCTTTGCCGACAGCCTGCGAATGACCGCCGAACGCTTCCGCGTCGCGTTGATCGGCGGCGATACCTGCCGCGGTCCGCTATCGATCAGTATCCAGGTCGGGGGACTGGTGCCCGCCGCCGCATACGTCACCCGCGCCGGTGCGCAAGCGGGTGAGCTGATCGTGGTGAGTGGCGAAATCGGCCGCGCCGGCATCGGCCTGGCGCACTCGCGGGGCGAGATCGAGCTGCCGCCCGCACTGGCCGCGCGCGCGTTGCGCGCGCTGCATCGACCGCAGCCGAGGCTCGAGCTGCGCGGTTTCCTGCGCGAGCATGCCAGTGCCGCGATCGACCTGTCCGATGGCCTGCAGGCAGATCTCGGCCACCTGCTGCGAGCCAGCGGCTGCGGTGCGCGCCTGCAACGCGAGCGGCTGCCGGTCGATCCGTGGATTCGCGAACAGGATGCGTTCGACCATGCGCTGGGTGCCGGTGACGATTACGAAATTTGCTGCTGCGTGGCGCGGCACGCCGAACCGGCGCTGACCGGCTGGAATCGCGCCAACCCGAGCTGTCCGCTGACGATCGTCGGCGAAACTACCGATGAAGGTTATGTCCTGCTGCACAATGGCCGCGCGATCGACCTGTCAGCGGCGCGGGGGTTCAATCATTTTGCGTGAAACCGGGAAAATGCCGTGTCGCGATAGCGGGATGCCGACATGACGACGGTAAGAATCGAACCCTCGATGTTGCGCGATCCGCGCCACCTGCTGTCGCTGGGCTTCGGTGCGGGGCTGGCACCGCGCGCACCCGGTACCGCCGGGACCCTGGTCGCGATCCCGTTTTTCCTGCTGCTGGCGCAGTTGCCCTGGTACACCTACCTGGCGGTCGTCGGCGCCGCGTTTGCCCTCGGCGTGTATCTCTGTCACTACACCAGCGAGGCGCTCGGGGTACACGATCATTCCGCTATCGTCTGGGACGAGCTGGTGGGTTACTGGATCACGATGATTGCCATCCCGCCGAGCTGGCCGTGGATAATCGGCGGATTTGTGCTATTCAGGTTGTTCGACATCGTCAAACCCTGGCCGGTCAGGCTGGCGGATAAACGCATGAGCGGTGGCTTCGGCATCATGTTCGACGATGTGCTGGCAGGCCTGTATGCACTGGCCTGCATGCATTTGATTCTGTTCCTGGTGTAAATCGATGCGTGGATTTGTCTTGCTACTCGCCTTTTGCCTGCTCGGTTCGCCGCTTGCGGCAGGTGAACTGCAGGTCAGGGTGCTTGCGCTGTTTGCCGACAAGGCCCTGCTGCAGGTCGGCGACCGGCAAAAAGTGGTCGGCAAGGGCGAGACCTTCGCCGGCGTACTGCTGCAGTCCGCGTCCGGCCGCGGCGCGGTCGTGGTGATCGACGGCGAGCCTGTCGAACTCGGTCTCAACCAGACGATTGCCGGCAATTTCAAAAAGCCTGCTCGCAGCGGTACGCAGGTATTCGCGGACGAGCAGGGCATGTACTTCGTGCAGGGCGAAATCAACGGGCAATCCACCCGTTTCCTGGTCGATACCGGCGCAACCCTGGTCACGCTCAGCGGCGACAAGGCGCGTAGCCTTGGCGTCGATTTTCGCCGCGACGGTACCCCTGGCCAGGCGCAGACAGCGGCGGCGGTCGTGCCGGTGTGGCAGGTCAGGCTGGATTCGGTCAGCGTCGGCGGCATCCTGGTGCGTGACGTCGAGGCAACCGTGATAGCCGGTAACCAGCCCTCCGAGGTATTGCTCGGCAACTCGTTTCTGAGGCATACGCGCCTCGAACAGGCTGGCTCGGTACTGCAGATACGAAAAAAGTACTGACCCGCCATGGCGGGGTTCGCGGCTCGCGTCGGCGCATAAAATAACCAGCTTCGAGCGGCTTTATTCGGTAGAATACCGCGCGTTTCAGACAAGCGGGATAGTCGATGATCAAAACCCGATTCGCTCCGAGTCCAACCGGCGTGCTGCACGTGGGCGGTGCCCGTACCGCGCTGTTCTGCTGGCTTTACAGTCGCGCGACCGGCGGCAAGTTCGTGCTGCGGATAGAGGATACCGACCTCGAGCGCTCGACGCCGGAATCGGTGCAGGCGATCCTGGATGGCATGGCCTGGCTCGGGCTCGATTGTGACGAAGGACCGTTTTACCAGACCCGTCGCTTCGACCGCTATCTCGAGGTGATCGAGCAACTGCTCGCGCAGGGAGATGCCTACTACTGCCAGTGCAGCAAGGAGCGTCTCGACACGCTGCGCGCGGAGCAGATGGCGGCGAAGCAAAAACCGCGTTATGACGGTTGCTGCCGCGACCTCGGCCTGCGTCCGGACGGCAAAACGCCGATGGTGGTGCGCTTCCGTAATCCGCGTGAGGGTGTCGTCGAGTTCGATGATTGCGTCAAGGGTCGTATCAGCGTGGCCAATTCCGAGCTGGACGACCTGGTCATCGCGCGCAGCGACGGCAGCCCGACCTATAACCTGTCGGTCGTGGTCGACGACATGGATATGGCTATTACCCACGTCATTCGCGGCGACGATCATGTCAACAACACCCCGCGCCAGATCAATATTCTCAACGCGCTGGACGCTCCGGTGCCGGTTTACGCGCACGTGCCGATGATCCTCGGCGACGACGGCAAGCGCCTGTCCAAGCGCCATGGTGCGGTCGGCGTAATGCAGTACCGTGAGGCGGGATACCTGCCCGACGCGATGCTCAATTACCTGGTGCGGCTGGGCTGGTCGCACGGTGACCAGGAGATTTTCAGCCGCGCGCAAATGGTCGAGCTGTTCTCGCTCGAGGCCCTGAACTCGTCGGCGGCGTCATTCAACACCGAAAAGCTCAACTGGATCAACCAGCATTATCTCGTCGCGTCGCCACTCGATGAAATCGTCGCGCTGGTGCGCGAGCGCCTGCACAACGTGGGTATCGATGTCGATCCCGAACTCGACCTGTCGAATATCGTCGACCTGTATCGTCAGCGCAGCGCAACCATCAACGAGCTCGCCGACAGCATCCGCTACTGTTTCGAGGATTTTGCCGACTACGACCCGAAAGCCGCGCAAAGAGCGCTCGGGACCGATGCGCTGCAGCCCCTGCAGCGTCTGCGTGATGAATTCGAAGCACTTTCCAGCTGGCAAACGGAGGATATCCATGCGGTCATCACGTCGATTACCGAGGAACTCGATGTCGGTATGGGCAAGGTGGGGCAGCCGTTGCGCGTGGCGCTAACCGGGGGCTCGTTTTCGCCGCCGATCGATCAGACCGTCGAGTTGCTCGGCAAGCCGCGCAGCCTTGCCAGAATTGATCGCGCGATCGATTATATCGGCGCTCAAAATGGCTGATCGGGCCTATCGAAATTTCATATTTTTCAGTAAGATGCTATATAAACTTAAGGAAGCGCTGGATCGGGCGTGATAGACTCGCAGGCTAACGGGACGTCGCTTCCGAATGATTCCGAAAGCAATAAACTTGATCTTGTCCGAATGTCGCGGCTGGGCGGTATCCGGAAGCCGGCAATGAGCTGCCGCGGGATCGCCAGGGAAACTGTTTAGTGGCTCGAGAAACGATCAATTGCGTTGTTATGTTCGCCGACGTGGCCGGTAGTACCGCCATGTACGAGAACATGGGTGACGAACTCGCGCGCGAACGGATCTCGAAGGCCCTCAATACGCTGATTTCGATATCGCGCCGCCACAGCGGCAAGCTGGTCAAAACCATTGGCGATGAAATCCTGGTTTTCTTCACCGACGTCGACATGGCGGTCTACGCCGCGCGCGCAATCCAGGAAACGATGGAGGACGATCGCTCGCCCGAGACGATCGGCGTATCGATCCGCATCGGCATGCAGTATGGCAGCGCGATCCTCGAAAACGACGATATTTTCGGCGACACGGTCAACGTTGCCGCGCGCATCGCCAGCATGGCCAAGGCGCGCCAGATCCTGTGTACCCAGGAAATCGCGTTCCTGATCAAGAGTGCCGAGCTGTCCAACAACATGCGCCCGTACGACCGTCTGCGCGTCAAGGGGCGCAACGAACAGCTCGATATCTACCTGTTTGCGTGGGAACAGGAGGGCGATATCACCAATATGGCCACCGCCAGCAGCTTCACCAATCCCCAGCGCGCCGACCTGGTGAAGAGCCTGTCCCTCGACTATGCGGGCGAATCACATTCGATCCCGACCGAGACCACGGCCTACACCATGGGCCGCGGCAAGGATTGCGAACTGGTCGTCAAGGGCGACCTGATTTCGCGCTACCACGCGCGTATCGAGCATCGCCGCGGTAAATTCATCATCACCGACCAGAGCACCAACGGCACCTTCATTCGTTCCAGCGAGGGGCAGGACGTCTTCCTGCGCCGCGAGGAATTTACCCTGTTCGGCTCGGGTAATATCAGTCTCGGTAAAAAGGTCGACCTCGATGATCCCAACGTCATCCATTTCACCTGCGAATAACGCGATATAATCACCCGGTTGCCTGCCCCGGAGGTCGCTATGAAACCCGGAAGTAACAGCTTCGACACCCTCTCTACCCTGGAACTGGGCGGTCGCACCTACCACTACTACAGTCTCGAAAAGCTGGCCGCGAACGAGCTGCCGGAAATCCGTCGCCTGCCTTACTCGCTCAAGGTGCTGCTGGAGAACATCCTGCGCTTCGAGTGCGGCGGCGAAGACGCTGCCGGCGACATTCGTGCCTTTGGTGAATGGCTGGCGCAGCGGCGATCGGAGCGCGAGATCGCGTTTCGGCCGAGCCGGGTACTGATGCAGGACCTGACCGGGGTACCCGCGGTGGTCGACCTGGCCGCGATGCGCGATGCCGCCGGGAAGGACCCCGGCCGCATCAATCCGCAAATACCGATCGACCTGGTCATCGACCATTCTGTCATGGTCGACGAATTCGCGACGCCCGGCGCGTTCGAGGCCAACGTCGCGCTCGAAGTCAGGCGTAACGACGAGCGCTACCGCTTCCTCAAGTGGGGCGCATCTGCCTTCGACAACTTTCGCGTCGTGCCGCCCGGCACCGGCATCTGCCACCAGGTCAACCTCGAATACCTCGCGCGCGCGGTATGGACGACCGAGACCGACGGCAAAACCTACGCCTTCCCCGATACCCTCGTCGGTACCGATTCGCACACCACCATGATCAACGGCCTCGGCGTGCTCGGCTGGGGCGTGGGCGGTATCGAGGCCGAGGCCGGTATGCTCGGTCAGCCGATTTCGCTGCTGATCCCGGAGGTGGTCGGTTTCCAGTTCAGCGGCCGCCTGCGCGAGGGGATCACCGCCACGGACCTGGTGCTGACGGTAACCCAGATGCTGCGCGAGCATGGCGTGGTCGGCAAGTTCGTCGAGTTTTTCGGCGAGGGCCTGGCCGACTTGCCGCTGGCCGATCGGGCCACGCTGGCCAACATGGCGCCGGAATACGGTGCCACCTGCGGTTTCTTTCCGATCGATAACGAAACCCTGCGCTACCTGCAGCTGACCGGCCGCGACCAGGCAAGCCTGGCGCTGGTCGAAGCCTATTGCCGCGCGCAGGGAATGTGGTACGAGGCGGATACCCCGGATCCCGAGTTCAGCAGCGTGCTCACCCTCGAGCTCGACTCGGTGGAAGCCTCGCTGGCGGGCCCGAAACGGCCGCAGGACCGCGTCTCGCTGTCGGGGATCAAGGTCGCGACCGAGTCGCTCATCGGCGCCGCCAGCGACGGTGGGCGCGATGCGGACGAAACCCTGCGTGATGGTGACGTCGTGATTGCCGCGATTACGTCGTGCACCAACACTTCCAACCCGAAGGTCATGATGGCGGCGGGACTGCTCGCGCGCAATGCTCGTGCGCGTGGCCTGTCGACCCGGCCGTGGGTCAAGACATCGCTTGCGCCGGGTTCCAAGGTTGTCACCGAGTACCTCGAGGCGACCGGTTTACAGCAGGAACTCGACGCTATCGGCTTCAACCTGGTCGGCTACGGCTGCACTACCTGTATCGGCAATTCAGGGCCGCTGCCGGCGCAGATCGAGCAACAGGTCGTCGACGGCCAGCTGACGGTGGCCAGCGTACTGTCAGGCAATCGTAATTTCGAGGGGCGCATTCACCAGCGGGTCAAGGCCAACTGGCTCGCGTCACCGCCGCTGGTGGTAGCTTACGCGCTTGCCGGCAGCACCGCGGTCGATCTCACCAGCGAGCCGCTGGGTACCGGCAGCGACGGCCAGCCGGTCTACCTGCGCGATGTCTGGCCCAGCAACCAGGCGATTGCCGACGAGGTCATGAAGGTCACCGAAAGCATGTTCGAGCAACAGTACGCCGATGTTTTTTCCGGTGACGACAACTGGCGCAGCATCGAGGTAGATGGCTCCACCACCTATGCATGGGACGACGAGTCGACCTACATCCGCAATCCTCCTTACTTCAGCCTCGACAACAGCCGCCAGCTCGAGCCGGTGGTCAATGCCGCTATTCTCGCCATGTTCGGTGATTCGATTACCACCGATCATATATCGCCGGCCGGCGCGATCGCGGTCGACAGCCCGGCCGGGCAGTACCTGATCGGCAAGGGCATCGAGCGCAGCGGCTTCAATTCCTACGGTTCGCGCCGCGGCAACCACGAAGTCATGATGCGCGGCACTTTCGCCAACATCCGCATCCGTAACGAAATGACGCCCGACGTCGAGGGCGGCTATACCCGTCATGTACCCAGCGGCGAACGCCTGAGCATCTACGATGCGGCGATGCGATACCTGCAGGCGGGTACCCCGTTGGTCGTGATTGCCGGCAAGGAGTACGGTACCGGCTCCAGCCGCGACTGGGCTGCCAAGGGTACGCGCCTGCTCGGCGTACGCGCGGTTGTTGCCGAAAGCTTCGAGCGTATCCACCGCTCCAACCTGATCGGCATGGGTGTACTGCCGCTGCAGTTTATCGACGGGTTCGATCGCAAACAGCTCAAGCTGAGCGGTGACGAAAAGATATCGATCAGCGGCATGCAGGGCGGCCTGCAGCCGGGACAGAAGCTGGAGCTGTCGGTTACCGACCGGACCGGCAGCGTACTCGCGATCGACGTGCTGTGCCGGATCGACACGCGCGACGAAGTCGCCTACTACGAGGCAGGCGGTATCCTGCAATACGTACTCGATCGAGGCTAGCTGCCGTCATGCTGATCACTTTCCGGAGCAAGGCGCATGCCAGTATCACGATGTTCGGCGACGTCGGCCTGCGCATGCTCGAAATGATGGATTTCGGCACCCGTGTGCCCGGTGCGATCGATGCGGGCGACGTCGCGCAGGCGCTCGACAACCTGCGCGCGGCGCTGGCGCGGGAATCCCCGGCGGATGACGACGTCGGCGATACCGACGAGGACCAGCCCAGGATCAGCCTGCATACGCGCGCGCTGCCGCTGCTCGACCTGTTGCAGGCCGCGGTGCAGGACGCCGAATACGTTTCCTGGGAATAGCGCGTCAATCCTCGGCGGCAACGGCTGCTATCGATCGGCGCAGGTAACCTCGAGCGGCGATCGCCGCTGACGTCTAGTCCTGGTCCCGGGCCTGCGCCATCGATTCGACCACGGCGGTCCAGCCGCGGGCGATATTCGCATGATTGTATCCGCCGCCACCCATGCCCAGCATGCGTCCGTCGCAGTATTCGTCGGCCAGGTCACGCAGACGCGCCGCCGCGTGCGCATGTGCTGCCGGACTGAACTCCATGTTGGTAATCGGATCGCCCTTGATACTGTCGACGCCGCACTGCAGCAGGATGAATTCGGGTTCGTGGCTGCGCAGGTAATCCTCTACCCGCGGCCAGGCCGCGTGGAATACACGGTCGTCGGAAAATGGCGCTACCGGGATATTGAGCTTGGTTCCCCTGGCGGCGCCGATGCCGGTCTCGTTGACGAAGCCGGTGCCCGGATACAGCGTGCGCCCGTCCTGGTGAATATCGGCGAACAGCAGGTCGGGATCGTCCTCGAAGCTGTAGAAAACGCCATCGCCGTGATGCGCGTCGATGTCGATGTAGGCCACGCGCCGGATTCCGTACTGCGCGCGCAGGTACTCGATCGCGATGCCGCAGTCGTTGAATACGCAGAAACCGGCGGCCAGGTGCCGGCGCGCGTGGTGCAGCCCGGCGATCGGCGAAAACGCGCGCCTGAATTCACCGCGCATGATGCGGTCGATTGCATCGGTTACCGACCCGGCCACGTGGCTGGCGGCTTCGAACATGCCGGTGAAGGCGGGTGTGTCGCCACCGTCGAGGTAACCCCGACCGCTGCCGGAGAAATCACGTACCCTGTCGACGTAATCCGCGGTGTGGAACAGGCGAATGATATCGGTGCCGGCGGCGACCGGCTGCTGCACCACCACCTGCCGATCGAGGCCGCGCGCGAGCAACTCGGTCTTGAACGCATCGTGTCTTTGCGGGCCGAGCGGGTGCCCGTCCCTGAAGCCGTAGTCGGCCAGTGCCTGGCCGAGGTAGATACAGGTGTCGCTAGCGGCCATGACGTGCCCGGCGAGGATACTGGCGCCAGGGTACAGAACTCCGCGCAGCCCATGCGAGTCCGCGTCTTAACCGGGCTGCTTGCCCGCAACCGTTTGCGTCGCTCGACCCGCTGGTCGCGAATGCGATCCCTGTCATCGCCCGCGGTGCGAAATTACTCGTCATCCTCGCTACCGATGACCCAGCTGTAGCCGCACTTGTCGCAGCGCGCGTAAATCGGCCAGGTTTCCCGGCGCACGTCGAACAGGCCGTAGCTGCCGCAGCTCTTGCAGGTAGCGGAACTGGAGCAGAACTGGGCGAAGGAAAACTGCATCCAGAAGCGACGAAACAGCTCGATTGCGGCAATGCCGATAACGTAGAGACCGAGCAGGGACAAAATCGTAAATATCCCCGCTGCGTACTTGGCGACGTATTCGACGACCGTGGCGAACAGGAAGCCGCACAGCAGGCAGCTCAGCAACCAGGCAAAGCTCAAATACAGCTGTTTTTCGTGCCAGCGAATGAATTTTGATGTCTGCATGCGTGTCTTCGACCGCCTCAGCGCGGGAAAAATTCAGTCATAACGGCGCAAAACATCGGTCAAAAGGGTAAATCAATCCGTCGCCAGGCGAGATCGCAGCAGGTCGCAGGCCCGTTGCCAGGCATCGAAGGCCGCTTCGTCGCGCAGCAGGTCGAGGCCAAGGCGCGAATAGGTGCCCGGGGTCGCGATCTCGTCGGCGATGTCGCCGGGCCTGTCCGTCGGACGCGACAGGGCCAGGTCAGCCGCGCCGCGCGCCATGCCGACGACCAGTTCGGCCGCCAGCTCGGCCGGCAGGTCATCACCGCCGGTGGCTTCGACGAGGCGATCGAACAACGCGAAATACCAGGAGTAGACGCAGGCGAGGATGGTGCCCTGGTCGAACTGTCGCTCCTGCTCGACCGCGATTGCGCGACCGCAGCGATCGAACAGGTCGCAAACAGGCTGGTGACGGGGATAGACCAGGGTCGGGCTGTAGCCGGCCTGCGCGCTACTGACCGGCATGACGCGCACGATTTTCAGCGCGCTGTTCGTCAAAGAATCGCGCAAACGGTCGCTGGCGACCCCGGCAACCGCGCTGACCAGGACCTGGTCGGGCCGAAAATCCAGCCCGGCCAGTGCATCGAAACAGTCCTCGGGTCGCGTGGCGAGAAACACCAGGTCGCTGCTGTCGACCACGGACTGGTTGTCGGGCATGACGTCGCAGGCATGATCCCGTGCCAGTTCGGCCGCGTTTTGCGCGTTGCGCGGACTCAGGTTTATGCGTTTCTCGTAACCGCCGCGGCGCCAGCCCCTGATCGTGTAGCGGGCCAGTTCGCCGACGCCGATAAAGCCGATGCGTGACATGTCAGGCGTGCCCCCGGAAAAAGTCGTTGCGTCCGCTACGATCCTGTCCGCGCAGCAGGAACAGCGCGCGGTTCGAGTAACCGTGCGAGGACCCGGCGTCTTCCTTGAGCTTGCCGCTGTCGTGATTGTAGAAGCTCGTTGCCGGCATGATGCGCAACACCAGCCCCATGCGGCGGCGGTCGGAGCGATTGGCTTCGGAACCATGTACGAGGTAAACGTCGTGCAGCGAGATTTGTCCTGGCTGCAGCACGACATCGCGCGCGCTCGACAGGTCGACCTGGTCGTCGTCGATCACCTGCGCCAGGGTGTAATCGTCACGGTGTTCGAAGTGGTGGGAGTAGATCCGGTGATCGCGATGCGAGCCCGGAATAAAGCGCATGCAACCTTGCTCCGGTGTCGAGCCGTCGAGCGAGATCCAGACGGTCAGCGTCTCCAGCGGCTCGATGGGATAATAATCACCGTCCTGGTGCCACGGCGTTGCCTTGCCGTTGTGTGCCGGTTTACCGAAGATGGTCATGCCCCAGAGGATGAAATCTTCACCGATCAATTGCTCGACCATGTCGAGTATTTGCGGGATACGCGCGAACTCGAGCCAGGCGGGATCGCCCTTGACCCCGTAGGCGCCGCCCGCGTCGAGGTGTGGCCCGAGGATGAAATCGGCGCTAAAATCCGGGTTGCCCTGGTTGTCGGCGAGCAGCTTTCGATACAGCGCGTCGATGCGTGCCAGGACCGCCCGCGATAGCTGAAATGCGGCGGGAACGACCAGGCCGTCGCGCTGGTAGGTTTCGATTTCCTGCTGGCTGAGCGGCATGCATCAAGGGTATTACAAAGCCCGTTGAGGATACAACAGCGAGCGGGCGGGTACCGTGGTTTCCACGCCAGGCAGATGAAGCAGAAAACAATTCAGATCACCGGTGAGCCGATCGGCGAAGGCCAGGAACGTATCTGCTACCGGCATCCCGATGACCCGGGCAAGATCATCAAGCTGCAAAAGGGCAGCAGCAACAAGCAAACGCGCCGCGAGCTCGAGCTTTACCGGCGCCTTGCGCGCCGCAAGGCTACCGACTACAGCCAGCTGCCGCGTTATTACGGCAAGGTCACGACCAACCTCGGGGAGGGTTTCGTCACCGACCTGATTGTCGATTACGATGGCGAAGTTTCGAATTCGCTGTACTGGTACTTCGAGCGCGGCTACCCGGTGGAAGAGTTTTACCCCTATCTCGATGAACTGAAGCAATACCTGCTCGCAAACCAGGTCGTGTTCAGCGAGGACCTGCGCCGTACCAACGTATTGTTTCAACGACTGTCGCCCGACCGAGCGCAGCTCGTGGTTATCGACGGGCTCGGCAATCACAGCGCGATCAACTGGTTCGACGTGTTTCGCTCCGTGTCGGACAGCAAGATCAATCGCCGCTGGCAGCGGTTCATGCGCCAGCTCAAGATCCACTCGGATGAAATGATCGCGGCCGGTGGTGTCAGCCCGAGGCCACTCGCAGCCGCTTACCGCAGAACGGGATGAAGCATGACAGGCACCGCTAAAGAACTGGCGCGTTTTATCGACGCGCATCCGGAAGTGACCCACCTCGACGTGTTGATCATGGATCTGTGCGCCAACGCGATCGGCAAACGACTGCCCGCAAGCGCAATGAAAGCGGTGTTTTCCCAGGGATCGCCGGTATGCGGTGCGATGCAGCTGGTCGACGTGATGGGTAATACCGACGACCCGATGGGTTACGGGTTTTCCGACGGTGATCCCGACGCGTTCGCGCTAGCGATTGCGGGGACGCTGGTGCCGATTCCATGGGTCGGCGGTCACAAGGCGCAGGTACTGTGCGAGTTCCGCAGTTCGCTCGATGGCGAGCCGCTGTGGTACGAACCGCGACAGCTGCTGAAAAAGGTGCTGCAGCGTTTCGAGTCACTGCGGCTCAGGCCGCGGCTGGCGGTCGAACTCGAGTTTTACCTGCTCGATGCCGCGCGCGCCGCCGGCGGCGCGCCGTTGCCGGCGGTTTCGCCGCGCAGCGGTCAGCGCGAGGCAAGCGGCAAGGTACTGTCGCTGGACAAGCTCGATGAATTCGACGAGGTGCTGGGCGCTATCGAGACGGCTTGCCGCACCCAGCATATTCCAACCACGTCGATGATCAGCGAATACGGCGCCGCCCAGTTCGAGATAAACCTGCAGCACCAGGACGACGCGCTGCTGGCTGCCGACCACGCCGCGCTGTTGCGGCGCGCGGTGCAGGGCGTGAGTCGCTCGCTTGGCTACGACGCGAGTTTCATGTCCAAGCCGTTTGCCGACCAGTCGGGCAGCGGCATGCATATTCATCTTAGCCTGCTCGACGAAGACGGTAACAATATTTTCGACCCGGCGAAAAGCGAGGGTGACCTGCGGCTGGGGCAGGCGGTAGCCGGTCTGCAGGCGACCATGGGCGAGGCCATGGCGTTGTTCGCACCGAACCTGAACGTCTATCGTCGTTTCAAACCCGATGAATTTACCCCGGTAACCCGCGACTGGGGCGAGAATAACCGTTCGGTGGCGTTCCGCATACCACCGAGCGACGGCAAGAATCGCCGGATCGAACATCGCGTCGCGGGTGCCGAGGCCAATCCCTACCTCGTGGTCGCGGCGGTGCTCGCGGGCGTGCATCACGGACTCGTGGCGCAACTCGACCCGGGAGCCAGGCATGCCGGCAATGCCGGCGCCGAGGTCGACCCGCTGCTGCCGCTGACGCTGTGGCAGGCGCTGGACAGCCTGCGTGCGGCCGAGATACTCGGCGATTATCTCGGCGAGGACTATCTGCGGATCTATGCCGACGTGAAACAGGCCGAGTTCGACGCGTTCATGGGCGATATCCTGCCGCGCGAGTACGACTGGTACCTTTGATCGAACGGCTGGCGCTAGCGCGTTTCGCTGTTTTGCTGGCAATCCACGCACAGGGACGCAAACGGTTGCGCCTCGAGCCGCGCGTAGGCAATCGTTTCTCCGCAGTGCTGGCAATAGCCGTAGTCGCCATCGGCCATACGCCCCAGCGCCAGCTCGACCCGGCGCAGGGTTTGCCGGGCCTGTTGCTGGCTGGCGCGCGCCATTTGCTGCTGTTGAATCGCATCGATGCGTGATACACGTCCTACCGATTGCTGATCCAGGGTGACCGGTGCAGACGCATCGGTGCCGCTGCGCAGCAGTAATTCGAGTTCGCCGCGCCGTTTTTCGAGCGCTGACCGCAGGCTTTCGAGCTGGCGCGCGTCGAGGTCAGGATTCGGCATTTTGCGGCGCCGCGCTGTCGATGCCGTAATCGGTGCGCGTAATCCGCTGCGAACGGGTTTGTTCGCGAATGCCACGATTGCGGGCAATGGACTCGGGGCGCGCGTAGCCCCGGCCGTGATCGAGATGTGCGCAGCTGCAGCGATAACGGACCTGGCGCGTGCTGATGCCCATGTTCATCAGTCGCTCACCGAATTCACGGTCCTGGCCGCCATACTGCATGCGCTCGTCGAAACCGTTAGTAGCGAGCACGTGTTTCTTCCAGGTCGACGAGCTGTGCCCGTTCCAGGTCGCGCGCGTAATCGTCAACGCATCGAGCAGCGCACCGAGCCACGGGTGGGAAATCAGCTTGGCGATTTTCGGGGTAAACGGCACGCCGTGCCTGAGCAGCCAGCCCGGGCGGGTGGCGTTGCCATCGAGGATGTCCTGTTTCGAAATCGCGCGGGAAACGTCGAGCGGAAGCTTGAAATAACCGCCTGAAAGCAGCGTGTTTTCACGCGCGAGTTCGACGTGATTGCGGACGAAATCCGGGTGCGGAATACAGTCGCCGTCGGTGAAAATCAGGTATTCACCGCGGCTGGCGACGATCGCCTTGTTCAGAATCCGGCATTTCTGGAAGCCGTCGTCCTGTTGCCAGATATGCTGAATCGGGATATCGATCTGCGCGCGCATGGATTCGACCACGGCACGGGTTTCGTCGCCGGAGCCATCGTCGGCAACGATTATTTCGAAATCCCGGTAGCTTTGCGCGGAAAAACCCCACAGGGTTTTTTCCAGCCATTTCGGGTGGTTGTAGGTAGTGAAAATAACCGAGGCAAACATCAACGCAGGCTATCGTAAATCAGTTCCAGTTTGGCACATTGCCGGCGCACGTCGAACAGCTGTTCGACCCGCTCGCGCCCGGCGGCACCCATATTGTGACGCAGTGACCGGTTTTCCAGCAACTGGGCGATATTGTCGGCGAGGCCCGCAATGTCTTTTTCGTCACTCAGCAGGGCGCTGCTGCCCTCGGCCACTGCTTCCACCAGCCCGCCGCTGCGGAAACTGACCACCGGGGTGCGCAGCGCCTGCGCCTCGAGAAACACCATGCCGAGCCCCTCGGCGTCACCGCTGGCGGCAATGACGCTCGGCGCGACGAACAGCCAGCAGCGTGCCAGCTGTTCACGCACCTGCGCGGGCGACGCGGTGCCGACGAAGTCCACGTTCAACTTGCGGGCGACGGATTCCTGTTGCAGTGCCGGCCGGAGCTCGCCGTCGCCGACGACCGTAAGCCGCAGATCCGGAAATCGCGATTTGAGCGTTTCCATCGCCTGCAGCAGGTAGGTACAGCCTTTCTTCTCGACCAGGCGTCCGACGAAAAGCAGGGAAGGATGCGCGGTCTCGTCTTTTTCCTGGTCGAACTTGTCCAGGTCGATGCCGATGTAATGCTGCCGGATCTTGTGCTCGGGGCAGCCCCGGCGAATCGCCTGTTCGGCGATGAATTCGGATACCGCGATAACACAGTCGACGCGCGCGAAAAACCGCGCGGCACTGCCGCTGCCGCCGTCATCCACGGGCTGCTTGGTGATATCGTGACCGTGCAGCGTTGTGACCACGGGTCTGCCGAGGCGCTGGCCGAGCCTGAGAGCGTCGATACCGTCATTGAAAAAGTGTGCGTGAACCAGGTCGATACGCTGTTGTTCGATCGCATCGAGCCAGCGGCTTGCCCCGCCGAGGCCGGCACGAAACAGCAGTTTGGCCAGGCCCGGACTGCGACTGTAATCCGACAGCAACAGGCGATCGGCGTTTTCGATCAGGCCGAGCCCGGAATCATCGGGCGTATAGCCGCAGTACACGGGGCGATAGCGCGGCAGCATTTGTCCCTGGTCGGCAATAAAGGTTTCGGAATACGACAGCAGGCGTTTCCGAAATATGAGCACGGTGGAGGTCGCCTCGGTCACTGATCTGGATTCTCGTGCTGCATCGCGGCTGAACGGGCAGGGTTATACGGACTTTGCGCCGGGGCGTTGCAGCAGGCCCAGCAGGACCGCGTTAAGCATGCCGAAGAAAACCAGGGTCAGGCTGTTGCGCAGCGGTACCTCGGTCAGCGAAAACGTGGCGTAACCGGTCACCGTCAACAATCCCCCGAGGGCGAGGACAAAATGTTCGCGCGAGCTGCTGCCCGCCAGGCTCCGCCAGTAAATGCTGAACAGGATTCCGTAGAGACCGATGACTATCAGCATACCCGGCAATCCCTGGCGCTGCAGGCTGTCGAGGTAATCGCTGTGATTATGTCTCCACGGATAATTGTGCAGGAAAATGGTGCCGTTCGCCTCGAGCTCGTCGAGGTACTTGCGCCGGTTGTCGCTGCCGATACCGGTTAACGGGGCATCCTTGAAACTCAGCCAGCTGGCATACCACAACTCCAGGCGAATCCCGGTTGAACTGAATTTCGAGCGATCTTGTTGATGTGCGCCGAGCTCTTCGATTGCAGTATCGAAGCGGTCAACCATGCTGCCGCCATACTGGTAGCCGAGACCCGTGGCAACGACGAGCGCCAACCCGGCGATAGCGAACAGGGCTTTCCTCGGCAAGGCAGGGGCAGGACTACCATCGCGCTGGCGAAACCTTGCCAGCGCGATTGCCGCGACGATTAACATGGGAACGATTGCCAGCAGCGTTCCTCGCGCCCCGCTCAGCAGGACGCAGTAAAACGCCGCCAGCGCGCCCGCGAGCGCGAACATTTTTTGCCACCCCGGTAACAGGGTAATCGAGGTCAGCAGCATGGCGCCGGATACCATGACCACCTCGCTGAAAGGGTTGGGATTGTAGACCTCGCCGGGCCTCGCCAGCCCCATGACCTGGTTCTGGTACAGGATGACGACCGCTGCGCCGAGCATGCCGGCCGCCAGGCCCAGGTACAGCCTGTCGCTGCGCAGGCCGGTAATCGTCACGGCAAGCATCACCGGAATCATGGCAATCAACTTGAGCGGATCCTTGGCGATGTCGAACGAATCACGTCCGATAGCGACATATACCAGCGCAAGCAACAGGTTGGCCGCCAGCAGGTAACCCAGCCAGCGCAGGGCACGGCTTGTTGCCGGCAGGTCGCGGCGATGTTTGACCGCGACGAAGACGGCCAACAGCATAATCAGCAGGCCTAACAGGTTGAAGCTGCGATACACGACCGGGGTCAGCGCCATGAAAGCGATGACGAGATACTCGAGCGTGGACCACGCGCGCGGTCGTTCAGAGATGTCTGGCAGCAAACTGTTGGTATGCATCGGCTACTCTGGAAGGCTCGAACTTTGCAAATAGTTCCTCGGGGTAGGTATAGGGCTGCCGTACGACCTTTTGCATGGCATTCGCCAGTGCCGGCACGTTTCTGACGGGAACCAGGAAATCGGCCATATCGTCCTGCAGTATCTCGCGCGGGCCCGAGGGGCAGTCGGTGCTGACCACGGGAATACCGCAGGCCAGCGCCTCGATTATCCCGGTAGGCAGCCCCTCGTAGTCCGAAGACACGACCAGCGCCAGTGCGCGCCGGAAAAAGGCGTAGGGGTTTGGCCGGTAACCGGGAAGATGCACTCGCGCGCCGACCCCCAGGCGATTGGCCAGTTTCCTGTATTCGTCGAGCTTTTCTCCCTGGCCGAGGATGACCAGGTCGGCGTCGACACCGCAGCGCGCGAAGGCGCGAATGAGGATATCGTAACGCTTGACCCTGCGAGCGCTGCCGGCGGCAACAAAAAAGGGCCTCGCGGGCAGGTCGGGCACATCCTCGGCGGCAAGTTGCCGTATCTGATCAATATCGATGGGGTTATAGATCGTTTCGATCGAGTCCGGGCGGATAGCGAACTCGTCGATGAAATCCTGGCGAATGCCTTCGGAAACCGAAATCACCGGCTGGCTGCTGTAAATCCTGTGCACCCGCGAGCGAATCAATGGTCGACGCGGTGAGCCGAAGCCGGGAAGAAACATTTTGGACTTGGTGTTGTGTGCCACCACGGCGTGCGCTGTCCGCGTCCGGAAAAAACGCAGGATAGGGCGGCCGTGGATGAAAACGAAGTCGGCCGAGTTTTCGCGGGCCCAGTCGTCGACGAGCGCCGAATCTTCCCCGGCGAAGCGCAGGACATCCCATTTGGAGTTCCAGAATCTGTGCCTCGGCCGGTCGGCGGGCATCTCCAGCAGTTTGATCTCGCACTCGAACTGGTCGGCCAACGCCTTGTTTTCCGCCGGGCGGAAAATCAGCAGCGTCGTATCGACACCGCGAGCCGCCATGGCCCGGGTCAGGGTCAACAATACGCGAGTCACGCCGTTGTTACTGATACTGTCGGTCAGGTGGGCTACTTTCAGTGGCATCACGTCAACCCGGAGAGTCGAGCGCAGCGGGCCGCCGCATCAACCAGTCGCATCTGCAGATCACTTGCGCCAGCCATTCAGGAGCTTTGCTGCTGGCGTCTGACGACATACTTTTCGGCGTAAAACCGCTCCATGAACCGGGTCCAGCGCCGGCTTATCTTGGCGCGGACGTGCGACGGGAAGCGGTTGAGCCACTGGATCGATACCACGTCGCCGAGGCCGTCGATGATCACCAGGCGGGTGGAGTCGGGAGTTTTTTTCTGCAGCAGCAGGTTGGCGCAACACAAATCGTGGTTGAAAATTATCCGGTTTTCGAGCAGGTATCGATGCAGTTGTTCGAGGTGCTCCTCGGCCTCGGCGATGGTCATGCCGTCATCGATATACCATTCCAGTGATCGGGATACATCCCCGTCGTGGTCGCACACCAGCTCCAGCACCAGTCCCTGGCCGAGGTTGGTTTCAACCGTGCCGTGGTAGCGGGGCAAATGGCTGTAATCGCTCAAACCGGCTCTTTCCAGGTCCTCGAAGAACTTGATCTCTCGGGTCGACTGGGTCGTCTCGCTGCCGGCAGAAACCTTGATTATTTTTGCAGGATCCTGCGGATGCCGGAAACAGGTTCTTTCCCTGCCGCGGGCGATCGGGCTCGACTCGAGAGTCAATTCAGCATTAACTGAGGCTTCAGGCATCTCGGTGTTTTATTGACGACAGGATATGCTCGCAAAGGAGCCCGGTATCTTTCCGCCTGGCTGGACTCGATCGCGGCACGGCGAGGATTGACTAGTCATTTGGCACTCCAGATAATACGCGATCTTGATTTGGTGAACCATAGAATTTTCAACGATGATCCGGCCGCTGGCCGGACATGATCGCGGAGCGGACGAAACGGCAGGAAGTCGGGGTTCCGCTGACTGCGACACGACGACCTGGGCTGAAATACATTGATATCACCACGCTTGCGGGTAGCGTGCTACCTGTCTCCAGCCCCGGCTTTGTGTTGCCAGCCTCGACCTGTTTTATCGGTTGCACGAAATCCGTCGGTACCGGTTGCGGCTCGAACGGGTATTGACTTGACAGCGTCAGGACAGGAATGAGTTCAGGGCAGGGACATAAACCGACTCGGGTTCTCTGTATCCAGTTGAAACAGCTCGGCGATGTCCTGATGACAACGCCGGCGGTACGCACCCTGGCAACGAACCTCGGCGACTGCGAAATCGATTTTTTGACGCAAAGGCCGGCCAACACGATCTACGACAACAGCCCCTACGTTCGCCACGTTTATTGCGTGCGCTGGAAAGCGAGGGAACTCTGGTCATTGCTGCTCGAGGTACGGCGGCGCAAATACGATGTGCTGGTCGATTTTTCCGGCAGTTCCAAGACCGCGCATTTTGCCCGCCTGAGCGGAATCCCGCGCAGAATCGGGTTGGCCCACAGGAAGCACTCCTGGTGCTTCACCGACGCCATGACGATGCCGGAAGAGATCGATTATGTCGCGGCACGCAAACTGTCGATGCTCAGCGTGCTCGACCTGCAGTCGGCTGACTCGAGCCTCGATTTTTTTGTTCCCGCAGCAGCCCGGCAGAGATTCGAGGCCAGGTTCGAGCAGTGGGGAATCAAGCCCGGCCCGCTGTTTGCCGTATCGCCCGTGTCCAAGAGAGCCTTCAAGGTCTGGCCGGCGGAGCGGTATGCGCAGATTTGTGATCGCCTGGTCGAGCGCTACGCGGGGCAGATATTCTTCCTGATCGGGCCCGGAGAAAAGCAGGTTGCCGAGCAGGTCAGGGATCACATGAAACACGAGAGCCTGCCCGTTTTCGACGACCTGGATCTCTACGAAGCCGCCAGCCTGCTCGACCGGGCCGCCTGTTACATCGGCAACGACAATGGCCTGATGCACCTGTCGGTTGCCCGGAAAAGGCCTACCTTTGCCGTTTTCGGCAGGCACAGCCCGCGTAACTGGGCGGCGCCTGACCCGATGCACGCTACCATCGAGTACGATCCCGGTTGCAAGGCTGACTGTTTCTACCCGGGATGCCAGATGGAGTGTATCAACGGCATCCCGGTCGATGCCGTGTGGCAACGTTTGACCGGGTTCATTCACGACTTTGCGCTAGACCAGGATCCGTCCGGATCCTGAAGCCGTCCTATCGGCCGGCCTGGTTCCCGCGCTTCCAGGCATGGTCGCGAAGCTTGCCGTGACACCCGTTTCTCATGGCTGCCGTTGTGTTCGACCCGCAGCAGCACCGATGCATCACCCGGGCCGATAGCAACGGCGGCTCGCTTTTCGTCGTGATACGCTAGGCCGATCAGGGGCAGACAGGAGCGTTACCGATGAGCAAGCGCGAACACCATGCCACGACGCGGGTCGTCGATGCCGGTTTCGAAATATTTTTCCACGATCAGCGGGTTGCCGAAAGCGAGCAAGCAATCGAGCTGCGTGAGTACTACCGCGGGCGCGAGTTGGCGCCGGTCTACTACTTCGCACCCGAATTGCTGGCCGACCTGGATGCGCGCGAGAGTCGACACTCGACCTTTTGCCCGATCAAGGGCGAAACCCGCTACTGGCATTTCGCAGATCGTGAGAATGCCATCTGGAGTTACCCGGATCCACTCGAAGGCGTCGCGGCCATTCGCGGCCGCGTTGCTTTTGATTCCGCCAGCGGTTTCCGTATCGAACGCGGAAACGCCTGAATTCCAACACCCGGCGGATCGATTGCGCTACCATGGGCTTTTCAGCTCACATGGAATTAGCGGGCATGCACGATAATGCCGCCAGAACATCCAGCGCCAGGCTGACGCCTGCTCTCGATGGCGTGGGCGGCTGACGTGCGCGATTTCGAACTCGAAGCCTATTTCACGCGCTGGGAATTTGTCGCGCGTTATCACCTCACCGCGTCCGACGCGCAAAGCATGACGCTTGCCGAACTGCTGGCCATGGCCGACGAGGACGAGCGCGAACAGTTCGGCGATACCTGGCTGGGGTATACCGAAACCCGGGGCGACCCCGAGTTACGCCAGGCGATAGCGGCTACCTACGATACGCTCGACGCGACCCAGGTACAGTGTTTTGCAGGCGCCGAGGAGGGGGTTTACACCGCGATGCGGGTCCTGCTGGAGCCGGGAGATCATGCCGTCGTCGTGGTGCCCAACTACCAGGCCGCCGAGACGCTGCCGCTCGAAATTTGCGACGTCAGCGGGGTCGAACTCGATGCGGACGACGGCTGGCGGCTGGATCCGGCCGCGATACGCGCCGCGCTGCGGCCGAATACCCGGCTGCTGTCGATCAACTTTCCCAACAATCCGACCGGACATATTCCGTCACGCGCGGTATTCGACGAAATCATCGATATCTGCCGTGAGCACGACCTGTACCTGTTCAGCGACGAGGTCTACCGCTTGCTCGAGCTGGACGAAGCAAAGCGCCTGCCGCAGGTTGCCGACTGCTACGAGCGGGGATTTTCGCTCAACGTCATGTCCAAGGCCTATGGTTTGCCGGGTCTCAGGGTCGGCTGGATCGCGAGCCGCGATACGGCGATGCTGGAGCGCTTCAACCGCTACAAGCATTACCTGTCGATCTGTAACCCGGCGCCGAGCGAGCGTCTCAGCCTGGTCGCGCTACGCGCGCGTGAGCGCATCCTCGCGCGCAACCGCGATATCCTGCGGGCGAACCTGCTCGACCTGGACCGGTTTTTTGCCGATCACGCGGATTTGTTCGACTGGGCGCGGCCCGATGGCGGCTGTGTCGCCTTTCCGCGCTTCCGTGGCCGGGGCGGTGTCGAAAACTTCTGTCGGCGGCTGGTGGAAGAGGCCGGGGTATTGCTGCTGCCGGCGTCGATCTATCGCTCCGAACTCATGGCGACGCCGTCGGACCGCTTTCGCATCGGCTGCGGCCGGGCGGGCCAGCGCGAGGGGCTGGACGCGATGCGCGAATTTATCCGGCGCAATCGCGGCGACTTCGAGCCCGCGTCGACCTAACGCCGCGCTTGCAGCCAGCCGAGCGTTTGCTCGGTGCGTATCGTCGGAAAATATTCGGCGCCTACCCAGCCCGCGTAGTCGAGCGTATCGACGAGGTCGAAAATGGCCTCGAAATCGAGCCGCCCGAGTCCGGGCTCGGTGCGGCCCGGCACGTCGGAAAACTGTATGTGACCGATCCGGTCGATGATTTGCGGCAGTCGCTGCAGCGGATCACCCTCCATCAGCGCCATGTGATAACAGTCATACTGCAGGCGTAGATCGATTTGTGGCAATTGCTCGATCAGGCCAATCGCCGTGCGCGTGTCGGCAACCAGGAAACCGGGCAGGTCGATGGTATTGACCGCTTCGATCAACAGGCGAATGCCGGCCGTCTCGGTGAATTCCGCGGCGCGCAGCAGTTGCTCGCGCAACAGCGCCAGGCATGGCGCGGGATCCTGTGCCGCCGCCGCGCGACCCGCCAGCAGGTTCATCGCCCGCGGACGCAGTATTTCGGCATGATAGCGCGCCTGCTCCAGCGCCTCGGCAAAGGCTGCCTCGCGGCCCGGAATGCCGGCCAGCCCCTGACCGCCCCGCAGCAGGTCGCCTGCCGGTAAATTCATCAGCACCAGCGGCAGGCCGGTCCGGTCGAGCGCCGCGCGCAGCGCAAGCGGGTCCTGGTCGTAGGGAAACTGCAGTTCGATCGCGTCGAAACCACATTCGGCGGCACGCAGGATCCTGGCGGGCATCTCGAGTTCGGGAAACAGGGTGCTGACGTTGGCGGAAAATCGAGGCATGGCTGGTCGCGCAGTATAACCGTTTCGATTCGTCCCGGGGGCGGCGCGGGCTCCGCGCATGCCGACCTGCGTTCTTGATCCAGGTCAAATAACCCTGCTTAAAACAGGGAAATCAGTGCACACATCGTATGCGAAATGCCGTGTACGCATGGCTCGTGATCAACTCGATGCAGGAGAAAAGACATGGACCTGGAAAAGCTGAAACCCTGGAACTGGTTCAAACATGAAGAGGGCGACAACGGTCGCCAGGTACCGCTGCGCAAGGCGGAAGTCGAAAGTGGCGCCTACGCCGGCCCGGGCTCGCTGCTACAGCTGCACCGCGAGATGGACCGCTGGTTCGACGATGCTTTCAAGTCCTTCGGCATGCCGATGCGCGGCGCGCGTCCGGCCGGGCTGCCGTCGACAGCGCAGATGGAAGGTTTTTTCAAACCGCAAATCGATGTGTGCGGTGACAACAGCGGCTACCAGGTCAGCCTGGATGTGCCGGGCATGACCGAGGACGATCTTGCGCTCGAGATCCGGGACGATCTGCTCGTGATCAAGGGGCAGAAAGAAGCCCACAACGAAGACCGGGACAAGCACTATTACCGGGTCGAGCGCAGTTTCGGCTCGTTCCAGCGAACGCTGTCGCTACCGGACGATGCCGATGCCGCTGCTATCAGCGCGAAGCTGGACAAGGGGGTTCTGCGACTCGACATTCCGCGGCGCGAGCAGAAAGGCGAAGACGTCAAGAAGATCTCGATTTCCAGCTGACCGGTTCCCCTGCGGCCGACGTTTCGCAGGTAATCGGCGCGATTCAGGGGCCTGCGCGCGTTACGGGCAGAGCTTTGGCCGCCGGGGCGCTGAGTTTCAGTCACGCAAAAACGGCTCGTTCGAATTGTACCGGGCTCGATAATCAGTACCCTTGCATGCGGGATACGACAGTGGAGTTCGCAATGCGGGTTGCCATCGTCGGTGCAGGCCCCGCCGGATTGTACAGCGCAATCCAGCTGCGCCTGGCATTCGCCGACGCCGAAATCGAAATCGTCGAACGTAATCCGGAGGACGTGACCTGGGGCTTCGGCGTGGTGTTTTCGGATACGGCGCTCGATTTCCTCGCCGGGGACGATCCCGACACGCACGCGCTGATCTTGCCGCAGATGCAGCGCTGGCGTGATCTGACGATCGATTTGCACGGACAGCGAATCACGATCGACGGTATCGGCTTTGCCGCCATCGGCCGCCTGCGGCTGATCCAGTTGCTGACCCGGCGGGCGCGTTCGCTCGCGCTCGAACCGCGCTTCGGCGTTGCGCTCGAAAGTATCGAAAAATACGCGGACTTCGACCTCGTCATCGGCGCGGACGGCCTGAATTCACTGCTGCGCTCGAGCGGTGAATTCGGCACCAGCCAGCGGCAGATGGATAACCACTTCATCTGGTACGGCACCCGCAAACCTTTTGCTACCCTGACCCAGACTTTTCGCGACAGCGCCTACGGTCGTTTCAACGCGCACCATTATCGCTACGCTGCCGACATGAGCACCTTCATCGTCGAAACGGATGCTTCGACCTGGCAGGCGGCCGGCTTCGCGGACCTGGAGGAATCGCGGACGCGCGCGATCTGCGAGGAAATTTTCGCCGACGTGCTCGAGGGCGCGCCGCTGGTCTGCAATCATTCCTGCTGGCGGACCTTTCCATTGCTGCGCAACGAGCGCTGGTTCGATGGCAACCGGGTCCTGCTCGGCGATGCGCTGCACACGGCACATTTTTCGATCGGTTCGGGTACGCGTCTCGCCATGGAGGACGCCATCGCGCTGGTCAAGGCCCTGCGGGAGAACAAGCAGGATATCGCTGCCGGGTTGTCGGCCTACCAGGCGTCGCGTCAGCCCATTGTCGACAAGCTGGTAGCCGCGGCCGGTCGCAGTGCGCGCTGGTACGAGGAATTTGCCCGCCACATGGATTTGCCGGCCTGGGAGTTTGCCGATGCCTACATTCGCCGCGGCGGTCGCATCGACGACGAACGCTTGCGGGCGCTTTCCCCGCGTTTCATGGCCGGCCTCGAGAGCTACCGCGCCGGCAGCTGAATCACTGCGTGGCGATGGGCGCACATGGTCGACGCTGCTCGGACTGACCATCGCAGCGAGACCGGTAACTCTGTCGGCTCTTGCGCCCGCGCCCGGGTGTCCCGGGCCGATCAGATTGCATCCAGCTGGTAAAGCGCCTCGATCGGGCAGCGCTTGAGCGGACCGCCGCCAGGCCCGCGGGCCAGTACCGAATCGAAGGTCGTGAGCAGGTTTATGGTCGTGGTCGTTGCCAGCGTTTCGCTCCAGCGCAGTTCCGGGCAAGGCAGCGACAATACGACCAGGTACTGCTGCCTGACGCCGCCGTGCAGCACGATGCTGACGCTGTCGAGGTAACGCCAGCCCGATAGGCGGTAATTCGGAATAGTGTCGATCGCCTGGCCGGCAACATATCCCATCTCGGCGAGCAGCTCCGCGCGGGAAGAGGGTTGTTCGGGCCGCCAGCCGGCGCAGGCACCGATGAAGGCAAGCAGGCCGAGCAGGCACAGGCCGCGAAGGGTCCGCACGGTTTTTTGACCGACGATTGCGGGCGCCCTCACGGGCAGCCGTCAACTGTCGACGAAGGCGCGCTCGATGACGAAATCGCCAGGCACGCCCTGGCTCGGAGAGATCTCGAAACCGAGCTGCTGCAGCGCGGCGCTGGTGTCACGCAGCATGTTCATGTTGCCGCAGACCATGGCGCGATCCTGCTTTGCGTTCAACGGCATGATGTCGAGGTCGTTGCATAACCTGCCGCTCAGCATCAGTTCCGGAATACGTCCCTGGTGCGCGAAGGGCTCCCGCGTAACCGTCGGGTAATAGTGCAGCCGCCCGTCGATCAATTCGCCGAGATACTCGTGATGCGGCAGATCGTGCTCGATGAATTCACGGTAGGCGAGATCCTGCACGCGGCGCACACCGTGGACCAGGTAGACATGTTCGAAGGCTTCGTAGGTCTCGGGGTCCTGGATCACGCTCAGGAAAGGCGCCAGGCCGGTCCCCGTGGCCAGCAGGAACAGCCGTTTACCCGGATTGAGGTCTTCGATCACCAGGGTGCCGACCGGTTTTGCGCTCACCAGCACTTCGTCGCCCGGCGCAATATGCTGCAGGCGCGAAGTCAGCTTGCCGTCCTCGACCTTGATGCTGAAAAACTCCATGTGGTCTTCATGGTTCGCGCTGGCGATGCTGTAGGCACGCGTGACCGGGCGGTTTTCACCCGGCAGGCCCAGCATGATGAACTGGCCATTGCGGAAGCGAAAACCGGGATCACGGGTGGTGCGAAAGCTGAACAGCTTGTCGTTCCAGTGACAAATGTCGATTACGCGCTCCAGGCGGAAGGATGCCATGCTTTCGATCCTGTTATTAAAAAACTGCCAACCGCCCACATGTGGGGGCAAAACTGTCTTTTTCCAGAGGCGACGGGTGCAGTTTTTCACCGTTGACGGCGACAGCCTTCCCGTCCATCGGGTACCCGTCATCGCCCGGGTTTCGAGTTACTGGTCGAGCGATGATTCGGGTTCGATCAGCGCACGCTGCGCGCTCAGCCGCGCACGATCACTGTCGTCCCGCAGCAGTGCGGTCAGCGGCGAGCCCTGTATCGCCCAGCGACCCTTGAGCGAGTTTTCCGGCTCGGTGCCGGCAAACGCGACGTAACTGTAGCGATGATAGTGTGGCAGCTTGCGCGCCAGGCCGGGCAGCGCGGCTGCGAGATCGGCGACAATCCAGGCACGCGCCACGCTATCGGTCGAACCGCGCAATTCGCGCGTGACCCAGGCAAACGACTGACCCTTGATCGGCGTTCGCGTCAACCCGGTCCTGACGTTGCCGGGCTCGAACTCGAGCCCTTCGCGCTCGAGCGCAGCGCGCATTTCGTCGGCAAACCGATTTTGCCAGCCAAGCACGACAACGGCACGATTCGGCGGTATGGATTCGATCTGATCATCCCAGACCACTTCCACCGCGGGTCCCGTGTTGCCCAGCACCCGCGCGAAATCCTGCCAGCCTTCACGCAGCGCCGTGGCCGCTGCGCGCGGCAGGATCACGGTCATGGCGCGTGCACCGAACAACTGGGTAAAGGCTGCGGGCGTTTCGGCCCGTGCCAGTTTGCGGAACAGGTCGAACTGCGGATCCACGTCGATACGCAGCGGTCTTCGTTGCAAAGCGAGCGCATATTCCCGTTGCCGGCTGTCGAGGGTCACGACTCGCTGTTCGGCTACCGCACTGCCCTCAGTGGTGATGGCGAGCGGCACATCGAGCCGGTACACCGGGCCCTGCTGTTGCTGTTCGAGACTAAAACGCAGGCTAAAACCGCTTGCCGTTGATTCGACCCGGACCTTTGACAGGCCGAGCTCCGGCGCGCCGGCGCGCTGCACCCACTGGTCGAAAAAAGCCGCCTGGGATTCTCCCGACTCCGCGGAGAAAACGCGTTCGAGGTCGGCAAAGCCGGCCGTGCGGAAGCGGTAATCGGAGTAAAACCGCTGCAGCGCGGCGATAAAGGCCTCGTCGCCGACCCGCTGACGGAGCATGTGAAACAGCATCATGGTTTTGCCGTAACCCACGGCCTGGGTTGCGGGACTGTGGCGAGCGCGAAACTCGGTCAGCGCAAAATCCCGTCCATCGGCAGCGTAATCGCGGTACTTCTGCAGGGTTTGCTGGCGATAGCCGGCGGCCTTGCCCTGTTGCTGCCTGATCAGGTGATCCGCGAGGTAAGCGGTTAGCCCCTCGCTCCAGTTGCCGGTAGCCCAATCGACGTAGACGCCGTTACCCCACCAGTTGTGCAGGATCTCGTGGGGATACGAAGAATACAGAATGAACGGCAGGCGAATCACGCGCGAACCCAGCAGCGTGAAAGAAGGCATGCCGAAGCCGGTTTCCCAGAAGTTCTCCACCAGGGCGAATTTGCCGTAGGGGTAGGGTCCCAGCAGCTTTTCGTACATGCGGATGTAGCGCCCGGTGGCGTCGATGTACTGGGCTGCCAGACGTGGATCCGGGCGGCGCAGAAAAACCTGCGCTTCGATTTCAGCCGATGTCTTGTCGATCGTTTCGCGATACTCGGTGAAAGGCGCGGCGACCAGGTAAATCTCTTCCTGGTTCGTGATCTCACGCCAGTGCTCACTGACCCGCTGCCCGGATTCGTCGCGCGCGATACGCAGGCCCTGGCTTACCGAGCGCCAGGCTTGCGGCAGATCGATTTCGAGATCGAAGGTCAGGAACGGCAGACCGTCGAACTGTGCATACCAGAGACTGGCGGCGGACAGGAAGCTGCCGCGTTCGTCGATCAGGCCCGAGGTGTTGCGGATTCCGCGGGTTTGTTCGATCGCGCTCGATTCGAGCGCGTCGTGGACGCGTCCGGAGTAGCTTAGTTCAATCTGTCGGCTATCTGGCGCCAGCTTCAACCGGTAGCGGGCGTAGCGCCCGTCCCGATCCAGCAACTCGAGCCGGGTTTCGTTCGCCGGGTCGTTTATGCGGACTTCGAGCCCCGCATGCAGCCACAGCGTGAGTTCGTCAGGTATGCCGGAGGGCAGGGTAATGCGGTCGGTTGCCGAGAGCGATTGTTGCGCGGGATCGAGACTCACCCGCAGTTCGTGATGCACCGCCCGATTGGCATCAGCCGCCGACAGCAGGCCCGGTGCAAGCAGCAGCAGGCAGCAGAAAAGCCAGAGTGTCGTTAGACTTACTGCTCGCTCTGGTCCGCTAACCGTGCAAAAAAATATTGCGCCTGCCTTATGTTTCACGATAAATCCGGATCTTTTCTGCTACGGCCTTATACAACAGGTTGTGGTTACGTCCAGCGCGCAAAAGGCGATTAAATCCAAAACTCACGATTTTATAGACATTACTTCGCGTTCAAAGACCTTTCGGGCCTGGCTGATTTCTGCTGTGTAGCGACCGTTTCCTGGTGTCAGCCGAATGTAGTCTCTGATTATCAACGCCGTGCGTTTTGCCTCGTAGGTTCTCAGACAGGGATGTATCTGTTTGAGCAGCGATAGCCCCTGGCGATTCGAAATCGAGTAGGTATAACCAGGGGCATGATGCGATCGATAGGTTTTTTTGCTGGTGATTTTGCCTACGCCCACGACCTCCAGTACGTACTGGAGCAGTGGAAGTTCAGTATTACTGATGCTGACTACCAATTGTCGATTTTCGGATTTGTGACGCCGTGAAAGGGTTACCGTCCCTTCGCCATCAACCAGGCCCGCAAGATAAGCCGCTTGCACAGGCTGCAGAATTCGAACTTCCCTGTAAATAAAATATTCTCAATTTGTTCTCAATAGCGAAAGTATATCCTTATCTAAAACAAAGAAAAACCCGGTCGCCTGGACGACCGGGTCTATGTGGTGGAGACGGCGGGACAGCTGTTCCACATTTTTCAATGTGGGCTGGACTATTCCTTCACCTGCCAGCCGGCAGGGGAGGGCGTATTGTGGGCTATACCCACCCTAGTACTCCATGGGGTAATCCTTGATGGATTGGCCGTTAGGAGCCTATGAGTCTCTAGCCGGCTTGCCGGTTTCCCGTTCACCGGACGGCGTTGGCATAGGATCTCTCCCTTAGCGTTCACCGTATGAGCCCTCTTTTCCGACGGGGATCACTCCCCGTGGCGACCATTTGACTAATCGAACCCGCGTCCGCAAGCCCTCCGCCATCGGCTCTACATGCTTATTCCGGACCTTGTTTTAACCGCCTGCTACCCGCCGGACCAGGAAGACAAACGGCGATTCCGGTACTTGTTTAGTGCTTCACCCCCGGACGAGGATCCATCACGATTCCATGAAAGCGACGCCCGGGTCCGGACGCATGGACACGGCTCCGGTCGGACGGCACCCTACCGGGTATTAAGCGGCGAGTGCGTAGTTGTCGTCGTTGGCAACTATGAGTTTGCAGGAGATTTTACGAGTTCCCTACATGCTCGGCATGCACCTCAGGTTTCGCGACCCACGTCGAAGCCAAGTCGTCCCCGAGAATTGCTGAGTATACCCGAAAGTGGTGTTTTTGGGCGGACAATCAAGCGGTTTCCGACGATCGAGTCAACAGGTCGACGACCGCGTCAGCGAGAACTTCGCAGCCGAGTACGATGTCTTCTTCGTGGCTGTCCTCGGTAAAATCGTGGCTGATGCCGCCGATGCTCGGAATGAATAGCATGCCCGCCGGCATTCGCGTGGCCAGTACCTGCGCGTCGTGCGCGGCGCCGCTCGGCATGTATTGCCAGCCACCCGGAATGCGTGCTGCGGCGGCATCGGCCAGCGCGCGCTGCAGGTTGTCGTCCATGGCGACTGCCCTGGCGGTGTCGTCGAACACGGACACTTGCAGTTGCGCTGCCGCGCCGCGATTGAAATCCGCCGCCAGTTCCAGCACACAATCCTGCAGGGCTTCGACGCGTGCCTGCTCGGGAGCACGAAACTGGAGGTTGGCCTCGGCCAGTCCCGGGACGATGCTGCGGGCGAATGGCTCTATGCGTACCTGGCCCAGGGTCCAGACGGAATGATCGCCGCCGATTCGCGCAAAAGCCTGGTTGACCCTGTGGTTGAATTCGAACAGCGCCTGGGCCGCGTCATGACGCAGATGCATCGGTGTCGTGCCGGCATGGTTCTGCTGCCCGCGCACGCGAATCGTCAGGTCACGCATGCCGACAATCGATGTCACCACGCCAATCCGCTTGCTTTCGCGTTCGAGCCAGGGGCCCTGTTCGATATGAGCCTCGAGATATCCGCGATAACGCGAGGTATCGAGACTAAAACGCGGGCGGCCCTGCAGGCCCTGCGCGGCCAGCGCACTGCGCAGCGGATGGCCGTCATCGTTGCGCGCGCCATCGATTTCCGCCTCGTCGAGCTGTCCGCAAAACGAGCGGCTGCCCATCAGGCCGAGGTAATGCGACTCTTCGTCGGCCCAGGACGCGACGTCGATCGCGAGCCCGCGCGTGGTCGGGTTGTCGTGCAGCGCCTGCGCGACCTCGATGCCGTAGATAACGCCGAGGGCGCCGTCGAGCCAGCCGCCGGCGGGCTGGGTGTCGCTGTGCGAGCCGAGCAGCAGGGCAGGGCCCGGGTTCGGCGATAGGCCGAGCACGTTGGCGATACCGTCGATGCCGGCATCGAGGCCGGCGTCCTGCATGCGTTCGACCAGCCAATAGCGTGCGGCCATGTCGGCATCGTCGAGACAGCGGCGCACGACCCCGTTGCCCCGGCGGCCAAATTCGCGCAGCGCGTGCAGGTTGGCGAGCAAACGGTCTGCTTCGATCATGTCCATAAGCTGACACAGACCTGCCGGTTTGCCAAGTCGGCGGTGCACCACTGCCTGCCGGTCTCTTGATGCGCATCAAATGCGAAATCTTTTGCTGGTATAGTTTCGTGCCTGTCGCAGCAATAAAAACAATCGCTTACCGTCATGTCGACTGATTCCGGCCAGCAACCACTTGCCGTGGTGCCACCTTCCGAACCGCATACGCTGGGCGGTGAGCAGGTGCTGGCGCAACTCGAAGTCGAGTTGACCGGCCTGTCGCAGGCCAGGGCCGAACAACGCCTGCAGCAATTCGGTCCGAACGCGCTGCCGCGCAAGGAACCGCCGGGGCTGGTGCAGATATTTTTCGCCCAGTTCAAGAGCCCGCTGATTTACGTGCTGCTCGCCGCGGCGGTGGTTTCGCTGGTGATCCAGGAGTATTCGGACGCGATCTTCATCAGCGCGGTGCTGCTGCTCAACGCGGTTATCGGCACCGTGCAGGAGTATTCCGCCCAGCGCTCCGCCGATGCGCTGCAACAGATGATGAAGACACGTGCCAGGGTGCTGCGCGACGGCGACGCCTACGAAATCGATTCAAAGGAGGTCGTGCCGGGCGACATCGTCATGCTCGAGTCGGGCGAACGCGTGCCGGCCGATATGCGCCTGCTCGAGAGTCATAATCTCGAAATCGACGAATCCCTGCTGTCGGGCGAATCCCTCGCCGTGGTCAAGACCGCCGATGCCACGCTCGACGCCGACACGGTGCTCGGAGACCGGGTCAACATGGCTTTTGCCGGCAGCCTGGTCAATCGCGGCCGCGGCCTGTGTGTCGTGGTCGCAACCGCGCAGGCAACCCAGCTGGGCGCTATTGCCGCCTCGGTAACCGGCGAAGCCAGCGGCAAGGCACCGTTACAGGAGCGCATGGAGCGCTTCACGCACCGGGTCGCGGTGTTCGTCGGTGTGGCGGTGCTGGTGATGGCGACGATCCTGTTTCTGCGTGGCATGCCGCTGGTGGAAATATTCCTGTCGTCGGTAGCGCTGGCGGTCTCCGTCATCCCGGAGGGTTTGCCGGTCGCGTTGACCGTGGCGCTCGCGATCGGCATGCGGCGCATGGCGCGACGGGATGTTATCGTACGCCGCCTGATCGCGGTCGAGGCGCTCGGCTCCTGTACCTATATCGCCTCCGACAAGACCGGCACGCTGACCGCGAACCAGCTCACCGCACGCCGGCTGGTGTTGCCGGATGGCGAGCACTGGCAGATCAGCGGCGACAGCGATCAGCCGGTAGGCTCGATCCTGAGCCTCGACGGCGAGCCGCTGGACGATAATCCCGCGCTGGCGGCAATCTGCGACTGCGCCGTGCTGGCCAACGAGGGTTTCCTCGGTCACCAGGACGGCGACTGGACCAGCAGCGGTGACGCGGTCGACGTGGCGCTGCTGATCATGGCGCACAAGGCCGGCTATACGCGCCCGCAGGTGCTGTCTCGTCACCCGGAGATCAACAGTATTCCGTTCGAATCCGAACGCCTGTTCAGCGCCAGTCTCAACCGGTTTGGCGAGAGCAAGCGGGCTTTCGTCAAGGGCGCCTTCGAAAAGCTGCTCGACATGTGCGATGGCGCAGTAACCACCGAGGGAGTAGTCGACCTCAAGCGCAAACGCATCGAGAAGCAGGCGAAGGAGCTTGCATCGCAGGGTTACCGGGTCATAGCGCTGGCCAGTGGCGATATCGAGGCCGACGCGGAGGAGGCGTTTTATCCGTCGCAGTTGCAGGGTCTCAAGCTGATCGGACTGATCGGGCTGATCGATCCGTTGCGACCCGAGTCGAAGCACGCGGTCGCCAAGTGTCGCGCTGCCGGCATCCGGGTTGCGATGGTCACCGGCGATCACCCGGTGACCGCGTTTGCGATCGGCAACGAACTCGGTTTGCTGCATGACGCCGGCCAGGTGGTCACCGGGCCGCAGCTCAAGGCGGCCGCGGACGAGGCCGAAATCGACGCTATGACCCGTGACGCCATGGTGTTCGCGCGCGTCGAACCGACGCAGAAACTCGATATCGTGCAGTCGCTGCAGCGCAACGGTCATTATGTTGCGGTCAGCGGCGACGGTGCCAACGACGCGCCCGCGCTGCGCGCGGCACAGGTGGGCGTGGCGATGGGCGCCAGCGGCACCGACGTCGCGCGTGAAACCGCCGAGATCATCATTACCGACGACAATTTCGATTCGATCGTCGATGGTGTCGAGGAGGGCCGTATCGCCTACGCCAACGTGCGCAAGGTCATTTTCCTGCTGGTCTCCACCGGTGCCTCCGAACTGGTGCTGTTCGTGCTGGCGATGATGACCGGCTTGCCGCTGCCGCTGCTGGCGGTGCAGCTGTTGTGGCTGAACCTGGTAACCAACGGTATCCAGGATATAGCGCTCGCCTTCGAGCCGGGGGAGGGGCACGAACTCGACCGGCCGCCGCGCCCGCCGCAGGAAGCCATCTTCAACCGCATCATGATCGAACGCGTGCTGATCTCGGCGATCGTCATCGGCGTGGTCGCATTCGGCGTGTTCAGCTGGCTGCTGGACCAGGGCTTCAGTGTCGAGGCCGCGCGCAACCACACCCTGCTGCTGATGGTACTGTTCGAAAACGTGCACGTTTTCAACTGCCGTTCCGAAACCCTGTCGGTGTTTCGCCACAATCCGCTGCGCAACAAGCTGCTGCTCGTCGGTACCGTGATTGCGCAGTGTGTGCATATCGGCGCAATGTACACCCCCTGGCTCGGGGACGTGCTCGGCGCTTCACCAGTGACCTTCGAACAGTGGCTGACGCTGCTCGGGCTGGCACTGTCGGTCATGCTGGCGATGGAATTGCACAAGTGGCTGCGGCTCCGGTTCGGCCGCTCCACGCGCACCCGCTGACGATACGCCGTAACCCTATTGACCGGAGTCAAAGCGGCTTGGCGCGCTTGCTGTTGTAATTGAAACAGGTGATCAAGAGTAGGTGGTAGTGATGTTCAAATCGATAGTAGTGGCATTCGACGGCTCGCCCCATTCCAGCAAGGCACTGGAAGTTGCTGCCGTGATGGCGGCCGAACAAAATGCGAAGCTCGGCATCGCGTACGTGATTGATGTCAGCCATATGAACGTACCCGACGAAGTACGCGAGATGGGTGAAATCGAGCACATCATCGACCCCAAGCCGAGCATGCCGGTGGACTTCGGTCGCGCGCCGACGAGCACGCTGAGCTCCATGGCGGATCTGTCAGCGCAGTCCGACCGCGCCCTGTTCCAGTATTCGGAGTTCCTGCTCGAACAGGCCGAGAACAGTGCGCGCCACTGCGGTGCCACGCAAATCGACAGCAGGGCGTTGCAGGGGGATGCGGCGGAGGAAATCGTGGCTTACGCCAGGGACCAGTCGGCGGACCTGATCGTATGCGGCAACCGCGGTTTCGGCAAGCTCAAGACCCTGCTGCTCGGCAGCACGTCGCACAAGATCGCACAAATGGCCGAGTGCAGCTGCATGACGGTCAAGTAAACACGCCGCGCTCAGGCGAACAGCCTCGCCTCGATGCGGGCGACATGCTCCGCCTGCAGGCCCGTTGCAGCAACCTCGATCAGTGCAGCGGCGGTGAGTTCCGCATCGTCGATGGGGTCCTGTTGCCGTAATTGATGATGCAGCACGCCGACGCCTGCCTCCGAGGCATCGCCCCTGCGAGCGGCCAGCCGTCGCTCGAGTTCGTCCACCGGCGCGGTGCAGCTGACGATAACGCAGCCGACACCGCGGGAAACAGCAAGCTGGAGCAGGGTAGCGCGCTCGTCGGCCTGCAGGAACGCTGCATCGACGATGACGCAATGGCCGGCATCGATGATCCCGCCCGCCAGTTCGGCCAGCCGCCGATAGGTACGCCTGCTGGCCTCCGCAGCGTAGATGCCGCCGGCGATTGCAGAGCCCGAGGCCTCGGTTGCATCGAGGCCGAACAGGCGTTTGCGCTCGATATCGGAGCGCAGACGTATTGCGCCCAGCGATTCCACCAGGCTTGCCGCTACCGTCGACTTGCCGGACCCGGACAGTCCGTGCATCAGCACCAGGCCCCGGCGCTGGCGCCTGGCCCATTGCTGCGCGAGTTCGATGTATTTCAGCGTGATGTCGAAGACCTCGCAGCCCGGCACGGGCAGGTCGCTGTCCGCATGAACGCGCAGCGCTTCGACCTTGGCGCGCACCAGCGCCCGGTAGACCACGTAGTAACCCAGCAGGTCGATACCGGCGTAATCGCCGCCGGCGGCAAGGTAACGATCGAGGAAACGCCAGCAGTAGTGCGGGTAGCCGCGTGCCTGCAGGTCCATTGCCACGAAAGCGGCTTCGCTGACGATGTCGATCCAGCGTAACTCGGGATTGAACTCGATGCAGTCGAACAGGGTGATTCTGCCATCGATCATCGCCATGTTGCCGAGATGCAGGTCGCCGTGGCACTCGCGCACGAAACCGCCACGCTGACGCGCGCTGACACGTTCTGCCAGGCTTTTGTCCTGCTGATACCAGCGCAGCAGATCGCTCCAGGCCGGCGGCAGGCAAGCCTCGGGTACCGCGGCCTGCAGCTGTGACAGGTTTTCCGCGCTCCAGTGTGCGACGGATTCGATCGAGCCCCGGTTGCTGCCCGGCTCGGCGCGCTCGCAGCTATCGTGCGCGCCTGCCACCGTCGCCGCGATCGCATCGACATGCGACGCTTCGAGCACGCCGTTTGCGGCATAGGCACTGAGCAGTTCGTCCTGCGGGAACTGGCGCATCCTGATCGCGTACTCGAGTATATCGCCGTTACCGTGCAGCCGGGGTTGCGCCACGCTGCCGCGCACCGGCACCAGTTCGAGGTAGAGATCAGGCGCGAAGCGCCGGTTCAGGCGCAGTTCTTCCTCGCAGTAAAAACGGCGCTGCTCCAGGGTGGAGAAATCGAGAAAACCGAAATCGACCGGTTTCTTTATCTTGTAGGCGAAGTTGCCGGTGAGGATGACCCACGAGATGTGGGTTTCGATGACTTCGATGTCCGTCACCGGGTGCCCGAGGGCGGATGACCTGGCCAACGCCTCGATCAGCCGGCGGCCCGCGCTGACAGCTTCATCGTTGCTAAAATGTTTTGCTGGCGACATGTTCAGGATGATCGGGCCGGGCAGCGTTCAGCTTAGTTCGCCGGGGCTGGCGGGTCATGACGGGGATCAAGCCGGCCGGATTCAGCGCTCTTCGGGCAGCGCTTCCGGGTCCACCAGCTGGTCGGCATAACCTTTCGGGGGCGGATTCCAGCCGCGCTCGCTGACGCTGTGGCGGTCGCCGCGATCGGCCTGCATGGCCTCGCGCATCACCGCTTCCTGCTGCATGAACAGCTCGCGGTAACCGGGTCCCATGCCTTCCTCGGTCGACGCAACCCAGCTCTGGTACATGTCCTCGGCCATCTGGTTCTCGAGCTCGATGAAGGTACGCTTCAGCTGCGTTGCGCGAAACGGATGATGCCCGAGCCGGGTCAGGGCCTCGCGGCCGAGTTCGAGCGCGGCGAGGTAGGTTTCCTTGATGATGTGATCGGCACCCGCCTGCTTCAGCTGGTAATAGTGCAGCTGATCGTAAGCACGCGCGAGCAGGTCGACCTGCGGGTAGCGCTGGTGCATGTACTCGACCAGTTCGACCGCGCGCTCGCGGTCGTCGATTGCGATGACGAACAGCTCGGCCTGGTTTATGCCGGCGGTTTCCAGCAGGTCCGGACGGGTGGCGTCGCCAAAATAGCTCTTGATGTTCAGCCGGCGCAGGTTGTCGACCTGTTTTGCGTCGTAGTCCAGTACCACGGTTTCGACGCCGTTGGCTACCAGCAGGCGGTTGACGATCTGGCCGAAGCGGCCGATGCCGGCGATGATGACCCGGCCGCGTTCATCAATCTGGTCTTGTTCGCGTTGTGCCTGGCCAGCACCGAAGCGGGGCACCAGCACCCTGTCGAAGAAGATGAACAGCGCCGGCGTCAGCAGCATTGAAATCGCGACCACCAGTGACAGCAGGTCGGCTATGGCAGCCGGCATGGCGTTGTTCTGCTGGCTGAAACTGATCAGCACGAAGCCGAATTCGCCGGCCGGCGCAAGGCTCAGCGTCAGCAGCCAGCGATCGCGCGAGTAGATCCCGAACAGCCGCGCAAGCAGGTAGGTCAACCCGGCTTTGAGGGCAATGAAGCCGACGGTGATCAGCGCCACCAGCCACCAGTTTGCGGCCAGCAGGCCAAAATTGATGCCGGCGCCGACGGTAATAAAAAACAGCCCGAGCAAGAGGCCCTTGAAGGGTTCGATATTGGTCATGAGTTCGTGGCGAAACTCGCTGTTGGCCAGCACCACGCCGGCCATGAAAGCGCCGAGCGCGGGCGACAGGCCGACCAGGCTCATCAACGCCGCTATACCGATGACGAGCATCAGTGCGGTTGCGGTAAACACTTCGCGCAGGCCGGACAGCGCGACGAAACGAAACAGGGGCCGGCTCAGGTAATGTCCGCCGAACACCACGCTGGCGATCGCCGCCAGCATCAGCAGCGCGTAGACCCAGTTGGGCAAACCTGACACCAGGTCGATCGAGCCCGTCGCATCCGCGGCTTGCGCGCTGAGATCGCGCGCCTGTCGTGCCAGCTCCGGCAGTTCCAGCAGCGGGATGAGCGCCAGCATCGGGATCACGATGATGTCCTGGAACAGCAGCACCGCGAAGGAACTGCGCCCGCCCTCGGTGCCGGTCAGACCTTTTTCCTCGAGCGTTTGCAGCACGATCGCGGTCGAGGACAGCAACAGGATCATGCCGATGGTCAGTGCCAGCCGCCAGTCGAGGCCGAACAGCATGGCGGCACCCATCAGCGCGACGATCGTCACGCCGCCTTGCAAACCGCCCAGGCCTACCAGGCGCGAGCGCATCGACCACAGCGTGCGCGGTTCCAGCTGCAGGCCGATCAGGAACAGCATCATGACCACGCCGAATTCGGCAAACCGCTGCAGCGTGTCGGTTTCCTCGCCCACCAGCCCGACCACCGGGCCGATGATGACGCCAGCGATCAGGTAACCCAGCACCGAACCGAGACCGAAGCGTTTCGCCAGCGGTACCGCGATGACGGCGGCACAGAGATAGATGAAGGCCTGGATGAAATATTCCGTCATGCCGTGGCCCCGTCCGGGTAACACTCGTTGAGTTTATCGGCGTCGGCCAGGCTGGCGATGTTGCAGCGACCGGCAACCAGGTCCTCGACGATGCGCACCCAGCCATCGATATGCGCCTGCACGCGGCCGTCTTCCAGCGCGGTACGCGAGCCGAACAGGGCGTATGGCGGCAGGTAGGTCATGCCGCACAGCATCGCGGTCTGTTCGATCGGGCGCAGCAGTTCGCGGATCGAGTAATGGTTGTAGCCCTGGTGCCGGTAGGCATCCTCGAGGCCGCCGGCGGTGACCGCGCAGAGCAGCAGTTTGCCGCGTAACTCGGTACCGTCGTGGCCGTAGGCGAAGCCGTATTCGAGCACCAGGTCCTGCCACTCCTTCAGGATCGAAGGCGTCGAGTACCAGTAAAGCGGGAACATGAATACGACGATATCGTGCTCGCGCAGGCGCTGCTGTTCGCGATCGATATCGATACGGAAATCGGGGTACTCGGCGTACAGGTCGATCATGGTAACGCCGTCGAGCGCCTCGGTGGCGCGCGCCAGTGGGCGGTTGACCTCGGAACGATGCTGCGACGGATGGGCGAAGAGAACGAGAACCTGGTTCGGCATGGGAAAAGTGAAGCTGCGGGAACCCGACGCTTGATAACGCGTCTGCGCGCCCAAATCAAGCGCTGCGCGCGATCAGTAGCGATTCAGCTGCAGCGGGATGCGCCGGGGACCGAAGTGGCCGGGCTGGTCGAGATAGCGCCCGGGCAGAGCGTAGCCGCAGTCCACGCAGTGTCCAGCGGACTGCAGGTGCCAGCGGCCGAGACGATACCAGTCGCGCTCGATCAGCAGCGCGCCGCATTGCGGGCACCAGGTGCTGGAACCGTCGCTGTCGTGCACGTTGCCGGTATAGGCAAAACGCACCCCGTTGGCGCGCGCGATATTGCGCGCGCGCGTCAGGGTCGCGCCCGGCGTGGGCGGTTTGTCGCGCATCTTCCAGTCCGGGTGGAACGCGGTGAAGTGCATCGGCACGTCGGGTCCGAGCCGTTCGACTACCCACTGTGTCATCTCGTGCAGTTCGGCATCGGAGTCGTTTTCGCCCGGGATGAGCAGGGTCGTCAACTCGAGCCAGACGTCTGTTTCGCGGTGAATGTACTCGATGGTCTCGAGCACCGGCGCCAGCGCGCCACCGCAGATCTTGCGGTAAAACCGCTCGCTGAATGCCTTCAGGTCGACGTTGGCCGCGTCCATCGCGGCGAAGAACTCGACCCGGGGCTCGGGATCGATATAGGCCGCGGTCACCGCCACCGTGAATATCCCGGCTTCGCGGCAGGCGGCGGCGACGTCGATCGCGTATTCATGGAAGATGATCGGATCGTTATAGGTAAAGGCAACGCTGAGACAGTTTTCCTGGCGCGCTACGCGTGCCAGCTTTGCCGGGGACGCGGCATCGGCGAGAGTATCCATTTCGCGCGACTTGCTCATGTCCCAGTTCTGGCAGAACTTGCAGGCCAGGTTGCAGCCCGCGGTGCCGAACGACAGTACCGCGCTGCCAGGGTAGAAGTGATTGAGCGGCTTTTTCTCGATCGGGTCGATGCAGAATCCGCTCGAGCGGCCATAGCTGACCAGCTTGATTTCGTCATCGAGGCGCTGGCGAACGTAACACAGGCCGCGCTGCCCCTCGCGCAGGTGGCAGTGGCGCGGACACAGGTCGCACTGCAGCCGGCCATCGTCCAGGCGGTGCCAGTAGCGCGTCGAAACGACGCCGGTGTTGGCGCTGGTTGACATCGTCGATCGTCGTTGGCTTCGGGTTATAATGCCTCGGCAGCCTGAATCGGAGGTGCCGATGATCATTCGCGAAGCGGCCGTGGCCGGTACATTTTACGAGGCGGATCCCCTGCGCTTGCAACATCACGTCGAGACACTGCTGGCGGAACCGCCACCGGCCGCAACGACTCCACCCGTGGCGCTGATTGTACCACATGCGGGCCTGATCTATTCCGGTGCGACCGCGGCTCGCGCCTATGCCTGCTTGCGTGGCGTGGCGCAGTCCATTCGACGCGTGCTGATGCTGGGGCCGGCGCACCGGGTGTATGTCGACGGTATGGCGATACCCGGCGCGCGGCGTTTTCGTACCCCGCTCGGCGAGATCGAGCTCGACCACGCGGCGCTGGCGCGGATCGCCGCGCTGCCGGGCGTGGTCGAATCGGACGCGGCGCATCGCGACGAACACTGCCTGGAGGTGCAGCTGCCGTTCCTGCAGACCGTCATCGGTGATTTCGAGCTCATTCCGGTGGTCGTCGGCGGCGCGTCCGCGGCGCAGGTGGCCGCGGTAATCGACACGCTAGCGGGTGACGCCGACACGCTGGTCGTCATCAGTTCCGACCTGTCGCATTTTCTCGATTACGACAGCGCGCGCGCCACCGACAGCGATACCGTGCAGCGGATCCTGCACAAGGAAACCACGCTGCGCGGCGAGCAGGCCTGCGGCGCGCGCGCGATAAACGGCCTGATGGCGTCTACCCTCGGCCGCGACGCCGAGATCGAACTGCTGCAGCTGTGCAACTCCGGCGATACCGCCGGCAGTCGCAACCGGGTCGTCGGCTATGCCGCTTTCATTTTGCGTTGAACCGGACGCCGACGCGCGCCGGGCGCTGCTGGCCGTTGCCCGCCAGGCCCTGCATGCCGGCCAGCAATCGGGCTTGCCGTTAAAGATCGATATCGCCGACTATGCCGGCGAACTGGCGGTACCCGGCGCGGTATTCGTGACCTTGACCCGCGATGGTGCACTGCGCGGCTGCGTGGGTTCGCTCCGGCCTGACGCGCCGCTGGTGCAGGCGGTCGCAACCGCGGCGCATAACGCGGCCTACCGAGACCGTCGTTTCGACGCCCTCGCGGCGGATGAGATAAGCGCGTTGCGGATCGAGATTTCGCTGCTGTCGGAGATGGTGCCGCTGCAGGTGCGCGACCGGGCCGAACTGCTCGAGCTGCTGGTTCCCGGCGAGGATGGGCTGTTGATCGAGGACAACGGTCTGCGCGCGACTTTCCTGCCGAAGGTCTGGCAAAAGATCCCGCGGGCGGCCGACTTCGTGGGTCAGCTCATGCTAAAGGCAGGGCTGCCCGCGGGCCACTGGTCGCCGTCGATTGTCTGTAGTCGCTACCGCTGTATCGACATCGCCGAAACCTGACGAAGTCACCGCCGACCGCTGTTGGAGCGCCCCGGGTTTTCCGTTATCATTTGCGCACCCAGCAGCCCCGAGCCTCGACCCTGACCCGATGTTATGCCTCCCCGGTAGCCCGGCCCTGTCCGTATTCAGACGCAGTAAACTCGAGCAACAATTAACCAACGCGGGCCTGGCGGTGCGGCAGATCGACAGCCGCTTCGTGCACCTCGTCGATGTCGACGAGTCGAGCATCGACCAGCAGGGGCGCGCGGTACTGAACAACCTGTTGACCTACGGTCCCAGCGGCGAACAGGCGAGCGCTGCGGGGCGCGGGTTTTACGTCGTGCCGCGTCCCGGCACGATATCTCCCTGGGCCAGCAAGGCAACCGACATAGCCCACATGTGCGGGCTGGAATCCGTGCGCCGCATCGAGCGCGGTATTCTTTACACCATCGATGCCGACGGCGACATCCCCCTGTCACTGCTGCACGACCGCATGACCGAGGCGGTTTTCACCAGCCTCGAGGCCTGCGCGGCGCTGTTCGCGACGCACGAGCCGCGTCCGCTCGGTGAAGTCGATACCCGGGGGCAGGGGCGTGCCGCGCTGGAGCAGGCCAATATCGATCTCGGCCTGGCCCTGTCGGCGGACGAAATCGATTACCTTGCCGATGCCTACGCTGCCCTCGAGCGTAATCCTACCGACGTCGAGCTGATGATGTTCGCGCAGGCCAATTCGGAGCATTGCCGGCACAAGATTTTCAACGCCGACTGGATCGTCGACGGCGAAACCCAGGCGCATTCGCTGTTCCAGATGATCCGCAACACGCACGCGCAGCACAGTGACGGCATCCTGTCCGCCTATCACGACAACTCCGCGGTGATCGAGGGTTTTGCCGGCCAGCGTTTTGCCCCGCTTGGCGACGCGGCAACCTACGGCTACCAGCCGGCCCGGCTCGATATCCTGATGAAGGTCGAAACGCATAACCATCCGACCGCGATATCGCCGTTTCCCGGCGCCGCGACCGGCTCGGGTGGCGAAATTCGCGACGAGGGCGCCACCGGTATCGGCTCCAAGCCGAAAGCCGGACTGTGCGGGTTTTCGGTCTCCAACCTGCGGATTCCCGGCTACCCGCAGCCCTGGGAAACCCACGAGGGTAAACCCGAACGTATCGCCTCGGCGCTCGATATCATGCTCGAGGGCCCGATTGGCGCGGCCTCGTTCAACAACGAGTTCGGTCGACCCAATACCTGCGGTTATTTCCGTACTTTCGAGCAGCGGGTCGACTCGACCGCCGGCGCCGAGCTGCGCGGTTACCACAAGCCGATCATGGTGGCCGGTGGCGTCGGCGCCATTCGCCGCGAACACGTCGGCAAACGCGAAATTCCAGCAGGCGCGAATATCGTCGTGCTCGGCGGCCCGGCGATGCTGATCGGACTCGGCGGCGGCGCGGCGTCGTCGATGGCGAGCGGCGCCAGCCACGAGGACCTGGATTTCGCCTCGGTACAGCGCGGTAACCCGGAAATGCAGCGACGCGTGCAGGAAGTCATCGATCGCTGTTTCGCGCAGGCGGAAGACAACCCGATCCTGTCGATTCACGACGTCGGCGCGGGCGGCCTGTCGAATGCCGTCCCCGAACTGGTCAACGATGCCGAACGGGGCGCCGAGCTCGACCTGCGGCGGGTGCCCAACGACGAACCGGGCATGTCGCCGATGGAAATCTGGTGCAACGAGAGCCAGGAGCGCTACGTGCTCGCGATTGGCGATGACCGGCTCGACGACTTTATCGCGCTGTGCGAGCGCGAACGCTGTATCTACGCGATCCTGGGCAAGGCGACCGCCGAACGTCGCCTGCGGGTGGACGACCCGCAGTTCGGTAATGCCCCGGTGGACCTGCCGCTCGAAGTACTGCTCGGCAAACCGCCGAAAATGCTGCGCGACGTTGCGCGCGTGGACACGTCGCTGCCAGCGCTCGAACTGGACGGGATCGAAGCGCGCGAAGCGCTCTACCGCGTGCTGCAACTGCCGGCGGTCGCGGCCAAGACTTTCCTGGTCAGTATCGGCGATCGTACCGTCGGTGGCCTGGTGTCGCGCGACCAGATGGTCGGCCGCTGGCAGGTGCCGGTCGCGGACGCGTCGGTAACGCTGAGCGATTTTCACGGCCACAGTGGCGAAGCCATGGCGATGGGGGAACGTACCCCGCTGGCGCTGCTCGATGCCCCGGCCTCGGGACGTATCGCGATCGGCGAGGCGCTGACCAATCTTGCCAGCGCCCCGATCGGCGACCTGTCGCGCGTGGTGCTGTCGGCCAACTGGATGGCTGCCGCCGGCCACGAGGGCGAGGATGCGCGCCTGTTCGACACGGTGCGCGCGGTAGGGCTCGAGCTGTGTCCGGCGCTCGGAATCACGATTCCGGTGGGCAAGGATTCGCTGTCGATGATGACTCGCTGGCAGCAGGATGGCGAAGAGCGCGCGATGGCCGCGCCGCTGTCGCTGATCGTATCGGCCTTTGCCCCGGTGGCAGACGTGCGCCGCGCGGTAACGCCCGATATCGTGCAGGCGGACGAGAGCAGCAGCCTGTTGCTGGTCGAATTCGGCACCGGGCGTTATCGCCTCGGCGCGTCCGCGCTGGCGCAGGTGTACAACCAGACCGGCGACCTCGGCCCCGACCTGGACGACGCCGACGCGTTGCGCCGCGGTATCGAAGTCCTGCAGGCGCTGATTGCCGACGGGCTGCTGCTGGCCTACCACGATCGCTCCGACGGCGGCCTGGCCGCAACCCTGTGCGAAATGGCCTTTGCCGGCCGGCAGGGATTCGACTGCGATCTGTCGGTGCTCGACGACGATGCCCTGGCGGCGCTGTTCGCGGAGGAACTCGGCGTCGTGATCCAGGTACGTGCAAGCGACCTGCCGGCGGTCGAAGCGCTGTTTGCCGAAGCCGCTGCCGGCATCGCCTGCCATCCGATCGGTCAGCCCGCCGAGGACGGCCGCATCCGGCTGCGTCATCGCGGCGTGACGCTGATCGACGAGCCGCTGCATGAGCTGATGCGGGCCTGGTCGGAAACCAGCTACCGGATGCAGCTGCTGCGCGACAATCCGGACTGCGCGCAGCAGGAATTCGACCTGATCCGGGCCGGGCAGCCGCCGACGCTGTTTGCGTCGCTGTCGTTCGATCCGGACGACGATATCGCGGCGCCTTACGTCGGCAGCCGGCGACCGCGTATCGCGATCCTGCGCGAGCAGGGCGTCAACGGCCAGGTCGAAATGGCGGCGGCCTTCGATCGCGCCGGTTTCGAAGCGGTCGATGTACACATGAGCGATATCATCGGCGGGCGTGTCGCGCTGGCCGATTTCCAGGGTATTGCTGCCTGCGGCGGCTTTTCCTACGGCGATGTGCTCGGCGCGGGCGAGGGCTGGGCCAAGTCGATCCTGTACAACCCGCGTGCGCGCGACGAATTCAGCGCCTTTTTCGCCCGGCAGGACAGCTTCGGGCTCGGGATCTGTAACGGTTGCCAGATGATGTCCAGCCTGTACCAGCTGGTGCCGGGCGCCGAACACTGGCCGCGTTTCGTGCGCAACCTCTCGGAACAGTTCGAGGCGCGGGTGGTCATGGCCGAGATCCTGCCTTCGGCATCGATTTTTCTCGACGGCATGGCGGGTTCGATGATGCCGGTGGTGGTAGCGCATGGCGAGGGCCGTATCGAGGCGCGCGCGACGTCGGCGGCCGAGCTGCTGCAAGGCGGCACCAGCTGTCTGCGTTACGTCGACGCCGCGGGCGAGGCGAGCGAGGTCTACCCGCTCAATCCGAACGGTTCGCCGCTCGGGCTCAACGGATTCTGCAACCGGGATGGCCGCTTCACGATCATGATGCCCCACCCGGAGCGGATATTCCGCAGCGTGCAAAACTCGTGGCGAGCGCCGGACTGGGGTGAATACGGGCCCTGGATGCGGCTGTTTCGCAACGCACGCCGCTGGCTCGACTGAATGCGATGATCGAACCCAGGCCCGTGATCGCGGCGATGGCCGCCTACGCACTGCCGGATACGACCGCGCCGGAAGGCGTCGAGCCGGTTATCCTGGCGCAAAACGAGCATGCTTTCGCGCCGACCGCCGCGGTGCGCGCCGCGGTTGATGCCGCGCTGGCCAGCGGCCAGCTCTATCCCGATTCGGAGTGGACCAACCTGCGTGCCGCGATCGCCGCGGTCCACGATCTCGACCCGGCGCGCATCCTGTGCGGCTGCGGGTCGATGGAATTGATGTCGGCGCTGGTCAATGCCTACATCGGCGCCGGCGACCGGGTAGCGATGACCGAGTACGGCTACCTGTTCATGCGGACGCTGGTCAAAATGGTCGACGCCGGGCTGAATGTTGCCCCGGAGCGTGACTTTCAGGTCGACGTCGATGCGTTGCTCGACGCGGTCGATGCCGATACGCGCCTGGTGTTCGTCGTCAATCCCGGCAATCCGAGCGGCACCGTGATTGCCAATGACGAGATTCGTCGCCTGCGCCGGGCGCTGACCGACGACGTGCTGCTGCTGGTCGACGAAGCCTATTCCGAATTCGTCGAGCCGGGCTTCAACGCGCCGCTGTTCGACCTCGTCGACGCCGGCAACACGGTGATAACACGGACCTTTTCCAAGATCTACGGGCTCGCCGGCCTGCGCGTCGGCTGGGGTTACTTCCCGCCCGAAATGATTGTCAACCTGCGCAAGGTCATGACGCCGGGCGGCCTGTCGCAACTGTCCCAGGCCGCCGCCGCGGCGGCGATGCGCGACCAGCAAACCGCGTCCCGGGCGCGGGCGGAGATCGCGCGCCTGCGCGAACTGTTGAGCCGCGGCATAGCCGCACTGGGGTTGCGGGTGATCCCCAGCCAGACCAACTTCGTGCTGGTCGATTTAAACAGCCCCGAGCGCGCCGCCGCGGCCTATGATTTCCTGCGCTCACGCGGCCTGATCGTACGGCCCATGGGCGGTTACGGGCTGCCTCATTGCCTGCGAATCAGTATCGCCGAGGAGCCGCACATGCGCGCGACCGTCGACGCGCTGGCTGCCTGGCAGGCATGAGCGAGAGCGGGTTTGTGCTGGGCGACTACCGCCTGCCCGACCTGCGGCGGCGGCGCATCGGCGTGATCGTGCCGGCGTCGAATACCAATGCCGAACCGGACTGCCTGGCGCTGGCGCCCGCCGGGGTGACGCTGCACTTTACCCGCAGCGGCGGTTACGATGTCGATGCCATTCCCGATGCGGACGAAATGCGCCGTTTCGCGCGCCGCCAGCTCGACGACCAGCTGCAGATGCTGCGCGACGCGCGGGTCGAGCTGATCGCCTATGCCTGTACCTCGGCGACGCTCGCCGACGGTCCCGGGTTCGATCGCGAATTCCGTGCCGAGATCGAGCGCAAGTCCGGTTTGCCGGCGGTGACGACCGCCGCTGCGCTGGTGCAGGCCGTGCACGCGCTCGGCGCGCGGCGGGTCGCGTTTACCTCGCCCTATGTCAGCGCCCTGAATGCCGAGGCAATCGCTTTTCTTGAAGCCTGCGACATCGAGGTCGTGCGCCAGCTCGGATTCGAGCGCGAACTCAGCAGTCTCGAACAGAACCGGCTGACGCCCGCGGATGCATACCGCATGGGAGTGGCCGCCGATCATGTCGATGCCGAGGTGCTGGTGATATCGTGCACCGACTACCGCGCGCTGGAAGCGGTAGCGGCACTCGAGCACCGGCTCGGCAAGCCGGTCGTGACCAGCAACTCGGCGCTGATGTTCGCCTGTCTGCGCCGGCTCGAGATCGATCCGGGCGAAGTCGCTACAGGTGGAGCGCTGTTCGGCGGTCGGAACTAGTAGCATCGCGACGGGTCTAGAACGGGATCGCGACCGAGGTTAAAACATGATAAGAATCAAACGACGCTGGGAATTGCCCGCAAGGGAAGTCACGCCGGAACCGATTTATCGCCAACGCCGCAAGTTCATCCGGGCCGGTGCGATCGGCGCGCTGGCCATGACCCCCGGGGCCAAAGCGCTGGCCAGCATCCAGATCGACGAGTATCGCAAGGGTGCCATCACGCTCGATGACAAGCTGACCGACGAGGAAGACGCCACCAGCTACAACAACTTTTACGAGTTCGGCACCGACAAGGAAGATCCGAAACGCAACTCGCAGCGCTTCGACACCGACGACTGGACCATCCAGGTCGGCGGCGAATGCGCGCGGCCCGGCACCTATGCGCTCGAGGACCTGGTCAAGCCGCATCCGATCGAGGAGCGGATCTACCGCTTGCGTTGCGTGGAGGCCTGGTCGATGGTCATACCGTGGCTCGGCGTGCCGCTGGCATCGGTGCTGAAAGCTTTCGAGCCGAACGCCAACGCGAAGTACGTCGCCTTTCGCACGCTGCACGATCCCGAGCGCATGCCGGGGCAACGACGTGCGGTCATCACCTGGCCTTACCGGGAAGGCCTGACCATCGCCGAGGCGATGCACCCGCTGACACTGCTCGGCGTCGGTATGTATGGCAAGACCATGCCCAACCAGAACGGCGCGCCGATCAGGCTGGTTGTGCCGTGGAAATACGGTTTCAAGAGTATCAAGTCGATCGTCGGCATCGAGTTTACCGAGCAGCAGCCGCAGACTTCGTGGAACATGATGCAGCCCGGCGAGTACGGTTTTTACTCGAACGTCAACCCGGAGGTGGACCATCCCCGCTGGTCGCAGAAGCGCGAGCGCCGCATCGGCGAGTTCTTCAAGCGCGAAACGCTGATGTTCAATGGCTACGGGGAAGAGGTCGCCGAGCTCTACGACGACATCGATCTGCGCGTCAATTTCTGACATGTCGCTGGCAGCGGCGCTCAAATCGGCCTGGAGCAAGCCGCTGCTGCATGCGCTCTGCCTGTTACCGCTACTGCTGCTGGTATTCGGACTGTTCGCCGATTCGCTCGGCGCCAACCCGGTCGAGACCCTGACGCACGAGACCGGGCAATGGGCGCTCAGGCTGTTGCTGGTCACGCTGGCGATGACGCCGCTACAACAGTGGAGCGGCATCGCGGCCTGGGTCCGCTTCCGCCGCATGCTCGGACTCTACGCCTTTTTCTACGTCGTCTGTCACTTTTCGATCTGGCTCGTATTCGATCATTCGCTGGACCTCGCCGCGATGCTCGAAGACATCGTCGAACGGCCGTACATAACGCTCGGCTTCAGCGCGCTGTTGCTGTTGATTCCGCTGGCGGCAACCTCGACCCGGGCCATGATCCGTCGCCTCGGCCGGCGCTGGAAAAGCCTGCATCGGCTGGTTTACGCGATTACGGCACTCGCGGTCCTGCATTTCCTGTGGCTGGTCAAGGCCGACTATCTCGAAGCCGGGATTTATGCAATCATCGCAACCACGTTGCTGCTGTTTCGCCTGCAGCCTGTTCGGCGGCTCGCCAGCAGGACATCGGCGCCGACGCGCTGACCGGTTGGCCCGCGCCGGCCGACTGCCACAACTGGATGACACGATGAAACTGCTCGTTACCGGTGCCGCCGGATTCATAGGCCACGCGCTTGCCGAAAGCCTCTGCCGTCGCGGCGATGACGTGGTTGGCGTCGATAACCTGAACGATTACTACGATGTCGGCCTCAAGCGCGCGCGCCTGCGGCAGCTGGCCGCGCACGGCAATTTTCGCCTGGTCGAAATGGACCTGGCGGATGACGCCGGGCTGATGCAGCTGTTCGCCGAGGAGGGCTTCGATCGCGTACTGCACATGGCGGCGCAGGCGGGCGTGCGCTATTCGCTGGAAAATCCCGCCGCGTATATCAGTTCCAACCTGGTCGGCTTCGCCAACCTGCTCGAAAGCTGTCGGCATCATCCGGTCGAGCACCTCGTGTACGCCTCGTCGAGCTCGGTCTACGGCGCCAATCAAAAAATGCCGCTGGCGACCGCGGACAACGTCGACCACCCGATCTCGCTGTATGCCGCTACCAAGAAGTCCAACGAGCTGATGGCGCACAGCTACAGCCACCTCTATGAACTGCCGACCACGGGCCTCAGGTTCTTCACCGTTTATGGTCCCTGGGGAAGGCCGGACATGTCGCCGATACTGTTTGCCCACGCGATTTCGCGCGGCGAACCCATCCGGGTGTTCAACGAGGGGCGTCACCAGCGCGATTTCACCTACATCGACGATATCGTCGAAGGCGTGTTGCGCTGCCTCGATCGACCGGCCAGCGCCAATCCCGACTGGTCGGGCCTGGCACCGGATCCGGCCAGCAGTCGTGCGCCCTGGCGAATCTACAACATCGGCCGCGGCGAGCCGGTGGCGCTGCTGGATTACATCGCCGCGCTGGAACAGGCGCTCGGTCGCAGTACGCAAAAGCAGCTGGTCGCGGCCCAGCCAGGCGACGTCGAGGCGACCTTCGCTGACATCGAGTCGCTGGCGGCGGACACGGGCTACCGGCCTTCGGTTTCGCTGGCCGAGGGACTGGCTCGGTTTGCCGAATGGTACCGGGAGTATTACGGGCAAAAATAGTTATACTAGGCGAAAATACTGCGCGAAACGAGGGGTCAGGGCTTTATGGCCGAGGAGTTCAACTCGGTGACCGAGACGTCACAGGGACCGTTGCTGGAGGTCAACCGGCTGGCGGTCGATTTCATGCTGCACGGCCACCCGGTAACGGCACTGGCCGACGTTTCCTTTAGCGTGGCGCCAGGGGAAACGGTAGCGCTGGTCGGCGAATCCGGCTCGGGTAAATCCGTAACTTCGCAGGCGATCATGGGGATCCTGCCGAGCAATGCGGTTATCACCGCGGGCGAAATCCTGTTCGACAACCCCAACCTGGGCCGGCGCCAGGATCTGGCCGCGCTCGATCCCGACAGCGATGCGTTTCGCCAGGTCCGCGGTGGCAATATCTCCATCGTTTTCCAGGAACCGATGACGTCGCTGTCGCCGGTGCACACCATCGGCGACCAGATCAGCGAGGCGCTGTTTCTGCACCGCGATGCCAGCCGCGCCGAGGGTCTCGCGCTGACCGAGGCCATGCTCGGTCACGTCGGGTTCCCGGACCCCGCGCGCGCGCTGCACATGTACCCGTTCGAACTGTCGGGCGGTCTGCGCCAGCGAGCGATGATCGCGATGGCGATGATCTGTCACCCGGCGCTGCTGATCGCCGATGAACCGACCACCGCGCTCGACGTTACGATCCAGGCGCGAATCCTGAAGCTGATCAAGGACTTGCAGGCAGAGCTGGGCATGGCGCTGCTGCTGATTACCCACGACCTGGGCGTGGTTGCCAACATGTCCGATCGGGTCGTGGTCATGTATCACGGCCACGTTGTCGAAGCGGGGCCGCTGCAGGCATTGTTCGAAAGCCCGCAGCACGAGTACCTGCGCTCGCTGATGCGCGCCGTGCCGCGCTTCGACCTCGCGCCGGGCGAACGCCTGGTGCCGGTGCGCGAAATTCACTCGGAGGCCGGGGCGTTGATTCGCAAGCCGACCGAGCGGGTCGGCGACCCGAAAATACCGCACCTGCGGATCGACAACCTCGGCAAGACCTTTCACCTGCGCGGCGGCGGCCTGTTCGGCGGGCAGGATCGCGTACTGCGCGCGGTCGACGGGGTGTCGTTCGAGGTCGAACGCGGCGAGTGTTTCGGCCTCGTGGGCGAGAGCGGTTGCGGCAAGACCACGTTGAGCAAGATGATCATGCGTGCGATCACGCCCGATCATGGCGAGATCACCTACCAGGACGGGCACGACGCGATCGATGTGCGGGCACTGGAGGGTGACGAGCTGCTGGCATTCCGGCGCAAGATGCAGTTTATTTTCCAGGACCCCTACAGCGCGCTCAATCCGCGCATGACGGTGTTCGACATCCTGCGCGAACCGCTGCTGGTGCACCAGCTCGGCGACCTCGACTACCAGCGTGAAATGGCGACCGAGCTGATGCACCTGGTGGGCCTCGATCCGCGCTTTCTGAACCGCTACCCGCACAGTTTTTCCGGCGGCCAACGCCAGCGCATCGGCATCGCCCGCGCGCTCGCGCTGCAACCGGACCTGATCATCTGCGACGAACCGGTATCGGCGCTCGACGTGTCGATCCAGGCACAGGTGCTAAACCTGCTCAAGGACCTGCAGCAGGAGCTCGGCCTGACCTTCCTGTTCATCTCGCACAACCTCGCGGTCATTCATTACATCGCCAATCGCATCGCCGTGATGTGTCGCGGTCGCATCGTCGAACTGGCGTCCCGCGACCGCCTGTTCGCAAAGCCGCTGCATCCGTACACGCGCGCGCTGCTCGAGGCCGTGCCGCATCCGGAACTTTCGCAGCCACTGGATTTCACCGCGATCGCCGACGCCGCCGCGTCCGATCCGGCACGCTGGCCGGCACCGTTCACCGTCACGCAGAATGCGCCGACCGAATTTATCGAGGTCGACCCGGGTCATTTCCTGCGCGTGGCCGCCGGGGTCAAGGCATCGGACCTGGCCGCATGAGAAATCTACTGCAGATACTGTTACTGCAGCTGGTCTTGCTGACCGCGCTGCCGGCCGCGGCGCTCGAGCTGCGGGAAACGCCGTCGCTGCAGGCGCGGGTCGACGCCGGCAGCCTGCCGCCGATTAGCGAGCGCGTGCCCGAGGCGTACCAGCAGGTGGTGATCGAAGGCGATCGGCAGCCGGGTGAACACGGCGGCCAGCTGCGCCTGTTGATGGGCAAGCAGAAGGATATCCGCCAGATCGTGATCTACGGCTACGCCCGCCTGGTCGGCTACAATCGCGATCTCGAACTGGAAGCGGACCTGCTCGAACGTATCGAGGTCGATCGCAACCGGGTGTTCACGCTGCACCTGCGCAAGGGTCATCGCTGGTCCGACGGTCATCCCTTCACGTCGGAGGACTTTCGCTACTACTGGGAAGATATCGCCACCAACCCGGAGCTGTCGCGCGGCGGACCGCCACGCGAACTGCAGGTGGAAGGCGAGTTGCCGCTGGTGGAGTACCTCGATGCGCACACCGTGCGTTACAGCTGGAGCCGCGCCAACCCGCACTTCCTGCCCGCGCTGGCGGGTGCCCGTCCGCTGTATATCTACAAGCCGGCACATTACCTGCGCCAGTTTCACCCGCGTTACCAGGACGAAGCGGTAATCGCCGACCTGATCGAAAAGCACAGCAAGCGTAACTGGATGGGTGTACACGTGAACCACGATCGCCCGTACAAGGCCACCAATCCCGATCTACCGACCCTGCAGCCCTGGGTCAACACGACTTTTCCGCCATCGGAACGCTTCGTGTTCGAGCGCAACCCCTTCTATCACCGGGTCGACCAGAACGGCCGGCAGTTGCCCTACATCGATTCGATCGTGATCAATATCGCCTCGAGCAAGCTGGTGCCGGCCAAGACCGGTGCCAACGAGTCCGACCTGCAGGCGCGCTACCTGCGGATGGATAACTATACCTTTCTCAGGCAGGCGTCGAAGCGCTTCGACTTCGACGTGCGCCTGTGGCAAACCGCCAAGGGTGCGCACATGGCGCTCTACCCGAACCTGAACACCAATGATCCCGTGTTTCGCGACCTGCTGCAGGACGTGACTTTCCGGCACGCTCTGTCGCTCGCGATTCACCGCTACGAGATCAACCAGGTCGTGTACTTCGGGCTGGTGCAGGAGAGCAACGACACGGTACTGCCGGAATGCCCGCTGTATAAACCCGAATACCGCGACGCCTGGATCGAGTTCGACCTGGCACTTGCCAATAACCTGCTCGACGAGCTCGGCCTGACCGAGCGCGACAGCCGCGGCGTGCGCCTGCTGCCGGACGGCCGGCCGCTCGAAATCCTGGTGCAGACGGCCGGCGAAAGCACCGAACAGACCGATGTGCTGGAGCTGATTCACGACAGCTGGCTGCAGGCCGGTATCAAGCTGTACAGCATCCCGTCGACGCGCGAGGTGTTTCGCAACCGCATTTTCTCGGGTGACGCGATCATGGCGATCTGGTCAGGTCTGCCGAACGCGATGCCGACCTCGGAAACCAGTCCCGGCAACCTCGCGCCGACCTCGAAATACCAGTACCAGTGGCCCAAGTGGGGCTCGTACTACCAGTCGGGCGGTAAAAGCGGCGAAGCGCCGGATATGCCGGCGGCGCGCGAGCTGGTCGCGCTCAACGACCGCTGGCAGCGCGCCGAAACCAAGGCGCAACGCACCGCGATCTGGCAGCGCATGCTGGATATCCACAGCGAACAGATGTTCACCATCGGCATCGTCAACAAGGTTCCGCATCCGGTGGTGGTCAATGGCGCGTTGCGCAATGTACCGCAGCAGGGCTTTTACGATATCGCGCCCGGCGCGTATTTCGGGATCTATAAACCGGACACCTTCTGGTTCGACGAGGCCCGGCGCTGATGCTGCGTTACATTGTTCGCCGTATCCTGACCATGATCCCGACACTGCTGGTCATCAGCCTGCTCGTGTTCGTGATCATCCAGCTGCCGCCCGGCGACTACCTCGAAAGCTACATCGCCGAACTGCAAAGCCAGGGTGAGTCCGTCGACGAGCAGCGAATCCAGTTCCTGCGCGAGCAGTACGGGCTGGACCAGCCGATGATGCTGCAGTACTGGTTCTGGCTGACCGGCATGCTGCAGGGCGACTTCGGTTATTCCTTCGAGTACAGCCTGCCGGTCACCGAGGTGGTCGGTGATCGGCTGTTCCTGACGGTGTTGATCTCGATCGCGACCATCCTGTTTACCTGGATCATCGCGTTTCCGATCGGTATCTACTCGGCCACCCACCAGTACAGCTGGGGTGACTACGGCCTGTCGACCCTCGGTTTCCTCGGTCTGGCCACGCCCAATTTCCTGCTGGCGCTGGTCATGCTGTATTTCGCCAACGTCTACTTCGGCACCAGCATCGGCGGCCTGATGGACCCCGAGTATATCGATGCGCCCTGGAGCTGGGACAAGGTGGTATCCGTGCTGGAGCACCTGTGGATCCCGGTGGTCGTAATCGGTACCGCCGGTACCGCGGGCATGATCCGTCGCCTGCGGGCCAACCTGCTGGACGAACTGCAGAAACAGTATGTCACCACCGGGCGCGCCAAGGGCCTGCCGCCGGGCAGGCTGTTGCGCAAGTACCCGCTGCGGGTGGCGTTGAACTTTTTCGTCGCCGACATCGGTAACCTGCTGCCGGCGGTGATATCCGGCGCCGAAATCGTCGCCGTGGTCATGTCGCTGCCGACCACCGGGCCCATCCTGCTGAGCGCGTTGCAGAGCCAGGACATGTACCTCGCGGGGTCTTTCCTGATGTTTCTCGCGATACTGACGGTGTTCGGCGTGCTGATATCCGATATCCTGCTGGCGATGCTCGATCCGCGCATCCGTCTCGGTGGAGGGACGGCGCGATGAGCCGGGAGCATTACGTCTCGCGCGAACCCTTCGATCCCTACTCGATCGAGGCGCTGACGCCGGCGCAGGAAAACTACTACCTCGCGTCGCAGTGGAAGCTGATGTGGTGGAAGCTGAAGCGCCACCGGCTCGCGGTCGTATGCGGCGTCATACTCGCGCTGAACTACGCGACGATCCTGGTCAGCGAGGTCATTGCGCCCTATAACCTGCATACGCGCAATACCGACTATATCTACTCACCGCCGCAGCGGGTGCACCTGTTTCACGAGGGGGAATTCATCGGGCCGTTCGTCTATGGCCGCGATCGTGAACTCGACATGGATAACCTGATTCGTCTCTACCCGGAAAGGCCCGACGACGTGCAGCCGCTGCGGTTTTTCTGTGCCGGGGATCCCTATCGCTTCTGGGGCCTGTTCGAAGCCGACTTCCACCTCGTCTGTCCGCCCGAAAACGGCACGTTTTTCCTGCTCGGAACCGATCGTCTCGGGCGCGACATGTTCTCGCGCATTACCTACGGCGCGCGCATATCGCTGACGATAGGCCTGGTCGGGATCCTGATCAGTTTTACCTTCGGTATCATCATCGGTGGCCTGGCGGGTTACTACGGCGGCTGGGTGGACGCGTCGGTACAGCGCCTGATCGAGGTCATCCGCTCGTTTCCGGAACTGCCGCTGTGGATGGCGCTGTCGGCGATACTGCCGGTCAACTGGAGCCCGATCCTTATTTTCTTCGGTATTACCGTGATTCTCGCGCTGCTCGACTGGACCGGCCTGGCGCGCGCGGTACGGTCCAAGCTGCTGTCGCTGCGGGAGGAGGATTACTGCGCGGCGGCCGAACTCATGGGTGCCAGCCCGCGGCGGATTATCGGCCGCCACCTGTTGCCCGGTTTCATGAGCCACCTGATTGCATCCGCGACCCTGTCGGTGCCGGCAATGATCCTCGGTGAAACCGCGCTCAGTTTTCTCGGCCTGGGGCTACGCCCGCCGGTCACGAGCTGGGGCGTGTTACTCAACGAGGCGCAGAACATCAACGTGGTTGCGCTGTATCCGTGGCTGCTGTTCCCGGTCGTGCCGGTAGTCCTGGTCATCCTGACCTTCAATTTTTTCGGCGACGGCCTGCGCGACGCGGCCGATCCGTACAAGTAAACCGTGCCGGCCGGCTTTCGGCAACGCGAATCCTGCCCCGCCTGCGGCGCCAGGGAGCGCAGGGAACTGCTGCGAATCGGCTTCGACGAGCCGCGCCTGGCGGCGTTCATCGAAGAATTTTACCGGGGACGGGTGCCACGCGATGCGCTCGCGGCTGCCGACTATGGCCTGGTCGAGTGCCGCGACTGCCGGCTGGTTTTCCAGGATCCCGTGCTCGACGACGCCGGCATGCGCGAACTCTACGGCAACTGGGTCGACCAGGCCCGCAGTCTCGACAAGAAAATGCAGGCTAAAGCACGCCTGTACCGCCAGTATGCGGGGCAGGTCGCAACCCTGCTGAAACTGTTTCCGGGTCGTCCGGGCGCCACCCGCGTGCTCGATTTCGGTATGGGCTGGGGCTACTGGGCGCGCATGGCAGCGGCGCATGGCCTCGACGTCAGTGGCTTCGAGCTGTCGCCGACGCGGCGCGCGCATGCCGAGTCGCTGGGAGTCCGGGTCATCGATCGGCTGCCCGAACCCGGAGACCGTTACGATTTCATATTCGCCAACCAGGTTTTCGAACACCTGGCCGAACCCGGTCGAACGCTGCGGGCGCTGGTGGAGCGGCTGGCGCCTGCCGGCGTGCTGCAGATCCGGGTGCCGGACGGGCGCGGCATTGGCGCGCGTGTCGCTGCCTCGGGCTGGTCGCCGGACATGGGCGCGGTGCATCCGCTGGAGCACATCAACTGTTTCGATCGACGCGCATTGCTGGCATTTGCCGCGGGCGCCGGCCTGCATGCCTTCGATCCGCCGCCGCGGCTGAACTGGGGCAGCCTGTGGGGCGGCCTGCGACGCGAATTCAACGACCGCCACCGCGCGCCGCACCTGTACCTCAAACGTACCTGAGGGCAGCTTTACTCGGCAGCCAGCAGCTGGCGGAAGTGATCGCTGCCTTGCTCGATTTCGCCGTAGCTGCCCTGGTCGACGACCCGTCCGCGCTCCATCACCATGACGTGATCGAACTGGTCGGCCAGCTGCACCCGGCCGAGCACCCACAGGATGCCCCGTTCACCCATCTCGCGGCGTACGTTGGCGATCAGGCGGCGCTCGCTGGCGCTGTCGAGTCCCGCGAGGGCCTCGTTGACGATCAGCAGGTCGGGACGCTTGAGCAGGGCGCGGGCAAGGCCCAGCTTTTGCCGCTGGATGGCCGACAGGCGCCCGCCGGCGACACCGACCTCGTAGGCCAGGCCGGCGGCGATGATGTCGTTGCGCAGGTCGAGCGAATCGACCACGTCCGCGATCAATGCATTGATCTTTTGCTGGGCATTGGCCTGGCCGTAGGCCAGTTTGCCGAACAGGATGTTGTCCTGGATCGAAACCCGCGGGTTGTACTGCGAAGCGTCGAAAAACTCGATGCCGAGATCCTTTTCCGCGGCGATCGCGTGAATTTTCTTGCGCGCATCGAGTATTTTCTGCTGGATGCCCTGATCGATGAGGCCAAGACGGTGACGCGCGACGATCAGCTTGAAACTCAGTGATATCAAACGTCTCTGCGACGTCTGCGGAAGATTGTCGGTGCCGAGTTTGCGGGCTTCCTGCAGCAGCTGGTTGAACTCTGGCAAATCGTCGGCGCTGATGAAACTGAACTGCTCGAACAGCTCGCTGTCGGGTTCGACGTCGGAGAACAGGTCGAGCATGATCTCGGTGATCTTCAGCCCCGCCTGCAGCAGGTCCTCGTACAGGCCGGTAGTTTCGAGTACCTCGAGCATCGCCGGGTAATTGATCAGTTGCTCGAGATCGATCTCGTCGTCGTAAACCGTGCCGAACAGCAGGTTTTCCGACACCGTCATGTTGAGGTTGTACTTTTCGAGATCGAACGGTTCCACCAGGCGCGCTACCGCCGGGTCGTCGAACTGGCCGCGCAGCTCTCGCCGGGCCTGCATGATGCGGCTGGCGAGCTGCACGTGATCGGCCTGGTCGACGAACGACAGCAGGCCGAACTGGTAGACTTCGTCGTCGAGTTCGACGCAGGCGAGCACGTCGATCAGCTGCGCGTTCAGCTGGCGGCTGTCCTCGAGCCCGAGCGCGGCGTAATCGATCCACTCGTCATCGTAGCGATCGGGCGTGTTGCCGGCCTCCCGCGCGAGATGGCGCTCGCGCGCGATCTGCTTGTCGGTCGACTCGGTCGCGGGCTTGACCGGCTGGTGTTTCAGCGCGTAGCAGAGGTTGTCGAATACCGAACCGTTGAACAGGAATACCGCCGGGCCAACGTAGCCCAGGCGCTTGCCGGTAATGGCCTCGGGCAGTTCGCTCATCTTCGTGTCGCCGATAGTCATCGATCCCGAGCTCGGCACGATCAGGCGCGACATCATGAAGGCCAGCTCGTCCTTGCCGCTGTTACCGAGACCGACCGCCGCGCTGTGACAATCGAGCGGAAAGCGGAAGCTGGCACCGTCGATGCTGAAGTACAGGCCGTCCTCGCTGTAGCGCAGGTTGGCGGCGGTGATTTCCCGTCCCGGCAGCGCCAGCGACTCCGGAACCCGGTCGATGATAGCGGGCTCGAGCATGTTTTGCGGCTGGAACTGGCCGATGATCTGCGTGTACTTGACCTTGATATCTTCCTTGCGCTGGTAGTAGCGCAGCAATTCCTTCCAGGGTCCCGAGAGATCCTTGTAGGCCACCAGCACGGCAACCATCGAACCGATCGACAGGTCACCGCGCAGGACGAAATAGCCGCCAACCGAGTAAAAGAAAAACGGCGTCAGCTGGGCGATGAAGTTATTCAGGAACTTGATGAAGAACTTGCGCTTGTAGATATCGAAGCGAATCAGGTAGATCCGGCCGAGACGCTGCCCGATGTGGGCGCGCTCGAAATGGCTGGTATCGTTGGCGTGCACGTCGTTGATGCCCGAAATGGTCTCGCCGATACGTCCCGACAGGTCCCGCGCCGTGACCACGCGCTGCTTGGACAGTTCGTTGACCCGCTTTTGCAGCTTGGGAATCACGTAGAGCTGAAACGGGTAGAGCGCAATCGCGGCAAGACCCAGGAACACGTCCTGCTGGAAAATGAAAAACAGGTAGGTCAGGAGTATGCCGCCCTGGAATACCGGCAGGGTGAAGGATTCGCCGATAAATTCGCCGAGCGGTTCGGTCTCGGCGGTGATCATCGGGATGATCTCACCCTGCGAAACTCGCTTGAAATGGGGTACCGGGAAACGCAACAGGCGTTGGTACAGTTCATAGCGGAATCGCCGCAGTACGTGCTCGCCCAGCGAGCCCCGGAAGACGTTCAACAGGTACTTGAGGCCGCCGCTGCAGAGCACGACCAGCAGGAAGGCAAGGCTGAGCAGCATCAGGTAGGTCAGCCGGTCGAGCTCGTAACCGAAAAGGCTGGACGGCACCGGCAAACCTTCGAGCAGGTTGATGATCTGTTTCGGCAGCTCCAGCGTGATGTAGACCAGCGGCAGCGAGACCACCGATAGTATGATCAGGAATATCTGTGACTTGCTGCTGTGCTGCCAGATATACCGGTAAAGCGATGGTTCCATAGACCCCCTGTCCGAAGCCGCAAGCTGGCTGCCTGGAAACGCCGATGGCGATTTCCGCACGCTAGCACGGCCTGGTTTGCCGGTGTACTATCGCGCATCATTCGCCGGAGATCAAATACCGCCCATGCCGCCTGAACTGGCGCCCGAACTGGCCATTGTCCTAAAGGGGTATCCGCGCCTGTCGGAGACCTTCGTCGCGCAGGAAATCAGGGCGCTGGAGCAGCGCGGCTATCGCGTCTGTATCATCTCGCTGCGACATCCCTACGACCCGGCAACGCACCCGGTGCACGCGGAAATAGAAGCGCCGGTTTATTACCTGCCGGAATACCTGCACGACGACCCGCTACGCGTGCTGCGGGCGCTGCTCGCGCTTTGCTGGCGCGCGCGTTTCTGGACTACGCTGATGGTGCTGTTGCAAGATTTCCGCCGCGACCGCAGCCGTAATCGCCTGCGCCGTTTCGGGCAGGCGCTGGTCATGGCGCGTGAAACACCCCCCGGCGTACGCCATTACTACACCCACTTCATGCATACGCCGGCCTCGGTCAGTTACTATGCCAGTCTGATCAGCGGCAGATCCTGGAGTATTTCCGCCCACGCCAAGGACATCTGGACCATCGAGGCCTGGGAACTGACCGAAAAACTGGCCAGCGCGGACTGGCTGGTGACCTGTACCGCGGCCAACCACGCATACCTGAGCAGCCTCGGTGAGTCACGCGACAAGGTGACCCTGCTGTATCACGGGCTCGATTTCGCGCGCTTTCCATCACCCCCGGAAATCCAGTCGACACGCGACGGCAGTGATCCGGAGCAGCCGGTGCGGCTGGTGTCGGTCGGCCGCGCGGTGGTCAAGAAGGGCTATGATTACCTGCTGCAGGCACTCGCCCAACTGCCGCCGGAGCTGCACTGGCGTTTCACCCACATCGGTGGCGGTGAATTACTCGACGAGCTGCAGCGCCAGGCCCGCGACCTCGGTCTCGACGGGCGCATCGACTGGCGCGGCGCGCTGCCGCAGACCGAGGTTATCGATGCCTACCGGCACGCCGACCTGTTCGTGCTGCCGAGCCGTATCGCCGACGACGGCGATCGCGACGGTCTGCCCAACGTGCTGATGGAGGCCCAGAGCCAGCGGCTCGCCTGCCTGTCGACCGGCATTTCGGGTATTCCCGAACTCGTGAACCACGGTGAGACCGGCTGGCTGGTGACGCAACAGGATCCCGCGCAGTTGCGTGATGCACTGGCCACCCTGATCGCTGACCCGGCGTTACGCGCGCGGCTTGCCGCCGCCGGTGAACAGCGCGTGCGCGCGGAGTTTTCGATGCAGGGCGGGATCGATACGCTCGACGCCCTGTTGCAGGATTCGCTGGGGCAAACGTGAAACTCGCGCTGATACGCCATGCCCCGACGGACTGGAACGAGGTACGGCGCCTGCAGGGCCGGGTCGACCGGCCCCTGTCGCCAGGTGGACGCAAGCGGGCGCAAATGCACCGGGTGCCGGTCGCTTTCGACCGTTTTCGCTGGTACTGCAGTCCGCTCGGCCGCGCGCGTGAAACCGCTGACCTGCTCGGGATCCCGGACTATCGTACCGACGCGGCGTTGATCGAGATGGACTGGGGGGACTGGGAAGGACAGGTATTCAAGCAATTGCGGCGCGAGCTTGGCGATAGCGTGCGCGCCAACGAGGCGCGCGGGCGTGATTTTCGGCCACCCGGCGGCGAAAGTCCGCGCGAGGTACAGGCGCGGCTGTCGGCCTGGCTGGCATCGATTGCGCCGAGCGGCGCGGATGTCGGCGCGGTTGCCCACCAGGGTACGGTACGCTGTGTCTATGCACTCGCCCGTGGCTGGGATATGCGCGGCGAAAGCCCGGTCGAGTTCGACTGGAACGCGATTCACCTGTTCGAGTTCGATGCCGAGGGGCGTTTGCTCGACAGCTACCGCTCGATTCCGCTCGAACGCAAGCCCTGATTGCCGCTGCTAGCCCTCGCCGGCAGGCCAGATTTCGGCAGCGTGGAGCCAGCATGCGCCGGGGTGGTCGCGGACGAAATCCAGCAGGTCGGCGGTGAAGCGCCAGGTGGCCTCGTTCTGCACCAGGTGATGCGTCAGCAGCCCGGTCGGTTCATCGCGGTCGCGATAACCGCTGCGTCGCGCCTGCAGGTGCTGGACCAGGATCGCGATCGCGCTCCAGGTGCCGATGAAGCCGCCGTCGTGACGCCAGTGTACCGGGTCGAGGTGGGTGTTGACCTGGTAGAGCTGCGCCGCGGGGTAAGCCCGCTTGCGCACGCGCATCGTTGACAGGCCGCGGAAACCGAGCCCGGGCAGGGCGTCGACGACGTCTTCGTCGATGCGATTCCAGGGCGGTACCATGACCGGCAGGAAACCTGCGCCGAAGGCCTGAGCGAGACGCTCGCGACCCTGTGCCAGCCGGGCGAGCAGGTCGGCGCGTGCAGCATCACCCCCCAGCTCACGCTTGAGTGCCCCGCTGGCGGCGTGATTGACGTGGGCGTAGCCGTGCTGCAACAGCGAGACCCCGGGCAGCGATTTGACCCCGGCCACGAGGCCTGGCTCGAGCCGTGCCGGGATCGTTGCCAGCGCAACCGGCACACCGGCGGTTTCGACCAGCGCGAGCAGGTGTGTCAATTCGTCGCTGGCCGCGCAGGCGTCATCGTCCCGCCACCAGAAGGTTGCGCGTTCGCCATTAGCCTCCCAGGCGGCGAGTTCACGCGCCAGCCAACCCCAGGCCGCATGCGGCGACTCGCTCATGCGCCGTCATCCCCGGCGGTCAACCAGCCGCGAATCAGCTCGGCGCTGCGGCGGGCGCCATCGAGCTTCAGCGCGAGCGGCGCCGTGTGGATTTGCGCCGCGTCGATCGCCAGCGCCAGGCGCGCCGGCGACAGTTCGGCCGGGTCGACGAACCTGGCCCGGTCCTTTTGCTGCAGCAGTTCGGCGCGCATGGTTTGCTCGCGCTCGCCGGCCTCGGCGTAGGGTACCAATACGGCGGGCGTTTGCGTGCGCAGCAGGTCGGTCACCGTGTTGTAACCGGCCTGCGAAATCGACAGGCGCGCGCGTGCAAGCAGGGCGGGGAAATCGCTGCGGTTGCGCTCCACCGTAACGCCTTCTCCTGCGGCTTCCCGCAGTGCGGCGAATGCCCGGGCATCGATTGCCGGGCTGACCAGCAGGCGCCAGGGCAGCGTCGCCAGGGAACAAAGGGGGCGGGCAGCGAGCGCGGTTTGCAGCAGCGCGTAGCCGGTGTCGCTGCCGCCGGCCGAGACGATTACTTCATCGCCGGCATGTTCATCGCCGCCGCAGGCAGGGTCGACGGCGATGTAGCCGGTGTAGGCAATGCGATCAGCAATGCTGGCCGCGGCCGCAAAACTGTAGTCGAGCCGGGCAAGACTTTGATCGCCATGCACCAGCACGCGATCGTAATAGGTCTCGATCCACTGCAGGATTTCGGCATTTCGTTGCGGCCGCGATTTGGGTTGCAGGATATCGCGCACCGAAGATACCACGAGACGGCAACCACGGTCTTGTCGAGCCCGCTCGAGCAGCGGCAACAGTTCGAAACGCAGCATGCGTCGCGCAAACGGAAAACCCTCGGTAATCAGAACCACCGGCGCGACCTGCTGGTACAGCCGCAGCAGGATATCGGCTCGCCGTGCGCGCCAGGCATCGTCGACCGGTGCGCCGTTCGCGTCCAGCAGTTCACTGAAACTGCCGTCGGCGCAGCTGGCGGCCGGTAACTGGAACAGTTCGACCCCGGGTGCGAGCGCGCGCGGGGGGGATTTTCCGCCAGTCGCCAGGGTAACGTCGAAACCCGTGCGACTGAGTGCGCCGGCAATTTCGGCGGCTCGCTGCAGGTGGCCGACACCGAGCAGGTGCTGGACGTGGATCAGCGCTTGCATGAGGTCAACGGCGGGATCAGGCCGAGATGCTGGTAGCCGCTTCGCCGGGCTCGATGTAGGCGCGCACCATGTCGGCGATACGCTGATGGCCATCCAGCAGGCCGGTGACGCGCGATGTCGACGGCCGCGGTTGCTGCGGCAGCGCCCGCAGCGCCTCCGCCATGGGTTCGACCGGCCGCTCGCCTGCCGGATCGAGCATGCTTGCCAGGCCGAGAGCTACCGCGCGTTCCGCGCGAATCAACTGTTCCTGGCGCGGCACCGAGCGCGGAACTATCAGCGCCGGCTTGTCCAGCGACAGGATTTCGCAAAACGTGTTGTAACCGCCCATCGCGACGATGCCGATGGCTTTTTCCATCAGCAGCTCGAAGTGATTGTCGAAGGTCAGGATCTCGACGTTGGGTAGCTGGTCGCAGCGCTCGTGAAACTCCTGCTGGCTATTGGCCGGCATGAAGGGTCCGGTGACGATCACCGCGCGTCGGGGCAGTACCGGATCGGCCTCGTAGGCGCGAATCACCCAGTCCACCATTTCCACGCCGTCGCCGCCACCGCCGGCGGTGACCAGGATATAGGGGTGTTCGAGATCGATCGGGGCAACCCAGTTGAGGTCGCTGGGCAGGTCTCGCCCCAGGTAACCGGTGTAGGCCATCTTGTTCTGCACCACCGGTGACAGGTCGAGGCCCTCGATCGGGCTGCCCATTTCCGGCAGGCCGTAGACCCAGATGTCGTGGTAAAGGTTTTCCAGTACCGGGGCGACCTGCTTGCGTTCCCACTCCGCCTTCAGCAACCCCGGTTCGTCCATGACATCGCGCAGGCCGAGCACGTTGACCGTACCGCGTTGGCGCAGCATTTCGAGAGTCGAGGTCACCTCGCCCTGCAGGCCGGTGGGCTCCTTGTCGACCAGGAAAATATCGGGCTGGAAACATTGCGCGGTGTGATAGATGATCGATTCGCGCATCTGCAGGGTCTGCTCGAGATCGATGTGCAGCCCGAGCGAGGTGTATTCACCATCCTTGAGCTTGATTACCCCGGGAATACGCACGAAATCGACGCGTGCCTTGAAGTCGAAGCTGCCGATGATCGGCGAGCCCGACAGGATCAGGATGGACAGCCCCTTGTAGCGCGAAGTCAGCGAATGCGCGATCGAACGGCAACGACGCAGATGGCCGAGACCGAATGAGTCGTGGCTGTAGATCAGGATTCGCGATGAATCGAGCCGCTCCGTCATGTTACCCACAGATGCCCTGGACAGCCTGCAGACTACACGCATTTTGTGCCGAACGCACCGTCGCCCGTCGATTTTCTCGCGCTCCCGGGGAATTATTGACAAGCCAACAGGTCCTGTAGATATTGTGCTTCGAGTGCACTGGAGTCTGAATTGGACAAAAAAATGACCCCCGGGGGTATCGGCGCAAACCTGCCGTCAATGCGCTCGAACAGGCGCCAGTTGCAGTTGCCCGAGAGGCTGCGCCGGTCGATCCAGGACCAGCAGGAACGCAGCGAGGTCCTCATCAGCATCATCCAGCTGGTCATCGTCACGATTTTCGGATTGCTGTACCTGCTGGCACCGAAAACCTTCGGCCAGGATGCCGATTTTGCCCCGGTACCCTGGGTCCTGACCCTGTATCTCCTGTTCAGCCTGGTGCGCCTGCGCCTCGCGCTGCTGCGTCGCCTGCCGGACTGGATGCTCTACCTTTCCGCGGTGGCCGATATCGTCCTCTTGCTGGGCCTGATCTGGAGCTTTCACCTGCAGTACGAACAGCCGCCGTCGTTCTACCTGAAGGCACCGACGCTGCTTTACCTGTTTATCTTCATCAGTATCCGCGCGCTGCACTTCGATCCGCGTTTCGTAATCGCAACCGGTATCAGCGCCGCGACAGGCTGGATCTGCATGGTGCTTTACGTGGTCTTGCAGGATCCGGTAGACAACATGGTCACGCGCGATTACGTCGAGTACATGACCTCCAACAGCGTGCTCATCGGTGCCGAGTTCGACAAGGTGGTTTCGATCCTGATGGTGACCGGCGTGCTGGCGCTGGCGCTGCAGCGGGCCCGCAGCCTGCTGTTCGAATCGGTAATCGAGGGTAGTGCCGCGCGCGACCTGTCGCGCTTCGTACCGCAGGAGGTCGCGCGCAAGGTCATCCACTCGGAAGAGGGCGCGATCACCGGCAAGGGCGAGGTCGCGGACTGCAGCATCCTGTTCACCGATATCGAGGGTTTTACCGCGATCAGCGAGAGCCTGGCGCCGGAAGCCCTGATCGAGGCGCTGAACCGCTATTTCGAACTGGTGGCAAAACCGATTGCCGATAACGGCGGGGTGATCAGCCAGTTCCAGGGCGATGCTATCCTGGCGACCTTCAACCTGCCGAGACCGGATGCGCAACACGCCGCCAGCGCGGTACGCGCCGCGCTGGAGATTCAACGGGTGGTCGACGGCATCGAGTTTGCCGACGGGGTTTATTTCAACACGCGGGTCGGTATCAATACCGGTCGCGTGGTGGGCGGACTGGTTGGTTCGGGCGACCGGGTGGGCTACACCGTGCATGGCGACAACGTCAACCTGGCCGCCCGCCTCGAGCAGCTCAACAAGGACTATGGTACCCGTATCGTGGTCGCCGATTCGACCCGGGAACGAATAGCGCCGGGGCTGTTCGAGTTTCGCGAACTGGGAGACACGTCGGTGCGCGGGCTCAATCGCCCGGTCAAGGTATTCACCGTTACGCCAGCGGCGAACTAGTTGCGCTGTTCGAGATATTCGAAATAGCGCGCGAGATTGGCGCGTGCACGGTCCTCGTAGCGCTGGTAAAAAAAGTCGGACAGGAAAAAACGGGGCCGTTCGAGCAGGCGGGCCTGGAAATAGCCCTGGTTGCGGTAGTAGGCGCTGTCTTCGAGGTGGGGATTTTCGCGCCGCAGGTTTTCGCTGTCGTGCAGGAACTCCTCCCAGTCGAGGCCGAAGCTCGACAGGTCGATATCGACGATGTACTCGACGTCGATGCCATCGAGCGCAAAGCCGTTGTGCAGGGTCGCCATGACGAGCCCGTAGACGTGATCGATCAGGGCCTCGTCCTGCACCCCGCGCGCAAGATCGCGGTAGAGTTCGGCGGAACGCAATTCGTTGTCGGACTGGCCGGGCTCGAAGACCAGGTCGTGAAACCAGACCGCGAGTTCGACTGCGTCGGGCGCCTGCAGCAGGTCGCGGCAGGCGTCGAACATCCGCAGGCAATGCTCTATGTGTTCGAGGGTATGGTAAAACCGCTGGGTTTCACGGTAGCCGTCCACCAGTCGCCGGTGGATTTCCGCACTGCGGTCTGGCGCCCCTTGCAGTAGACACCTGCGCCAGAGTGCCTGGAACCGTTCGAGGCCGGTGCGCTCGCCACTGGCCGCTTGGGACATTTACGGGGTTTCCTGCTGCGCGAGCTGTTTTTGCAGGCTCTCTACCAGCGCGTGCGAGCGCGACAGTTTCTCGCTGAGCATGCGGATTACGTCCAGCGCCACCTCGGAATTCTCCCGCAGCAGGCGGAAAAACATGTCGCCGGTGATCTTCATCGCCCGCAGGGAGCCTTTGGCCACCAGCGTGGCGTTGCGCGGCGCATTGTTCAGCAGTCCGAGCTCGCCGATCAGTTGATTCTGTTTCAACGTCGAGGCCACGACCGGGCCGCGTTCGGTCTCGGTCACGACGTCGACCATGCCTTCCATGATGACGTAGGCGAAATCTGCGCTGTCACCGCTGTTGAAAACCACGTCGCCGTCGTCGAACGCGACGATTTCGCTGGCGAACGCGAGCAGCTTGAGCCGCGACGTGTCCATCTTGGCGAACATCGGAATCTTGCGCAGTAAATCGGTTTCCTCGGCTAAATCCACCTGACCAGCTCCGAACTCGTGCCGTCAAGGGACGGCAGGTATTATAAAGATTGGCACGGGCGACAGCACAATTCAAGGGTTCGGGCGTCGATCCGGTCGCCGCGGAGGGTTGGCATGCGAACTTCCCGGAGTTCGCGCATGGAGGCCGAGACCCTCAACCTCTAACCGCCCTGGACAACTAGGGACCCGCGGCCGGGGGTTTACGCGCCCAGACGTAGTATCCCGAAACCTGCAGCTCGTCCGTCGGGCGGCGGCCGGGTTTAGCCAGCAGCCGATCCAGCCAGCGCGCTGCCCGCAGGCCGAATCTTGCCTCGATGGTTTTTTTCCAGAACCTGCGAAGATTGATCATGCTCGACCAGGCGCCCCTTATCGGATACAGCTCAACCGATTCGAAATCCCTTAACATCCAGGCTATGCCATCGCGGCTGAAGCGGTAGCAGTCGGCGAAGGCCAGGTCCGGCGGGGCGTGGTAGCGATAGTGAAACGGCAGGTGCAGCAGCAGGTAACCACCCGGGATCAGCAGGCGATACATCGTATCGATTGCCGCGAACGGGTCGTAAACGTGTTCCAGCACCGACAGGCAGACGATGCCGTCGTAGCGCGCGGGCTCGAGACGACTGGGCGCGCAGATATCGTCGACGATATCGGGTGTGGGTTCGCCGCGGTTGATATCGACCGACTCGATCCGGTCGGGCGCGAACAGCTCGGCGAGATCGCGGCTCGATTGGCCGATATCCAGCGTCAGCTCGCATTGTGCCGCCATGAAACCGAGTTTATCGCGCAGCAGCCGTTTGCCATCGTAGCGCCATCCCGGGTCGATGCGCAGCTTTTCGATGGCCGCGCGATGCCTGGCCAGGTTGGTTCCGGCATCCGGATTGGGTGTATTGCGCGGCGACGCGGCGACAGTATCGTCATGCGGCCCGGCAACCGCTGCGGTGTTCGCCGGCGGGCGGCCTGATTTTTGCAGGCTTTTACTCATTTACCCGCCCCGGATTGCGTTGGCGATCAAGATGTGCCATGGCAGGCGTTTTCCCGGTTTCCCGTTGGCGCGGCTGTTGAAAGCCGCGGTCGTGACCGATTGCTCGCGATCAGTTGCCGGGGGTGCCGTCGATATGAACCCTGGCCTCGGCCAGCAGGCTCTCGTGGTAGGCCGCGAACTGCACCGCGATGCGGCCGCTGCGCGAGCCGCGCTGGGTGGCAAACCGGATCGCCGACAGGCGTGCCTCTTCGCCGAGTTCGAGACCGCGCGCGGCGAGATTCTGCTCGACCACCGCGAGATACTGTTCCTGGGTGAACGGGTGAAACGACAGCCACAGGCCGAAGCGATCGGACAGCGATATCTTTTCCTCGATCGCGTCGCTGGGATGCAGCTGGCCATCGACCATCGTGCTGTCCAGGTTGTCCTGCATGGACTCGGGCATCAGGTGGCGACGATTGGACGTGGCGTAGATCAGGACGTTGTCCGGCTGCGGTTGCAGCGAGCCCTCGAGGCAGGCCTTGAGCGCCTTGTAAGAATCGTCCTGCGCCTCGAACGACAGGTCGTCGAGGTAGATGATGAACCTGCGCCCGTCGGCGGCCAGCGCGCGGATGATGTCGAACAGCTGCTCGGTCGCGGCCTTGGGTACCTCGACGATGCACAATCCCTGCTGCTCGAACTCGTTGAGCTGCGCCTTGATCAGCGATGATTTGCCGGTGCCGCGCGCCCCCCACAGCAGCGCGTTGTTGGCCGGGCGGCCATCGAGAAACATCGCCGTGTTGCGAAACAGCAGGTTTTGCTGCCGTTCGAGATGCAGCAGCTCGTGCTTGTCCACATGGTCGAATTCACGGATACCCTCGAGCCCGGCAGCGGTCCAGCGGTAGGCCTGGAAACCCGGTTCGGTGTGCCATTCCGCGGTGCGGGGAACGATGCCTTCGACCCGGTCGAGCAATTCGTCGAGGCGCCGGAACAACTTGTCGAGATCGGCCATCAGACTTCGAGCTTTTTGTACTTGATCCGGTGCGGCTGATCCGCTTCCTGGCCAAGGCGCTGTTTGCGATGGGCCTCGTACTCGGAGTAGTTGCCCTCGTAGGTATAGACCTCGCTGTTGCCCTCGAAGGCGATGATGTGGGTCGCGATGCGGTCGAGGAACCAGCGATCGTGCGAGATCACGACCACGCAACCCGGAAACTCCAGGATGGCTTCCTCCAGCGCACGCAGGGTTTCGACGTCGAGGTCGTTGGTCGGTTCGTCGAGCAGCAGCAGGTTGCCGCCGCTGCGCAACAGCTTGGCGAGGTGCAGGCGGTTGCGCTCGCCGCCCGACAGGTCCTTGACGAATTTCTGCTGCGCCTGGCCGCGGAAATTGAAGCGCGACACGTAGGCGCGCGACGGGATCTCGTAGTTGCCGACGCTGATGGTATCGAGCCCGTCCGAAACCTCTTCCCAGACGGTCTTGTTGCCATCGAGATCGTCACGCGACTGATCGACGTAGGCGACCTCGACCGTGTCGCCGATACGAACCGTGCCTTCGTCGAGCGTTTCCTGGCCGACCATGATGCGAAACAGGGTGGTTTTGCCCGCGCCGTTGGGGCCGACGATGCCGACGATCCCACCGCGCGGCAGTTTGAAATCGAGATTCTGGTACAGCAGCCGCTCGCCGAAGGACTTTTTGCCGCCCTCGATTTCGACCACCAGGTCGCCCAGGCGCGGTCCCGGAGGAATGTAAAGCTCCCGGGTCTCGGAACGCTTCTGGTAATCCTGCGACGAGATTTCCTCGAAGCGCTTGAGGCGCGCCTTGCTCTTGGACTGGCGTCCCTTGGGATTGGCGCGTACCCATTCGAGCTCGGCCTGCATCGACTTCTGGCGCGCCTTCTCGGCGCGTTCTTCGTGGGCCAGGCGCTGTTCCTTCTGTTCCAGCCAGGACGAGTAGTTACCCTGCCAGGGAATACCGTGGCCGCGATCGAGTTCCAGGATCCAGCCGGCGACGTTGTCGAGAAAGTAGCGATCGTGGGTAACCGCGACCACGGTGCCGGGGAAGTCCTGCAGGAAACGTTCGAGCCAGGCGACCGACTCGGCATCCAGGTGGTTGGTCGGTTCGTCCAGTATCAGCATGTCGGGATTGGACAGCAGCAGCCGGCACAGCGCCACGCGGCGCTTTTCACCGCCGGACAGGTGCTCGACGGCTGCTTCCCAGGGCGGCAGGCGCAGTGCATCGGCCGCGATTTCCAGTTTGCGTTCCAGATCCCAGGCGCCGGCGGCCTCGATCTTTTCCTGCAGCTCGGCCTGCACCATCAGCAGGTCGTTCATCTCGTCGTCGGACATGGGTTCGGCGAACTTCATGTTGACTTCGTTGAACTGTTCCAGCAACGCCTTGGTGTCGGCTACGCCCTGTTCGACGTTGCCGCGCACGTCCAGCGCCGGGTCCAGCTCGGGCTCCTGCGCGAGGTAACCGATGCGAATGCCGGGCTGCGGCCTGGCTTCGCCGTTGTACTCGGTATCCACGCCGGCCATGATACGCAGCAGGGTCGACTTGCCGGCACCGTTATAGCCGAGCACGCCGATCTTCGCGCCGGGGAAGAAATTCAGCGAAATGTTCTTCAGGATCTCGGTTTGCGGCGGCACGACCTTGCCCACGCCGCTCATGGTGTAAATGTATTGCGCCATCGAAATGTTCCGGGTCGGGATGCGCGTATTCTAGCAGCGCGGCGGTGAGAAAAAACCACTTCGGT
>JASJCI010000021.1 GCA_030066085.1 Gammaproteobacteria bacterium | reverse complement strand
TAGAGAATTAAGTCGGAGTACGGCTTTAGCGTAGCAAAACATCGTTTTTAAAAGTGTTTTTGATCAGGCGTTTAAAATATCCCGGACAGTAGTGCGCGCAAGCGGGGATCTCCGGACAGTGCCGTTGTCACAAGATCCCCGCTTGCGCGGGGATGACGATGGGGCCTGGTAACTGCCCTGGAACCGCGGGGATGATGATGGGACCTGGTAACTGCGTAGGCACCGCGGGGATGGCGATGGGATCTAGCGCCTGCGCTGGCGCCGCGGGGATGAAGTTGTGGTGTGGTTGGGGCGATGCACGGACAGGAGGGGTTCAGCGAACCATGCCCTGCGGCAGGCGGGTCGGCGGCAGCTTGCCACGCAGGGACTCGGTCAGCATGCGCAGCGTCGAGTGAAAATCCTCGATGTCGACCGAGTTCGTCAGCACCGAGCGCGGCGGATTCCCGGCCTGGTACTCCGTGCGTCCGTGCAGCACGCGCTGGTTGTCGAAGATCAGGCCCTCGCCGGTCTCGAGCGGAAACGTCAGGCGCAGGTCGGGATCATAGAGGATTTCGAACAGGTGCCTGATTGCACGGTAGGCGGGTTCGATCAGCTCCGCCGGTACGTCGAGCGGCATGATCTGGCGTTCGTTCATGCGTATGCCGCAAACCTCACCGTCGAAATCCACGCGGATCATCGGCATCGTGGTCGAGTACCACTTGCTGTTGCCGCCGCTGTTGGCCGCCGGGTCGAAGCGCGCGCCGGTAATCGGCAGGCGAGTCAGCAGATCGAACTCGTCGGGCGCGGACTCGCGCAGGCGACGCACGGCCTCGAAACCGTCGACCAGGGTCGAGTGGCCGCCGTCGGCTGCCGGCCGGATCACCTGGAACACGGTAATACCGACGGTCGACGTGCGATAGCTTTCGTCGGTGTGCGGATCGAGCGCCGTGGTGGTGTCACCGACATTATCGACCGATTTCTTTTTCCCCAGCGTGTAGTTGCCGTAGTGCGTATGGCGCTGCGCGCCGATGATTTCGATCAGCCGGCTGGCCTCGTCGATGGTGCCGGGAACGTTGCGCACATAGGCAAAACCATAATCGCGGATGTGTTCCAGCAGGGCCAGGCGCTCCGCGGGAGACCGCTCGCATTCGAGCAGGTCCGCGCTCGGGCAGCTGTCCATGATCGTGGCATCCCACAGGATGGGGCGGTATTTGCGCCGCGCGTGCTCGACGGCCGAGTAACAGTGATCACGCAGCCACTCGGCGGTATAGCGCGAGCGATGGCCGTCGTGTAACCAGGAAAGTTCGACGACATCCGCAGCGAAGGATTCGAGGCGCGGTTCGAGGGTGTCCGGCAGGTGATGCAGACGCAGGCCGCGTACCCCGTTGAGCGGCGTGCCGCAGGTCTCGCAGTAACACTGGTGACGCAGCCAGGTGGGATGAAATTCGCTGTGATGTCCGTCGGCCCAGTCGATGTGCAACTGGTTGTCCAGGATGGTGGCCGCGGTGATGACGTAACGCGAATCGATCGTGATACCGGGTTCCGCTGACATGGGCAAGGCGAGCTGGCTTCGTCGCCGTAATATAAGCATGAATCCGCGGCGCTGACCAATTCGATTTTTCGATCAACTCTCAACGAACATTCGATCAGCTCGCCGTCGTCCGGCCCGCGGTCAATTCGCGCAAACGAACCGTGGCAAAATCCAAATGTCGGATAACCCTGCTGCAAAAAAAATCGAGCGTCCTGCCCTACATTGGATTGCGGCTGTTAACACATTGACGTTACAGCAGCATTACAAAACCATTTCTTTTAAGGGGAAATCGCCGCTAAAGATGACGCAAGTCAATTAATCCCCGCGCACCGAGGAATTTAATGAAAGCGGAAAATATAAAAATTAATTTCCATTGCGCGGGATATTAACGCCCAAACCAACCGGAGGATTTATCAATGAAGTTTCAGTCAAAACTGACTGCCGGACTGCTGACGGTAGTCGCCAGTGTCACCACAGCCGTATCAGCGGCCGAGCTCATTCAGAACAAGGGTTCCGACACCCTCGTCAATGTCGCCCAGGCCTGGGCCGAAGAATACAAGGCGGTCAATTCGGACGTTGCCGTGGCCGTTTCGGGCGGCGGCTCGGGTACCGGCATCGCGGCCATGATCAACGGTACTGTGGATATCGCCAACGCCAGCCGCAGCATGAAGAAGAAGGAGCTGAAAAAGGCCCAGGAAATGGGGCAGAATCCGGTCGAGCACGTCGTCGGCTACGACGCGCTGGCGGTTTTCCTGCACAAGGATAACCCGATCGATACCATCAGCTACGAGCAGCTGGGTGCAATTTTCGGCCGTGGCGGCAGCGCCACCAAGTGGTCGGATCTCGGTGTCAGCGTACCGGGCTGTGGCAGCGACAAGATCGTCGTCGTCAGCCGGCAGAACAACTCGGGCACCTACGCCTACTTCAAAAAGGCGGTTTTGAAAGCCGCGGCCAAGGCCGGGGTCATTTCCAAGGGCAGCTTCCGCCAGGGCACGCTCGACATGCACGGTTCCAAAGATGTCGTCGACCTGGTCGAAAAAACCCCCTGCTCGATCGGCTACAGCGGCCTGGCTTACGCCACCGATCACCTGAAACTGGCCTGCGTGTCGAAAAAAGAAGGTGAAAGTTGCGTCCTGCCGAGCGTCAAGACCGCGAGCGATCGCAGCTACCCGATTGCCCGCCCGCTGTTCATGTACACCAACGGCGAACCCGAGGGTGATATCAAGGCATACATGGACTGGATCAAGTCCGATGTGGGCCAGTGTATCCTGAAAGACAAGGGTTATGCCCCGATGCGCGACGTCGATTGCCCGTCTGACAGCTGAGTCGAACCTGGGGCTATACCAGGGGCTAGAAAAGAACCGGGAGAGTTTTGCTCTCCCGGTTTAACCAATCAACGGGAACAACCATGTCTCATCTCGAAGAACGCCTGGAACACGATTTAAACGAAATCCGCGACCATATTGCAAAAATGGGCGCCAATGTCGAACAGTCCCTCGGTAATGCGTTCGAGGCACTGGAAAAAAACAGTGACAAGCTGGCCTTCAAGACCATCCTGTCCGACCTGCCGATCAACCGGCACATGCGCCAGATCGATCGCCTGTGTCACGCCTTTATCGCGGTACACCTGCCGAGCGCCGGGCATCTGCGCCTGATCTCGTCGGTGATTCGCGCCAATATCATTCTCGAGCGTATCGGCGACTACGCGGTCACGATCGCACGCGAAGCGGTTCAGCTCGGCGAGATACCCGAGGGTTACATGTCGTCGGAAATCAAGAAAGTCAGCGCCGAGGCCATGGCAGTGCTGAGCGAAGCCATCATCGCGTTCAACTCGGCCAATGCCGAGCGCGCACGGCACGCGATCACGATGGCCAACCAGGTCGAGCACGAGATGGACGCCATCTACGCCGAACTGCTCGAGTGCGGTGACGCCGAGGGCGGCTGCGGGCGCAACACGATGATTTACCTCATTATCTTCAGTCAGCTCAAACGGGTTGCCGACCAGGCCAAGAACCTCGCCGAGGAGGCGGTTTTCGTCGAAACCGGCGAGACCAAGAAGCCGAAGGTTTACCGGGTCCTGTTTCTCGACGACGACAACAGCAGCCTGGGTCCCATGGCCGCGGCGATCGCGGACAAGGCCTTCCACGACCGCGGCCAGTTCACCACCGCCGGTATCAATCCCGCCAGCGGCCTGGACTCCAGCATGGTCGCATTCATGCAGGGCCGGGGATTCAGCCTGGCCGATACCGCGCCGCGCGAGGCCGATACCAGCCGCGAATCGCTGTCCGATTTCCACGTCATCGTCGGCCTGAACCAGAAAGTCATGAAGGCGGTCGGCAAGATTCCGTTCCGCACCTCGGCGCTGAACTGGATGAAGCTCGAGGTGCCCGCGGATGAAAACCAGGAAGCCTGGGAGGCGCTGTACAAAACCCTGGCACTGCAAATCAGGGAATTGATGGAGCTGTTGCGCGGCGAAGAGGCGGATTGAGATGACAGACTCGACCCGCCAGCCGGCAGGCAATATGCCCGATATCAACCAGCGCAACCTGGACTGGTATATCGACAAGGGCGTCCAGTATTTCGTTTTCCTGAGCGGTATTTCCGCGATCGTTCTAATCATCGGCATCTTTGTGTTCGTAACTATCGAGGGCTTCGGCTTCCTGCTCGAGGATTTCAGCTTCAGCGAATTTTTCCTGTCGCAGTGGTGGGAACCGACCGACGAGGATGAACCGACCTACGGCATACTCGCGCTGATGGCGGGTACCGCCAGCGTCACCGGGCTTGCGATGCTGATCGCGATTCCCTTCTCGCTCGGCTCCGCGATTTACGTCGCCGAGTTCGCCACCGGTAAAACCCGCGAAACGCTCAAGGTCCTGATCGAGCTGCTGGCCGCAATCCCGTCGGTGGTCTGGGGTTTCATCGGCCTGTCGATCATGAACCCGCTGATCATCGACGTGTTCGACGTACCGGTCGGGCTCAATATTCTGAACGCCGGTGTTATTCTCGGCCTGATGGCGGCGCCGATCATGACCTCGATCTGCGAGGACGCGCTCAAGGCCGTGCCGGACCGCTACCGCGAGGCCGCCGAAGCGATGGGTGCAACCCGCTGGCAGGTGATCTACAAGACGGTGTTGCCGGCAGCCAAGAATGGCCTGCTCGGTGGCGTATTGCTCGGTGTCGGCCGCGGCTTTGGCGAAACCATGGCGGTACTGATGGCGACCGGCCACGCGATCAACATCCCGGGCAGCATATTCGACTCGGTGCGCGCGCTGACCGCGACCATTGCGGCCGAGCTCGGTGAAACTGCTGTCGGCTCACCGCATTACCAGGCCCTGTTTACGATCGGAATCTTCCTGTTCACGATCACCTTTATCATCAACCTGACTGCCGACCTAATAGTACGCGGCATCCGCAAGAGCTAGCCTGCACATTGCACGAAGGCGGAACAAACAAGAGAGATATGGCATGAACATCCGAGTCTTAAATCTAATTTTCCATAAATGTGCGTGGAACAGTTTGTACCTGAACGAAATCAGGAAAAATCTGGCTGCCAATCTCGAACGATCCCCCTTGAGCCATAGCTATGGCTATGGCTCGGCGGACGATCGTCCGACCTTGTTTGCCAGATTCCCCCTGAGTTTCGTTCCCTTCATACAACGTGCAGGCTAGGAGAAAATCATGAGTACTCCAGAAGCCGTCGCCAGCCAGTTCCTTGAAACCGACCTGAACGCAAAGGCCAAGCGCAACGAGAAGCTGTTTCAGATCCTGTTCGGCATGATGGCCGGGCTGCTGATCCTGCCGGTCCTGATCATCCTGACCACGCTGGTGGTCAAGGGCAGCCCGGTGATATCGCTCGATTTCCTGCTGCAGGACCCAACCAACGGCATGACCGAGGGCGGCATTTTTCCCGCGCTGATCGGCACCGTGTGGCTGGTCGGCGTGGCGCTGCTGATCTCGGTGCCGGTCGGCGTCGCCGCGGCGATCTATCTCAGCGAATATGCGCCGGACAACTGGTTCACGCGCGCGATCAACCTCGCGATCATCAACCTCGCCGGCGTACCGTCGATCGTGCATGCGCTGTTCGGCGTCGGCGCTTTCGTCATCTTCTTCGGTTTCGGCACCAGTATCCTGGCCGCCAGCGCGACGCTCGCGGTCATGACCATGCCGGTGGTCATCGTCGCCACCCGCGAATCGCTGCAGGCGGTGCCGCCGGCCTTTCGCGAAGCCTGCTGGAACATGGGTGCGACGCGCTGGCAAACGATACGCCGCGTGGTGCTGCCGAACTCGATCAGCGGCATCCTGACCGGTGTCATCCTCGAAGTCTCGCGCACTTCAGGCGAAACGGCACCGGTCATGTTCACCGGCGCCGCTTTTTTCATCCCGGTGTTGCCGGAGAGCGTATTCGACCAGACCATGGCGCTGTCGCTGCACCTGTTCGTGGTCTCGACCCAGGTACCCAACGTACCCGAAGCCCTGCCTTACGGGGTCGCGCTGGTACTGATCAGCCTGGTACTGCTGATGAACAGCGTGTCGATTGCGTTACGCATGTACCTGCGGGGTAAGAAGAAATGGTAAGCACAGCCGAACAGATGAGCGACCTCGAAACAGGTACCGAGCCCCGGGTCAAACTCGCGGTGCGCGACCTCGCGATCCATTACGGCGCCGACACCGCGATTTCGGGGGTTAATCTCGAGGTTCGCGAGAACGAGATTTTCGGCATCATCGGCCCGGCCAACGCGGGCAAAACGTCGTTCTTGAAGACGATTAACCGGATGAACGACTTCAACAGCGGGATGCGGGTCGACGGCGAAATCACCTTCGACGGCATCGATATTCGCGACGTACGCAACGTCTACGCGCTGCGAAATCGGATTGGTGTCGTGTTTCCGCTACCGGTCGGCCTGCCGCTGACGGTATACGAAAACGTGGCCTTCGTACCCCGGCTGTGCGGTATTCGCGACAAGGCCGAACTCGACGCCATCGTCGAGCGCTGCCTGACACGGGCGGCGCTGTGGGACGAGGTCAAGGACCGGCTCGATTCTCTCGGCAGCCTGCTGTCCGGCGGCCAGCAGCAGCGCCTGACGATCGCGCGCGCACTGTCGCAGGACCCGGACCTGCTAATGCTGGACGAGTTTTCGATCGCGGTCGACCCGGTCACGACCATGCGGATCGAGGACGTGCTGAAAGAACTGAAAAAAGAAATGACGATTATCCTCGTCACCAACCTGGTGCAGCAGGCTCGCCGGCTGGCCGACCGTACCGCGTTTTTCCTCGAGGGCGAATGTGTCGAAATCGGTGACACCGAGGACCTGTTCACAGGCAAGGTGCAGGATTCACGCACCACCGATTACATCGAGGGCCGTTTCGGTTAGGGGGAGATATGATGGAAATGAGCGCGGCATCAAAACTGACCACGACCGAAGTCGAGCCCGGCATCGACATGGCCATCAGCACCAGCGACCTGAACCTGTGGTATGGCGATTTCCAGGCGCTGTACGATATCAACCTGCAAATCAAGAAAGGCATGGTGACCTCGCTGATCGGCCCCTCGGGCTGTGGCAAATCGACCTTTCTGCGCAGCGTGAACCGGATCAACGAGCGGCTCGGTTACGTCAAGATCAACGGATCGATCAACGTCTTCGGCGAAAATATTTACGCCCCCGAGGTCGAACTGGTACAGGTCAGGAAGCAGGTTGGCATGGTGTTCCAGCGCCCCAACCCGTTGCCGACGTCGATTCGCGAAAACATCCTCTACGGCCACAAGCTGCATAACCGCGACAAGAAGTATTCCCGCGACGAAGAGGATCAAATCGTCGAAGAATCACTGCAGCAGGTGCTGCTGTGGGACAAGGTCAAGGATCACCTCAAGCGCCGCGCCACGGAACTGTCGCTCGAGGAACAGCAAAAACTCTGCATCGCGCGCCTGCTGCCGGTCAAGCCCAGCGTGCTGCTGATGGACGAGCCCTGCTCCGCGCTCGACCCCAAGGGCACCGCCGCGGTCGAGGAACTGGTGTGGGAACTGCGCGGCCAGTACTCCATCCTGATCGTTACGCACAACATGGCGCAGGCCCGGCGCGCCAGCGAAGAGTGTATTTTCATGCTGATGGGCAAGGTCATCGAGCACACCGATACCGCCGCCATGTTCGTCACGCCCGAGCACCAGGAAACCGCGGACTACATCGAGGGCCGGTACGGTTAAAGCTGACCGGCAGGTCTTATCATAAACTACCGCGCTGCCGGGTCGTAAATCGGTCTCGCCAGCCGAGGTCTGATTAGCCCTCGAGATTCCCGAAGCCCTTCCGATCTCGCCGGGGGAAATAGTTCACATTCGTTAGAAATCCCACACTTCTTGTATTACAATGTAAACACGAATAGCAGTACGTTACATCCCTGTATACAGCAAGCCCGTGGCCAAAACCCTCGTCGAAGATTCCGAAGACCACACCCGGGTACCTTTTCTTCGCGGTATCCTGATTCGCAGCCTGCAGGACTCGGGCATTCATTTCGACCAGGCTTCGGACATTGCCTCGGACATTCGCAGCGACCTGGCGGATACCTCGATCATTTCCACCGACGAGCTGAGCCAGATGGTGCTCGAGCGCCTGCGCTCGATACACAAGCAACAGGTCTCGACCCGCTACCAGAATCGGAATATACCGATCACCGTGCAGGTCGAACACTGCGACGGCCGCATTACCAACTTTTCGCGCCAGCAATACCGCCAGAGCCTCGAGACCATCGGTCTCAATTCGCGCGAGTCCGACAGCGTGGTGCAGATGATGCAGGAGCATCTGTTCAATCGAAATATCAAGCATGTCACCGGCGGACGGCTGGCGATGCTGACCTATCGCTACCTGCGCCAGTCGAACAAGCTGGGACCGGCGGTCGCAAAACGCTGGCTGGTGTGGCACGATTTTCTCAACAGCAACCGCGAGCTGATTTTTCTGATCGGCGGTACCGCCGGTAGCGGAAAAAGTACCACCGCCAACATTCTCGCCAGCCGGCTGGAAATCGTGCGCTCCCAGTCCACCGACATGCTGCGCGAAGTCATGCGCACGATGATGCCGGAACAGTTGATGCCGGTGCTGCACCAGTCATCGTTTACCGCCTGGCGGGGCCTGCCCGACCAGCAACAGGCTGGAGACTCGGTTTCGGAAGACTTACTGATTCAGGGTTACCGCACCCAGGCCGACCTGCTCGCACTCGCGATGGAGGCCGTCATCGAGCGCACCATGCGCGAACGGGTTTCGCTGGTTCTCGAGGGGGTGCACCTGCATCCGGCGTTTGTCGAGAAACTCGAAGTCGAAACCAATTCGGTGGTCATCCCGGTCATGCTCGGATTGCTGAAACGCAAACAACTGCAGCAAAGAATCAAGCGGCGCAGCACTAACGTGCCCGATCGCGGCGCGGCCCACTACCTGAAACACTTCGATGAAATCTGGCGGCTGCAGTCCTACCTGCTGTCCGAGGCGGACCGGGCCAACATTCACATCACGCTCAACGAAAGCCGCGACAAGACCTTCGCCGAAATCATGCGTTACACCATCGCGATGCTGGCCAGGGACTTCGACAGCACGCCGGAAAAGGTATTCGGCGTCCCGGCTGAGTCGAAGCAAGGTAAAAAATAAGTCCCGTACCCGATTCGGGTCTGGATCGCGCGCTACCTCACCGCCCGGGTTAATCCAAACTCTCGCCGATGATCATGGGCAGTTTTATAGCACCGCTTTCCACGAAACCCGATGGATCCCCCAGTTCGTCGTAACGCTTTAACACCGGGCCATCGAACTCGTAGTCACCGATATATCGGAACGATACGGGGTGCTTGAGATGATCGTTAAAATCGAGACCGAGGAAGTGACTGACGAATCCGCGAATGACACCCGCGTGGGTTACGATCAGGATCGTTTGCTCCGGGTTCGACGCGGCCAGCGACGTAAAAAAATCGACGCTGCGAAGCTGCATCTGGCGAAAGCTTTCGCCACCCGGGTAGACCAGGTCGGCACTGCTCTTGTGCTGCGGAAAAAAACGCCGAATCCACGACTTTCTCAGCTTTTGCAGCCTGCCGTAGTTGATTTCGTTCAGTTGCCGGGTGTCTTGAACCGCGGATATGTCGTGATTATCGGCATGGAGTTTGGCCGTCTGGCGCGAACGCTCGAGATCGCTGGAGTAGATCGCATCAAAGCGGATGCCGTGCTCGCGCAGGCAGGCATCGACAAAATCGAAATCGGCTTTCCATTCGCGCCCGCGCGGCGAATCCTCCCACCCCATCAAACGGCCGGTTTCGTTGAATTCAGTCCTGTAATGTCGGATAACTAGCGCGCGCATGTCCCCAGCATAGACAACTGTTGCAACAATAAAAACCCCGTGACCGGCGCGACCATACGCGCGACAGGTTTGTTTACGACCGAATGACCGGTTCGCCTGGCACTATCTTCGCTGCTGTTTTTGCTTTCCCTGTTAACTGTTCGTTTTTCCCTGTGCACCTTTTCCTCGCTCTACCGGTTGCTGTCATAAAACCCCTTATTAATCGTGGCTTTTTGACTTGGGTCACTGGCAACGGGATCCGTTACTGATTTCATACGAGATCGCCCTGGTTTAAGCCATTGATTGAAGTCACGAAAATCGAGCCAGCGATGAAATAGACTCGAGAAAACGATACGCGGCGCAATTGACCGGCAGTGCAACCGCAGGTGCCGTGGAGGAGCAAGGTATGGACTGGATACTGATCGGAAAGCTGTTCTTGATCGCGTTCCTGATCGTGGGTAACGCTTTTTTTGTCAGTTCGGAAATCGCACTCACGTCGGCACGACGAAGTCGGATCAACCAGCTGGCAGGCAGCGGCAGTAAATCGGCCAGGATCGTGCAGGTACTCCACGATCAACCCGAGCGTTTTTACTCGGTGACCCAGATCGGTATTACGCTGGTATCGCTGGGCCTGGGTGCGATCGGGATCATCACGGTTAATCAATTGATGTTTCCGGGGATCCAGGCGGCCTTCGGTCTACTGGGTAACAGCGAAGAATTTATGCAGTTGAGCCAGACTGTTTCCTATATCTTTGCGTTCGCCATCATCTCTTTTTTGCACGTTGTCGTGGGTGAACTGGCACCCAAGGTGCTCGCCTTTCACAAGGCGGAGGCGATGAGCCTGTCGGTTGCAAGAATCATCAACTGGCTGCACGTCGTTTTGCGCCCGATCATCTGGTTCATGAATCATTCGTCGAACGGCCTGCTGTGGCTGATCGGGCAGCGTGAGCTGACCGGCGAGGGCGAAGCGCATTTCTCGATAACCGGGGAGGAAATTCGCACCATACTCAGCGCCAGCGAACAGGAGGGGGTGCTCGACCCCCAGTTGACCATGATGCTTCGCGGCGTGTTCGATCTCGACGAACACTCGGCGCGAGACGCCATGATTCCACGCACCGAGGTTGAAGCGGTTCCGCATACCGCCATCGTTGCGGACGTGCTCAACCTGTTCAAGGAGGAATTGCGCGAGCGTTACCCGGTCTACGAAACGACGATGGACAACATCATCGGCATCGTTTCGATGAAAAAATTGCTCAATAACATCGCGGCCGCGGAAAAACCCGAGCTGATCGTCGACATCCTGGCGCAGCCGATTGCCGATGTCATGATGCCGGCCTACTACATCCCCGACACCATGCCGCTCAAGGCATTGCTGCTGGACTTCACCAGCAACCGGCGGCAGATCGCCATCGTGCTGGACGAGTACGGCGGAACCGAGGGCCTGATAACGCTGGAAGACATACTCGAGGAAATCGTCGGCGATTACGAGGACGAGTTTTCCCCAAGACACCGACACATCAAACGGGAAGGGCCCGATTGTTACAAGATCAGTGCCGGTGTGCGTGTCACCGAACTGGAGCACAAGCTGAATTACCCGTTCCCAACCGGCGACTATGTAACCCTGGGCGGATTCATCAACCATCGCCTCGGCCGTATTGCCACCGAGGGTGACCGGGTTCAGCTCGAGGGAGCTCGCCTCGAAGTCCTGAAGATGGACCGGCACCAGATTCTCAAGGTGCGATTCGAGTTCCAGGAGGCCGAGGCGCCCGATGACCCGGCCCAGCCGGAGAACGAAATTCAGGCCGAAGACAACCCGTAAATCGCGACAGATGACCAACCAGGGAACGCCAGTCACCGGGGATCAGCGCTTCAGGGTATGTTGGTTCGCAAATATGGTCGAAAACCGGTTTTCTACCGTGGGATAGTGACTTGGGCGAAGCCGTCACCCTGGTTCTCCTGCTGATTCTATCGGGCACCTTTTCGGGATCCGAAACCGCGCTGGTGGCGATCTCGATGGCTCGGGTCGATGCACTGGTCAAGGAAGGCCGGCCGGGCGCCAGGGCGCTGGCCCGGCTCAAGCAGGATCCGTCGCGCATGCTGACCACCATCCTGATCGGTAACAACATCGTCAATATCGGCGCCTCGGTGATTGCCACCGTGATCGCCACACGCCTGTTCGGTGCGGCGGGACCCGGCATCGCGGTCGGCGTGCTGACCCTGGTGATCCTGGTGTTCGGCGAGATCACGCCCAAGAGCCTGGCAACGCGTCATTCGGAGCGTATCTCGCTGCTGATCGCGATGCCGCTGCTCGGTTTCATGCGCCTGATTTACCCGCTGGTCTGGATATTCGGGCACTTCACCACCTGGGTACACCGGGTGACCGGCGGCCGGCCGGAGCCCGTGGTAACCGAATCGGAATTGATCAGCATGCTGGATTACGGCGAACAGGAAGGTGCCATCGAGCACGAGGAACGTGAAATCATCGAACGCGTGTTCAGCTTCAACGATTTACACGTGCGCGATGTCATGACACCGAACGAGCGTATATTCACGCTCGACGGCGAGCTCACGATCGACGAGGCCCTGTCCGAGGTAACCCGTGGCACCTTTTCGCGCATTCCGCTATACGAAACACAGGCCGGCAACCTGAAAAAGGTGCTGTTTTTGCGTGATTTGCTCGAAGCCGTCGCCGTCGGAAAAACCGGTTTGCGCCTGATCGATATCGCCCGCGACCTGATGTACGTGCCGCAGCAACAGAAGATCAGCGAACTGTTCCAGAAGTTTCGCGAAACGAACCGGCAGTTTGCCAGCGTGGTCGACGAGTACGGCACCGTACGTGGCGTCGTCACCATGGAAGACCTGATCGAAGAACTGGTGGGCGAAATCTACGACGAGTCCGATGTCGAGCCGATCGAAATGGTGGTGATCTCCGACAACGAGGTCAGCATCGATGGCATCGCCGAGCTGCGCATGATCGAGGAGTATTTCGGTATCGATCTGCCGGGCAAGCCCACCGACACGGTAGGCTTCTGGGTGCTGTCCAGCGTCGAGTACATTCCCCGGGAAAAAGAAGTCTTTGTGATCGACGGTCTCGAGGTGGAAATCATCAAGGCATCGAGCCGACGTATCGAGGGGGTTGCTATCCGCAGGCCGGTCAGTATCGACTGAGCTGGTTGCGACAGTTTCGAATCGTTTCTTCGTGCGGTGAATGCCGCAAAACCGGTTCATGAACCTGGCAAAGGCTGCCGGACTCATCGTGGCCAACAGGTTCGCGGCATTCGCCCGCGATCTCGGGGATACTTAACGCAGCGGGATGTATTGCGCGTCGGCAATTATTTTTTGTCCCGTATCGGCATCGAGGACAAAATTCACGAATTGCCGCACCTTGCCCTCGGGCCATCCATTGGTAAACAGGAACAGCGGTCGACTGATCGGATAGCTACCGTCGCGCAGACTCCGACTCGAACCCATCACGCCATCGACGCTCAGCGGTTTTATTCCCGCGCTGAGAAACGAAAGACTGATGTAGCCGATTGCGCCGGGATTGTCGGCCACCGCCGCAACGATGGCGGCATTGGAATTTCTAACCAGTAACGGCGGCCCCGCTCTTTGCTGATCCATGACCAGTTCCTGCCATACCTCGAAAGTCCCCGAGGTTTCATCGCGCTGCAGCACCTCGATTTCGAGATCCTTGCCACCGAGCTTTTTCCAGTTGCGCAACTCGCCCGTGTAAATCCGCCTGAGATCCCGGCGGCTGATTTCAGCCAGCGGGTTGCTGCGGTGGACAATCGGGATGATGCAATCATTGGCAATCTGAATCGGCACCGGGTAGACACCGCGCTCAAAAGAGCGCTCGATATCGGCTTCGGAAATAAAACTCGAACTGGCGGCTATTTCGACCCTGCTGTCGATCAAGGCCTGGATGCCGGCCGCCGAACCACCGCCGGTAACCTCGACAACGACTCCCGGGTTCAACTTCGTGAAAGCCTCGCCAATACCTGCCGCCAGGGGCCGAATCGTCGTCGAACCCATGATCCGTATAGTCGTGGATTCGGCCCGCGCAAATTCGCCAGGGATCCCGAGTTGCAGACCGATCAACACGACAAGCGCGGTATGCAGCCAGATATTGCTGAAGATTTTCATTCCGGATTCCTTGGGGAGACGAATCGTGTCGTGTGCTTTAAGACGTTACCGGTAAAGGGAGCAGGGTAAATTGACCTGCGACAAGCAACCGTGTCCTGATTTGACGTATAAAGTCGGCTTATACAACACGGATACGAGCGGCACCGGGTTCTACCAAAGGTGCGGCGGGTGTCTACGTATTTTGAATCCGGGAGAAATACAAGCCTTGGATTACGGTCTTTTCGACTTTTTGACCTTGCTCGGCTCGCTGGGGCTGTTTCTTTACGGCATGAAGGTCATGAGCGATGCGCTGATGGAGCTCGCCGGCGACCGCATGCGTAACATCCTGGCGACTGCGACTTCGAATCGCTTTTTCGCCGTGCTCACCGGATTCACGATCACATCGATTATCCAGTCGTCTTCCGCCACCACGCTGATGGTCGTCAGTTTCGCCAATGCATCGCTGTTATCGCTGGGTGAATCGATTGGCGTCATCATGGGCGCCAACATCGGCACCACGGTCACCGCCTGGCTGATCAGCCTGCTCGGTTTCAAGGTCAACATGGCCGCGATTGCCATCCCACTGGTGGGTCTCGGTTTTTTGCTCAGTTTCAGCAAGAAAAAAAACCTGCGGCACTGGGGATATTTTATCGTCGGTTTTGCGATCCTGTTCATCGGCCTGCAATTCATGAAGGACTCGGTACCGGACCTGAAATCGAGTCCCGAGGTGCTTGCATTCCTCGGCGAATACACCAGCAAGGGCTACCTTTCGATCCTGCTGTTCATGTTTATCGGTACCTTGCTGACTGTCGTTATCCAGTCGTCGAGTGCAACCATGGCGATCACGATCATCATGTGTTTCGAGGGCTGGATACCCTTCGACATGGCGGCGGCGATGGTGCTCGGAGAAAACATCGGCACCACGATCACCGCCAATCTCGCGGCGCTGGTCGCCAACTACCGCGCCAAGCGCACCGCACGCGCGCACTTCATCTTCAACATATTCGGCGTCAGCTGGATGCTGGTCTTTTTCGTGCCCTTCATCGGCGCCATCGGCCATACGGTGGAAAGTATCGAGGGCGTTTCGCCTTTCGTGCAGGCATCGGCGATTCCGGTTGCGTTGTCACTGTTCCACACGACCTTCAACATCGTCAACACGACGGTGCTGATCAATTTCGTACCCCTGATCGCGAGGACGGTCAAACGCCTGGTGCCAAAGGAAGTACCAAAAGAAATGATCATCGAACAACCGCATTTTCTCGACGAGTCGTCGCTGAGGTATCCGCAAACCGGGATCAAGGCGCTGCTCGACGAATCCCTGAGACTGTTCGAGAAAACCGCCTACAAGGTCATTACCCATGGCCTGCACGTACATCGCACGGAAATCGAATCGAACAAGAAACTGCGCCAGATCGTTGCCAATATCGATTTACTCGAGCTCGACGTGGACGCCGTCTATTACAACAAGTTCAAGAATATCTACGGCAAGATCGTCGAATACGCCACCGCGCTGCAGGGCCGCTTCGACCTCGACGAGGAAAAAATTGTCGCCATCCGCAGCATCCTGCGCGCCGACCGAATGATGGTCGAGATCGTCAAGGAGATCAAACCGCTGCACGCCAACATGTATCATTACCTCAATTCGGATAACGAGCACATACGCGATGAATACAACAAGCTGCGACGCATGATATTAAAAATCCTGCGCCTGTCGCGTAAGGCCCGGATAGGCAAACTGGAGGAAAAATACCTGGTCAAGATCCAGGACCTGCGAGACAAGGTCGAGCAGTACGATGTGCTGCTGAACGGCACCATCGATCACCTCGTTCGAGACAACCTGATCACCAGCCAGATGGCGACTTCACTAATGAATGACAGCGCGATCGCGATCCAGATTGCCCACGACCTGGTAGACGTATCATCGCTGCTCTACCTGCAGCGTGATTCGTTCCTCGACGTCGAAGAAGAAGACGAGTCGCTTTTGGTCGCAGCCTAGCCAGACCCGGGCAGCCGCCGTAACGGGCATCAACTGCCCGCCGCCGCCCGAACACGCCACCATCAGGCGGCCGCAGTAGCCTCCTCCGTCGGGTCATCGTCCAGGCTGATTTGCGCGCGAGCTTCGGCAAGCAGCTCCTCGTGCGACGACAGCAGCGCCCTGGCACAGCTGTACAGCTCTTTCAGGGTGCCGTCGACATAGTTGAAATCGTTCAGCAACGAGGTCGCCATCTTGGGCGTAATCCCCTGGGCCCGCAGTACGCCTGAAATGTGGTCGTTCATCTCGCCGTGCGACATCCTGATTTCCTTGCGCATCTTCTTCAGATCTTTCACCGCCAGCTTATGATCGAGGTCGTCTTCTTCCCGCATGCGATAGATTTCGCGCAGCAGGGTCGCGATCTGCAGGCGCATGCGATTGTACTCGTCGCGGATGTGCTCGTTGTCGGACAGCATGTACTGGGTCGTGTTTTTACGCAGGTGCTTGATATGCTTGACGCTTTCGACGATATCGGTCGCCGCGGTGCGCAGGCGGAACATTTCCTCGGCGAAGACGCTCGGTAACTCGGACTGCGAGCGCGAGATGAACTCGATGATGGCGCTGTAAAGCCCCTTGACCTTGATTTCGTACTGCTCGTCGATGTCGAACTCGTGTACTTCGCGGTCATCGTCGATGGTTTTTTTCAGGTCCTCGGCCTGCAGTATCTCCGTGCGGTGCAGGTTCAAACCGTGCGCCATGAGTTCGAAGGCCGAATCGAACAGGTGCCAGACTTCCTGCTTGACCGCTTTCAGCACGGTTTCGGGGAATTCGTAGGCGGCTTCGTTCAGGTAGCGGGGCTCGGCGATCTCGAGCTCGCGCTCGGGCAGCGCCTTGAACAGGTAGTCCGCCAGGCGATGAATGAAAGGCACCATGACGATCACGCCGACCAGGTTGAACAGGGTATGGAATACCGCCAGTTTCATCGTGTAGTTGTCGGCGGCAATGCCGAAGCGGGCGCTGACCGCATCCACGGCCCAAACAAACTGGCTGATGAATATGATCGCAATCACGCCGGTGACCACGTTGAAGATCAGGTGCGCGCCGGCCAGTCGTTTACCCTGCACGTTGGCGCTCAGCGCACCGATGATCGCGGTGATCGTGGTGCCGACATTGGCGCCGATGGCCAGCGCCAGCCCGTTTTCGTAGGTGATCTGCCCGGCCGCGAGCGCGGTCAGGATCAGCACCAGCGTCGCGTGGCTCGACTGCATGACCACGGTTGCCAGCGCGCCGATCGCCGCGAACAGGAACAGGCCGGGATAACCCTCGACCGCAAACGCGGCCAGGTCGAAACTGTCCTTGAAGGCTTCGAAACCTTCCTTCATGTAGTGAATGCCGAGGAACAGGAAGCCGAGCCCGGCCAGCACCGCGCCGATACCCTTCAGGTATTTCGATTTCTGAAACGACAGCACGATACCGAACACCAGCATCGGCATCGCGTAGGCCGATATCTTGACCTTGAGGCCGAAGGCCGCCACCAGCCAGGCACCGGTGGTGGTGCCGATGTTGGCGCCGAAAATTATCCCGATGCCGGCCACCAGCGTGACCATACCGGCGCTGATAAAGGATATCGTGATCACCGACACCAGCGAACTCGACTGCATCACCGTGGTCGAGACAACCCCGAACAGCAGGCTTTTCCAGGTCTTGTCGGTGGTTTTCTTGAGCAGCTTTTCCAGCAATCCGCCGGTGAAGGCGCGAAATCCCTCTTCGAGAAACAGCATGCCGAACAGGAAAATAGACACGCCGGCCGCGATTTCCTTGAAATCGGGGCTCACCCAGAAGCCGTAAGCGAGAACGAGCAGAATGCTCGGAAGCAGAATTTTCTTTAACATCGAGATCCCCCCTGGTTGTCTTTGGTGATGGTTCTTATTGTTCCAACCGCGAGCTTCTTCGAGCTCTTCCTGCGACGCAGCTCGATCTCCGAAAATCCTGTTTCCGGGGCAAATCTGCATCGACCGGATAGTTTACCACAATGGGCTTGTGGGTATTTTCGAGCCGCTTCGGCGGCTGCCTTCAATCGATTAATCGGACCGATCGATAAAACCGCACTTTGCGTAATGAATTGACCTTCGACGCGGCCGGTGGTTAGATGATCGTTCAGGGGTTCGCAATAATGACAATGCCGGGGATCCCGAGAACCCCTGCTCGAGCGAGGCGGCCAGCCGTCTCTCAACCCGAATCGCGGGCGCAATGCCTGGCGCCCCGGGGATCGCCGGTGGAGGACTCAGGAGGACATCATGACGTCGACATCCTGTAACCGATGCCACGCCGAAACCGAAATCCAGATCATTCATATCGCCGATGGTGACGCCGATCAGCTGCACATTAGCCTGAAGGAATTCCCGCTGCGCACCTGTCCCGAGGGGCACCGACAGTTCGTGCGCCCGGGTTTTGCCGCCGAGCTGCTGCATCACCTGACCGAGGAAGACGAGCCCGAACTGCCGGCTGGTGAAGAAAAGGGCTTGATCATGAAGAAGTACCTGTGCGAAAGCTGCCACGCGGAGCTCGAGGCCAAGCCCGACCACCGACATACTTTTTCAATCGATATCGAGCTCGATGACCTCGCGCCCTTCGCGGTCGACCTGTCGATGCCGGTTTACAAGTGCTCGGCCTGCGGCAAGGAGCAACTGCATTCGCTCAAAGAGGTGCGTAAGCTGACGCCGGCGGCGATGGCGCACGCGTTCGAGGATGCGGATATTCCTCCTCCGCCCGGGGCAATCTGAAGTCAGTGGCGGTTACTCCGTCGCCCGCACCCCGGGGTGCCCGGGATGCGGGCCGATGAGTACGGTCAGGCGCGCATGCGTTCGCCGGACGGGTCGTACAGCGGTTCACCGACGATCTCGGCGCGATACATCTCGCCGTTGATCTCGACCTCGAGCGTCGTGCCCGCGGCAGCGAGCTGCGCCGGTACGTAGCCGAGCGCCATCGATTTCCGCACGTGGTGCGCGTAGCCGCCGGAGGTGACGTAGCCGACGCATTCACCGTCCTTCAGGATCGCTTCGTCGTTGCTGACATCGATGTCGTCGGTGTCGATCGTCATCGTCACCAGCCTGATCGTCGGCCCGGCAGCGCGCTCGGCGAGTGCGGCTTCCTTGCCGATGAAGTCCTTGTCCCAGTCGATGAACGCGTCAAGACCGGACTGCGCGGCGGTGAAGTCGGGACGGAAATCCAGCGTCCACGCGCCCCAGTTCTTTTCCAGGCGCAGGCTCATCAGCGCGCGCAGGCCATAGTGCGTAAGGCCCAGGTCCTCGCCGGCGGCGGTTATTTCCTCGTAGAGCTTCAACTGGTACTCGGGCTCGACATAGATTTCGTAGCCGAGTTCGCCGGAGAAGGACAGGCGGGTCAAAATTGCCGGCACGGTACCGACAAAAGTGCGCCGGATATCGCGAAACCTCAGGCCTTCAGCAGAGACATCGTCACGCGTAACCCGCGACAAGAGTTCACGCGCGTTCGGACCCGACAGGCCGATACCGTGGTAACGCCTCGAATCGTTGGCGTAGGTGACGTCGAAGCCGTCGAGATGGCTTTCGAACCAGCGGCGATGCATTTCCTGCGCGGCGCCGGAGCCGAAGATCATGAAGTCACCCTCGGCGAGGCAGGCGATGGTGAGGTCGCCGTAGAGCTTGCCTTTCGGCGTCAGCATCGGCGACAGCGAGATGCGTCCCGGCTGCGGCACGCGGCCGGCCATGACGTAATCGAGAAATTTACGCGCGTCCGCGCCGCGGATCGAATGCTTGGCGAAGTTCGCGATCTCGGTCAGTCCGACCGCTTCGCGCACGGCTTTCACCTCGCGCGCGACGTAGTCGTGCGCGCGCGAACGGCGGAAGGTCGGTTCCTCGTGCGCATCCTCCGAATCGTTGGCGTACCAGAGCGCGGCCTCGAGGCCGAAGCCGTCGCCCCAGACCGCACCCCTGGCGGTCAGCCGGTCGTATAGCGCCGTGGTACGCATGCGCCGGCCCTTGGGCAGGGTTTCGTTGGGAAAGGTCATGACGAAGCGGCGCTCGTAGTTTTCGCTCGATTTGATGGTGCCGTAGTCAGGTGACGCGTAGTCGCCGAAACGCGCGATATCCATCGCCCAGACGTCGATTTCGGGTTCGCCATCGATCATCCACTCGGCCAGGCACTTGCCGACGCCGCCGGCCTGGCAGAAGCCGGCCATGACGCCGACCGCGGCCCAGTAGTTTTTCATGCCGGGCACCGGGCCGATCATCGGGTTGCCGTCCGGGCCGAAGGTGAACGGACCGTTGATCATGTCCTTGATGCCGGCTTCGCCGAGCGCCGGGATACGCTCGAAGCCGAGTTCCAGGCGCTCGGCGATGTGATCGAGTTGCGGTTCGAGCAATTCGTGACCGAAGTCGTTGGGTGTGCCGCCGACCATCCACGGCGTGGCCCTCGGCTCGTAGGTGCCGAGCAGCATGCCCTGCCCTTCCTGGCGGAAGTAGATATTGCCCTCGTAGTCGATACCGGCCGGCAGGCGTTCCTCGCGCGCCTCGATCTCGGGGATTGCCTCGGTGATCAGATAGTGATGCTCCATCGGCTGCACCGGCAGGTTGAGCCCGGACAGCTGCCCGACCTCGCGCGCCCACAGGCCGCCGGCATTGACGATGTGCTCGGCGTGGATCGTGCCTTTCGCGGTCACCACGTCCCAGCTGCCGTCCTTGCGCTGGTTGGTTTCGATGACCTGGCTGTGGGTGTGATAACTGCCGCCGAGTTTCTTCGCCGCCTTGGCGTAGGCGTAGGTCACGCCGGACGGATCGATATCGCCGTCGAGCGGGTCCCACAGCGCGGCGAGGTAGCGGCTCGGGTCGATCAGCGGGTGCAGCTCGGCCAGTTCCTTCATCGAAATGAATTCCTGGTCGAGGCCCATGTAGCGCGCCTTGGAGCGCTCGCGCTTGAGGTAGTCGTACCAGGTCTGGTTCGACGCGACGTAGAAGCCGCCGGTCTGGTGGTGACCGACCGATTGCCCGGAGAGTTTTTCGAGCTCGGGATACAGCTCGATGGTGTAGCCCTGCAGGCGGGAAATGTTCGGATCCGAGCTGATCGTGTGAATCTGCCCGGCGGCGTGCCAGGACGAGCCGGAAGTGAGTTCGTTACGCTCCAGCAGCACGGTGTCCTGCCAGCCATGTTTGACCAGGTGGAACAGGATCGAACAGCCGACGACCCCGCCGCCGATGATGACTACTCTCGCATGTGATTCCACTAGAGATCTCCCTGCAACATTGCTATGTGAATGGTTGTCATACCGCGGCTTGACCGCGGTATCCATGGGTACCTGCAATCTGGCGGTCGTTTCCGGATCCCGCGGCCTGCGCGGCCCGGTTGAACCGCGGGATGACAGTTTTAGTGTTTTGCGTGCGCTGCCCGGCTAAATCAGTCATCTGCCGCGGATTTTGTACTGACGCGCCTGTCGAAGCGCGCGACCTCGACCACGATGCGCTCATGGATGCCGCCGCCGATACGTTCCTTTTCGTCCTCGGCCCAGACTTCGAAGGTCAGTTTGCGGCCATCGACCGCGATGAGTTCGGCGCTGGCCGTTACCCGCATGCCCACCGGCGTGGCCGCGACATGCTGGATATCGAGATGAGTGCCGACGGTCTGGTGACCGGGAGGCAGCAGGTGCTCGACCGCGTTCAACGCGGCCTCTTCGAGCAGCATGACCATAACCGGTGTCGCCAGCACCTTGATCTTGCCACTGCCGACGTGGTGCGCGGTATCCCGGGTGCCGACCAGGATTTCGGTGCTGGCGCACAAACCGGGTGCGAGTTCGATATCAGCCATAGTTTTTCCGGGTTGTTGTGTATTTCCGGGCGACCTTATCATCCCGCGGCGTGACAGCAGATCCCATTACCCGCCCCCTGAATACCGCAACAGCCCTCTTAACCGGGGTCAGATCACGTTTTTCTATAATATTAGAAACAATTGTGATCTGACCCCGATAGGGATCGCGGACTCGTCGTCCCCGCGCACGCGGGGACCTTGAAATATAGGCACCGTCACGAGATCCCCGCCTACGCGGGGATGACGAATAAAAATCAATACCAGGCATCGGGGATCTCGGACTTGCGGCGCTCGACGTAGGCGCGCAGCTCTTCGTCCTTCGCTTCGTCGAGCGGCGGCGCCTCGAAATCGTTGAGCAGCTGGTTCCAGCGCTCGTATGCGCGGCGCGCGGTATCCTTGGCGCCCTGCTCTTCCCAGCTCTCGACGTTTTCGCTGTCGGACAGCTGCGCGTCGTAGTAAGCCGTTTCGTAGTTCGCCATGGTGTGCGCACAGCCGAGGAAGTGCCCGGCCGGCTCGACCTCGCTGTAGGCATCGCGCGCGAGTGCATTGTCGTCCAGCGGCAATCCACCGAGCAGCACCTGGTAACCGCCGAGGCGATCGGCGTCGATGACCAGTTTTTCGTAACCGGTGCACAAGCCGCCCTCGAGCCAGCCGGCCGCATGCAGCACGAAGTTGGCGCCGCCGAGCGCGGTCGACAGCATCGAATCGGCGCTTTCGGCCGCGGCCTGCGCGTCGGGCAGCTTGGACGCCGTCAGCGATCCGCCGCAGCGCAGCGGCACGCCGAGCCGGCGCGCGAGCTGGCCGATGATCAGGTTCGACATCACCGGTTCGGGCATGCCGAAGGTCGGCGCACCGCTCTTCAGGCTCATCGACGACAGGAAGTTGCCGAGCACGAACGGCGCACCCTTGCGCACCAGCTGGGTAAAGGCGCCGACCATCATCGCCTCGGCGAAGGCCTGCGCGATCGACGCGGCCGTGGTCACCGGGCCCATCGCGCCACCGAGAATGAACGGTGCCACCACCAGTCCCTGGTTGGCCCCGCAGTAGACCTGCGCGGCCTCGGTCACGACCCGGTCGACCAGCAGCGGCGAGTTGGTATTGACGTTGCCCATGATCACGCAGTTCTGCTCCATGAACTCCTCGCCGTGGAGGATGCGCGCCATGTCGACGCTGTCCTGCGCGCGCGATTTTTCGGTGATCGCGCCAAGGTGCGGCTTGTCGTTGTACTTCATGTGCGCGTACACCATGTCGAAGTGACGCTTCGACACCGGGACGTCGCAGGGTTCGACGATTACGAGGCCGGTGTGATGCAGCGACGGCAGCCGGGTCGCGATCTTGACCAGGTTTTCGAAGTCCTGCATCGTGCCGTAGCGTCGACCCCCTTCGAGGTCGCGCACGAACGGCGGACCGTAGACCGGCGCGAACACCTGCGAGCTGCCGCCGATCTCGACGCTCTTCGCCGGGTTGCGCGCGTGCTGGATGAACTTCGTCGGCGCGCTCTGGCACAGTTCGCGCGCGGCGCCGCGATCGAGACGCACGCGCGTGCCCCTGACGTCGGCACCGCCGGCTTTCCAGATTTCGAGCGCTTTCGGATCGTCGCGGAACTCGAGGCCGATTTCGCTGATGATCCAGTCGGCCTGTTGCTCGAGCTTGACCAGGCCTTCCTCGTGCAGGCATTCGTAGAACGGAATTTCGCGCTTGATGAACGCCGGCGCCGCGGCGACCGGACTGCGTTCGCGCCCGCGCCCACCACGTCGCCGCGCGCTGCCGCGGGCCGCGCGGGCCTGCCTCTGTTCGCTCACGAGCCACCTCCCGGTCGAATGAAATCAGGAGTGTAACAACGCCCGGCGCACCTGTGACCGCTAGAAAATTTCATTCCATACATAATTTCAACTTATGTTATCGTCATAAAATCACCGTATATTAGCGTCTGCAATACATCTAATTTATGCGAGTTGTTGCGCTCACCACTCACACAATGTCACTTGTCATACCGCGGCTTGACCGCGGTATCCAGCGGCCCCCGAAAATTCTGGATCCCGCGGTTGAACCGCGGGATGACATGGTTATTCCCGATGCGTGAGCTGCGCCGCCTGGTGCATTCGCCGCATCACCTGTTCGTATTCGAGGTCTGCGGGCGGCTGTTGTCTTTCACCCGTGCGGCCGAGGAGCTCGGTGTATCGCAGCCGGCGGTGAGTCTTGCCATTCGCCAGCTGGAGCGGGCCATCGGTTGCGACCTGTTCGAGCGCCAGCACCGCGCGATCCGCTTCACGCCGGCGGGGGAGCAGTTCTTTGGCGAGGTATCGGCCAGTCTCGAACGCCTGCTGCAGGCCGCGCGCGCGATCAATCGCGGTGACGACGCCGGCCTCGTTACGCTGTCGATTTCGACCGCGTTCGCGAACTACTGGGTGATGCCGCGCATGACGCGCCTGCATCGATCGCAGCCGAATGTCGACCTGCGCCTGCAGGTAGTCGACCGGGACGTCGATCTCGAGTATCAAAACGTATCGCTCGGCATTCGCCGCGGGCGCGGCGGCTGGGTGGGCTACGACTCGGCCAACATCGCGCGCGAGGAAATTTTCGCCGTCGCCAGCCCGGCGTACCTGCAGTCGAATCCGCGGCCGCGGACGATCGAGGATTTGCTCCAGCACCAGTTCATCCACCTGGAAGAACCCTTCCGACCACGGCCGACCTGGCACGACTGGTTCGCGTCTTTCGGCGTCGAATACGTCGACCGCGGAGAAGGTCTGCGACTCAACGACTATGCGCTGGTGATCCAGGCGGCGATGGCCGGTGAAGGCATCGCCATCGGCTGGCGCCACGTGACCGAGTCGCTGATCAAGAAACGCCTGCTGGTGCCGGTGCTGGCGCAGAGCTGGATTACCGGCGAAGAGTTTCACCTGATCTGGTCGAGCCGCACCGAGCTCAGCGAATCCGCGCAGCAGGTGCGCAACTGGATCATCGAGGAAGCCCGCGCCGCGGCGATGGTTCGCCTGCCCTGAGGCTGCACCGAGGCGGTTTCCGCGGTCGAAACCGGCCTCGCAGGCCGTTTTTGCAGGAGCCGGGCGAGTACGACGGCGGCCTCAGTCCGTTCGCGTGATATCGAGCTCCGTGTCCGAATCCGTCGTGTCGTCGCAATCTTCGCCGAACAGTTCCCGCATCAACAGTTTCTTGTCTTTCCTGGTCTGAATGACCGTCTTGTCGTCGTCTTCTTCCATCACGGGCAAACCGGTTCAATTGAAGACTCTTACCATAGATCGATTCGGCAACAATTCCGTGACCGCGCCCGGGTTTTTCCGGTTTGGTGCCGACTTGCCGACCAATACTCGCAACGCTCAGCCCACCTGCACAGCTGGCGCCCAACCGAACTGCCCGCGAAGCGCACACCGGGCGCCTGCCTGCTCGAGCCAGGCCGACCCGGCTGAATCGGCAATAATATCGAGAGCCGGATAAATCCATTTGAAACAGTTAGTTGGCGAAAAACTCATCAATTGACCAGCCGATCGCTGCAGCAAAATCATCAATTTGAACGATACCGCCGGCCCGGGTTGATGGTTAGGCTGATACCAGTTTCCATTCCGGAGAAAACCAATGGACGCAAAAACGACCAGGCAACTTGACGACATCCTGTCAACAGAACAGCTCGAAGCTTTCCAGTCCAGGGTGGCAAAATACGATGAGAACAACGAATTCTTCCACGAAGATTTCGAGGATTTAAAGGAATCCGGCTACCTGATACAGGCGGTTCCCGAGGAACTCGGGGGGCTCGGCCTGACGCTGGCCGAAGTCTGCCAGCAACAGCGTCGACTCGCTTACCACGCACCGGCCGATGCGCTCGCGCTCAACATGCACCTGTACTGGACGGGGGTCGCCGCCGACCTGTGGCGCAGCGGCGATCACTCGCTCGAATGGATCCTGCGCGAGGCCTGCGCCGGTGAGGTCTTCGCCGCTGGACATGCCGAGAAAGGCAACGATGTGCCGTTGCTGCATTCGACCTGCAAGGCAGAGCGCGTCGACGGCGGTTACTGTTTTACCGGGCGCAAGAATTTCGGATCGCTGTCGCCGGTATGGACACGCCTCGGGATACACGGCATCGACAACTCTGACCCCGATAATCCGAAGATCGTACATGCTTTTCTGCCGCGCGACGCGGAGGGTTTCGAGATCATCGAGAACTGGGACGTGATGGGCATGCGGGCCACGCAGAGTCACGATACGGTGCTCGACGCCGCCTTCGTTCCAGACAAGTATATTGCGCGGGTTGTCGACGAGGGTATGAAAGGCGCCGACCTGTTTATCCTCAGTATCTTCGTCTGGGCCCTGCTCGGATTCGGCAACGTCTATTGCGGGCTGGCCCAGTACGCTTTCGATAAGGCCTTGAAGGCTTTTCCGGGCAAGGAATCGGTCGCCATGTCCCGCACCATGGCCTGGCATCCCGAGGTGCAAAAGGGCGTCATGGAAATGGCCGTGGAACTCGACGGCATCAAGGCACATCTCGACCGTACCGCCGACGACTGGAGCAGCGGGGTAGATCACGGAGCACTGTGGGGTGCCAAGGCGCTGATGACCAAGTACCACGCCGCGGAGTCGTCATGGCGCGTGATCGATCGCGCCTTCGAACTGGCCGGAGGTTTCGGAATATTTCACGCCTCCGGATGGGAACGCATCCTGCGCGACGGCCGGATCGGCAGAATTCATCCGGGAAATGTCGCGATCACGACCGAGTTCGTCGGCAAGTCCTACCTGGGCCTCGACATCGACGCGGCGCCCCGTTGGGGCTAAAAGTGTTAACATGACTGGCTCGAGGAGGACTTTGTCATGCCAATGTTTATCATCGAACGCAATTTCGCCGAAGAAATTGAACTGGACCCGAACAACGAAGTCATCTTGAAGATCAACGAAGATGTCGGGGTGAAGTGGCTCTACTCGTTTCTGTCCCTCGACAAGAAAAAGACCTACTGTCTCTACGAGGCGCCCAACGCCGATGCGGTTTACGAGGCGGCGCGCCGGGCACAGGTGCCGGCAGACACCGTCATCCAGGTCGACGCGCCGGTGGGCCCGGCATTCGCCACTGCCTGAATTTCGTCCCGCCAATGCGGTAACGATCAGGGCTGATTCGATGGAGCGGAGGTTAGCAGCAATACTGGCAGCCGATGTAGCCGGTTACTCGCTGCTGATGAATGCCGACGAGGACGGCACCTACCACGCCTGGCGCTCCGCCCGCAACGAGATCATCGATCCGAGCATCGAGATCTCGCACGGTCGCATCGTCAAGCACACCGGCGACGGTTTCCTGGCTGAATTTCCGACCGTGCTGGCCGCGGTCGAATGTGCGGTCGAGATTCAGCAACAAATGGGCAGCCGCAACAAATGCCTTGCGAACGGCCAGCCATTCCAGTTTCGCATCGGCATCAACCTCGGCGACATTATCGTCGACGCGGAGGACATACACGGCGACGGGGTCAACATTGCGGCGCGTCTCGAGAGCATCGCCGAGGCTGGCGGCGTTTGCGTTTCCGCCGATGTTTATCGCCAGGTCAGGAACAAGCCGGGCTTCAGGTTCGAGGACCTGGGCGAACACAGCGTCAAGAACATCGAGGCGCCGATCCAGGTTTACAGCGTTTGCGGCGACCCGGCCGAGCGCAAGGTCACCCGGGAGGCTGCCTCTGACCCTGCGCCAGCCGACACGCCCGGCAAGTCCGCCGACAGCGATTTCGAAGACATGCTCACCAACATAACCGGCAAGGAGCAACGGCCGGCTACACTGGTGGTGGGGCGCGAAGCAGAAAAAAAGGTGCTGGCCGAGGCCCTGCTGGAGGCACGCCGGGGCAGCGGCAATATTGCCCTGATTCGGGGTGAACCCGGGATCGGCAAATCCTGCCTGGCGAGTACCTTTGCCGAGTCGGTCGAGGACGAGGACACCTGGATTATTTACGGCCAGTGTCACGAAACCCTGGGATCGCCGCCGTTCTGGCCATGGCTGCAAATCCTCAAGGCCCTGCAGTTGATCGACGACAGCCAGGACCTGTCACCCGCATCGATTTTCGAGAGCCTGGCAAGCGCCGAGTCGCAGCCGCAAATGCGCAATGCCTCGTTGTTTACCGGCGACGGCGGCGCCGAACAGTTCCGGCTGTTTACTAAAATATCCAACCTGCTCTTTCAGTACGCGTCGCGCAGAACCCTGGTGCTCGTGATCGACGACCTGCACTGGGCCGACCGTTCCTCGCTGCTGTTGCTGAATCACCTGTGCCGCAAACTCCCCGGAAAAGCCGTACTGGTGATAGGCACCTATCGCGATATCGAGGTTACGCGCAAGCATCCGCTGTCCGAGGCGCTGGGCGAGATCAACCGCCTGACGACCGTGCGCAGGATCTCCCTGAAGGGGCTGTCCGAACAGGACGTGACCGGATACATCGAGAGCACGGTCAGCGAAGTTCTGCCGCCCGGAATTCTGAAGTCCCTGTACGAAAAAACCGAGGGTAATCCGCTGTTCGTGTCCGAGGTCGCGAGGATGCTGCAGCAGGAACGGAGCAACCTGACCGGCAACCAGTGGGTGGTCGAGATTCCGGAGGGTATCCAGGAAGCCATCGGCCGGCGCCTGAACCAGCTATCCGAGCAGTGTAACGACCTGCTGTCGCTGGCGGCCGTTATCGGCCGCAAGTTCAATTTACAGGTGCTGAACAAACTGGTGCCCGATACGGAGCAGCTCGGCCTGCTCGAAGCGCTCGAGGATGCCGTCAACCGGGGAATCCTCGAAGAACAATCGGGCGCGCTGGCGGAGTTCCAGTTTTGCCACGTCCTGTTCCGGGACATTCTCTACGACGAACTGAGTCTCGCGAAAAAAATTCTGCTGCACAAACGGGTCGCTGATGCCCTGGTAGAGCTACGCCACGAGAGCTCGGACTACTCCGCTGGCGAAATCGCGCGGCACTACTACCAGGCGCTGCAGGGCGGCCAGGGCACCCGGGCGGTGGACTATGCGCTGGAAGCGGCGGATCACGCCGAGAAAATGGCGGCCTTCGACGAGGCGATCGGCTACTACGAACTGGCACTCGACGTCATCAGCGTCGACGAGGGGCAATACCGGGAGCGACGACCGGAAATTCATTTCAATATCGCCATGTGCAAGCACGGTTCGGGAGCGGCAACTGCTGAAAGCCTGATCCCTTACTACCGCTGTATCGAGGTCGCCCGCGAGCAGAAGAACTACAAGGTATTCGCCGATGCCGCCTGTCGCATCGTCTACGTGGGACGCGCCGTCACCCGTGCAAGAGAATCGTTGCTGACTATCGAAGAGGCCTTGTCGTATCTCGGTGACGACGATCTCGCCACGCGTGCCAACACGATGGCACATCACTCGATGGCCCTGAGTTTCAACAACCGCCGCCGCGAAGCCGAGCGGGTCGCCAAGCAGGCGGTCGAAGTAGCGGTCGAAAGCGGCGACGCGCTTGCACATTGCAACGCACTGTGCATGGCGCTGCTGGTGCTGCGCGGGCGGCCCGAAAAACTGTCTGAACGTATCGAACTCGGCGAGCATGCGCTCGTGTTATCCGAGCAAAACAACTCGGCGAGCCAGGATTCGCTGGAATGGCTGATTCTCTCGTACCAGGAAAAGGGCGATATGAACCGGGTGCGCGATTTGATTGCCGATCTCGAGGTCGCGGTGTCACGCTCGCTGCGTTTCAAGTCTCGTTACTTCGTGGTCGGTGCCGCGGCCAGCCTGGCGCTGTTCGATGGGCGCTGGGCGCAGGCGGAGCCGCTGATCGAAGAGGCTGGCGAGCTCGGTGTCGGCAAACTCGACGGCGGTGCCGAGGGTGTATTCGGCGCGCAAATGTTCCTGCTGAACCGCGAGCTGGGCCGGCTGCCGATGATCAGGCCCGCGCTGGAACAGATGCTCGAAAGCAACAGCGGGATCTGGAAACCGGGCCTGCTCGCAACTTTTGTCGATCTCGGCCTGGTCGACGAGGCCGGCGCAATTTTCGACGAGCTGGTTGCCGATAATTTTCGCGCCGTGGCCGAGGACGAGCTGTACCAGACCTGCCTCGTCTACCTGGTCGAAGCCTGCTTCGAACTGAACCGCACCGGACTCGCAAGTGCGCTATACCAGCGTCTCGTGCCTTACTCGGGGCAAATGCTGTCACACCCGACCGCCGTATGTTACGGCCCGACGGATCTCTACCTTGGAATGCTGTCGAGCCAGATGAACCATCTCAGCGAGGCGGAAGCCATGTTTAGCAAGGCGATGGCACTTTGCGAGCAATCGGCACCCAACATGTGGCAGCCCCACATTCAGTATCGGCATGCGCAGGTGTTGAAACGACATAACTTCAGCGGCGGCAAATCGGAATTCGAGGAACTGGTTCGGCATGCGCGCCAGAATGCCGAAATTCTCGGCATGGTGAACGTATTGGCCAAGCTCGAGCAACTGGAGCGGGCCGATTCGCTCGCAAGCGGCGAGCAGAATATCGGGCTTACCCGTCGCGAACTCGAGGTACTGCAGCTAATCGCCCAGGGAAAAAGCAACAAGCATATCGCTGCCGAACTGAACCGGAGCCTGGCCACGGTAGCCACCCACGTACGCTCGATTCTGAGCAAAACCCACACGGCCAACCGCACCGAGGCCGCCGCGTTTGCAACCGAACACAATCTCTGCGACAGACCGACCGAACACTGAAGCAGGTGACTGACCCGGGGCGAGGGTTTACCGCACTGCGCGGAGCTGTTTTCGTTTGACTGACAATACCCGGCTGCTCGGCGAGATCATGGGCGCGTAGCAGCGGCAGTTGAAAATCGCGGACGCATTTCACCCGTTAATCCGCGCTGCAATCTCAGCCACCCCGGAACGCGGCATTCGAAGCAAAAACGGTTGCAGTGATCGAACTGCTTAATCCGGGAGCCCGGCGTTACGTAACCCCTCGGCAATCCGGGCAATCTGCCCCGGATCGCGATAGGCAAGGTTGCCCGTGTATTCGCGGATGGAAAAATCCGGGTTGATGCGCATGACTTCCGCGGCGGCAGCGATGGCCTCGTCGATGCGCCCGGACTCGCCGAGGATTTCCGCCAGTCCAATGTGTCCCTCCTGGGAATCGGGATCCCGCGCAATCAGCTCCCGGTAGGCCCCGATCGTATTTTGCGTATCACCCAGTGCCCGTGAAACCTGGCCCAGCGCATGCAGAAACCACGCCGGCGTCACCGGGCACAGGCGAATCGCCTTTTTTATCCGCTCCATGGCCAGATTCGACTGGCCGCACTTGTTCAGCACGATCGCGGACATGGCCAGGTTGATGCTGTGGTTCGGGGCTATTTCGATCGACTTGCGCGCTTTTTCCACGGCCTGGTCGAACTCGTTCGCGGACAGGTGGTGTATAGCCATCATCGACCAGGCATCCGCGTTCGAGGGATTGCAGGCCAGTGCGCGGGATACGCAGTCGCGTGACAAGCGCGCATATTCCGCGCGCATTTCCGCGGGATAACCGGCATGTTCTTCCATGTGAAAGTAACCGCCTGACAACAGGCCCCAGGCAGCGGAATACTCCGGATCGATTTCCAGGGCCTGTTGCAACAGCCGGATGACTTCGTGATGATCCTCGGCGCGGTAATGACTGAACAGGCCTCTCGCGCTGCGAAACAATTGCCACGCGCGCAGGTCGCGCGTGCCATCGGACCAGAACTGCGATTGCCTGCCGGACAGCAGCTGCACGTCGAGCGCCACGACAACCTGGCGCATGATTTCGTCCTGCACGGCAAACACATCCTCCTGCTCGCGATCGTAGCGCTCGGCCCACACATGCTGCCCCGTGGTCGAGTCGATCAGCTGCGCGGTGACGCGCAGCCGACTGCCGGCTTTACGCACGCTGCCCTCCAGCACGTAACGCACCCCGAGATCCTTGCCGACCTGCTTGATATCCACTGCCCTGCCCTTGTAGACGAAGGTCGAGTTGCGCGCGATGACCAGCAGGTCCGGAATCCTGGACAACTCGGTGATGATGTCTTCGGTGATGCCATCGCTGAAGAACTCCTGCTCGGGATCGCTGCTCATGTTGTTAAACGGCAGCACCGCGATGGACGGCTTGTATGCGCCTTCCGCGATCGACTCGACGGCCGGCAGATCAACTTCCGGTTTTTCAGCGGAATCCTCGTGACCTGTCCGGATCCGGTAAATCCTGACCGGTTCGTCGAATCCCTTCAACTGCTGCTCACCCAGGTTTTCGAACCGGTACGGCAGTCGCTTCGGTACGGTCTCGTACGCGGCACCCTGGATACAGATACCACCAGCGTCGGCCAGTTGCTCGAGCCGTTGCGCCAGCACGACCCCTTCCCCGGTCACGGTATTGTCGGCCACCACGACCTCGCCCATGGCGATACCGATTCTTATTTCGGGTCGAATCCCGTCGGATAAACCGCGATTGACCTCGGAGTTTGCCGCCTGGAACTGCGTCGACGCCGCCACCGCGTCAGAGGCTTTGGCAAACTCGGCAACCAGCGCATCCCCCCTGATTTCGTGCGCGGTACCGGAATGCTGCGCGATCGTTCGGGAAAACAGTTTGAAAACCTGCTGGATGCGCTGGTGCGCGAGGGTTTCATCCTGCCGGACAAGAGCGGTCGAACCGACCACGTCGGCATGGAGGATGACTGCCAGCTTGCGGGTTAGTTGCTCCTTTTCCATGGCCGACCATGTTGGGAGTGATCCGCGAAAGTCTAACACAGGCCCAATCCCGTGATCTTGCGCAGGACCAAGCCGGGGATTCGAGCGCCATCGAAAATCGGCGTTCGGAGGCGGCCCGACATCGCTGACGGCACCGCGGACGACACGATGTGTCGTGGCCCGCGCCGTTCGAAAACGCGCGCATAAATCTATCTTGCTTGACCCATGTCATGCCGAAAACCGGGGCCGGGAACGAGATATAACCATGAAAAAAATGTGGTTTGCTTTATTCCTGTTAGCGCTCCCTTGCCTGGCCAGCGCGGATATCTACCTGGAGATCGGGCTCGAAGGCGGCGGCGAGACTTTTGCCAGCGCCTCGAGTTCCGATGACGACTTCTCCTTCGACCAGGACCTGAACATTGGCGGCGGTTTCAAGCTAGCCGGCGGTTACGCCAGGATCCTGGGCGAAGAGAGCGACAAGTCGATATCGCTGGCGTTCGGGTATCTCTGGGACAGCATCGATGCCGACAACGGCGATGCCGAGTTCGATACGTTCACCGTGGATGCCATCTTTAACCTGCACTTCGACAATCATCACGTCGGTATCGGCGCAACCTACCATATAGACCCGCATTACGAGGACGACATCGACGGATTGCCCGATACCGATATCGATTTCGACGATGCGGCCGGCCTGATCCTGCAGTACCGCTACCAGTTCACCGATGGTTTCTACTTTGGCCTGAGGCGCACCGAGATCGATTACGAAATCGGCAGTTCTTCCTTCGATGCCAGCAGCACCGGCCTGTTTGTCGTGTTTACCGGGGAGCTCTAGCTGACCGCCAATAGCCACTCGGCCGAAATCGCGGCAGAGACGGTACCCGGAGCGTGAACGCCCGTGATCGGGAAAACCGCCCTGCCACCCGGATCGGGCACATCTGCTATATAAAAGACAGACCCGACACGCCACAACCGTGCTTATGCATGACGAAGACCGCAGCTGCGTTACCCAGTTCCGCATGGGCCAGATGTTCATCCGGGGCAACAGCACCCGTGATTACGAGCTGGCTGCCCATTGGTACCTGGGTTCGGCCAGGCAGGGATATCGCGAAGCGCAGCGGCGCCTGGGCGCGCTGTACGCCCTCGGGTATGGCGTGCCCAGGGACTATATCCGGGCCTACGCGTGGATCAAGGCAGCCGCCTCGCAGGGATCTTCGAGAGCAGAAAAAAACCTCGGCAAGCTGCGCGCTCGCATGTCCGAAAAACAGATTTACTTCGCCAGGAAACTGGCCGCTCACTACTACAGGAACTACGTCGAGCCGTTCCTCGACTGAGCACCCGGGCACCGATTATCGCGGCGGGGAACCGGCAACATCGGTGCAACCGGATACGACCGGCTATCTCGCGGAAAAAAACCCGCGTGGCCTGACGCCACGCGGGTATTCCTGGAAAGGAGTTACCGGTTAATTCAGCGGCACCCTAGGCCAGCCACACGAACTCCGGCCATTCCGAGGCACCCGCCTGTCCCAGCGGTACGGTCGGCATACCCCTGACGTTGTTGGCAATACCGTCGTTCATGTTGGTGAAGGCCGGGATGACCATGCCACTGCCGTTGTGGATCAGGGTTTGCATCTCGCAATACATTTCGTGGCGCTTGACCGGATCGATTTCCGCCAGCGACATCTTGAGCAACTCGCCCATGCGCTCGTTGTTCCAGAAGGTGTCGTTCCAGGCAGCTCCCGGGCCGAACTGGATCGCCATCTGTGAATTGGCGGTCGGGCGCATGTTCCAGGTCACGACGTTGAGCGGCTCTTTCATCCAGACCGCACCCCAGTAACCGTCGGACGGCACCTTCTTGATATCGAGATTGAAACCGATCTTGGCGGCATTGGCCTGGGCCAGCAGGCAGGCATCCTCGATGCCGGAGGCCACCGGCGCCACGAACAGCTCGGCGCGGTCATAGCCCGATTTCTTGAAGTGGAACTTGGCCTTGTCCGGGTCGAATTCACGCTGCGGCAGTTCGCTGCAGAAATCCTTGCCGTGCGCGGCCGAAATCGGCGTGTCGTTACCGACCGAGCCCTTGCCTTTCAGGATCCGCTTGACGATACGTTCGCGGTTCTGAATGTACTGCATACCCTTGACGAAATCGTCGTTACTGCCGGGCTCGGCATTTTTCAGGCAGCAGATACCGAGCTGCACCGCGGCCGGCACCGATAACAGCGTCACGCCGTCCGCCGCTTCGACCTGGCGAAAAGCCTTGGGATCGATGTTGGTGGCGATATTCATGTCGCCGGCGATCAACGCGTTGACCCGCGCTACCGGATCGGTGATGGCCGTGATCTCGATCGCATCGACGTTGGCCGGCTTGCGCCAGTAGTTCTCGTTACGCTTGGAGATAGACTTGACCCCGGGTTCGAACACTTCCATCGTGAACGGGCCCGTGCCGATCCATTCGCCCTTGGTGCCGTTCTTGACGATCTTGTTCTGGAAAATACCGAGCAGCGTCGGCAGATCGGCATTCGGCGTGTTCATGATGGCCTTGACTTCGTGCGTGCCGACCTTTTTCCATTCCTTGACCGAGCCCATGACCGACTTGATGACCGAGGTGGAGTCTTCGGTCAGGTGCCGATTCATGCTGTAAACGACGTCGTCGGCGGTGAACTGCGAACCGTCATGGAATTCGACGCCCTTGCGTAACTGGAAGGTCCATTCGGTAGCGTTCGCGTTGGGCTCGAATGAAGTCGCCAGTTCCGGTTGCGGCGACAGGTCGTTGGCGTGCTGGATCAGGCTGTTGTAGATCGTGCGTCCGCGCGAATAGTCGATATTCGACGTGAACTGCGGTGGATCGCTCTGGTCGTTGGGTCCATGCAGGTTGGTGGCGTAGCGAATCGTGCCGCCCTGCTTGGGCGTCGCCGCGACCACTTCACCGGCCTGGGTAAACAGCTTGCCGGCCATCGCCGCGGTCACGCCGCTGGCAGCCATCAGCGTAATCGCCTCGCGCCGGTTCATGCCGCGCTTGACCTGGTCGACGAGACGCTCGCGATCGGCGAGGTCCAGTTTGTCGAGTTCAGGGGTGTCCGGCCTGGTTGAATGGGGTTTGTCGCTCATGTCTTCTCCTCGGTTTTCAGTTTTCTCTCAACGCTGAAAGGTAAACGACACACGATGGTGAGCGCTTGCTTGACGCAAAAACGCCGACGTTCACGCTGTCGTCCGGCTGACGCCTTTCGCTGTTGTTAGTCTCCGGAGACCTTGTCACGGTTCCGTGAGCGCAGTTCCTGCAAAACCCGAGGGCGCCAGCCAGGAGAGCCAGTATACCCTAAACACACCGATCCCGATGCCCTGCGCGACCCGGCGTGGCCCAATTTGGCTTTACCTCGCCAACAAAAGCCGCCACCCGCAAAAGACTTGATAAAAACATGTTATCGGCCAGGGCGGCACATAAGCCGAATAAATCGCCCCGACAGCCGGCGCGACGCCCGGGAAGAAACCACGCCACGGTGCGAAGTCTTGGTCAGGCCCGGACCGGCAGGGATGCGCAGCCCCGAACGCCGTTCCTGTGGTATTCTCGAGAAATGTACTGCACGCACTCGATGTACACGGGAACATTAACGCCGACGGGAAGCCGCTAACGCTGCCATGTTGCAACAGGCCATGACATTTTCGGACTTCGTCCTGGGTACCGCCTACGAGGATATCCCCGCCGAGGTTATCGAACGGGCCCAGGATTTGATCCTGGACCTGGTCGCGGTCGGCGCGGCGGCCCACGCGATCGATGCATCCAGGCTCGCGCGCGAAACCGCCGTCCGGCTTTTCAACACGGCCGACGGCGCAGCCAGCGCCCGCATCCTGTTCGACGGCCGGCGCGCGAGCCTGGCCGGCGCCGCTTACGCCGGCGCCACGCAAATCGACAGTCTCGATGCGCACGACGGATTCAGCCGCGCCAAGGGTCACGCAGGCTGCGGCCTGTTACCCGCCGTGCTGGCTTTCGCCGAAAAAAACGATCGCCTCGACGGCAGGGACCTGCTCTGCTCGATGGTGGTTGGCTACGAGATCGGTTGTCGCGCCGGGCTGGCCCTGCACGGAACGGTATCCGATTACCATACCTCCGGCGCCTGGATTGCACTGGCCGTTGCCGCGCTCGGCGTGCGCCTGAACGGCGCGGACCCGGATACCCTGCGCCACGCGATCGGTATCGCCGAGTACCACGGGCCGCGTAGCCAGATGATGCGCGAGATCGACAATCCGAGCATGCTGCACGACGGCTCCGGCTGGGGCTCGATGGTCGGCGTGGTTGCCGCCGAGCTGGCGCTGGCGGGATTCGCAGGCGCGCCCGCGATCACCGTCGAGGCAGATGCCGCGGGCGAATACTGGCAGGACCTCGGCCAGGACTGGCTGACCTGCCAGCAAAACATCAAGCTGTTTCCGATATGCCGCTGGGCCCACGCGCCGATCCAGGCCGCGCTCGAGCTGCGTGCCGAGCACTCGCTCACGGTCGACGACATCGAGAAAATCGAAATCAGCGCCTTCCAGGAGGCGACCCGCCTGGCGCGGGATATGCCCGCAACCACCGGCAAGGCGCAATACAGCATCAGCTACCCGGTTGCGGCCGCGCTCAAATACGGGCAGGTGGGGGCCCGGGAGGTTGCGGGGGAGACCTTTGCCGACGCGGACATCGCGCGGCTGGTCGGGCTTACGACGATCAGCGAATGTGACGAATGCAACGCCAACTTCCCGCAGGACCGGCTCGGGCGCACGGTGATCGAAACCCGGGACGGGCGACGCCTGGATTCGGGCCTGGTGAGGGCACCGGGTGAACACAGCAACCCGGTGGAGCGGGCCGGCATCGTCGACAAGTACCGCGAATTCGTGCGACCCGTGCTCGCTCCCGAGCGGGCAAACCGGATCGAGGAAGTGGTTTTTACGCTCGATCGTCCCGGCTGCCCGGCGAGTGAACTGGGGGACCTGCTCTACCCGCCGATCCGGTAGATTCGTCGCGCTCTCAGCGCCCGGTTATACTGCCCGCAACTTCGACAGGCGGAAAAACAAATGCTCGACTGGCAGCGACGGGGCGAGGGCCCGAACGTGGTACTGGTGCACGGTTTCCTCGGCAGCAGCATGGTATTCGAACCACTCGCCGAGCACCTGGTCCGGCATTTCACGGTAACCACCATCGACCTGCCGGGCTTCGGGCGCAGCCATGATGCATCCGTCCCGGCTACCGTCGAAGCGCTGGGCGAGCTGGTGGCCGCAACGATCCGCTCTGCCGGACTCGACAGCTGCGCCATCCTCGGCCACTCGCTCGGCGCCTGGATCGCGCTCGAAATCAGCCTGCAACAGCCGGCGCTGCTCGAGCGCATGGTGCTCTACGGCGGCTCACCGGACGGCTATTGTCCCGCGCGCTTCGAAACCTACGAACAAAGCATAGCGAGAATCCGCGCGCAGGGAATCGACTCGTTCGCGGCCGAGCTGGCGGCGGAATGGTTCCTGCGTGGCAAGCAGGACCCGATGTATCCGCTCGCGCGGCAAGCCGGCAGCCATGCCAACGAGGCGGCGGCAATCCGCCACGTCGAATCCTGGAACCAGTGGCGAGCGGGCGATCGCCTGGACGCAGTCGAAACGCCGACGCTCATCGTCTGCGGCGACAGCGATCGCTCGACCCATCCCGATCTTTCCATCGCGATGTGGAAAAAGATTGCGCGAGCACAGCTGTTCATTGCCCCCGGGGCGGGCCACATCGTTCACCTCGAACAGACCTTGGCCTTCAATACAATCGTGACCCGGTTTCTCGGGCAGGCTGGATTGTAACGGGCGTAACAAGCGGCAGCCCCTCGACCATTTTCTCGACGCGCAGGGCCGCGCGCGTGACCTGGGGCATAGTCGCCGTCAACCTGATACCCCGCGCGGAAATCTGTCCGGCGTGCGTCGACGACGTTCGTAACTCCATCCATGCGCAGCAGCAAAGCGATCACGCATCACGAACAAGGCGGGCTGTTTCAGAGCCAGCGGAACTGTCGACCGCCGCAGCGGGGTGACGAGTCGAATGCATGCCAGCAGACCCGGGCCTGAGTTGTCCGAGCTGCGTAAAACCCTGTAAAGGTCAGGATTATTGACCCCTGCGTACCGTATAGCGCTACCCCTGAGCTAAAAGTTGCTAATTGAAACTGAATTCCTATCGTCAGGGCCTGGGGACAATTTGTTACCGGGGCTGGCATGAAAAAAGTTCGCATTGCTTTTGGGCTGATCGGAATTTCACTGCTCCTGCTGTCCGCCTGCGGCGGAGGCGGTAGCGGCGGAAGCGAAGCGTACCTCGTTCACTCCTCCTCGTTTTGCGTAGACGGTTATGGCTGGACGCTCGATTGTGCCGGCGGGAACATAGGGCCAGAGTCGGTCTCGGTCAAAAGCGGCGAGCGCGCGAATTTCCGGATCGAGCGAGAGACCAATGCCGTGGCTGAAATCAGAACCAGTTGTGCACCCGGCAGCCCGCTGGAAAACCGCCTGTCGATCCCGATGCCCGACGGCAGTATCGAATACCGGGGGATATTCAAGGGTACCGTGTATCAAACCGGCAAGATCGAAGACTCCTGCCACGTCCTGGTGCGCTTTTCTCCTGAATTCGAAGTCATTGCCGGCGCAAGCCTGAACGGTAGTATCGAACCGGCCAGCCGGCTGGTTGCGGCTGGCAGAGATACCAGCTTCCAGATCAGGGCCGACGATGGATATGTCACCGGTGAGGTAACCGGTTGCAACGGCATCATGGAAGGTGAAACCTACAGGGTTTTTTCCGTCAATTTCGATTGTGTCATCAACGCAAACTTTATCGAGATCCCGGACATGGCGGGCACCTGGGCAGGCACCTGGGAGGGAAGCGATTCGACCTTTGGTTTCGTAGCCGGCACCTGGGTTACCCGGCTGGGACAGGACAACGTGCGCCTGTCGGGCCCGGTCGAGTTCGGTGGCGATCTCGATTGCGCCGAGGGACGCATGACCGGCATTATGGATCCGGCGCGAGAGGAAATCTCGGGACAGGTCACCCGCGATCCCTGTCCGTCCAACTCGTGGTTATTCACCGCGTTCGACGAAACCGAGACTTCGGCCACCGGCACCTGGTTCAAGTCGGGGCTTTCCAACGGTGCATTCGCGGGTCGGCGAATCGCAATCCCGGGGGGCCCGCGGATCAGGTTTGTCTATCCGCCGGCGGCCGCGGGCGGGTCTTACATCACCCTGGTCGGCGAAAACCTCGATATCGACTTGATCAACGACATCCTGCTGTTGGGCGAAGGCGGCACCGTATTGACGCCGTTCGATGCGACCGAGACCCGGATCAGGGTCGAACTACCCGGGCTCGCGGAGGTTAACCAGCCCTTTTACCTGGGTACGCTGAATGGCGATGCGATCAGCCCGCTGCCGTTCAACACGGCGGTCACCCACCCCGGGTTTGCCTTTACCCGCGACATTCCACTCGGGAATGCCTCGGCCGCACCCGCGGCGATCCAGATGTCGATCAACGACCGGCGTGTTTTTGTCGCCAACCGGGGTGACGGTACTGTCAGCATGATCAACACGGACAAGGCCGTCGAGTGGATAGCGACGCCGATATCCGGCAGTTCAGCCCCCGCCCGAATTCACGCGCTCGCCGTCCATCCGAATGGCCGACGGATTTACGCCGCGGGCGATGGCGTAATCGGGATCGTGCATGCACATACGCTCGCGCTGCTCGATACGCTTGGCCAGCCCATGAATACCGGTGATCCGAATCCCCTCGGAATCACGGTTAGCCCCGACGGTCGCTGGCTGATCGCATCGCAGGCGATACCCGGGGGTGTCGTCAACATCATGGATATCGACAACGATCACGCGCTCGTCGCCAGCCTGTCGATGCCGGCCGGCAGCACCGCCCGGGGCCTTGCGGTTTCACCGGACGGCGGCAAGCTTTTCATCGCGGTCTCGGGCGGCGATCCCGAGGTCCAGGTTTATGACCTCGAGACCGGAATTCCCGGTGCGACGATAGAAGTGGGCACCAGCCCGATCGCTGTCGCGGTAACGCCGGACGCGCGCCGGCTGTACATCATCAGCGAAGGTTCGAGCCAGTTGCACTACCACGACATCGGCGCCGGGGTTTCCGGTGAAGTTGATCTGGGGGCGCCGAATTACCCTACGTCGCTGGTGATCTCGCCGGATGGTGCCAGGGTGCTCGTCAGCACCGAGACGCAGCGGGTTTATGCAATCGACGTACAGACGGGTAACTCGATCTGGGTCGACGTCGGCGGCAATCCATCCGATGTTACCGTGAGCCGTGACGGCAAACGCGCTTACGTGACCCTGGCCGCGGAGGGGCGGGTGGTCGAGATCAGTAACCAGCGCACACTTTCGATCAGCAAACAGGGCAATGGTATCGGCCTGGTGACCAGCACCCCCGAGGGAATCAATTGCGGCAATGCCTGCAAAACGACTTTCGGCCTCGGCGAAACCGTGTCACTGTCCGCTTACCCGGCTGCAGGATTTCGCTTTCGCGGCTGGTCGGGTGATGCCGATTGCACGGATGGATTCGTCACCATTAACAGCGATCTGTTCTGTGTGGCCAATTTCGAACCTGTCAACGCAACGCCGCCTCCCGGAACAGGACCGAATGATGATCCGAATTGTTTCATCGCGACCGCAGCCTACGGCACGGGCCTCGAGCCAGAGGTCGATACGCTGCGCGAATTCCGCGATCGCCACCTGCTGACCAACGCCGCCGGAACCTGGCTGGTCGAGTTTTACTACCGGCATTCACCGCCGATCGCGGATTACATCCGCGAGCGCGATGGCCTCAGAGCCCTTGTACGTGCGGGGCTGACGCCGATAATTTATGCGATTCGCTATCCGTTCCTGCCAGTGTTTGCGTGCCTGGTACTTTTCCTCTGGAGATATCGGCAGAGAACCAGGAAACTGGCTGCGGGAACCTGATCACAAGAGCCGTCATGCCCGAGTCAGCATGCGCGGCCTGGTCCTGAATTGCGATTTGCCCGCGACCGTCCGCATTGCCAGGCCGAGAGCAGGCGGTTACGCTTCCCTGCCCGGCCATGACAAACCATAGATACAGTGAGCCATTCAATGTCGCGCTACGAAAAACTGCTGCAGCGCCTGCGTGCCGGCGCCCAGGTCATGATCGACGGCGGCACCGGCACCGAGGTGGAGCGTCGCGGCGTGCCGCAACTCGAAAATGCATGGAACGGCGGCGGCGCCCTGAGTCACCCTGATATCGTGCGTGATATCCATGCCGACTACATCCGTCACGGCGCCGAGATCGTCATTTCCAATACCTTTGCCACTTCGCGCCACCTGCTGGAGGACGCCGGCGTGCCCGAGCTGTTTGCCGATTACAACCGGCGTGGAGTCGAGCTGGCCCGCGAGGCGCGCGCAGCGCTGGAGCAGCCGGACGTGCTGGTTGCCGGCGGCATATCGCACTGGTCCTTTTCCGGCAGGTTGCCGTCTCTCGACGCGCTCAGGGACGGCGCCGCCGAGCAGGCCGCAATCATGAGAAACGCCGGCGCCGATCTCGTCATGCTGGAAATGATGATCGATATAGCGCGCATGCTGGCGGTGCTGGAAGGCGCAAAAACCAGCGGCCTGCCGGTCTGGGTCGGCGTCTCCTGTGCACCGGATGCCAATGGCGTCATGTGTTTGCAATCGGCCGAGGCTGACGACAACGGGGTCATGCAAGCCGGCGACGGCGAAACGCTGCGCGATGCGATCGAAGCGCTGGCCGGCCAGGACGTGGCGCTGCTTAGCATCATGCACACCGACGTGGCTCACATCGACGCCTGTCTCGACGTCGTCGAAGCGCACTGGCACGGGCTGGTCGGTATCTACGCGCACTCGGGAGAATTTATCGACGACAAATGGATCTTCGAGGGTACGATCACGCCCGCGGATTTTGCGCTGGCGAGTCAGCGCTGGCTGCAGCGCAAGGTGCAGATCATCGGCGGCTGCTGCGGCATCCGTCCCGATCACATAGCGGCGCTGAGCCCGCAGGTCTACGGTGAAGCTTGCTAGAATTTCACCGGGATCGGCGTCGGCGGGTCGCGCAACTGCAACAGGTGTCGGTCTTTCACCAACGACCCGCTTGATTCAGCCGGCAGATCTTTTTTTGGCGGGTGTGGCCGCGCCGGCGGGCTGGTCGAACAGGATGCGATTACGTCCCCCGGTCTTGGCCTGGTACAGGAATTTATCCGCCGCCGCGAGGATATCGGCAACGCTGCCGTCGTCTCGCGGATCGACCGCGACGAACCCGCCGCTCAGGGTCACGCGCAGCGCAACCTCGCCGGGCTCGAACGGCCTATCGGCGATCGCGCCGCGCAGGCGCTCGCAAAAGGCGGGCGCGTCGGTCATTTCACCGTTCACCAGCAGCAGGAATTCCTCGCCGCCGTAGCGGCCGACGAGATCGCCGGAGCGAAGCGTCGAGTGGATACGCTCGGCCGCCTCGCGCAACACGGCATCACCCACCGGGTGCCCGTGGGTATCGTTGATCTGCTTGAAGTGATCGATGTCGAGCAGGCCGACCTGCAGCGGCCGACCGCTGCGACGGGTGCGTTCGACCGCCTGTTCCGCCGCCTGCATGATGGCCCCGCGATTGAGCAACCCGGTGAGGTCGTCGTGGCTGGCCTGGAATTCCAGCGCTTCGCGCGCGTCGATCAGTGCGCGCTGCAGGTCGAGCATACGCGCGCCGACCCGCAGGCGCGCGTGCAGTTCATTGTTCTCGAAAGGTTTCTGAATGTAATCGTTGGCTCCGGCGTCGAGCCCGGCAACGATATCGGCGGTCTCGCTGCGCGCGGTCAACAGCAGGATGTAGGGTGGATCGCGATCCTGCCGGGCGCGCGCACGGCGGCATACTTCGAGCCCGTCGATCCCGGGCATCTCCCAGTCGAGCAACACCAGTCGCGGTGCGTCGGCGGCGGACAGGATGTCCCAGGCCTGCTGGCCGTCCTCGGCCAGCACGGCATCGAAGCCCCATTTACTGACGATCGCCTCGAGCATGACGCGCTGCGTCAGGCTGTCGTCTCCGATCAATATCTTCATGACAGGATTCCTCGCATGGCGTGCTTCAGTTCGTCGTAACGCTGTTCGAGCAGCGGCAGGGTCTGATCGACGCGTTCAGGCTCGTCGGCCTTGCCGGCCTGTTCGACCTCGAACGCAACTTCGCCGAGCGCCATGCCGCCCATGGCGACCGCGGCACCCTTGATCTTGTGGCCCAGCGCGCGCACGTTGGGCATGTCGCCGGAATCGGCGTGGGTTTTCAACTGTTCGACCATGCCGTTCATATCGAGCACGAAAGCCTCGGCCACCGCGCGTATCAGGGCCTCGTCACCCATCATCCGATTTTGCAGTGCGTTTTGGTCGAACACGGCTTCGCTGGTAACGCCTGCCCGCTGGTCTTGTGCCTCCGCGGCGGGGTTCGGGCCATCGCCATCGAAGCGGTCCAGCCGGCATTCGGCCGGCAGCCAGCGCATCAGCGCCTGTTCCAGCCGGCTCGGATCGACCGGCTTGGCGATGTGCTCGTTCATGCCGGCAGCGAGGCACTTCTCGCGGTCCGATTTCATCGCGTTGGCGGTCATCGCGACGATCGGTACCCGCGCATCGATGATGCCGGTTTGCGGATCGCGAATACGCCGCGTGGCTTCGTAGCCGTCCATGACCGGCATCTGGCAATCCATGAAAACGAGATCGTAGGACGTCTTTTTCAGGGCCTCGATCGCTTCCTCGCCGTTGGCGACGAGATCGATGTCGAGACCGAGTTTTTCCAGCATGCCGCGGGCGACCGCCTGGTTGGTGAGGTTATCTTCCACCACCAGCACCTGCGCCGCGAAACGTGCCTGCCGCCGCCCCGGCCGGCAGGTGGCGATACCTGTCTCGTCGATCGTGTTACCGGCTACCTGCAGCAACAGGTTGTAAAACGCGGATTGTTCGATCGGTTTGCCGAGATAACCGGAGAACCCGGCCTCCTCGAAGCGGCGCGCGTCACCGCGCCGGCCGCGCGCAGCGAGCACCACCAGCCGCGTGTCCCCTACCACCGGGTCCTGCTTGATCCGGCGGCCGAGCTCGAAGCCCCGGGTATCGGGCATTTCGAGGTCGAGGATGGCAATATCGTATGGCCTGCCCGCGTCCGCCGCCGCGTGCATCGCTGCGAGCACCCGTGCGCCGTCGTCGATCAGGTCGTGCTCGACCTGCCAGCGTTCGAGCAACTGGCCCAGCAGCGCGCGCATGGTGCGATTGTCGTCGGCGACGAGAACCCGCTGGCCCTGCAGACCGGTCTTTTGCTCCAGCGTTTCATGTGCCTCGGCGTTTTCCAGTGTCAGCGTAAACCAGAAGGTCGAGCCCTCGCCCGGCCGGCTGTCGACGCCGATTTCACCACCCATCATTTCCACCAGCTGCTTGCTGATGGACAGGCCGAGCCCGGTACCGCCGTACCGACGGGTGGTCGAGTTATCCGCCTGGCTGAAACGTTCGAACAGGTTTTCCTGCTCGCCCGGGCCGAGGCCGATCCCGCTGTCGACCACGCGGAAGCGCATCCGCGAATCCGCCCCGGTTTGCTCGAGGATATCGAAGTACAGGGCGACCTCGCCGCGTTCGGTGAACTTGATGGCGTTGCCGACGAGGTTGGTCAGCACCTGGCGAATACGGCCGGGATCGCCGTTGAACCAGTGTCTGGCCAACGGATTGGCCGGGCACACCAGCTCCAGGTCCTTTTCGTGCGCGCGAATCGCCATCGACGCACCGATTTCGGCCAGCAATGCTTTCATGTCGAACGCGATCGGTTCCAGCGTGAGCATGCCGGCCTCGACCTTGGAGAAATCGAGAATGTCGTTGATCAGGCCGAGCAGGGCTTCCGCGCTGCCCTTGACGGTCCTGGCGTAGTCGTGCTGCTGGCGGTCGAGGTCGGTGTCGAGCAGCAGGTTGGTCATGCCGATTACGCCGTTCATCGGCGTGCGAATCTCGTGGCTCATGTTGGCGAGAAAATCGCTCTTGGCGCGGCTTGCCTGCTCGGCCGATTCCTTGGCCTGCTGCAGCTCGACCTCGGCCTGTTTACGTTCGCTGATGTCCTGCTGGATACCGACGTAAGCCATCAGCTGCTGGTCGTCGTCGAACACCGGCGACACCTGCAGCAGGTTCCAGAACGGCTTGCCGTCCTTGCGATAGTTCAGCATTTCCACCCGGTCTTCGCCGCTGGCGCCGATGGTTTCCCTGAGGCGCTCGACCTGTTGCGCGCTGGTGTCCGTGCCCTGCAGGAAGCGGCAGTTCTTGCCGACTACCTCGGCGAACTGGTAACCGGTCATCTGGGTAAAGGCCGGGTTGACGTAGGTCAGCGGCGCGTCGGGTTGCGACGGGTCGGAAATCGATATACCCACCGGGCTCGCCTCGATCGCCGAAGCCAGCAGGTCGTTGCGCTTCTTGGCGGCGGCGATTTCTCGGCTCGACTTTTCCAGGCGCGCGTAGGGATTGAGAATGAACTTGCGCCCGGACACCGCCAGGATAACGAACGACAAGCCCAGGCTGATCATGATCGCGACCGCGATGTCGCTCATGAAACCGGCTTTTTGCTCGGCCAGCGCGGCGCGGTTGGTGAGATAGGTGAAATGCACGCCGGTCTCGGCAATATCGCTTTCCCCGATCACCTGGTAATCGTCCAGGTCGGGGCGGTTCGAGTAGGTAAAATAGGGATTCGACAGGCGAATGGCGCCGGCCGCCAGGTTATCGCTGCCGGTATCGAGAATCTGGCCGATGGGTTGCGACAGCAATGCCACCAGCACACCCTCGGTAAACCCGCCGTAACGAATCGGCACCGCGATGGCGAAGGCCGGCGGGCCGTTGATTTCATGCAGCGAGATGGCGACCGGGATTTGATCGGTCATCAGCGCATCGAGCCAGGGCGTCGTATCCAGCGGCAGGCGCTCACCGATGTAGTTGTGCACGTGCACCGTCTGGCCCATGAAATCGAGCAGGAACAGCGGCTCTTTCTTGTCGAGCAGGCGGTAGTCGTCGAGGAAATCGCGCAGATCCGCTTCCGAGACCCCGGTTCCCATCACCGTGTTGGCCAGCAGCGGGCGCCGCGACAGGTCGCGCAGCAGGATCACGCGATCGCGTAAAAATTCCTCGAAGTGGTTGGTGGCCAGGCTGGCCTGGCGCTGCTTGGCCACCTCGAGCAGTTCGAACACCGACTGTTCGGCACGCCCGCCCACCAGCAGCATGCTGATGAAGATCGTCACCACCAGGTTGAGCAGGATCAACCCGTAGAACCAGCGCGCCGTCATGTCGATTATCCTTTCGCCTGCATCAGCTTTCCGAATCGACGATGATGCGGTTTTGCTCGTCGAAGCGCGCCATGCAGAAATCCTGCAGGCCGAGAGCTTCATGGGCGTCGTGGTGGGTCGGCGACCAGGCCCTGAAAGGCTTGCGGTAGGTCTTGACCAGGCCTTCGACCGGCTGGCGCAACTGCTCCAGCGCATCGCGCAGCAGGGCGCGGTCAGCGGCAACGTCACCGCTCAGCTCGACCTGTTCCAGCGCGGCGATGAACAGGCGGCCGAGATCGTAGGCATGGATGAACCCGGGCGGTGCGGAAATGTCGCCGGGCCGTTCGATCTCGCCCGGAAACAGCGTTTTCGAACGCTGCAGCACGGCGCGTGACAGCGGCGTCTGCCGCGGCGACATGAACGAAAAGCAGGTCTGGATGAAATGCAGGTCCAGTTCGCGACGCAGTCCCGCATCGACCTTGAGGTGAAAATCGCCGCCGGTAATGCCCCAGTGGCTGATGATCGGCATCCGCTGCGCCGTATCGAGCGACGCCATCGCGCGCGCGAATTCCTCGCCCTCGACTGCGTTACCGACGAACAGCACGCAGTCCGCGCCCTTTTGCCGCGCCTCGCGCAGCAGGATACGCGCGGAACCGGACTTGATGTTCCAGCGGAACCAGGTCACGTCCGGTTGCCGGTCCAGCTGCTGTTTGACCGCCGCCGACATGGTCTGGTAGTTGGACTTGCCCCAGGGCGTGTCCTCGAGCAGCAGGTGCGGGCTGTTGCAGCCCTTGCTGTCGATCGCGTACTCGGCAATGCGGTAGCCGGCCTTGGTATCGTCGATCGACAGGCGGAACACCCAGTTGGTGTCACCGGGGTAACGCGTGATCGGACCGCCCGCGGCCCAGGGCACCAGTAACAATACCCCGTTCTGGTTGATGAAGTCGCGGTTCTGGATATACGGCGGCGAATGCAACCCGCCGAGGACGAACAGCGCCGCGGGATCGTCGAGGAACTGGCGCATGTTGTGCAGGCTGCGCTTGCTGTTACCGCGATGGTCCCTGGCGACCAGCTCGATCTCGTAACCCTGGATCCGGTTGTCGACCTCGGCCAGCGCCGTACGGAAACCCATCGCCATCGAACGAGCCGACTCGGCATGCACGCTGTAGTCCGCGTCGTGATAGATCCGCAGGGTATTCGCCAGCGCGGACGCCGCCGAGCAGCACAGCAGCCCGGCGAACAGGCTTATCAAGGTTGTTTTCACGGGTAAACCCACCGTCGGTAGAGAACTCCAGCAGTCTTTATCGGCCGCAACGGCGGTTTTATTAGTAGTTTCGGGACCCCAATTCCCGTTATCGGCGAAAACTCGCCGCGAGTCGTAGCCGCGCAAACCCGCTCAGAACAGCATGTCCGGCGCCAGCAGCAATGCGAGGCCCAGCGCAAACACGACCAGGCCGCTGATCAGCTTGAGCCAGCGCCCCTGGCGCTGCTGTAGTTTGAAACGCTGCATCGCGACCACCGCGAGCGTAACCATCAGCGTATCGTCGGCTATGTAAGCGATGTTGTAGAGCAGCAGGTAGCCGTAGTAGTGCGCACCCGGCATCGGCTGCTGGCTGAGTATCTGCGTGTAGAGCGCGGGCAGGCCGGCGGTGCACAGCAGTTCGACGACATTGACCATGACCGCGACGACGATCACGCCGGCCAGCGCCGCCCACAGCGTCTCGGCGTGCAGCACGCTGCGCACGCGCGCATAGAGGGTGGGCTTGACCGAGTCGCCGATCGACAGCGAGATTCCCTTGCCCAGCAGGAAAAAGTCCTTGATGTGGATCGCGCCGATAGCGAGCGCCAGCAGCGCGATCGCGAGCTGCAGCCAGCGCGCGAATCCGATCAGCAGGAAAAGGTTCAGCCAGGCCGCCATGAACGCGAAGTAGACGGCGCCGCTGACCAGCACGAAGGTCCCCGCGATCAGGATCATGCGGCCGCGTCGGCGCACGTTGACCAGGATCGACAGCAGGAACAGCAGTACCCACATCGCGCAAGGATTGAAGCCGTCGACCAGGCCCAGCGCAATGGTGAACAGCGGCAGCCCGAGATCGTCGACCGCGAGGCTGCCGAACGGTGTCGTCACGCGCTCAGGGTCGGCTTCGCCGGCGGGATCGGCAAGCCGGTTCTCGATCCATTCGTCGCTGCCCGCGAGCTCGGAAAAACCGGCCTGAAAGGCGCCGCATACGAGGAAAGACGGTACCCCCGGGCGCGCAACCCCGTGCTGCCGGCTCAGCGCCAGCAGGCGCTCGCGCGCCACGAGATCGGTGCCGACCTCGTGGTAGCGCACCGAGAGGTCGGGGTAACGTTGTGCGAGCCCGCCGAGGAAAACCTTGGCATCGGCGCAGTGCGGGCAGCCGTCACGCACGAAAACCTCGATATCGCGGCAGGTCGGTTCGGCCGCGACGGCGGAACCGGCCAGCAACAGGATCACGAAGCCGAACAGTCGCAGCGGGCGAGTAAAAAACGAGGTGGTTGTAGATCGCATCAAGTTTGCGTTCGGGCTATCGAATCCGATACCTGCCATCCGTTGGTTACCGACAGACTATTATCGTTTCTCGAGCCGGGTTTTTGACCGACATCAGCAACCCGGCAATCGACCATATCCGGGGGCGTTGCCCGCCGCAAAAGGGTCAAGGTCGTATCCGGCCCGCATCGCATCCTCGACGCGCTTGCCGTACCATGTCAGCGAGGGGGAACGCCAATGAATATCTGGAGCCGCGCGCGCGAACTCGCGGCGCAAACGCCGGCCGAGCGCAATCGTTACGTCGACTTCCTGCGCGCCGTGTCGATCGTGGTGGTCATCGTCGGCCACTGGTTGATCCAGGCCATTTATTACGCCGACGGCGAGATGACCTTCGGCCACCTGTTCGAGGTCCAGCCCTGGACACAGTGGCTGACCTGGGCCTTCCAGGTCATGCCGGTGTTCTTCATCGTCGGCGGCTACTCCAACGCGGTATCCCTCGAAAGCGCCCAACGCAAGGGGCTCGGTTACGCGGGCTGGCTGTCGGCGCGCCTGTCCCGCCTGATGACGCCGCTGATCGTGCTGCTGGTCACCTGGGGGATTCTGGCGCTGCTGCTGCGGCTGCTCGGTACCGATGCCGCGCTGGTGCAGCTGATCACCGCCGCCGCGCTGATCCCGACCTGGTTTCTCGCCATCTACATCATGGTGGTGTTGCTCGCGCCGCTGATGTACCGCTTCTGGCGACGGCTCGGTTTCGTCTCGACCGCGATCCTGGTCGCGGTCGCGGTAATCCTGGACTACGCCTTCTTTGCGCTCGATATCCGCTGGCCGTCGTGGAGCAACTACTTCTGGATCTGGCTCGCGATTCACAGCCTCGGTTTCGCCTGGCGCGACGGCCGCCTCGGTTCCGCCTGGCACCACCTGCTTTACGCCGCCGTGGGCCTGGACGCGTTGTGGATGCTGGTGTTCCTCGGACCCTACCCCCTGCCGATGGTCGGTTTTCCCGGCATCGAAATCTCGAACACCACGCCGCCCAAGATCACGCTGCTGGCGCTCGGGCTGTTCCAGTTCAGCCTGCTGATGCTGATCGAAAAGCCGATGCGCCGCGCGCTCGACGGCCTCGGCCTGTGGACCGCAACCGTGCTGATCAACAGCATGATCATGACGATTTACCTCTGGCACATCACGCTGTCGATATTGCTGATCGCGCTGCTCTACTGGGCGGGAGGCGTCGGCCTCGGTGTCGAGCCCGGCAGTGCCGGCTGGTGGGGAACGCGCCCGCTGTGGATCCTGGCCCTGTGGGTCCTGCTGCTGCCGGCCGCGTTGCTGCTTTCACCGCTGGAGCGCCTGTCGCGCGGCGCCGATGCACCAACCGTGGCCGCGTGGCGCCAGGTCGGCGGCGCGATGATGTTTTGCCTCGGGGTCGCGTTACTGGCGCGTTTCGGTTACGGCAATGCGCCGGTCGCGGGGCTCGACGTCGGCGCGATCGGGCTGGTGGTCGCAGGCGCCGCGCTGGCCGGAGTGCTGAGCGTGTTCAGGCGCGCCTGATACACAGCCGCTCCCCGGCAGGCCGCTGCTCAGCCGTAGTAGTCCTCGCGAAAGCGCTGCTGTATCTGCTCGACCTGGTCGAGGTTTTGCAGCAGTGCGTCGACACAGGCCCGGTCCAGCTGTTCGTCCGCCAGCCGGCGCAGCTCGGCAATAGCCTCGTCGTTGCTCCAGGCCGACTTGTAGGGCCGCGCGCTGGTGAGCGCGTCGAACACGTCGGCCACCGCGACGATGCGCGCCTCCAGCGGAATCTGCTCGCCCTGCATACCCCGTGGGTAACCCCCGCCGTTGACCGCTTCGTGATGGTAACCGGCGATGTTGCGCAGCATGTCGGCATGCTCGATGTTGTCGAGACCGAAGTCCGCGAGGATTTCGTCGATCATGCGCTTGCCGAGATCGGCGTGGCCGTGCATGACCTCGGTTTCGCCGTCGTCGAGCCGGTCGGGCTTGAGCAGGATATCGTCGGGAATGCCGATCTTGCCGATGTCATGCAGCGGCGCAAACATGAAAATGTGCTCGATGTAGTCGTCGTCGAGTTCGAAGTCGTCGGCGATGGCGCGCGCGATCAGGCGGCTGTAGCGCGACATGCGATCGAGGTGACTGCCGGTTTCCGGATCGCGCAGGTGGGTGATCTTGCCGGTAGTCTTGACCGCGGCATTCAATACCCTGAGCGGCGTGATCTCGTTTATGACCATCAGCGAAATCAGGTGACCGTAGGTATCGATCTGGCGCAGCGTGCTCTCGTCGAACACGTCCGTCCGGTCCGCGTTGAAGAACACGAAGCCGCAGAAGACGCCGTGGTCGAACATCGGCATGGTATAGCTCGCGGCGTAGCCGTAACGCCCGAGTCGCCGGGTGTGCTCGTGGCCCTCGCCCTCGAAGGTCAGCATGTTGTTGATCACCCGCGGCGCGCCGGTTTTCAGGATCTGCTTCAGCGACGGCGCATCCTCGAGCAGCGCACTGTAGTGCTCCAGCGGATTGTCGTCGCCGCTGCTGTGCAGGAAGGTCTTGAGCAGGCTGGTCTCGGGATCGTAGAGCGCAATCGCGACGCGCACGATGAACGGAAACAGTTCGGCGATCGAGCGGTGGGTCGCCTTCAGCTTGTGCTGTAGCGGCACGATCTGGTCGAGTTCGGCGAGCGCATCGTTATGCGTAGTCATGGGCGATCGGGGCAGACTGGAACAGTCCTGAGTATAGTGCGTTTTCGGCGGTGGTCAGGCAGTTGCCGAATGGCGTTTGCGCAGCGCGCCGGGCGGCATGCCGACGACGCGCTTGAATGCGCGGTTGAACGCGGGCTCGGAGTTGTAACCGACGCGTTCGGCAATCTGCGCCAGCGTGTCGCCGGTCTCGCGCAACTCGCGGTGCGCGAGCTGCATGCGCAGCCCGGTCAGGTACTGCAGCACCGGCTCGCCGACCAGCTCGGTGAAGCGCGCGGCGAAAGCGGAACGCGACATGCCGATTTCGCGTGCGAGCGAATCCACGCGCCAGGCGCGCGCCGGCTGGCGGTGCATCAGCGCCATCGCCTGGCCGACCTGGCGATCGTGCAGCGCCGCGATCCAGCCGCGGTCTTCATCACGCACCTGCTCGATCCAGGTGCGAATCGCCTGGATCACGAGAATGTCGGCCAGGCGGGTGATCACGGTCTCGCTGCCGGGCAGGCGCTGGCGGGCTTCCTGCGCGATGAAGCGGATCGTGCTGTGCAGCCAGCTGCCGTCGTCGACGTGCGTGCGCAGGTGCAGCAGCTCCGGCAGCAGCTGGAGCAACCGGTCGGCCAGGTAGGGATCGAAGCGCACGCCGTAGTAGGTCACCTCGGTCGGCCGGCCGCCGCCGCCGAAGCGCATGATTTCGAAACGCTCACCGATCATTTCGACCGGGATGTCTTGCAGCGGCGTGGTTCGATCGCCGCGGTTGCCGCGCAAACGATGCTGGCGCCCGCGCGGGATCAGCACCAGGCTGCCCTCGGGCAGGAACACCGGCGCCTCGCCGTCGAGCTCGAGCCAGCAGTGCCCCGAGGTCACGACCTCGACGTTCATGACGCCAGGCAACTCGGGCACCTCGATGCCCCAGGGATCGGTCAATTCGGCGTTGCAGTAGAGCACGCCGGTCAGCTGCAGCAGCTGCAGCACCTCGCCGAGCGGGTCCGAGCTCGGCGGCAGTTCGGGATCGACGTTCGGCGTGGCCAATAGCGGTTCAGTCATTAATTTTTGACATGATTTGGACGAATTGTTAATTATTCTAGTTTTTACGTGATTTTTTATCCAGAAATCCTGGCCCAAAATTCACTGTGTCGGCAAACAACAGATCGCCGCCTAACTTGCAAATCGAAACAGGAGACTGGAACCATGAATACTTCACCGATTCTCATCGTCGGCAAAAACGCCAAGACCGGCTGGCGGGTCGACCGCCTGCTGCAGGCCGAGGGTATCGCGACCCGCGCCGTGTCGCGCTCGACCACGCCCGCGTTCGACTGGGAAGACCAGGGTACCTGGCGCGACGCGCTGCAAGGCACCCGCGCCGCTTACATTACTTTCCACCCCGACCTCGCGATCCCGACCGCCGAGCAGACCATCAAGGACTTCGTTACACTCGCCGCCGAAACAGGTCTCGAACATCTCGTGCTGCTGTCGGGCCGCGGCGAGGACGGTGCGCGCCGCGCGGAGATCGCGCTCGAGCAGGGCGGACTCGACTGGAACATCGTGCGCGCCAACTGGTTCATGCAGAACTTCAGCGAAAACTTCATGATCGAGGGTATCCTCGGCGGAGAACTGGCGCTGCCGGCCGGCGATACCGTCGAACCCTTCGTCGACGTCGACGACATCGCCGAGGTCGCGGTCGCGACCCTGACCCGGCCCGAGCTGCGCAACCGCGTATTCGAAGTCAGCGGCCCGCACGCGATGACTTTCGCCGAGTGTGTCGCGGCCATTTCCGCGGCCACGGGTTACCCCGTCGAGTACCGCCAGATTCCGGTCGACCAGTTCATCGACGGCCTGCGCGCACAGGGTTTGCCCGATCCGCTGCTGTGGCTGATGCGCGAACTGTTCACGGTCGTGTTCGACGGTCGCAACTCCGCGCCGACTGCGGGTGTCGAGCAAGCGCTGGGCCGCCCGGCGACCGATTTCGACGAGTACATCCGCAAGGTCATGGCGTCCGGCGCCTGGGACCGTAGCGGGTTGCGGCAGGCCTGATTACTGCAGCACATCGATAACCTGACCGGAGAACCGACATGAA
>JASJCI010000020.1 GCA_030066085.1 Gammaproteobacteria bacterium | reverse complement strand
ATCCCGCGGTCGAGCCGCGGGATGACAACTCAAGAGGTAGAGAATTAAGTCGGAGTACGGCTTTAGCGTACCAAAACATCGTTTTTAAAAGTGTTTTTGATCAGGCGTTTAAAATATCCCGGACAGTAGTGCGCTTGCGCGGGAATGACGAGGAACACTGAAAACAGAACCGGGGTCAGATCCGGGTATTGTCCACTCAGGGTTCGCGCCTGCGGCGCGTTAAGACTCTGACGGTTTTCTGCCGGATGAAACTCAGACCGGCGCGCATTTTTTTGCGCACGGGAGAGCGGTTGGCCGCGGCGAAAATGGCTTCGATATCGCCGAGGGCCTGTTCGTCCCGCGGAGCGAGTCCGCCGTCGACTTCGACGGTGTTGCGTAGAAAACCGAGTATTTCGCGCGCCATCAGCGTGAAATTGCAGTCGCGATTTTCGGCGGCGAAATCCGCCAGGGTCTGCGCCAGCTGAGCGATGGAAACTTCCTCCAGGGTCGATTCGATATAGTTCGTGCCCGCGACGACGAACTTTGGGTCGTACCCCCATTCCTTGACGAAATAATCTCGAATCAGCTGCCGCCTGGAGGTTTCGATGCGCCCGTCGACCTCGGCCACCTTCATGGCCAGCGGCGCCAGCAGGTCGAACAGGCCGAGTGCGAGCACGTCCAGCGGGGTGTTGATGAAGTTGGGAACCACGGTGACGCGGCTCCTGGTGGCGGACTTCAGATGCCGGGTGATGCCGTACCAGGCGCCGCCGGTCACCACGCCGGCGGCGATCACCCAGCCGACAGGCGTCACCGCGGTGCCGATGCCCAGCGCCGCCAGGAAGCCGGTCGGGGCGAAAAATGTCGACGCCACCACCGACGACTTGGCGACTACCGCGGCGGTGGTCGCGACCCCGGCGACATCCCAGGCCTGCACCACCGCGTTCTTGACCTTCAGGGCGGTGTAGGCATCCTCGCCGATCGCCAGCTTTGCCTTGAAGTTCAAGGGCGCCGAAACGATGCTTTCGATATCCTCGAAGCCGCTGACCTGGTCTTTGTTATTCACTGCATTACGGACAAAAATTTCGACGAGAGTATATCAATTCGGCGCAGCAATTTTCGGGACGGATGATGACCAGGGCCTGTACGGCGGTACGGTAATTTGCGGGCTTTGCAAGTATCGGTTTTTCTCGCCTTCTCGCAGCGCCGGCACCTGCTGCCGAAGGTGCGCGCTGTCGCGGACTTCGACGTGATCACGGGGAAGAGCGCGGCGACGCCGGCCGCTGGAAATACCATGCAAACCCGAACTGCGTTATTGCAAGCGATGCAATCTCTGCAAGATCCCGCGGCCCGATGGGAATTGCTGCGGCATCTCGTGCCTCGCAATGATGTTTTTCCAGGGGTGTTATGCCTGTTTGCGCGTGGGAGAATTTAGTATCGTGCCCCCGAATTGTCGCTTAGAAGCGGAAGTAGCCGTTGACGTAAACGCCGTCGTACTCGATATCGGTGTCGAGATCGTCGACGTCATCCAGTTCCACTTCGAAGGTCTTGATTCCACCTTCGATGCCGAGGCCGAAACTGGTCAGGTAACCCAACATCAGGCTCATATCGTCAGCCGAACTGTCGTCGATGCTGAGAGTACTGATCTCCGCGCTCAGGTATAACCCGCTCAGCGGCAGATCGAAACGGGCCGCCAGGAAAAGCATCGGGATCGTCTCGTCGATTTCGATTCGACTTTCGTTTGTATTGACGTCTCCAACCAGCGCCGCCTCGCCGTCGAAGCTTTTCAGAGTGACGCCGAGGTCGAAATTGACCCAGTTGTCCAGCACTTCGTAGTACAGCACCAGTTCATCGTGAGAGAGGTCGATGCTCGAGCCGACGGTGTCGCCGGCAGAGTAAACCTCGCCATCGAAGACGATGCCGCTGCCGAGCGTAGCCCGGCCGGTGCCGTCGAGATCGTAGGCCTGGTACCTCAGGTTCGGCAAAGCCGGTATCGGATGCTCGAGCGTCAGCGTGATGGACGATGAAGACGACGGGTCGTCCGTAGCGAGGTCGTCCGAGAGGTCGATGTCGTCATCTCCGCTGCTGCTGAACGTACCCGAGAGCTCCGGCTCCCAGTAGCTGACCCCCACGCCCAGGCTGGCGATGTCCGCGACAACCTGGGGCGATGTCGCGAACAGAAACAGGGCTAAAGCGGATGTTTTGAGGCCAGGGCGCAGGTACATTTCGACTCCGGGCACGTGCAGTGAAGTTCACCCGAGTATAGATCATCGGCAAAAAAACCTGCCCGCGTTTCAGGGGTCGGATCGCAGTTTCCCTGATACTGGCGAAAACTGCGCTCTGACCCCGGTTAATCCGGTCGCAGCGCATGCTTGTGCTTGCGGAGGCGAGCGAACACCCCGCCCGAGATCCGGTCCTGCGCGAGGTACTCTTCGATCAGCGCCGGATTCTTGCAGTTCAGCAGCACAGGCGGTTGCTGCCAGATCGTTGCGACTGGAATGAGTAACTTTTACAAGTCGAGGCCGGACTGCCTTGCCTTCGGGGTTATGGCGAAGCCTGCATGACCTTCAGCATGTTGGCGGCCATCCGCATTTTTTCCGGCTTGTCCTGCTCACGGGCGACCGGGCCATCGATGAACAGGCTCGCGAGGCCGTGCACCGCGGACCAGGCCAGGAGCTCCTGCGGGCTGAAGGCGGCATCGTCGTCGTCGGGCAGGGTGTCGGCGAATCCGCCGCGCAGGTGATCGCCGAGCTTGCGGGTCGCCTCGCGATAGACCGGGTCGTTGGAGTAGATGCCTTCCTCGTACCACATGGCGCGAAAGAAGGCCGGTTTGTCGAGCGCGAACTCGATATAGGCAAGGCCGACCGCGCGAAACGGGTCGGCGTCCTCGAGGCGTGCGCGCTCGGCCGCGGCGAGCATCTGCTCCGACAGTTCGTTCAACGCGCGTGCGGCAAAGGCGGTAATCAGCGCGCGCTTGTCGGCGTAGTGACGAAAGGCCGATGACGGCGCGACCCCGGCGAGCTTGGCGCAGCCGCGCAGGGTCACGGCCTCGAGACCGAACTGGCTGGCCAGTTCGTCGACCGCGTCCAGCAGGGACTCGGCCAGGTTGCCGTGGTGGTAGCCGCGTTTTTGCTTCATCGTTCGAAATCGCGCCGTTTCATGTGGACGGTGTTCACTTTTTTCCCGACTTTACTTGAAATCCATTTAAATATGGCGATATTATATGCGAACGTTGTTCACATAGGTCAACTTTTTTACCGGCAGGACGACAAAACTGCCCCAACAGTCACTCAGGAGATTGAAATGACATCCTCAACCGCCACCATGAATAACAATGGTACTCACGATCGCGGCAGCCGATGCTGCGGGTTCGGCGGTAACGCTAACTGGTCCGGCACCAACATCGTTGCCATGGTGATCGGATTCGTGCTGTTCTGGCCGCTCGGCCTGTTCATGCTGTACTGGATTTTCAAGGGCCGCGATGTCGTCGACCTGCGCGGTCACCTCGCCGAGAAATGGCGTCGATTCAAGGGCAATGATGCCACCGGGGCCAACGGAACGGACAACGAGGTTTTCAACGAATACCAGCAGACGCAGCACGATCGTATCCGCGAGATCAAGGATGAAATCAAGGAACGCGCGCGCCGCTTTGCCGAGTTCCGTTCCGACGCGAAACGTCGTGCCGACGAGGAAGAGTTTCGTCGCTTCATGGACGACTCGCCAGCGCAGAAATAGGCCTGCCTGCCGGGTACTTTGGCCCGGCTTATCAACCCCAAAAGGGTGCCGCGTTGTTCGCCGGCACCCTTTTATATTCGGGGACGTACCCCCTTTTCCCGTTTTTGACCGGTAGAAAAACGGGGTACGCCCCCGAATATGCAAGTCTGGCTGCGCGAATTCACTTACTATGGTCGCTTTCGCGTCATCAATTGCTACGGGGGCAGGGGTGCTGGTTTCTCCGCTTGCGCTAAAAAAACGTTTTATCGGGCAACTTGCCCGGGTGCTGTTGCTCGCGCTGCTGGCCGCGCAGCCCGGTCTGGCCCAGACCGGGGCGGACGATTCGACCCCGGGCGATGCGGCGGCTGCAACAACCCCGGCCCAGGACGACGCGCGGCAACAGACCGTGCGCCGCTTGCTGGCGATCCGGCAGGCGCTGGAGATGCGCCGGGCAAGCATCCGCGAGTTGCTCGAGCAGCTGGAGACCGCGGACGAAGCCGAACAGGCGGCTATTCAGCAAAAAATAGCCGAGCACCGCGGCGTGGTGCGTGGTCTGACCAGCTCGTTCGAAAACATCGCTGCCGACGGGGCTGTGTTGCGCGACCTGGAGGATGCCGGCGACAAGCCGCTTAACTGGAACCAGGAGCTGAGCGAGATCGTCCGGCCACTGATCACCAGCTTGAGGGATGCAACCGAGAAACCCCGGCGTATCGCCGAATTGCGCGCGGCCATCGATATCTACCAGCGCCAGTACGAGGTGGCGCGCCGGGCCACCGAGTCGGTGGCGGAGCTCGAACAGCTGAACCTGCCGGAGGAGGTTGCCACCGGGCTGGAGACGGTGGCCGCCGCGTGGCGTGCGCGTCGCCAGGACATCGAGCGCTCGCTCGAAGTTGCGCGTATCGAGCTGCGCAGTCTCGAACAGCAGGACCAGGGGATCTTCCGGGCCATCGGCCGTGCCTTCAGCGAGTTCCTGCTCGGCAGCGGCCTGACCCTGCTGCTGGCGCTGATCCTGGGCCTGGTCGTCTGGTTCGTCATGAACCGGCTGCAGCGGCTGCTGCGCAAGTGGCGCCGCGGCGTCGACCGCGAGGGCTACGCCGCGAAGCTGCGGGTCCTGCTCTACAGTTACAACCTGCTCACCGTGGTGCTGGTGACGCTGGTCGTTTTGTCGGTATTTTACGCTCGCGGCGACTTTCTGCTGCTGTCGCTCGCGATCCTCGGCCTGGCGATGATGTTGATCGGGATCTGGCGCTTCCTGCCGGGCTACGTCGAGGAGGCGCGGTTGCTGCTCAACCTGGGCGCCGCGCGCGAGGGTGAGCGGGTGATCTACAACGGCCTGCCGTTCCGCCTGGCCTCGCTCAATCTCTACTCGGAACTGCGCAATCCCGAGCTGGAGGGCGTCATCCGCCTGCCGCTGTCGGCTATGGCGCAGTTGACGTCGCGCCCCTGCGGCAGCGAGCCGTGGTTTCCGAGCCGGCCCGGCGAGTACCTGTTGCTGCCCGACGGCAACTTCGCCCAGGTGCTGAGGCAGACGGTCGAACAGGTGCAGCTCAAGGTCTTTGGCAGCACGATGCAGATGGCGAGCGCGGATCTTTTACAGGCCGGGGCGCGCAACCTCTCCCGCGATGGCTTCGGTATCGCGGTCAGCTTCGGCATCGACTACAAGCACCAGGCGATTGCGCTCGACCGCGTGCCCGAGCGCCTGCGCGCGGGCCTCGAGCAGGCGTTTGCCGACGCCGGCTTCGGCGAGGATCTGAAAGACCTCGTGGTCGATTTCAAGGAAGCGGCCGCCAGTTCCCTCGACTACCTGGTCTACGCCACGTTCGACGGCAACAGCGCGGTGTCGTATTTCAGGCTCGGCCGCCTGATCCAGCAGACCTGCGTCGATATCTGCAACCGGGAGGGTTGGGGTATCCCGTTTACCCAGGTCACGCTGCACGCGGCGGACGCGGGCGCGGCGCCGGCATTACCAGCCAGCGATACGGTGCCAGCCTCCTGATTCGGCGTATTCACGGGGACGCTACCGGCAACGGCACCCGGGTGGCATGATTTTCTAAAGTGACGAGAAGCGTTGATCGTTCCCGTTTGATCCGGCGGTTGGCGAACGGATTTCAGAGCCTGGCGTGGCTGCCGTCGTAGTGCATTTTCTCCCAGGCATCCTGGCAGCGTACGCAGCGTGACGCGGTCGGGTAGGCGACCAGCCGCTGGTAGTCGATCGCTTCGCCACAGTCGCTGCAGGTGTCGTAGGTCCCCTTGTCGATGCGCGCCAGGGCACTGTTGATATCGCGGGTTTCCTGCACGTGCCGGTCGAGGACCGCCAGGTTCAGGTCGGCGAACAGGTCCGCGATCGACTCGTCCTCCAGGTCGTGCACCTCCCCGGAGATCTGCTGAAAGCGCTCCTTCGATGCGCCCTCGAGTTCCGCGCCGATTTCTTCCCACAAGGCGTTGAATCGATTCTCCAGCTGTTGTTTCAAATGATGAATCTGCGTATCGCTCAGTTGGTCGTTCATGGCAGGCTCTTGTAATGTGCTCGTAACCCTGGAGAGGACAGGCCAATTTCATCGCACCTTGTTGGTGAACGGTATGATCTCGATCAAGTATTCCGCTTCCCCGGATTGCGGAGTCAGATCACGGATTGGGTAAATACTGGTAACAACCGTGATCTGGCCGCGTAACGACGGGCCCCGGCTTTGCTTATTGCAGTCGATTGGCTCAGAATCGCGGCGGTAGCAACGAGTTGAATTCCCGGTCTCGATCTTGTCCGTTCGAATTTCCCTGGCCCAGGCCAACCTGCTGGTTGGCGACGTTCCCGGCAACGCCGAGCGGATCGTCGCCATGGCCCGCCGTGCGCGCGACGAGCAACGGGCCGATGCCGTCGTTTTCCCAGAACTGAGCCTGACGAGTTATCCGCCGGAGGACCTTTTGCTGCGGCCCGAGCTGCACCAGCGGGTGGAGCGGGCGCTCGACGATATCTGCCGGGCGGTCGACGGCATCGACGTGATTCTCGGCTACCCGCGCGCAATCGACGGCAGGCTCTACAACGCTGCCGGCGTCATTCGCGGCGGCGAGATCGTCGCCGAGTATCACAAGCAGTTCCTGCCCAACTACAGCGTGTTCGACGAGAAGCGTTACTTCGAACCCGGGGATGGCCCCTGCGTGTTCGACCTGGGCGGCATACCGACGGCGCTGACCGTCTGCGAGGATATCTGGGAAACATTCCCCGCCGCGCAGGCCAGGGCGGCCGGTGCCGGCCTGTTGCTGAATCTGAACGCATCGCCCTACTACCACGGCAAGGGCGGCGAGCGCGAAGCGCTGGTGTGTCAGCGTGCCCGCGACAACGAGCTCGCCATCGTCTACCTGAACCTCGTCGGCGGGCAGGACGAGCTGGTGTTCGACGGCGGCTCGTTCGTGGTCGATGCCGGCGGCGAGCTGACCCAGCGCTGCGCGTATTTCGACGAGACGCTGGTGGCGGTCGAGCTCGACGGCAGCGATCCGGTCGTACCGCGCGCGGGCGAGATTGCGCCCGTGGCGGGCGAGGAAGAGAGCATCTACCGGGCGCTGGTGCTCGGCGTGCGCGATTATGTCACCAAGAACGGTTTTCGCGGCGCGGTGCTGGGCCTGTCGGGCGGGATCGATTCCGCGCTGACGCTCGCGATCGCGGCGGATGCGCTGGGCGCGGAGCAGGTGGAGGCGGTGCTGATGCCGTCGCGTTACACCGCCGACATGAGCAACGAGGACGCGCTTGCGCAGGCGCAGGCGCTCGGTGTCGGCCACAGCGTGATTCCGATCGAGCCGGCGTTCGCGACCTTCCTCGACATGCTCGAGGGCGAATTTGCGGGGATGCCGCGCGACGTGACCGAGGAAAACATCCAGGCGCGCTGCCGCGGCATCCTGCTGATGGCGATCAGCAACAAGAAGGGCAAGATCCTGCTCACGACCGGCAACAAGAGCGAAATGGCGGTCGGCTATTCGACCCTCTACGGCGACATGGCGGGCGGCTTCGCGCCGATTCGCGATGTGCCGAAGATGATGGTTTATCGCCTCGCGGCCTACCGCAACGGGATTTCGCCGCTAATCCCGCAACGGGTGATAGAGCGGCCACCATCGGCCGAGCTGGCTCCCGACCAGGCCGACACCGATTCGCTGCCGCCCTACGAGGTGCTCGACCAGATCCTGCTGCGCTATGTCGAGCAGAACGAGGGCGTCGACGAAATCGTCGCCGCCGGTTTCGACGCTGCGGTGGTGCGGCGAATTGCCCACCTCGTCGACCGCAACGAGTACAAGCGCCGCCAGGCGCCGCCCGGGATCAAGATCACCCGCCGCGCCTTCGGCCGCGACTGGCGCTACCCGCTGACCAAGGGCTTTTGAGCGCACAAATCCCCGTCATTGCGGCGCCGATGAAAAAACAGGGTACGTCCCCGAAAAAAACGGGGTACGTCCCCGAATATTCAAAGGGCTTGGAGTCGCTCCGCTCCTTGCAACGACGGGGCATATCCGGAGGCAAGCGTGGTATGTCCCGGAGATTAAAACGGGGGATTAAAACGGGGTACGTCCCCGAATATTCCGAAGAGAGGATCGGCTACCTGGATTTGCTGCCGAACTCGTTGTCCAGCGCATCGACTATTTCGCGGATGATCGCGATGAAGCGATCGACGCCGGCCTGGTCGTTTTCGCGCCGGCATGCGTTCAGGCCCGACAATGCGATGTTGTAGGCCGCGTGGTAGTTGCCCTGCTTGACGAATTCCGCAACTCTTTGCGCTTCTGCTTCGATATCCAGGTTAGCCCCCGCTGCAATTCACCGGAAGTTCGGGTGAGCCTGCGTTGATTCATCGAACGATCGATATTAACCGAATCGGGCGGGTTGTCTAATCTGGCGGGGCAGGTGCTCCCGGTTCACAGCGGCCGGTTATAGGCACAACTCCCGTTATCACCGCGCAAGTACGGTCCGGTGTCCCGGGATCGCACGAAGCGGGGAGTTCTAACGTCGTGGTAGCCAGGTGTTTGCATGCTCGACGTCATCCCCGCAACAGCGGGGATCTTACTAAACACCCGTGCCTGGGGAGATCCCCGCTTGCGCGCACTGCTGTCCGGAATAATTTTTTACAGCACTGTTAACACCTGTCACCCCGCGGCTTGACCGCGGGGTCCAGTGATGAGCCAAGGCTTTCTGGATCCCGCGGTCGAGCCGCGGGATGACAACTCAAGAGGTAGAGAATTAAGTCGGAGTGCGGCTTTAGCGTACCAAAACATCGTTTTTGAAAGTGTTTTTTGATCAGGCATTTAAATTATCCCGGACAGTAGTGCGCTTGCGCGGGGATGACGGGGCATGGGGATGACGGGGCATGGGGATTACGCAAGTTATGGGGACTGACGGAAGTGTGTGCGGGGATGACGACGGGATCTGGGCATTCGGTATACTGTCTCCCGAATTTCGATATACTTTCGTAACCTGGATCTGCAGTAATAAAGAGTGCCCATACGCGGGTGCAGATAACATTGATTCGGGAAACAGGTCCCCGCCCGGGGACCGCATAGCTACAACCGGAGGACAACCGATGATCAGACAAAAAATTCATGGTTTGCTGCTGGCCGGCGTTTTACTCGCGTCGCCCGCGGTGACCCTGGCCGCGACAGAAATCCAGTTCTGGCACGCCTTTACCGGGCGGCTCGGCGAGCTGGTAGCCGAGCAGGTCAATACGTTCAACTCGCTGCAGAGCGAATACCGGGTCGTTGCCACGCACAAGGGTAACTACTCGGAGACGCTCAACGCCGGCATCGCCGCGTTTCGCGCCAGCGAGCAACCGCATATCCTGATGGTATTCGAGGTCGGCACCGCGACCATGATGGCCGCCAGCGGCGCCATCAACCCGGTACACAAGGTCATGGGCGGCGCCGGCGGCGGCTTCAATCCCGACGCCTATATCGGCTCGGTCAAGGGCTACTACACCACCACCGACGGCAAGATGCTGTCGCTGCCGTTCAACTCGTCGACCCCGGTGCTGTGGGTCAACCGCGATGCGCTGAAGGCCGCCGGTATCGATCCGGACACGGACATGTCGACCTGGCAGCAGGTCGGCGCCGTGCTCGACAAGCTCAAGGCATCGGGCCACGAGTGCCCGCTGACCACCGCGTGGCAGAGCTGGATCCACCTCGAGAACTTCTCCGCCTACCACAATATTCCGTTCGCCTCCAAGGACAACGGCTTCGCCGGCCTCGATACCGAGCTCGCGTTCAACGGCCCGGTGCAGGTCAAGCACGTGCAAACCATGGGTGACTGGGCGAAGGAAGGCAAGTTCATCTACGCCGGCCGGCGCAACGAGGGTGGCGCGAATTTCCGCGGCGGCGAATGTGCACTGTTCACCGAGAGCTCGGCGGGTTACGCCGGGATCAAGGCCGAAGCCCAGTTCGATTTCGGCGTGCGGCCGCTGCCCTACTGGGACGGCGTAGCCGGTGCTCCGCAAAACACGATCATCGGCGGCGCGTCGCTGTGGGTCATGACGGGTCACAGTGACGCCGAATACGAGGCCGTGGCCGCTTACCTGAACTTCCTGTCGTCGACCGATATCCAGGCCAAGTGGCACCAGGATACCGGTTACCTGCCGATTACCACCGCGGCCGGCGCCAAGACCCGCGCGCAGGGCTTTTACGACGAGAATCCGGGCACCGATATCGCGGTGATCCAGATGACGGCGAAGCAACCCACGGCGAACTCCAAGGGACTGCGGCTCGGATCCTTCGACCAGATTCGCGGTATCATCGACGAAGAGCTCGAAGCCGTGTGGTCCGGCGACAAGAGCGCGCAGGCCGCGATGGACAGCGCGGTCGAACGCGGTAACCGGCTGCTGCGCCGGTTCGAGCAGGCCAACCGCTAGCAGCGTGTTGAAATTCTGCTCAGCTGGCGCGATACGGCGTTAGAATCGGGCTCAAAATGCTCGTTTACTGCGTGTAAACTGCGCTTTTTTGCCCGCTTCTGCCTTGTCTCGCACTCACCTGAGCGAATTTCAAAAAGCTGCTAGTCGGGTCGAGGCATCACGGGCCAATGGCGTCGTAGCGGCGCCATCGGTCCGGCGTTAAGCTCGCGATGGAGAAACTGGTCACCTTCAAGGGCTGGCTGCTGCCGCTGGCGCTGGTCTTTCCGCAGCTCGCCATTTCCGCGGTGTTCTTCTTTTATCCCGCGGGGCAGGCGATCTGGCAGTCGCTGTTCATTCCCGACCCGTTCGGCCTGTCGACCAAGTTCGTCGGTCTCGGTAACTTCGAATTCCTGCTGTTCGACGAGTTCTACCGCGCGTCTTTCCTGACCACCGGCATCTTTTCGCTGCTGGTGACGCTGGTGTCGATGGTGCCGGCGCTGTTCCTCGCGGTGCTGGCCGATCGCCTGATCAAGGGCGCCGGCACCTACCGCACGCTGCTGATCTGGCCCTACGCGGTGGCGCCCGCGGTGGCGGGCGTGCTGTGGCTGTTCATGTTCAACACCCGCGTCGGCGTGGTGTCCTGGTATCTCGGCCAGCTGGGCTACGACTGGAATCACGTGCTGAACGAGGGTGAGGCGATGGGGTTGGTCGTGGTCGCGTCCGCCTGGGGGCGCGTGAGCTACAACTTCCTGTTCTTCTTCGCCGCGCTGCAGGCCGTGCCGCGCTCGGTGATCGAAGCGGCCGCGATCGACGGTGCCAGCTTCTGGCGGCGCTTCTTCACCATCGTGCTGCCGCTGCTGTCGCCGACCACGTTCTTCCTGCTGGTGGTCAACATCGTCTACGCCTTCTTCGAGACCTTCGGCGTAATCCACACGATTACCGCCGGCGGCCCGCAGCAGGCGACCACGATCCTGGTGTACAAGGTGTTCGCCGACGGTTTCGTCGGCCAGGACCTGGGCTCGTCCGCGGCGCAGTCGGTGATCCTGCTGCTGCTGGTCGGCGGACTCACCGTGCTGCAGTTCAAGTTCGTCGAGAAACGGGTGCATTACTGATGGCCGCGGCGCAACACGAGCCGGCAGCCGGCATGGTGGAGCGACGCGGGCACGCACTGTGGCTGACGCACCTGTTCATGATCCTCGGCGTGCTGGTGATCTTTTTCCCGATCTGGCTCGCGTTCGTCGCCTCGACCGTGACCCAGCCGGAAATCGTCAGCCCGCCGATGCCGCTGCTGCCGGGCGATCATTTCATCGATAACTACAAGAAGGCGCTGCTGTCCGGCGTCAACGTGCCGGTCTACACCATGCTGATCAACTCGCTGGTCATGGCGCTCGGTATCGCGATCGGCAAGATCATCATTTCGCTACTGTCGGCGTTTGCGATCGTGTATTTTCGTTTTCCCGGGCGCACGACTTTTTTCTGGCTGATCTTCATTACCCTGATGCTGCCGGTGGAGGTGCGTATCGTGCCGACCTACGAGGTCATCGCCGGCTTCGGCCTGCTGAACAGCTACGCCGGGCTGATCTTTCCGTTGATCGCATCCGCCACGGCGACCTTCCTGTTCCGCCAGTTCTTCATGACGATTCCCGACGAGCTGGCCGAGGCCGCGCGCGTCGACGGCGCGAGCCCGATGCGCTTTTTCATCGACATCATCCTGCCGATGAGCCGCACCAACATCGCCGCGCTGTTCGTGATCCTGTTCATCTACGGCTGGAACCAGTACCTGTGGCCGCTGCTGATCACCACCGACGTCGAAATGAACACCATCGTCATGGGCATCAAGCAGATGTTCCCGTCGGGTGACGATACCGCGGACTGGCCGGTGATCATGGCGACCTCCATCCTGGCGATGATCCCGCCGGTGATCGTCGTGATCTCGATGCAGAAGCTTTTTATCCGCGGCATGATCGACAGCGAGAAATAACATGGCGACCGTAGAACTGAACAACGTCGAGAAGCGCTTCGGCAAGAACCAGGTGATTCACGGTGTCAGCATCGACATCGCCGACGGCGAGTTCATCGTCATCGTCGGCCCGAGCGGCTGCGGCAAGTCGACCCTGCTGCGCATGGTCGCCGGGCTCGAGTCGGTCAGCAGCGGCGAGATCCGGATCGGCGGCGAGCGCGTCAACGACAAGGAACCGATGGAGCGCAACATCGCGATGGTGTTCCAGAACTACGCGCTCTACCCGCACATGTCGGTGCGGCAGAACATGGCTTACGGGCTCAAGATCGCGAAGGTGCCGAAAGCGGAGATCGAAGCCAAGGTCGCCGAGGCGGCGAAGCTACTGCAGCTGGAAGAATATCTCGATCGCAAGCCGCGCCAGCTGTCGGGCGGTCAGCGCCAGCGGGTCGCGATGGGGCGCGCGATCGTGCGCGAACCGGCCGTGTTCCTGTTCGACGAACCGCTGTCGAACCTCGATGCCAAGCTCAGGGTGCAGATGCGCCTCGAGATCAAGGAGCTGCAGTCGAAGCTCGGCGTCACCGCGCTGTACGTGACCCACGACCAGGTCGAAGCGATGACCATGGCGGATCGCATGATCGTCATGAACGACGGCGTCGCCGAGCAAATCGGCAGCCCGCTCGAGGTTTACCAGAGACCGCAGACGTTATTCGCCGCGCAGTTTATCGGCAGTCCGGCGATGAACGTCGTCGACGGCCGGCTCGAGGGCGGCCAGGTCAGGATCGGCGACCAGGTTTTAGCCTCTCACGACGGTGATTACACGGGCGAAGTGGCGGTCGGCATTCGGCCGGAACACCTGCTACCCGCTGACGACGGCCCGCTGGAGATGCTCGCCGGCCTGGCCGAGCCGCTCGGCGCCAACACCCTGCTGCACGGCAGCCTCAGGGAGAGCGGGTTGCCGCTGACGGCCAGCCTGTCCGGCGTACACCAGCTGCCGCACGCCGAGCAGCCGCTCCGGCTCGCCGTCGACGCCGAAAACGTGCACCTGTTCGACAAGGCCAGCGGCCAGCGGCTGTAACCCTTACACGTTATACAACAGGGGACGTACCCCGGGAAAACGGGGTACGTCCCCGTTTTTGCCCGTTTTTGAATGGGTCAGGCCGCGCGCGGGATCCGGGTCCGGTTATCTTCGAACAGGCTGGCCAGCTTTGCCTTGACATCATCGGGCGAGGTAAACAGCACGTCTTCCGGTTCGATGTAATTCTGTGCCATCCACTCGGCGATTTCGGCATGCGACAGCCGGTGCTCGATTGCGGGCAGGGTTTCGAAAATCCTGGCGATCATGGTAGTGGCGGCGATTGTCTGGTAACACTGCATTTCGGTTTTCTCCCGCTCGATAATATCCGGTGCCAAGACTTCGGGGTCGCCTGAAAAAAGCTGCATTTTTCCATGCAGCGGCGATTACGCGTTTCGAATTGCCGAATCGGCGTCTCGGCTAGCTAACTGGGGGCAATAGTAGATATTTTTGCCCATTTGAAAAGTCGAATATTAATCGGTATGAATTCGATTTTTTCGAAGGTTTGTGGTGGGAGCGTCCGAAGGGAATGGCGGTTGCGCGGAAAAACCGGACCGGTCACATTGAATTGAGCAGCTCGACGACCTGTTCACGCTCCGACAGTACGAGGAACAGGCCGAGGTCGTCGGCGTGCATTTGCTCGAGCGCGAAGCGGGCGCCGGCCAGCGGGGAGTCGGCGATGTGTATTTGTTCGGGCGCGAGGCCGTGTTCGAGGCAGGCGCGCTGCATGATCGTGCTGACCTCGCCGGGCTTGCGGCCGCGCAGGTAGTGCTCGAGTTCGGTAATGACGACGCGGTCCGGTTCGATCGCGCAAATGCCGCTGGCGATGGCCGCGATCTCGGCGTCGGAGCGGTCGCCGGCCGAGCCGAACAGCGCCCATTTGCGCGCGGCCGGCATGCGCCTGGCGGTATCGACCACGGCCGCGACCCCGTGCGCGTTGTGCGCGAAATCGACGATCACCCGCGCCGAGTTTTGCAGCGCGAAGATATTCATGCGCCCCGGGTTGTCGCTTTCGTCGCTGTGGAAATGCTCGAGCCCGGCGCGAATGTCGGCGTCGCTGAATCCCATCGCGCTGGCCACGCCGACCGCGCCGAGCGCATTTTGCACGTTGTGCCGCGCGGCGCCGCCGAGCGTCATCGGCACCGCGTCGATCGCGCAGATGCGATGCAGCGCCTCGCCGTCGAAACGCAGGATGTCGCCTCCCTCGGTAAAACAGCACGGGCCGTTGTGTGCCCGCTGTTGCCGGATCACCGGGTTGTCCGCATCGATGGCGAACCAGCACAGGTTTTGCTGCGGGTGCTGCGCGAGATAGTCGACGATGCCGGCGTCGTCGGCATTGGTCACCAGTAAGCCGGTCTCGCCGAGGCCCTTGGCTACCGCGAACTTGGTCGCGGTCAGTGCCGCCATGCTGTTGACGCCGTACTGGCCGAGGTGATCCCGGGCGACGTTGGTGACCAGCGCCGCCGCCGCGCGCCGCACCGCCAGGCCGCGGCGCAGAATGCCGCCGCGCGCAACCTCGAGGAAGGCGACCTCGAGGCGCGGGTCGCGCAGCAACAGGCGCGCGCTGGCCGGCCCCGAGCAGTCGCCGCGGTCGAGCAGGTCGTCGCCGACACGGACGAAGTCGGTCGAGGTTATGCCGGAAACCCGGCCGGCCGCGCGTGCGATCGCGTCGAGCAGGCGCACGCTGGTCGACTTGCCGTTGGTACCGGTGACCAGCGCCACCGGGATGTCGTGCAGCGCGGCCCAGTCGAGCTGTTGCGGGTCCGGCAGCTCGTCCATCTGAAAACTGCGGCTGCCGTTGCCGTGGCCGATCGTAACCCTGTCGTCATCGACGAGGCAGTCGACCCCGTGTTCGGCGGCAGCGCGCTGCAGTGCAACCAGGCCCGGGTTTCGTTCGCCGCGCATCTCGTCGATGATCGACCGGGTCAGCGCATCGCCGGCTTCGGGCGTTATCCCGAGCAGTTCGCAGGCGCAGAAGTACCACGCGGTTTGGAGCACGCTGGTCGCGCTGTAAAGCTGGTCCACAGGTGCCGCCAGCAGCAGGCTGACGCCGTTGTCGAAGCGGCGATGGGTCAGTTCCGGCGCGCTCCAGCCCACCTTTTGCAGCAGCGCGTCGACCTGGCGGTACCAGCACTCGAGCAGTGCGTCGGGGTCGACCTCGTCGATCAGCACGTCGAGAATCGCGCCGCCGTGGCTCCATACCAGCGACGGCCCGGTCAGCCGGCGGCAACTGTCGACGATCAGGCGCTCGCAGTCGAGTTGCGGAATATCCATGTCGCGGGCGGCGCGTTGCTGCCTAATCGGCGTCTTCGGGTTCGCTGCTCGCCAGGCGAACGCCGCGCTCGTCGATGATGAGTTCCTCGTCCTGGTCGAGCACGAAACGCTTGGCCCGCTCGGGCACGAACACCTTGGTCCCGGGGATGGTTTCCTTTTTCTCCACCTTGTCGCTGTTGAGGTTGATGATCTGCTTCCAGCTGCGCGCGAGATCGTCGGCCGTGATCACCAGCAGGTCGCCTTCCTCGGCATTGTTGAGCGCGTGGTCGATCGCGGCGGCCTCGTCGGCGATCACGGTGATGCGGCTGTCGTCGACACCGGCTTTGAGCAGGAACTTGCGCGCCAGCTGCGGCACCTCGTCCTCGCCGCGGCCGCGCCGATGGGTGTCGGCCTTGCACACGAAATCGGTGAACTGCGGCAGGCAGGCCTCGACCGATTCGCGGATATCCTCGTCGCGGCGGTCGCCGGGTACCGAGAACACGACGGTGCGCCGCCCGGCGGGCTCGAGCCGTTCGGCCAGCTCGGCCATCGCGCGGAAGCCGGCCGGGTTGTGCGCGTAATCGAGAATGACCTTGAACGGATGCTCGTTGTAGATATTGGTGCGCCCGGGGCTCTGGAAGAACGACGTGTCGAAGGTGCGCAGACCGTTGCGGATTTCGTCCAGGTCCTTGCCGAAGCTGAAGGCCATGGCCGCGGCGAACATCGCGTTTTGCACGTTGTGCATGGCCTTGCCCTCGATCGTCGCCGGGATCAGGTGGGTCCACAGCAGCGGGATATGCGCGCCGTTGTCGTAGATCGTGATCATGTCGCCGTTGATGCCCTGTTCGAGCACCACCGCGCGCCCGTTGGCGCGGATGTGCTCGCGCACGAGGCCGTGGGTCGGGTCCATGGTCACGTAGCACAGGTGCTTCGCGCGCGTATGCTCGGCCATCTTCAGGCACAGCTTGTCGTCGGCGTTCAACACCGCGGTATCGTTGGCGACCCGCACCACGGTCTCCTTGACCTTGGCCAGTTGCTCGAGGGTATCGATACCGCCGAGGCCGAGATGGTCGGCGCTGATGTTGAGGCAGGCCGAGACGTCACACTCGCGGAAGCCGAGGCCGGCCCGCAGGATGCCGCCGCGCGCGGTTTCGAGCACGGCGAAATCGATGGTCGGGTCGCGCAGCACGATTTGCGCCGACTGCGGTCCGGTCATGTCGCCCTTGACCGTGATGCGGCCGTCGACGTGGATGCCGCCGGTCGAGGTCATGCCGACCGTGTGGCCGCTGGTCTTCATGATATGCGCCAGCATGCGCGTGGTCGTGGTCTTGCCGTTGGTGCCGGTGATCGCCGCCACCGGGATGCGGCTCGGCGTGCCCGGCGGGTAAAGCATGTCGATCACCTTGCCGGCGACGTCGCGCGGTTCGCCCTCGCTCGGCGCGACGTGCATGCGGAAGCCGGGGCCGGCGTTGACCTCGACGATCGCGCCGCCGACGTCCTTGTAGGAATAGGTGATGTCGTCGGTGATGAAATCGACACCGCCGATATCCAGCCCGACCGCGCGCACCGCGCGTACCGCCATCTCGCGGTTGTCCGGGTGCACCACGTCGGTCAGGTCGATCGCGGTGCCGCCGGTGGACAGGTTCGCGGTCGAGCGCAGGAAAAAGACCTCGTCCTTCGCCAGCACGGTGTTTTCATCGTAACCGGCGTCCTGCAGCAGGCGTTTGGCCTGGCCATCGAGCTCGAGCCGGGTCAGCACCTTTTCGTGGCCGATACCGCGCCGGGGGTCGGCGTTGACGATGTCGACCAGCTGTTCGATGGTCGATTTGCCGTCACCGACGACATGGCCGGGCACGCGTTTCGCCACCGCGACCAGTTCGTTGTCGATCACCAGCATGCGGTGGTCGTAGCCGCTGACGAAACTCTCGGCGATGACATGGCGCGAGCGGCCCTGTTTGAGCGCCACGTGGAAGGCTTCGCGCACCTGCTCCTCGGTGGTCAGATTGATGCTGATGCCGCGCCCGTGGTTGGCGTCCAGCGGCTTGATCACGACGGGATAACCCATGCGCTCGACTGCCCTGACCGCGTCGTCCTCGCTGCTGAACATGGCCTGTTTAGGCACCGGCAGGCCCATGTCGCGCAGGATCCGGTGGGTGCCCTCCTTGTCGCTCGCGAGCGAGGTGGCGATGGTGCCGGTGTCCGAGGTCACGGTAGCCTGGATGCGCTTCTGGTACTTGCCGTGGCCGAACTGAACCAGGCTGTAGTCGTTGAGCCGCAGCCAGGGGATTTGCCGCGCCTCGGCGGCGTCCACCAGCGACTGCGTGCTGGGGCCGAACTCGCGGCGCTGCGTGCGGCGCACGAAGTCCTCGAGCTCGGCGGCAAAATCGAACCCGGGATCGATCTTGTACTCGACCTGCTGCTGCAGGTGCTCGGGCAGCAGGTGCATCAGCAGCCGCAGCGCGAGGTGGCCGGCTTCGATACCGGCGTCGCGCTGCTTGTAGGCGTAGATCATGTTGTACATGCCGGGCTCGCCGGTGGTACGAGTCTTGCCGAAAGAGACGTTGGAGCCGGCCATGTTCTGAATCTCGAGCGCGACGTGCTCCATGATGTGACCCATCCAGGTGCCGTCGTCCTCGGTCAGGCGGCGGATGAAACCGCCCGCTTCGCGGTAGGAGCAGCCGTGTTCGGCGAGGCTGGGCAGGGCTTTTTGCAGGCCGTCGGTGAACTCCGGGCCGCACTTGACCGAGGGCCAGTCCACCAGCACGCCGATGTCGAGCACCATGCGGATGACCGGGAAGTTGGCGTAAATACTGGGGCCTACGTAGACGTTGGTGGCGGTTATCTTCATCTTGGTTATCTCTTTTTCGGCGGAAAGGGCTTGCGGTCGTGGATATCGAAGCGGCAGCCCTTCGACAGGATGTGCAGTTTGAGGTCGAGCAGGCTGAGCGACTCGTTTTTCCGCGCGCGGTCCATCGACGAGTAGCTCAGGTCTTCGGGGTCGATGATGGTGACGTTGCCGCTGCCCTCGACCTCGAACACGCGGTTGGGCGGAATGAAGATCGCGGTGTCTTCGTCGATGCCGACCCCGAGCAGAAACGGGTTGTAGGAAACCGCGGTCAGCAGGCGGCCGAGGCGGTCGCGCTGGCTGAAGTGCTGGTCGATGATCAGCGCGTTGGTGAGGCCGAGGCCGGGCGCGAGGTTGACGCCGTCGGCGCGCGCCGACAGCCCCATCGAGCCGCCGGCAATCATGTGTTCGGGCATGATCGCGGCACCGGCGGAGGTGCCGGCGACATGCACGCCGGCCGCGTTCGCGCGCCTGACCTTCTGCGCTACCAGGGTGCCGCCGAGAATGGTCGACAGGCGCAGCTGGTTGCCGCCGGTCATGAAGATGCCGGTGGCGCCGTCGAGCTTCTCGATGTAGTCCGGGCGGGCGGCGTCGGCACGCTCGGTAATCGGCAGCGAGAGCGCGCTTTCGACGCCGATTTTCTCGAAGACCTCGATATAGCGGTCGCCGGTGTCGGCCAGCATCGACGCCGTCGGGATGATCACGATGCGCGCCTTGCGGCCGCCGCTGAGCTTGACGAAGCGCCGCAGTACGCGCATCGAGCCGGTGCGCTCCTCGGCGCCGCCGATGGGTATGACGTAGCCGCGGGTCTGGTCTTCGATATGGGGAGATGGACTCATGGGAAACTCGTTGTCGTTATTCTTCGAACAGGCCGCTCCTGAGCTGGCGGCCGTCCCTGACGTGCCATGCGCCGCGCGCCATGACGCCGTCGATGCGGTTGTGCCGGTCGACCACCACCAGGTCGGCATCGCCGCCGCGCGCGATACGACCCTTGCCCGGCAGCTTGAGCAGCTGCGCGACGTTGCTGGTCATGAAAGGCAGAATCGTCTCCAGCGGCAGGTCCCGCGCGAGCAGGTTGGTGAAACAGTCGGCCATCGCCTGGCAGCTGGCGAAGCCCATCTTGAGCAGTTGCCCCTGGGCGTCGAAGCGCGGCAGGCAGCCGCCGCCGTCGGAACTGATGGTGAGCTTGCCGCGGTCGAAACCCTGCTCGAGGTAGCGCTCGACCGCATCCTCGGCGGACCAGCCCTCGTCGCTCGAATCGGCCGGGAACGCGGTCAGGTCGACGTTGCAGCCACGGCCGCTCAGTTCGCAGGCTTCCTCGAACAGCGGCTTGTTGCGGTTGACGTGGGTCGGATTGAATACCCGCGGCGGGATCTCGGCGAGCTCGAGGCATTCGCGGATCATCGCCAGGCCACGCTCGCCGTCGCCGAGGTGGAAGTGCACGATACCGGCCTTGCCGGTCATCAGGCCGGCGACGTGCGCTTCGCTCGCGAGCCGCAGGATTTCGTCGCGGGTCGGCTGGCTAGAACGATGATCGCTGAGCGCGACCTCGCCGACGCCGATCACCGGCTCGAGGTTGACGATGTCGCTGCGTACCGAGCCGGTCAGGGTAACCACCGGCACGTGGTAGCCGCCGGTATAACACCAGGCGGACAATCCCTCTTCGCGCAGGCCCATGGCCTGTGTGACCAGGTCCTGCGGCGTGCGCGTGAGATCATCGGTGCCGAGCAGGCCGACGACGCTGGTGACGCCGGCGCGCGTAATCTGCGACAGCGCCAGCGACGGTGCCCGCGTCGACGGCCCGGCCTCGCCGCCGCCGCCGGTCAGGTGAGTGTGGGCATCGATAAACCCGGGCAGCAGGCGGGCGCCGTCGAGATCGGTGACCTCGACCTCGAGGCTGTCGTCGAGTTGCGGCACCTGCTCGCCGATCCAGGCGATCTTGCCGGCACAGATTAGCAGGTGGCGTATACCGAGCGGCTCCGGTGCATAGACGCTGGCGTTGGTAATCAGTTCGAACATTTGCAGGATGCGTATCGGATTCGGGTTGACGGAACCCGCCATTTTAAATTAAGCCCGCCGAAAAAACCCTAAAAATGGCGCGCGATATTGCCGTTCAGCCCGTAATTGCACTACCAACCGGTCATTTACACTGCCGTCCTCACTCCCGTGTCATGCGTCATTCCCGCGCCATCAGCGGCCGAAAAAAACGGGGTCCGTCCCCGATAAAAGAGGGTTCGTCCTCTATGCTCTCGTCACTGCTTTCCGCCAGTCCCCTCGGGAGCGGGCGGGCCCGAAATGGCGGGCCATGGCATTGCGGCAGAACGTCGCCGAGACCGTCATGCGATATTCCTGGCGAACCAAAAAGCAAGCGGAGCGACTAATAGCCTGGCGCTCTTCCTGCGCGCCTGCGAGATAATTGAACCCGTTCCCGCACCCCCGGAGTACAAGCCTGCAGGAATGGAGTAAACTCACAGGTACAACCCGAACGTGAGGAAACACGACATGACCAGATTACGTTTTTACCTCGGTTCTGTTGCGCTCGGATTACTGTTGATCACGGGTTGCAGCAGCAAGACCGCGGTCGAAAGCGACCTGCATATCGACGGTGCGCCCGACTGGGTCAACGAAGGCAACCAGATGCTCAAGGATCGTGACGGGCGCCTGTTCCATGGTATTGGCTCGGCGCCACCGATGGGTGACCTGTCGCTGCAGACAACCACCGCCGACGATCGCGCGCGCGCCGAACTGGCGCGTATTTTCAGTTCCTACATGAAGGTCGTCTCCAACGATTACAGCGCCGCCGCCGGCGACGGCGAAACGCAGTTGAGCGAGCAGGCGGTGAACCGCCAGATCGACAGCCTGACCCAGATCAACCTCAGCGGCGCGAAGATCATCGGCCGCTGGCGCGACGAGGATAGCGGCACGATCTGGTCGCTGGCCGAACTCGACATCAAGCACGTGCAAAAAACGCTCGACACGGCGATGGAGATGAGTCCCGCGCTGCGCGATTTTCTCGCCAGCGAAGGCGAATCGATCTTCGACCGCATGACGGGAGGCGCGCAATGAACCGGTTTCCGCTGGCCGCGCTGGCCGTCACCCTGTGTTTCAGCCTGGCACTGTCCGCCTGCGCCACCCGCGTCGAGCGTATCGAGGTCGACGAAACCCGTGATCTCAGCGGCGAATGGAACGATACCGATTCGCGCCTGGTGTCCGAGGAAATGGTGCGCGATGCGCTCGCGCGCCCGTGGCTGGATAACTTCATCAACGAAACGGGTAACCTGCCCGCCGTGATCGTCGGCCAGGTGCGCAACCTGAGCCACGAACACATCAACGTGGCTACCTTCGTCGGCGACATCGAGCGCGAGTTGCTCAATTCCGGCGGCGTGCAGTTCGTCGCGTCGAAGGTCGAGCGCGACCAGATCCGCGAGGAACGCCAGGACCAGGAACTGAACGCCAGCGCCGAAACCGTCAAGCGCATGGGGGAGGAACTCGGCGCCGATTTCATGCTCCAGGGCGCGATCAACACCATCCTCGATACCGAGGGCAAGGAGCAGGTCCGTTTTTACCAGGTCGACCTGTCGCTGATCAGCCTGGCGGACAACCGCAAGGTCTGGGCCGGGCAAAAGAAGATCAAGAAGTTCGTCAAGAAGAACTCGATTCGCTGGTAAGCATGCCGCATGAGCTGTACGGGCCCGAAGCCGCTGGCGGCGCTGGTCGTGGCCGGCATGGTGCTGAGCCAGGCGGCCTGCGTAACCGGTATCGGTTACCAGAGAGCCGACCTGGATCATTTCCTCAGCAACAACCTGACCGCCGAGGCGCTGGAAGTGGTGGAGTTGCGCCGCGGCAGCTCGCGCAACGAAGCCATAAACCTGCTCGACAAGGCCATGCTGTTGCGCATGCAGCAGCAGTTCGAGGCCAGTAACGACGCCTTCGAACAGGCCAAGGATGTCATCGACGAACTCGATGCAATCAGCATCGGCGAGCAGGCCGCGGCGGTAACGATCAACGACGCGATGCGCAAGTACCTGCCGCGGACCTTCGAGCGCGCGCTGGTACATTGCTTCAAGGCGCTCAACTACCTGCAGCTGCGGCAATACGACAGCGCTCGCGTCGAGGTCCTGCAGCTGGACGAGTTATTCAAGCAGGAAGAGGATTTCAGGCTGCCGTTCGCGCGCTACCTGTCCGGCCTGGTGTTCGAATTCAACCAGGAACCCGATAATGCGCTGATTGCCTACCGCAAGGCGTACGAGGCCTACAGCGAGCGCGGAAGCGCGATTCCGGGAATACTGCAGCAGGACCTGCTGCGCCTGACCGATTACCTCGGCCGCGCCGAGGAGCACAGTCTCTACGACGAAGAGTTCGCCCTCGTCAGCTGGCCGACCCAGCAGGTATTCCGCCAGCAGGCGCACGCGGTCGCGATCCTGTTCAACGGCCTGATCCCGCGCCTGCACAGCCACGAAATCCTGGCGCAGTCGCCCGGTGACGGCCGCATGCACCGCATTTCCACGCCGTTTTACGAGCGGCGCTACACGCGCGTCTACAGCGTCATGCTGGCCAGCGACCGCGCCGCCAACGATTCCGAGCTGTTCGCCGATCTCGAGCAGCATGCCCGGGCCGCGCTGGACGACGAGATGCCGGGGATCATTGCCCGCACCGTCGCGCGCGTCGCGGTCAAGGACCGCGTGGTGGACGAAACCGCCGAGGAGCAGCCGCTGATCGGTTTCGCGCTGAACGTCCTCGCCGTGCTGAGCGAACAGGCCGACACGCGCGCCTGGTACACGCTGCCGCAGGAAATCCTGGTCACCCGGCTCGAGCTCGAGCCCGGGTTACACGACCTGCAGCTGCTGCTGGACGGATCGCTGCGCGCGGACGCGAACCACAGCTGGCAGCAAATCGAACTCGAACCGGGTGAAACCGTCGTATTCGGGTTGCACTGGCCCGAATCTTATTCGACTATTGGGAGACGCTAACGATGAAACGCTACGTCACGATATTTTTCTGCCTGGTCGCCGTGGGCTGCGCCAGCACCCCGGACGACGAGGGCGTTCGGCCCGACTGGATCGACGGCCAGAGCGGCCAGTACCCGCCGGCGATGTATCTCAGCGGCCAGGGCAGTGCGCTGACCTCGCGGGACGCGAAGGACCGCGCGCGCGGCGAACTGGCCAAGCAGTTCGAAGTCGCCGTGCGCGAGCGCGCTCAGCAATCGCAAACCTTCAGCAGCCAGCAGGCTGGCGACGAGGGCACGCAGTCGTTCGAGCAGAAGGTAACGCGCAGCCTGCTGACGTCGACCTCGAAAAGCCTGCGTGGCGTGCAGATCGTCGACCAGTGGCACGACGAGGCCAACGATCGGCACTACGCGCTCGCGGTGCTGTCACGCGGCCGCGCGCGCCTGCAGTTCGAGCAGGAGATCAGCGCGCTCGACGAGCAAAGCCGGCAATACCTGCTGCAGGCCGAGAATCGAAGCCTGCCGCTCGAGCGCGCCGGCCTGGTACAGCGTGCGATCGACGCGCAGCGGCAGCGTATCGTCCTGCAAAGCTCGCTGCGGGTAGTCGACAGCAGCGGGCGCGGCCAGCCGCCGACCCTGTCGCTCGCCGAGCTCGAGCGCAGCCGCGATGCCCTGCTGAACGCCATTACCCTGCAGCCGAGCGCCAGCGGAGACCTGGGCCCCGACCTGTATAACCTGCTCAGCGCCGCCTGTGCCGGCGCCGGCTTCAGGCTCGCCGGCTCCGGTCCGTCCGACTATCGCCTGCAGCTGCAGGCGCAGCTCGACCCGGTGATCGAACAGGACGGCTGGTACTGGATCCGCGGGACGCTGCAGCTAAACCTGGTCGACGCTGCCGGCAACGATGTCGGCGCCGAGCGCTGGGAGCTGAAGGCTTCCTCGACCACCGTCGAACGCACGCAGCAGCGGCTGCTGAGCAACACGGCCGAGCTGTTGAACGACGAATTGCGGCCAACACTGCTCGGTTTCGCGGCTGGTGCCGATTGACCGGTTCGCGAGCTCCCGGACCAGTCGACTCTCGCGCAGCGGCGAGTCGGTCGCCATCCGGCCCGCGCCGACCTAGACCAGCAGCCTCCAGAACACGATCGCCAGGCCCGGCAGCAGCAGCAGGATCTTGAGTGCCGGCCTGCGCACCGCGATCAGCGCCCAGGAGATGCAGGCGAGCGCCGCGCACATCTGCGCGAAGGCGAGCAGGGCGCCGCTGACGTCGGTTTCGAGGCGGATCAGCGCGGGATTGGCGATCATGCCGAGCGGGATCACGTAGAGTCCGACGCCAAGCGCCATGGCCTTGAGCGCCACCTTGAGCCAGTTCTCCTCGATCATGCCGGCGGCAATGAACACCGCGCCGCACACCGGCGGCGTGATGGTCGAGATCAGCGCGTACCAGAACACGAACAGGTGCGCTTCCAGCGGTGACAGTCCCAGCTGGGTCAGCGCCGGACCCGCGACCGAGATGCAGATGACGTAGGCGGCCGTGGTCGGCACCTCCATGCCGAGCACCAGGCAGGCGAGCGCGGTGAGCAGCAGCGACGGCCACAGCAGCCCGCCCGAGCCGGTCAGGATCAGCGACGTGATCTTGATACCGAGGCCGGTGATGCCGAGCACACCGATCACGATCGACGCGCAGACGATGATCGACGCGATCAGCGCGATCTGCCGCGCCGAGGTCAGCAGCGCGTTGTCGAAGCGTTCCAGCGTGCGTTTGAGCGAAAACTTCAGATCGCTGCCGAGCAACAGCAGCAGTGCGCCCGCCAGGATCGCCATCGCCGCCGCGTACTGCGGCGACTTGCCGAGCGCGAACATGCCCGCCATCAGCACCGTGAACGGCAGCAGGAAGAAGGCCGCGGTCAGTGCCACGTCGCGCAGCGCCGGGCGGTCTTCGTCGTCGATGCCGCGCAGCTGGTACTGGCGGGCGTAGGCGTTGATACCCATCCACACGGCAAAGAAATACAGCACCGCCGGCAGCAGCGCCGCGGCGATGATGCTGGTGTAGGGCACGCCGGTGAGCGTCACCATCACGAACGCGCCGGCGCCCATCAGCGGCGGCATGATCTGGCCGCCGGACGAGGCCACCGCCTCGATCGCCGCCGCCAGCGAGCGGGGATAGCCGAGCTTTTGCATCGCCGGCAGCGTGATCGCGCCGGTGGAGGCGACGTTGGCCGAGGCCGAACCCGAGATCGAACCGAACAGGGCCGACGAGATTACCGACACCTTGCCGGCGCCGCCGTTCAGGCGTCCCGCCGCGGCCGCCGCCAGGTTCATGAAACCGCGCCCGGCCTCGCCCGCGTTCAGCACCGCGCCGAAGATGACGAAAATCGCCACCACCTTGACCGAGACGTCGGTGAGCGTGCCCCACAGCCCGCCCTCGGCAATCGTCAGCGTGCCGAGAAAACTCGTCAGCGGCATGCCCGAGTGGCCGAACTCGCCGGGCAGGTGCTGGCCGAACAGGCCGTAGATCAGCGCCAGCAGGGCCACCAGCGGCAGCGGCCAGCCGATCGCGCGGCGCGCGCCCTCGAGCACCGCGAGCAGCAGCACGAAGCCGGCCGCGATTTGCAGCGGCCCGTGCAGGATGCCGTACTGATCGCCGAGTTCGGACTGGTTGATCGCCACCCACAGGCAGGCGCCGATGCCGAGGCCGCCGATTATCCAGCCGGATACGCGCTCGACGTTCGACTTCGTCGCGGCAAAGAAAAACAGCCAGGGCAGGGCGAGGGCAAAATGCAGCGGCCGGCTCACCAGGTTGGGAATCAGTCCCTGGAAGATGAGCCACAGGTGCCAGGCCACCGAGACCAGGGCGAGGCCGAGCGCCACCGCGTGCAGGATACGGTGCCAGGATGCGGGCCCGGGGGGTGTCGCGGCGTTATCCACGCAGCCGTAAGGTCGAGGCGCCGCGGCAGGCTATTCCTGCCGCGGCGAAATCGTCAGAGCCTGCCAGGCGCGGGCCTAGAGAAAGCCGGCTTCGCGGTAATACTTTTCCGCCCCGGGGTGAATCGGCCCGATGATGGCTTTCAGGTAGGTCTTGTCGACGCCGTTCCACCACGGGTTGGACTCGCCCATCTTCGCCTTCATCTCCCAGTAGGTCCTGGTCAGCTGGTAGGCGGTCTCGTCGCTCATCTTGGTCGTGGCGTAGGCCACCACTTCGAGCGTGGTGGTCGATACGTCCGCATCCTGGCCCTCGTAAGTACCCGCCGGAATGATCAGCTGCTTGCGCTTGCCCACCGACTTGGACTGGCTGCGCTCGGCGTCGCCGAGCGAGATCAGCCGCACCGGCATCGACGCGGCCGCCTCGACCACGTTCGGCGCGGGGTAGGAACCCGCCGTGACGAAGCCGTCGATCTGGCCGTTCTTGAGCGCCGGTACCGCGTTCGACAGCTCGACCTCGGCGAAATTGACCGCGCCCTGGAGACCGAGTTCGTCGATGTACTTGGCTCCCTCCTTGGCGCCGAACGAACCCTTGCCGAGCAGGATGGTCTTGCCCTTCATGTCGGCGAAAGACTCGATGCCGCTTTTCTCGGATACCACGAAGTGCATGGTCAGCGACGGGATCGGGAACAGCGCGCGAATCTCGGCATAAGCCGGGTTACCCTTGTCCTTGAACATGGCCTTGCCGGCCTTGGCCAGCTTGACCAGCACCGGCGGCGTGGTGAACACGTAATCGCCGCCGCGCGACGGGACCTGGACCACGTTCGACACCGAGCCCTGGCCTTCTTCGACCGTGACCACGATTGCGCCGTTGCTGCCGGCCTTCATGGCTTCGGCAATCTGTACGCCCATCTGGTAGTAGGACGAGGTCGACTTGGCCGAACGGTAGGTGATGCGGGTCTCGGCCTGCGCGATCTGCAGCGAGGCGACGCCGACGATCAGCGCCAGCAGCAGCGAGAAACGGGTAATGACTTTCATGGGCCCTCCGGGGGTGTCGTTATTGTGGCCGCTGCGGTGCAAGCGGCCGAAATCAGAGGCGATAGGGTAGCAGAACGAAGCGGGGATTGGAGCAGGAAAACCGCTCCGGCGAGCGCCTGGCCGCCAATGCCGGTTGCTTACCGACGCATGCGTGTAATCGTGGTCCCGTGGCGGCGAGGTAGTATACGGGTCGAGCCTCCGCGGGATTCGCGCACAGCGCCTTTCGCTGAAGTGGCCAATTAAATTTCGCCGCGACCGCCAACTGGATTAACATACAGCTACTGGCCATATCCCTGCAGGCACCATGTCTTCACTACAGGAACAATTGCTCAAGGCCGGCCTGGTCGACGAGAAAAAGCTGGCGAAAGCCGAGCAGGACAAGAACAGGCGGGCCAATGCCGCGCGCAAGAAGCACGGCAAGAAAGGCGCGCAGCCGGATCCGGCCCGGCAGCAGGCGCAGAACAAAAAGGCGCAGCGCGATCGCGAACTGAATCAGAAGCGCCAGCAGGAAGCGCGGCGCAAGGAGCGGGCCGCGCAGGCGAAGCAGATGATCGACGACAACAGGCAGGACCGGTCGAAGGGCGAGATTCCCTTCGGATTTACCTACGGTAAAAAGGTGAAAAAGATTTACGTCACCGAGGCGCAGCGAGACCAGCTCGTTGCCGGGCAGCTCGGTATCGTTACCCTCGTGATCAATCACGAGGGGCGGCGCTTCGAACTGGTACCGAAAGCGGTGGCGGAAAAGATTCGCGAGCGCGACGAGGAGTTTTTCGTCGATCTCGGCGAGCCGGCGAAGTCGGAGCCGGATGCAAACGATCCCTATGCCGATTACCAGGTTCCCGACGATTTGATCTGGTAGTCGTTGGTCATGCTGAAATCCCTGTTCTCGATCACCCTGGTCGTGTTGCTGGCGAGTGCCTGCGCCACGCGCCCGCCCGGCATCGGCGAGCCGGTCGACTGGGGGGATTTGCAGGACTGGGCGGCCGACGATCACGCCGATGCGTTGCAGGGTTTCCTGCGGGGTTGCCCGAAGCTTGAGCAGGCGCGGTGGCGGGAAGTGTGCGATCTCGCGGCAACTAATGGCGAACTCGACGACGTCGGCGCCCGCGCCTTCTTCGAGTCGCATTTCGAGGTGCGGCCGGTGTATGCCGAGGGTGGTGATACCGAGGGATTGATCACGGGTTATTACGAACCCCTGTTGCAGGGCAGCCGGGAGCGTTCCGACGAGTTTCGTTACCCGCTCTACGGGGTGCCTGAAAACCTGCTCGTGATCGAGCTCGGCGAGATCTACCCGCAACTGAAGGACCTGCGTCTGCGCGGCAAGCTGGTCGGCAACCGGGTCGTGCCTTACTACGATCGTGCGCAGCTCGACGCGCAGCCGCAACTACTGGAGGGGGCCGAGATCCTGTGGGTCGACAGCGCGGTCGACGTTTTCTTCCTGCACGTCCAGGGTTCCGGGCTGGTAGAGCTCACCGACGGTTCGCTCACGGGCGTGGGTTACGCCCAGCAGAACGGGCATCCCTACCAGTCCATCGGCCGGGTGCTGGTGGAAATGGGTGAGCTCGAACAGGACGCCGTCACGCTGTTTACGATCAAGGACTGGCTGCGGGCCAACCCGGACCGCCTGCGCGAGATTCTCGGCAAGAATCCGAGCTACATCTTCTTCCAGCTGCGGGATGCCGCGGCCGACGGGCCGGTGGGCTCGCTCAACGTGGCGCTGACGCCGCGGCGCAGTATTGCCGTCGACCGCAACGTGATTCCGCTGGGTGCGCCGGTGTGGCTGCAGACGACGCTGCCGGACGACAGCCGGTCGCCGATGAACCAGCTCATGCTGGCACAGGATACCGGTGGCGCGATCAAGGGCCACGTGCGCGCCGACGTGTTCTGGGGGCGCGGCGACGAGGCCGAGAAGCTGGCGGGTCGCATGAAGCAGCGAGGCCAGCTGTTCGTGCTGCTGCCGCGGGGGTATCCGCTGGATTGAACAGCGGACAGTGGCCAGAAATTGCTTCTACCCGAAGGGTATAAAGGCAACGCGTGCCTCGCGATGACGACAGGGCGGAGTGTTTCGATCCTCGGTCAGGTGACGCCGCGTACCCCGCGGCGGGCTTCCAGCGCCTCGCGGATATCGTGCGCTTTTTGTTCTGACAGGTCGTAGCGCGTCATCACCGCCAGCGCGATTGCCGTGCCCGACATCGGCAGCAGGATATAGGCCAGCTTCAGGTTATCCAGCGTCGCGGCCGCTTGCGCCGCCAGGCTTTCGTCGAAACCGACCCAGCCCAGGATCAGGCCGCTGAACAGGCCCGCGATGGCAAAGCCGAACTTGACCATCCACCAGTAGATGGCGCCGAACACGCCCTCGCGGCGGGTGCCGGTAGTCAGCTCGTTGAGGTCGCAGGCATCGGCGGTCATCGACATCATCATCGTGAACAGCGAACCGATGCCGAACGCGAACAGCGGCAGCGGCAGCAGCATCATCCACGGATTGGCCGGGTCGAAACACCACCAGAACGAGGCGTAACCCACGAGCGAAATCGATTGCGAGAGCAGGAAGGTGTTTTTCTTGCCGATGCGTTGCGACAGCCAGGTCACGATCGGGATCACGAGAAAGCTGGTCGCCAGCGCGCCGAAGGAACCGAACCAGGCGGGCCAGGTGCCGGCGGCGCCGGCGTCACCGTCGAAAATGTAGTAGACGATGATGAAAAACGAAAAGCCGGCGACCGTGTTGAACGCATTGAACACGAAAAAGGTCGCGATACACAGCTGGCGGAAGGGCACGCAGCGGAAGGCCGCGGCGAAACCGCTGCCCAGCCCGCGCAGGTTTTCGCCGAGCTTGTCCAGCGACAGGTCGCCCAGCTCTTCCTCCCGCACTGGTTGCGTCTTGCAGAACAGCGCTGGCACCATGGTCAGCGCCAGGCAGACCAGCCCGACCCAGATCGAGAGTTCGCGCGCGCCTGCATCCGGGGTCGCGAATATCTCCGGGTCGTAGATCACGACCCAGAACCAGGGCACGATGACCCAGGCCCACTGGCCGATCCACTGCGCCACCGCCATCAGCCGCGTGCGCTCGTGGTAGTCGTTGCTGGTCTCGTAACCCATGGCGACATAGGGCGTCGCGAACACGGTCAGGCCGATGTAAAACACGATCGACACCAGCAGGAAGTAGGTGAAGTTGTACAGCTCGGAGTCTTCGGGGTAGACCTGCCACATCGCGATGTAGCTCAGGCCGGTCACGATCGAACCGATGAAGATGTAAGGCCTGCGTCGGCCCCAGCGGGAGCGGGTGTTGTCCGAGATGAAGCCCATCAGCGGGTCGGTGATCGCGTCCACCAGGCGCGGCACGAAGAACAGGATGCCCCACAGCAGCGGATCCATGCCGAGGCCCTTGACCAGTACGACCATGAACACGGACAGGGCGGCGGGGAACATCTGGTTGCCCAGCATGCCGATGCCGAAGGCGATTTTTTGCCCAAGCGTTATGCGATCCTCGGGCGCGGTCTGGTAGTGTGCTTGTCCCATGTATATTGCCCCGGGTCTGCTGACGTGGTGAACGCGCCCTCGCGGAGGGGCGACGGTGCCGGGCCCAGTATACTGAAATGATTGCGGCCAGGTCGCGCTCGCATACCTCGCGTGTACGGGTGACGGGTATACTGTTGGCCGGATTGATTCGAGCCTGCGACCAGCTGACATGTTCACGCCGAAATTTTTCGAGTTCTACCGGGCACTCGCGCGGAACAACAACCGCGACTGGTTCAACGCGCACAAGGCGGACTACCGGCAGGCGGTGGTGGAACCGATGTGCGCCTTCATCGACGAGATGGCGCCGCGCCTGCGGAAAATTTCGCCGCATTTCGTGGCCGATTCGCGTCCGCACGGCGGCTCGATGTTTCGCATTTACCGCGACGTGCGCTTCTCGAAAGACAAGAGCCCCTACAAGCTGCACGCGGCCTGCCAGTTTCGCCATGAACTCGGCCGCGATGCGCACACCGTGGGTTTCTACGTGCACCTGTCCACCGCGGAAGCCGTGTTCGGCGGCGGGATCTGGCTGCCGCCCGCCGCGGAGCTGCTGAAGATCCGCAACACTATCGCCGATAACCCGCATGCGTGGCGCGACATCAAGAACAGCCGCATGGTGAAGAAGTACTTCGGCGGCATCGGCGGCGACGGCCTCAAGCGCCCGCCGCGCGGTTTCGCCGCCGATCACGAGCACATCGACGACATCAAGCGCAAGAGTTTCTTCCTGATGCGGCGCGAGGCGCCCGAAGTGATCCTGCGGGACAGCTTCGTGCGCGAGGTCGAAAAAACCTTCAGCGCCGCGATGCCGCTGATGGAATACATCGGCTACGCGCAGGATATCGAGATCTGATTGCCGCCGGGCGGCGGCATTCTACACCCGTAACCGTCCCCTATCGGCGCGGCAGGAAAGCTTGCCGCGCCCGGTGAGGCGGGCTATATCTGGCCGGTTGCGGCCCGCCGTCGGCCGAAATTCAGGCCGCGCGATCCGGCTCGAGATCGGGGCTGGCGGGCTGCTCGGGGGCGAGTAGTTCGCCCGGCGAGAGCGTGTCGTGCGGCCAGGCCGCATACTGCGTCCGCTGCGCAACCGTACCGCCCGCGCGTTCGAGCGCCCAGTAGATCGCGATATGCAGGTCGTTGTCGACGGCCCTTTCGGAAACGATGGCGCCGCCGTCGAACACGACTTCGACCTGGCAGCTCGGTTGCTGGCCGTCGACCGCCAGGCGCGGGCCGGCAATGTAGACCCGAACGAACGCGAGCTGGTCGACGTAGCCGCCGAGTTCGAAATCGGCGCAGGTCCTGGCGAAATGACGCGTGGCCGAGCCCGCGGTGGAACCGTCGGAATAAATTTCGATGTGCATGTTTACCTCCTCCCGGTGCATGCCCTTTTGCATCGAAGATCATATTAGGGTCGGCGCATATGAAAAAAAATTCGAATTAACGAGACTATTTGCTCGGTTTTTTCGCATGATGTCTTTTGCGGCCGCTCGCTGGCCTGCTCCGGGCCTTGCCCGGTCTCACCGGCGCATGGTTGATGGGCGTGAAACCGGTATACTGTTGCGCGGGCAGGCAAACGCGATACGGGAACCGCAGCATGTACGAAATCGATCCGTCGAGAACCGACCTGGCTTACGAATTCCGGGATAACCCCGACGGCCCGCACAGTCCCGAACTCAAGCTCGTCATCAACCGCATGCGCATGATGCCGATGGAACAGCGGCCCGTACTCATCTGCCTCGAACGCGGCCGGCGCTGGATGCTGGCGCGTGTACCAGCCGTGCGCGGCGAACCGGTCGAGTGTTTCGAGGAGCGCGTATTTACCGACGAGGCCGCCGCGGTGTGGGAAGTGTTTCGCCTGCGCTGGCAGGCGCTGACCGGGCAGGAGCTGGCGTGAGCGAGCCCGGGTCGAAGCCGTCATGAAAAAGATTCTCGGCTATGCCGATAACTGGAGCGTGACGCCGGGCGAGCGGGTCGGCTTCAAGGTCAGCACCTACGGTGCCGAGCGCTACCGCGCCGACCTGGTGCGCGTCGTTTGCGGCGACGATCACCCCGACCACGATATCCTGCGCCTCGACCCGGTCGAGGCACCGTTCGCCGGCGAGTACCCCGGCCGGATGCAGCCGATCGACGCGGGTTCCTGCGCGGTCGTGCCCAGTGCCGACGCCTTCGACGCGCTCGACGATTTCACGCTGCTGGCCTGGGTGTATCCGACCACCCCGGCAAAAGGTCCGCAGGTGTTGATGGCGCAATGGCGCGACGATCCGGCGGCGGGATTCATGCTGCTGCTGGACGAGCGCGGTGCGCTGGCGCTGCGCCTGGGCGACGGCGAGGGCGGGATTGCCGAAGTCAGCACCGGCGAAGCGCTGGCGGAGCGGCGCTGGTACCTCGTCGCCGGCAGCTACGATGCGGCTACGAAAACTCTCAGCGTCAGCCAGCAGCCGCTGGGCGACAGCCTGGATCCGCTGAGCGATGCGCGCGCGAGCGCGGCGGCCGGCGGGTTTGCCGTCGCGCGTACCGACTTCTGTTTTGCCGCGCTGGCGGCGGCAGCGGCCGATGGCAGGCCAGTCCCGAGCTGTTGCTTCAACGGCAAGATCGATCGCCCGCGGCTGGTGGCCGGGGTACTGGACGACGCCGGCATCGCGGCCGTGGCCGCGGCGGCGGACTCCCGTCAGCAGCCTTGCGCACTGGTCGCCGCGTGGGATTTTGCGCGCGATACCGGTACCGACGTCATCAGCGACATCGGTCCCAACGCCCTGCACGGACGCACGCTCAACCTGCCGTCACGCGGCTGCAAGGGATTCAACTGGAGCGGCACGGAACAAAGCTGGCGGCATGCGCCGGACGAGTACGGCGCGATCCATTTCCACGACGACGACCTCTACGACGCCGGCTGGGACACGGATTTCGAGTATCACGTGCCGGCGGACCTGAAAAGCGGCGTCTATGCCGCGCGCCTGCGGGTCGACGGCGACGAATCCTACGTCACCTTCTTCGTGCGCCCGCCGCCGGGCAAAACCACGGCGAAGCTGGCCTTCCTCGCGTCGACCGTTACCTACATCGCCTATTCGAATTACCAGTGGTTGTTTCACGAGCGCTACGCCGAGGTCACCGAGACCTTCTGGACCACGCTGCAGAAGAGCGATGTGTTCCTGCAGGAGCATCCCGAGTTCGGCCTGTCGACCTACGACTATCATGCCGACGGCAGCGGCGTACGTTACGCCTCGCGCCTGCGGCCGATCCTGAACATGGCACCGACGACACCCTGCTGGAGTTTCAACGCGGACACGCACATTCTCGGCTGGCTGGAAGCGCGGGGTATCGACTACGACGTCATTACCGACGAAGACCTGCACTGCGAGGGCGCCGGGCTGCTCGAGCGTTACCGCGCGGTGCTCACCGGCACCCACCCCGAGTATTACACCACGCCGATGATGGACGCCCTGCGCACTTATCTCGCCGGTGCGGGACGGCTGGCTTACCTCGGCGGTAACGGTTTTATCTGGCGCTGCGCGATGTCCGACAGCTTTCCCGGGGCGGTCGAGCTGCGCCGCGCCGAGGACGGCATCCGTTACCGCGACGAGGAACCGGGGGAGTATTACCTCGAGTTCACCGGCGAATACGGCGGCCTGTGGCGCCGCCTCGGGCTGCCGCCGCAGGCCGTGGTCGGCGTCGGCACGGTGGCCGTGGGATTCGACGAGTCCGGCTATTACCGGCGCACCGCCGACAGTTTCGATCCGCGCGCGGCGTTCATTTTCGACGGCATCGGCAAAGACGAGATCATCGGCGACTTCGGTTATCTCGGCGACGGCGCCAGCGGCTCGGAGATCGACGCGGTGGACCCGCTGCTCGGAACTCCCGCGCACGCGCTGGTGGTCGCCAGCTCCGAGGGTCATTCGGCCAACACGCTGATCGTGCCCGACGAGATCGGTTTTCATCACGTTGCGATGGACGGCGTGCAGAGTCCGCGGGTGCGGGCGGACATGACCTTCTTCGAAACGCCCGGCGGCGGCGCGGTGTTCTCGGTCGGCTCGATCGCCTGGGGCGCGAGCCTGCCGCACAACGGCTACGATAACAACGTCGCGCGCATCTCGTCCAACGTAATCGCGCGCTTCCTCGAGGACGAGGGTTTCGAGGGGCCGTAGTGCTGTTGCGTTAACGCGGATTCGTCATTCCCGCGCAAGCGGGAATCTTGTGATGACTGGCGCGGTTGCGTTTAAAGATCCCCGCTTCCGCGGGGATGACGGATAAAATTCGGGGATGACGGCTTAAGTCAGTGCGATTCCGGTGCGTGCCGTTACCGGGGAGATTGCTTCGCTGCGCTCGCAATGACGCTGCTCCGGTTATTGCTTGGCTTCGCTCGCAATGACGGGATTGTCTCAGGCGTCGAGGATGACCAGTTCGGGTTTGAACGCGAGTGGCCGCGTGGCCGAGTCGGCCTTGAACAGCAGCGTGTCGATGTAGTAGGTGATACCCGCCATGCGCGGCGCGAAGAACTGGCTTTCGAAATTGATCACGGTACCGGGTTCGAGGATCTTGTCGCTGTCCGTATCCGTCATCTCGTACACGTAGTTGCCGACCCAGTCGGGCGGGAACGCCAGCCCCAGTTCGTAGCCGCCGACCCAGCCCGCGTCCGACCAGATGCCGACCTCGTCGTAGTAAGCGCGCGTCGTCTGCACCAGTTCCGCAATCGGCAGGCCGGGACGCAGGATGCTGTCGATGACGTCGAACACGGCGGCGGATTTGCGGTGATAGTCGAGCACATCCGCCGGCGGTTCGCCGACGTAGAACGCGCGTCCGCCGTTGGCGTGGTAGCGCTCGTAGACGCCGCTGACGTCGACGTTGACCTGTTCGCCGGCACGGATCCGGCGCCGGTTCGCGAGCGCATGGCCGCAGTTGGCCTTGAGCCCCGAGTTGACCGGCAGCGTGATGCCGGGGTGCTCGCCTCCCGCGCGCGCCATCGCGTAGTTCATCTCGGCATAGACGTCGAGCTCGGTGGCCCCGGGACGGATCGCGTTCTTCGCCGCCTCGAAGCCGATATCGGTGATCTCCGCCGCTTTCTCGATGCAGGCGATTTCGGCATCCGACTTGACCCAGCGCACTTCGCGCAGCACGTCGCTGCCGTCGCGCACGTCCATGCCGCTCGCCGCGAACGCGTCGCGGAAGCGCTGGCTGATCGCCGGGTTGGGGCGGTAGCTGTGAAATTCCATGCCGAGCACGCCCTTGCCCAGCCAGCCCGACGACTTCAGCTCGTCGACGATGAAGCCGATGCCGTCGCGCCGCCCGCTCAGCGGGAATACCCGCACGTCTTTCGCGCAGGTCACGAAGCGGCACATGATCGCTTCGCTCGGGGTGTCGAACAGGATGAAGTCGTCGCGTTCGCGATGGATCGCGATGCCGCTGGTGGCGGGCCACTGCTTCGGGCTCTGCGCCTGGTACCAGATGCACTTGTAGCCGCTGACGTAGTAGAGGCTCTCGGGCGCCATCAGCCACAGCACGTCGATTCCGTCGCGCTCCATGCGCGCGCGGATGCGCTCGAGGCGCTGGCCGAATTCGGCTTCGCTGAAGGCCAGGTCCATTTCCGGCCGGCACTGGTCGAATACGAGGTCGCGGTTTGCACCCATGGGAGTCTCCTGTGAACGTGATGGGACCTTGCACCTCGAAGGCCCTGCGGTGATCGACTGCGGGGCAGTATACCGGTTTCGGTGCCAGGATCGGTGTTACCGGGCAACCGGTATGCCTTCAGCCCGGTTCAGTCACGCGCAACATGGTCTTCCGCGCTGGCGTAGCCGCCTTCCTCGTCGTTGATTTCGTCACCCACCAGCGGCGGGTTGAAAATGGCGATGGCCCTGACTTCCGTATCGAGCCGGTACCTGTGCCGCTCGTGCTTGTCGAAAGCGTAGAACACGCCGGGGTAAAGCCTGTAGACTTCGCCGGTCTCGACCAGCTCGACTTCACCGGTACCCTCGAGCACGTACACTGCCTCGATGTGATTCTTGTGCTGGATCTCGAGATCGATCTCGGTGCGGCCGGTGGCCTCGGTCACGGTGAAACCCAGGTTGTCCTCGGCCAGCGCCAGGCGAATGCTGACGAAACCGTCGGCCTGTACGTATCGCCCCGTGCCCTTCAGGCTCTCGGCGGTGTGATAAATCATTGCGCTTACTCCTTCCCGGTGGTGCGCTCGTTGGTGACCCCCGCGAGCGCTGCCGGTTCGTGGGAATAAGGTTCGTCGCCGTCGTCGTGCCATACGCGGTAGCGCGGCAGGCGGTCGACCGTCTCGAACCATTGCAGCCGTTCGCCGTGATGAATATGGCATTCGGGCGCGCAGGCGTCGGGATCGTCCATCGTGCCGATGTGCAGCTCGACCAGCGGGCCGTGTTCGCCGCCGTCACCCTCCCAGGTCAGCGGTGTACCGCATTTTGCGCAAAACGCGCGGCCGATGTCGCCCTCGAACTCGATTACGCTGGGCCGGCCCCGGGTGTAGCTGACCTGGTCGCGCCGGTAGCCGGCGAGCGCGACCACGGGTGCGCCCGTGTGCCGGCGACAGCTCTCGCAATGGCAGTAGATCGTCGACAGGGGCGGTCCGTCGGCGCGGTAGCGGACGGCGCCGCACAGGCAACCGCCGGTCACTTCCTGCGGCAGGTTTTTCATATGTCCTCCCCTTCGTATGCGGGACGACATTATACCCGTCGGCGGTATGGATGATGCTGATGGCCCGCCACGAATTTGCGCTTGCCGGGCCCGGGCGGGGACTCGGCCAGCGGGACGTCCGCGACCGGCTTCCGCCGCTGGCGCGCGGCAACCCGTTCGCGGAGCCTTACCTTGCGGGCCTGATCTGCTGTTTGGCCAGCCAGTCGCAGAGCTCGTCGGCGGGCATGGGCCTGGCAAAGTAATAGCCCTGCACGTAGTCGCAGCCGACCGCCTTGACCAGGTCGAGATCCCGCGTGGTTTCCACGCCCTCGGCGACGACCTGCATGTCGAGTCGCCTGGCCAGCAGCACGCTCGATTCCAGGATTGCCCTGGCGGACGCGTCGTCGCTGGCGCCGCAGACGAACGATCGATCGATTTTCAGCTCGGTAAACGGAATGTGCTGCAGTTTCTCCAGCGACGAGTAACCGGTGCCGAAATCGTCGATCGACAGTTTGAAGCGTTTCAGGCTGAGACGTCCGAGGATATCGAGCGCCACCCGCATGTGCTCCATCAGGCGGCTCTCGGTGATCTCCAGCGTGATCGTCTCGGGCGGGAGATTCAGCGTCTCGGCCTGGGCCGCGATGACGTTCGGCCAGTGCAGATCGTCGAGCGCGTCGACCGAAATGTTGAGCGCGACATCCAGCTCGATGCCGCGCGCTCGCCAGTCGGCGGCATACTGCAGCGCCTTCTGGCAGACCGCCTGGGTCAGGTCCCGGATCAGACCGTGTTCCTCGGCGATGGGAATGAATATGTTGGGGCCGACCATGCCGCGCTCCGGGTGCAGCCAGCGCGCCAGCGCTTCGACGCCGACCACCTGCCGCGTGCGGGCATCGATCTTGGGCTGGAAAAAAGTGTCCAGTTCACCGCCGACGATAGCCAGCGACAGATCATCTGCCCCCAGCACCTCCACCGGCTGTATATTCACCTCGTCGGTAACGGGGTCATAGTCGGTCAGCAGGCGGTTCATTTTTGCCAGGGTGACGGGTTTTTCGAGCACGCCCAGGACCCGCAGTTCGTGCTCGAGCGCGAGCTTTTCGACGGTGCGCAGGATGCGAATGTCTTCCCCGCTCAGCAGCACCAGCGCGCCGGGATAATTCTGCAGCGCTAGGTGCCGGGTAAACTCGATGCCGTCCATTTCGGGCATGTTGAGATCGGTGAAGACGATGTCGAATTTGCCGGGCGACCCGGTGATCATTTTCAATGCCTGCTCGCCCGAGTGCGCCGACTGCACCTTGCGTATTCCCAGGTCGCTCAGGACCTGGGTGGCGATCCGCTGGGTGACGTTGTCGTCGTCGACCAGCAGGATGCCCAGGTTGCGCTTGATGTCATCGATCCAGGCCGCGGATTTATCCGCTTCGGGGGGCGGGTCAACCGGCTTGTTGCAGAATCGCTCGACGAACGCCAGCACCGCCTCGGCGGCCTCCTGCAGCGGCGGCAGCAGGTTTACGATGTCGGTTGCGCGGTTGTCGCGGCAGGCGCATTCGAGCGAGTTGCACAGGAACGCTACCCCGGTTGCGCCGATGCCGGTCGAAGATGATTTCAGCTTGTGCGCGCAGGCCTGCAGCTGCTCGAGGTTGTTCCAGGCATAGGCCTGGCGAATGTCGAACAGGGCCTTGGGCAGCGCGCTGATGTAGGTCATCAGCAGGCGGCGCTGGACGTCGACCTTGTTGCCGACGACCTTTTCCAGCAGCGCCAGGTCGACTGCCTCGGCGGGCCCGTCCGGCGCGGCCTGCGCGCTCGTTTCCGGCTGCGTTTCGTCGTCATCCGCGTGCGGCATCCATTTTTCCAGCACCTGGCGCATGGTTTCGAGCATCAGCGGTTTCGACACGACATCGTCGGCGCCGGAGTCCATGCAGCGCTTGACGTCGGTTTCCATGGCGCTCGCGGTCGCGGCGATGATCGGGCGCCGCGGGCCGTTCGTTTGCAGCGCCCTGATTTGCCTGATCAGTTCGTGCCCGTCCATTTCCGGCATGCGGATATCGGTCAGCAACAGCGGGTAGCGGCCCGATTTCCACAGGGTGAGCGCCTGCGCGCCATTGGTGGCGAAGTCGGCGCAGTATCCCAGTTGCTCGAGCTGCGATGCGACCAGGTCCTGGTTTACCAGGTTGTCTTCCGCCACCAGGATGCGGGGCCTGCCGTCGGGCCTGGCGCTGGCTTTACGCACCACCGGGTTCGATTCCAGGCCCGGGTCCTCGAGCAGCGCCGGATCGATCCTGGCCGTGTTGAAACAGACGCTGAACTTGCTGCCTTGACCGGGCTCGCTGTCGACCTCGAGCCTGCCGCGCATCAACTCGACCAGCTGGCGGGTGATCAGCAGGCCGATACCCGTGCCCTCGATCTCGCTGCCCGCGGCATCGAGGCGATTGAAGGGTTCGAACAGCTCGTCGAGGCGGCCGGGTTCGATACCGGGGCCGGTGTCCTCGATACTGAGGCGGGCCAGGTCCTGCTGGTCGAGCGCAACCCTGATCCTGACATAGCCGTGCTCGCGGTTGTATTTGACCGCGTTGCTCAACAGGTTGAGCAATACCTGTTTCAGCCGGGTAGCGTCGGCCTCGACCATCAGTCCCTGGAAATCGGCGGTGTCGAAGTCGATGCTGACCGCGCGTTCGCTGGCCATGTCGCGCACCAGGTCGATACAGTCGCCGATAACGGCTGCGAGTGACACCGGCTCGATCGAAACCTCCAGGTTGCCCGCCTCCAGGCGGGACAGGTCGAGGATCTCGTTGATCAGGTTCAGCAGGTGCTGCCCGGCGCCGAAGATGGCGCCGGCGTTTGCCCGCTGCCGGTAATCCAGATCCTGGTCGGACTGGATCAGCTGCGCAAAGCCGAGAATCGAGTTCAGCGGCGTGCGCAGTTCGTGGCTCATGCGTGACAGGAACTCGTTTTTCGCCTGGTTGGCCTGCTCCGCCCTGAGCTGCGCCTGTTTCAGCGGGCTGACGTCCTGCAGCGTGCCGATCGACTCGACCAGGTTGCCGGCGTCGTCGAAGATATCGACCGATATCTCACGCACGTATACCCAGTGACCGTCGCGGTGCCGGACGCGGTAGGTGACATCGACCTTGTCATCGTGATTGTCGTATTCCTCGTAGAGAGAATCCCTGTCTTCGGGGTGGACCAGTTGCATATCGTCTTCGAGCGAGCGGTAGCGCTCGAGAAACTCCGGCACCGTGTAACCGTAAATCGCCGCGTATTCGGTGGAGATGTCGAGATATTCCTGCCGGGTCTCGTCGAAGCGCCAGTAACCGAGCTGGGCGGTATGGGCAGCCATCTGCAGCATCGCGCTGTTTTCCTCGATTTCCCGGCGCAGCTCGGCGTACTCGGTAACATCCTGGATCAGGCCGATGGCGTCCCGGATCTTGCCGTCGTCGTCGCGAATGACGATGCCGACCTCCTTGACGTGACGGATCTCGCCGTCCTTGCGCAGGATGCGGTAGTCGATCTCGTGGGAACCCTGCTCGATCTGCGATTCGTACGACTGCCGATACCGTTCGCGGTCCTCGGGATGAACCTGCGCCAGGGATTTCTCCCAGGAGCTCTGGGTCGCCATGACTTCCTCGATACTCATGCCGAAGATCTGGGCGTAGGTCGGGGTGCAGGACAGGATGCGGTCGTGCTCGTAGTCCCACTCGCAGTAACCGAACTGCGCCAGGTTCTGAATCGCGTTGAGAAAGGCTTCGCGATGCCATAAACGCCCGCTGCCTGTTGCGACTGCCTGCCGCATCGGATTTGCCGGGCTGTCAGGAATCAATGGAGGCTCGCCGGGTTGATTCGGGCGGTGACGAGGTTTTAACGGGGTAGATCATTGTCGGGCAGTCGGTATCTCTGAACTGAACCGGTAAGATCGGCAGGCAGCCGGATTTCTTGAGCCTCCGTCGAACCCGCGGACCCGGAAATTTATTGGGGACGTACCCCGATTTTCCGGTCAAGCGCGACCTGTTCCCGGGTCGCGTAGCGGGGGAGCAGCGGTTTAACTTATAATTGCCGCCTGGACATGCTGACTGGATAGCCGCCCTGAGCACGCGTAAAAAATTCCGTAAGACCAAGGTGATCGCAACCATCGGTCCCGCCTGCAACACGGACCGGATTCTCGGCGAGATGATCGAGGCCGGCATGAACGTCGCGCGACTCAACATGTCGCACGGCGACGAGCAGTCGCATGGCGAAACCGTGGCCCGCGTGCGCGCCGCGGCCGCGGAACACGACACCTTCGTCGCGATCATGGTCGACACCCGCGGGCGCGAAATTCGCAGCGGTAATGTCGCCAACGACGAAGTGCTGCTCAAGGTCGGTGAACCCTTCACGCTTTATGCCGACGGTCGCGTCGGCGACGAGCGCGGCGTATCGATATCGCTGGCGACCTTCGACCGTCACGCCAGGCCGGGCCAGCGCGTGCTGGTCGACGACGGCCAGCTCGAGCTCGAGGTCGAAGCGGTCGAGCCGGGCCAGGTGCATTGCCGGATCCTGACCGGCGGCGTATTGCGCAACAAGAAAGGCGTCAACCTGCCGGACACGCCGGCCGCGGTCGACGATATCGAATACGATCTCCACCGCGAACTCGAGTTCGCCGCCGCGCAGGAGGTCGATTTTCTCGCCGCGTCGTTCATTCGCAACGCCGCCGAGGTACGGGCGATCCGCACGCAGCTGCGCGCGCTCGGCGCCGATATTCCGATCATTGCCAAGATCGAGAACCGTGAAGGCGTCGCCAATATCGAGGAAATCATCGACGCCGCCAACGGCGTCATGGTCGCGCGCGGCGATCTCGGCGTCGAGCTGTCGATGGGCGAAGGGCCGACGATCCAGAAACGCATCATCCGCGCGACGGTGGCCAACGGCAAGCCGGTCATCACCGCCACGCAAATGCTCGACTCGATGGAGCGTAACCCGCGTCCGACCCGGGCCGAGGCCAGCGACGTCGCCAACGCGATCTTCGACGGCAGCTCGGCGGTTATGCTGTCGGGCGAAACCGCCAGCGGTGCGCGCCCGGTCGAGGCGATACGCACCATGGTCGAGCTCGCGCTCGAGGCCGAGCTCAGCCTGCGCGAATTCGGCATGCTGCAGCAGATCAGGCCGAACCCGTCGAACGACGTCACCGAGGCGGTCGCGCAGGCCTGCATCACGATGGCCAATCACCTGCAGGCGGCGGCAATCCTGGTGCTCACCGAAACCGGCTTCTCGGCCCGGCTGGTATCGAAGTACCGTCCGGAATGCCCGATCATCGCGATCACGACATCGCGCAAGGTCGTGCATCGGCTGGCGATGAGCTGGGGCATCTACCACTGTCACTGCAGCGACGATGACTCGGACGCGGCGCGCCTCGAGTTCGCGATCGAATCCGCCAGGAAAATCGGTCTGCTCGCGGCGGGCGACCTCGTCATCCTGACGGCCGGCAGTTCACGCCAGGCCGGCAGCACCAACCTGATCCGCGTCGTCGCGATCGATTGAAGCCGCGCGGACCCGCGCGCCTACCACCACATCGTGCCGGGTTCGCCCTTGAACGGACCGACGACGTCGGATGTAATCCAGCCGCCGTAAAAGTTGCCGGGTTGCGCGATGACTTTTTCCTCGCCGACATAGCAGGCATCCATGACGTGGGCATAGAAAGCGACGTGATCTTTCAGGGCGGCGAAGGCGGGCGTGGGGTGGTGATAGGTCCACGCGGTACGTGGATGGGTCTCGCCCTCGCAGACGATGTCGTAGTAGCTGGCCGCGCCTTTCCATTCGCACACGCTGGTTGCCGCAATCTCGCGCAGGCAGCGCATGTCGATGTCTCCGGGCGGCAGGTAGTAGGTCGGCGGGTGGCTGGTTTCGAGCACGCATAGCGCGTCGCTGGTGTCGGCCAGGGTCTCACCGCGCAGCAGGATCCGGACGCGCTGGTCGCAGCGCCGCAGCGCCGGGGGGCGCGGGTAATCCCAGACGGATTCCTGGCCGGGGCCGGGTTTGATTTTTTCGAAACGGTTCATGTAATTGGGCTCGGCAGCGGGACTATTCGGTGTGCGGGGACAGGTTCACTCGGTTGGGCCGGCGCTCAGGGGTTGTCGATACGCCCGACAACCTGCAGCCCGTCGGCGCCGGGTTTAACCACGATGATTTCGCCCGAGCCCGGGAAGACGTCGGTCAGCGCGGTGATGTTGACCTGGTGGGTCACCAGCACCAGCGGCGTTCCCCCGGCAGCGATATGCTCTTCGATCAGCGCAAGGGTTGCCGCGCTTTGCCCGGGCTCGGTGCTGCGATCGCGAAAGAACGAGTTGAGTCCGGCAAACGACCGCACGTCGCCCAGGGCCATCAGGCGGGCGGTTTCCTGGCAGCGACACCAGCGGCTGGAGTAGACCTGCGCCCGCTGGATACCGTTGCGGCGAAAACGCTCGCCGGTGGCGCGTGCCTGTTCGCGACCGCGCTCCGACAGGTTGCGCTGGGTGGCGCAGTTGTCGATATCGAAGTTGCCCGGGTCGCCGGTACCCGGCGCCAGCGCGTGGCGCATCAGCGCCGCGGCTTCACCGCTGCGAAGGGCCTGCCACAGTTGCGCTTCGCCGGATGCCGCCGATAGCGGCGGTGCAACGATGATCCCCGCGGGGCCGGCCAGCAAGGCCAGCAGTAAGATTCGAATCAGTTTCATGCGCCTGCTCCCGTAACGGCGATCCGGTTCGCCGCTTTCCTGGCTGGATATACGGGCCGCGGCCGGTCCCGGTTCAGCCCGCCAGGTGGCTACAGTCCCTCAATCGCCCTGGATCAGGCGAGGCTAGATCGTCATCGAGAAGATGCGGGTTTCGGGTGCGTTGCGCAGCAGGCGCAGATCGAAAGCCATGCAGATGTTGCGCACGAACGGCCGCGCCCGTTCCGGCACCACGAGGCGGTTCTCCTCGAGCTGCAGCAGGCCGTCGGCGCGCATCTCGTCGAGCTTGTCGAGGCAGATCTCGAGCTCGGGGAATTGCGCCTCGCTGTCCGCCCAGCTGGTTTCGAAGTGGCACATGATGTTGAGAATATGCCGGCGCACGACCCGGTCCTCGTCGGTCAGCAGGTGGCCGCGGAACACCGGCAGTTCGCCGCGGTTGGCGCGGGCCTCGTATTCCGGCACGGTTTTTTCGTTTTGCGCGAAGGCGTCCCAGGAATCGCCGATCGACGACATGCCGAGGCCGACCATCAGGCGGGTCGCGCTGGCGGTGTAACCCATGAAATTGCGGTGCAGGCTGCGGTTTTGCATCGACTGGTACAGGCTGTCGCTTGCGAGCGCGAAGTGGTCCATGCCGATTTCCTCGTAGCCCAGCTCGGAAAACATGTGCTTGCCGGCCTCGTACAGCGCGCGCTTGGCCTCGTCCCTGGGCAGGTCTTCCTCGCTGAACCCGCGCTGGCCGGTGCCCTTGATCCAGGGCACGTGGGCATAGCTGTAGAACGCGAGCCGATCCGGCCGCAGCTGGCCGGTCTTGTCGATCGTGTCCTTGACGTTGTCGAGGGTCTGGTGCGGCAGGCCGAATACCAGGTCGTGACTGATCGACGTGTAACCGGCTTCGCGCGCCGTTTCGGTAACCTCGCGCACGCGCTCGAACGGCTGGATCCGGTTGATCGTTTTCTGCACCAGCGGGTCGTAATCCTGCACGCCGAAACTGCAGCGGCGAAAGCCGAGCCGCTGCAGGGTGTCGAGATGTTCGCGGGTCGTGCTGTTCGGATGGGCTTCGAAACCGTACTCGAAGGTCTCGGTCGGCAAACCCTCCTGCAGGATACCCTCGGTCAGGCGCGCGAGGTTATCGGCGCTGAAGAAGGTCGGTGTGCCGCCGCCGTAGTGCAGCTCCGCGATCCGCGGCGTGGTCGAAAACAGCCTGAGATAGCTGCGCCATTCGTTGAGCAGGGCCTCGATATAGGGCCCCTCGACATCGTGTCGCCTGGTGATGCGCTTGTGACAGCCGCAAAAGGTGCACAGGCTTTCGCAGTAGGGCAGGTGTACGTAGAGGCTGATTCCCTCGCTGGCGTTGCTGGCTGCGAACGAGTCCGCAACCGTCTGCGCCCACTTGTCGGGGTCGATCGAGTCGGGCTCCCAGTAGGGCACGGTCGGGTAACTCGTGTAGCGCGGCCCGGGGATGTTGTATTTCTGGATCAGGTTGTCTTGCGTCATGGGTGCGATGTGTCGTGCCGTCGGCGAAATACGTGCGTTCGCGAATCTTACCAAAACCCGTGCGGAAAACGATTCCGCCGATCCGCAGGCAATATCTGGATCCTGTTGCCGGAATTATGCGTAATCGACACATCCCCGGGTTGACCGGGCGCAACTCCGGCGCGGATAAAGCGGTGTACGGTGGCCGGATCTGACGCTGCGTGCGGATACGAACATCGATGGAAGGTGACGCCAACACGGGGCAGGCTGCCGCTACGGGGCGCAAGTGGCTGGTATTCCTGCTGGCGCTGGCCGCGTTTGTCGTCACTTACGCGACCTGGCCGGACGCGGAGCCTGGCCAGGCAGTAGTCGCCGCGACGCTGGTGACGGTCGTGATCCTGTGGGTTTCCGAGGTCATTCCGCTGTTCGTGTCCGCGCTGATCGGTTCGTTTTTATTGCTTGCGCTCGGCGATTTTTCCGCCAGGGTCGTGTTCCAGCCTTATTTCGATCCGGTCATCGTGCTGTTCTTCGGCGGTTTCGTACTCGCGCTCGGGATGCAGAAATACGAGATCGACTACCGCATCGCGCACGAAATCCTCAAGCGCGTCGGCGACCGGCCGCTGGTCTTCGTGCTCGGCCTGATGGCGGTGACGGCATTCCTGTCGATGTGGATGTCGAACACGGCCTCGGCGGCGATCATGATCCCGATATCGGTCATCGTGCTGAAGGAAAACCGGCTGCTGCACGAACATTCGCGTTTTGCCCGCGGCACGGTGCTGGCGGTGGCTTATGCCGCCACCATCGGCGGTATCGGTTCGCTGGTCGGCAGCCCGCCGAACGCGATCGCGGTCAAGTACCTGCGCGAGTACGACGTTGCACTCGATTTCGTCGAATGGATGCTGAAAGCGCTGCCGTTCGTGCTGGTCGCGCTGGTGTTTACCTGGGCGCTGCTGGCGCTGTTCAACCGGCCGGAGATTACGAAGATTCGCTTTACCTACCACGAGCGCAAGCTCGACCGCGCGCAGAAGTGGATCCTCGGGATCTTCGGCTTGACCGTGTGCGGCTGGCTGACGACCCGCTTTACCGGCCTGTCGGCCTCGACCGTGGCGCTGGTGCCGGTCATCAGCCTGTTCGTGCTGGGGTTACTCGACGCCAGCGACCTGGGCAAGATTTCGTGGCCGACGCTGCTGCTGTTCGGCGGCGGCCTGAGCCTCGGTTCGGCGGTCAACCAGGTCGGCATCGACAGCTGGCTGGCGGGCCTGGTGCAGGATTCGATTACCGGTATCCCGCTGTTCGCGGTGCTGCTGATGCTGGTGTTTTTCGGTATCGGCGTGACCATGGTGGCGAGCAATACCGCGTCGGCGGCGATCCTGATTCCGCTGATGCTGCCGCTGGCCGACGACCTCGGGCTCGACCTCGAGTCGATGGCAATGCTAATCGCGATCGGCGTGTCGCTCGATTTCATGATGCCGGTGGGCACGCCGCCGAGCGCGATCGCCTATTCCACCGGCGCGGTCAACGTGCGCCAGATGATCAAGAACGGCTTCCTGGTCAACCTCGGCACCGGCTTCGCGCTGGTGCTGCTGTATTACCTGGTTTACCTTTGATCGATGCCACGGCAGGATAATTTCTCATCCTGACGCGCCGATTTTGTACCCGGGAACATCGTCGTGACCCGCGCTGGCCAGGTATTGATATTGCCCGATTGTAATAACCGTTCGCGGATTTTTGTTGTATACAAAGCAGGTGGCAGCGAGCACGCCCACGGGTGAACGGCGCTTTTTGCCGCTAACCCGTTTGCCCACCAGCCCGGAGTGAGTCTTGTTGTTCAAAAAGAAAACAGAAATCGAGCAGCCACCGGCGTCGCGGTTATCGGGGCGTGATTACGACCGGTTCATGGGGCGCGTTTACAAAAACGTCGGCTGTCACCGTAACAGCGAGGCCGTCCAGATGTTGCTGGACGAGTACGATTACCTGCAAACCCCGTTGTCCGAATTCGAGTCGCTCTACCGGCACGTCGCGCAATGGGGCTCTTCCCGCACCCTGCTGTGCCTCGGTCGCCTGCTCATTTACCGGCTCGACCGCGAAAAACGCTACCCGCGCGTGCTCGACTACATCGAGAAATGTCAGCAAATCAGCCCCCGCTTCCAGCTGCCCGAGCTTTCCCGGGTGACGTTTTTCGCGCGCCAGGCGATCGAGGCTGGCAAGCTGGAGGTTGCGAAAAACCTCGTGATCGAGCATGAAACCCGCTACGGCGACCTGGTCGGCGGCGGCGAGTGCGCGCGCCTGCTGCAGTTGCTCGAGCCGGATATCGACGTCACGGCTTTGCGCCCGGGCGAATGAGCTGGCGTGCCGGGCCGGCTGGTCGTGGAACCGCGATGCTTCGGGGGCGTCAGCCGACGCGGCGCAGGATGCGGTCGAGCATGCGGTCGGTGAGCACGCGTTTCAGGCCGGCGAACAGGTAGGTCGGTACGGTTACCGGGTAGCGAATTCGGGGGCGCTTGCTCTCGAGCGCATGTATCACGCGCTTCAACACGGACTCCGGCGGCAGCGTGAAGGGCATCACGGGCCCGGTCGTTTCGAAGCGTTCGATCATCTCTTGGTAGCGTTCGCGGTGTACGCTCGATTCCATCTCGATGTGTTTTTGAAAGGCGCGGTAGGCATTGGCGCGGAAGCGGCTTGCGACCGGTCCGGGTTCGACCAGGCTGACGTGGATATCGGTGCCGGCGAGCTCGAGGCGCAGCGTGTCGCTGAAACCCTCGATCGCGAATTTGCTGGCGTTGTAGGCGCCGCGCATCGACATCGCGGCAAAGCCGAGGACCGAGCTGTTCTGGATGATGCGGCCATAACCCTGTTTGCGCATCACCGGCAGGACGAGGTTGGTCAGCTCCATCCAGCCGAACACGTTGGTTTCGAACTGCTCGCGCAGGGCTTCGCGGCCCAGGTCTTCGCAGGCGCCGGGCTGGCCGTAGGCGCCGTTGTTGAACAGCGCGTACAGGCGTCCGCCGGTGCGCTCCAGGACTTCGTCGACGGCGCCGCGGATGCTGGCGGAATCGGCGTAGTCGAGCTGCAGGCACTCGATGCCGCTGCGCGCGAATGACGCGATATCGTCGGGATTACGCACGCTGGCGAAAACACGGTAGCCGCGCGCGTGCAGTCCGCGCGCGACACAGTCGCCGATGCCGCTCGAGCAGCCGGTAATGAGGATGGTGCCGTGGTCGGCGTCGCCGGGTCCGGTCATGCTTGCCTCCGCTGGTCGGGGCAGTATAAGGGCTGTGCCGCCGCGAGGCACGGTGCCATCACCGCCGCCGGGAGCAAACCAGGCCCGGTCTCACGGCCGGCACGAACCGGGGGCGAGCCGCGCCATTCAGCTCCCCGATCCGGCCGTGGGTAAACCGCCGGGCCAACCCCGGTTGTCGATCGCCCGGTCTCTCCCGGGCAAAGTCGCGCGGCGCCGGGCTTACTCGGGTGTACGTCCGACCCAGTAGGCGAGGAAGCCGAGCAGATCGCCTTTCATATGCTGGTTGTAGGTAACACCGTGGGTCGACTCCGGATAGATGATGACGCGCGCGTTCCTGTAGTTGGCCATCGACAGGTGCGCCGCGCAGTTACCCGTATTCTTGGCATAGAGCGTGTTGTAAGGCGCGTCCTTGCCGAAATAGAAATCGCGGTACCCCATGATGTTGAGGAACGGATCCTTCGATTTTGCGCCGACCTTGGGATAGTCGGTGAAATACCCGGCTTCGCAGCCCCAGCTCAGTACGAGCCGGCCCTTGAACTCCTTGCCCGCGTAGCGCGCGGCCGCCATCGCACCCTCGGATACACCGAGCAGGTACATCTCGCCGGTATCGGCGAACTCCTGTGCGACCAGGCTTTTGGCTGCCTGCGCGATCTCGGCCTGGCGGATGCTGTGCACGCGTTCGTACAGTTCTTTCGGCACCGGCGAGCTGAAAGAAGGTCGATCCTTCATGCCGTAGGCGTCCGGCGCGACGAAGATATAACCCGCCTGGGTGATCCAGTCGGCGTAGCCGTAGTCCCACTTGAGCTTCGGTACTTCGCCGGAGCGGTCGAAGGCCTGTCCCGAGCCGTGCATGTAAACCACGACGGGTGCTTTCTTGCCGCTGACGAAATCGAGATCTTTCAGGTCTTCGTAGTGGCCGTAATAGTCTTTACCGCTCGCGAGCATCGCGCCGGGGATGCCGATGATGGCGCGGTTCAGGCTTTGTGCGAAGTCCGGGTAGGTTTTGGCCATTTCGGCCGGGTCGATCAGGCCGAGGTTGACCTTGGCGGCCGATGCGATCGGGGCCCACAGGCCGAGGGCGGTCAGCAACAGGCAAGACAGTCTGGTGGGTAGATTCATAACTCCTCCTGGTTGGTAACCCGCAATGAGCGGGTGTTTTTATTCATTGGTAATCCTGCAAGTTACGCTCAAATTCCGGATTCGTAAAGTTGCACCAAAAACGGTATGCGCAGCAGGCTCCGTGGGATGTTCCCCCTTGTTTCCGTTACGGGGTGCGCGGTTAGCAGTACAGGGTCCATGATGTCACCGGGTTGCAGGCATCCTGGTCGCGCCAGGCCCGGGCTTACGGTTCGCGGCCGAACCAGCGAAGACTAATATCGTGACTGGATTTGTTCGCCGCGGCGGCTGGCGTTATTGACTCCGATCAAAAAAAAAACTAACGCCCATAAGTATATTAACAATAACTTATATACCTTGGGGTGAAACCAATGACTTTGCGCAAAACGACTCTTGCCTTTATTACCGTAATTGCGGTACTGCTGACTTCGAGCGGGCAGGTACTGGCCTCCGGGTCGAGCCTGTTCGTCAACCTGACCAGCGACGATCTGGATCGTGCGGCGATGGCGATCAACTTCAGTACCCGGGTGCGGCAGGAAAAGAAAATTCCGGTAACGCTGTTCCTCAACGTCGAAGGGGTGCGTCTCGCCGATAAGCGTATCCCCGCCAAGACCCATGCCAACGGCAAGTCGCTGAAGCAGATGCTGGGTGATTTCATCAAGGCCGGCGGCAAGGTCATCGTGTGCCCGATGTGCATGAAAAACGTCGGCGGCATGAGCAAAGCCGACCTCGTGCCCGGGGCGGTCGTGGGCGCTTCCGACGTGACCTGGCCCGCGCTGTTTGCCGACGACACGACCGTATTGAGCTACTAGTCGGTATCCGGATCGCTAGCTTGTTGCGACGCCTGGCCGGTAAGAAACGGGGTCCGTCCCCGGTTTGCAGAGATCCCCGCTTGCGCGGGGATGACGGGATTAATCACCGAGGCGGGCGCGGATCGAGATGCCGGCGTAGGCGTTGCGCTCGGGCGCGGGTTCGAAGTAGCGCTCACCGAAGGCGTTGATGCGGATGTTGTTGTTGTAACTCTCGTCGAACAGGTTGTTGATGCCGAGGAACGGCGCGATTTCCCAGTCGTCGAAAAAGCCGTTGTAACCGACCCGCAGGTTCGATACCTGGCTCGAGTCGACCTCGGTTTCGTTGGCGTTGTCGGCGTAGAGTTCGCCGGTATAGGTCAGGTTCCAGCTGGCGTACAGACCGCTGCGCGCGAACCAGTTCAGCTCGAGATAGAGCAGGTCGCGCGGGATCCCCGGCAAACGGTTGCCGTCGAACACGTCACCGTCGGCATCGGTGAAACGGTCGAACTCGAAATCGGAATAGGTGTAGGCCGTGCTGAAGCTGATCGTGTCGGCGAGTTGTCCGCGCCAGGCGAGCTCGAGCCCGTCGCGGGTCGAGGAACCGGCGTTTTCGAAAAAGGTGCGCCCCGGCTGTGACGGCAGTTCGAACGGCGTCAACTCGTTGTCGACTTCGATGTGAAACAGCGCCAGCTCGACGCGCTGGTCGCCGCTGCGGCGCTTGAGGCCGATCTCGTAATTGGTCGATTCCTGCGCTTCCAGCGACTGGTTGAACCCGCCGCCGGCGGGGTTGGCCAACTCGGTCGTAGTCGGTGTCTCGAACGCGGTCGAGATGGTGGCGTAGACACGGGTGCCGTCGCCGAGATCCGCGCTGATGCCGGCCATCGGGCTGGCCTGGTCGAAATCGATCCGGCCGGAATCGTCGCCGTTGGCGAGGAACGCATCGTCGACGTCGAACTCGATGTCGTCGTAGCGAATGCCGAAGGTAAGCTCGAGGCGATCGTCGAGCCTTGTTTCATTCTGCAGGAAGGCGCCGAGCGAGGTCACCTGTTCATCCTGGTCGAAGGTCAGCGCGCCACGCGTGCCCGACAGGTTGTCGAAACGGCGCCGGTCGTCGTCCTGGCGGTCGTAATCCACCCCCAGCAGCAGCCGGTTCGGACGCCCGGCCAGCTGGTCGCTCAGCGTGTACTTGATGCCCGCGCCGTAGAAACCGCGATCGAGCGCGACCGAGCCGCCGTCCTGGAACGGCAACCGGTTATCGAAGTCGCGCTGCGTATTGTAGACGCGGGCTTCGAATTCGCGGTTGTTACCGAGCCCGGTCCTGTACAGCAGGCCGATGCGGGTTTGCTCCAGTGCTTCGCCGGCATCGAAGATCACGTTTTGCGCACGTGCCTGTTCAGGATCGTCCTCGGCGGCCGCGGCATCGAGGCTGCCAGGATCCTCGGCCAGGGGTTGATCGGTGTAGTGCAGGCTGAGCAGCAGCGAAGCATCGTTGTCGAGCGCCGTCTCGAGGCGGGCGTTGAGCTGGGTGTTGTCGTAGCGGGCGTGGTCACGGTAGTTGTCGCTGGTGATGTCGGACAGGTTCAGCAGGTAGTTGAGCCGGCCCTGTTCACCGCCGGTTTTCAGCTGCGTGTTGTTGAAGCCGAATTCGCCGCTGGTAACGCGTGCGCTGGCGAAGGGTACGACCGGACCTTTTTCCGATTCGACCAGGATCGCGCCGCCCGAGGCATTGCCGTACAACGACGAGGCTGGACCGCGGATCACCGTGATCCGGCGCGCCGAACCGAGATCGATACCGTCGACCGACCCCTGGCCATCGGGCAGGGTTTCGGGAATGCCGTCGACGATGATCCTGATACCGCGGATGCCGAAACTCGAGCGCGCGCCGAAACCGCGGATCGACGCGCGCAGGTCCTGTGCGAAGTTATAGCGATTGAGCGTGAACAGTCCGGGCACGCCGCCGAGCGACTCGTCGAGGCCAAGCTGCTCGGTAGCGAGCTGGATCTGGTCCTGGCCGACGACGCTGATGGCCGCCGGTACCTCGTCGACGTCCTTGTCGACCCGGGTCGCGGTAATCGTGATCGGCCCGAGGTCGCTGGCCCCGGCCGCACCCGTCACGCACAGCACGCAGAGCAAAACCAGCCGGATTGCTGATACCTTCATCGACGAAGCCCCGTCACCCTCGGCAAAAGTTGAGGAACAGATCGCCGTTGCGCCGGGCGCAAGGCCGGGTCTGTCCCGGATGTATGGCGCGATACTAAATCACTTTGCTCAGGATTGGGCGGTGTTTCTGGCGGCGCTCGTCGAGCAGGCGAGACAGTGCCTCGCGATCCAGCGGCAGGCTGAGTTCGAGCGCGTCGATTTGGTCCAGGCGGCGCCAGCGAAAGCTCTCCTCGCGCTCGCGAAAGTCGACGAAGTCGTAGGGCCGCTCGGCGATGCGAAAGCGGGGCCGGCGGCGGCCGTTGCGATCGCGCGGCAGGCGGCACTCGTAGTAGATGCAGACCAGCTGGTCCTCGTGGGCGAAGGTCGAGCGCTGGAAAGTCTCCGAGACATGGAACTGGCGCAGCACTTCGACTTGCTGGCCGAATTCCTCGCGCGCTTCGCGCTGCAGGCAATCGAGAATACCCTCGCCGTATTCCAGCCCGCCGCCGGGAAACTTGGTGTAGTACTCGCCCCTGACGATCTCGTCCGACAGCAGCAGGTTGTCCCCGTACTCGTCGAACAGCAGCAGGTAGACCCTGATGTTGAAACGTTCGATATCCATGCGCGTTGCTCTCTCCGAAGCCTGCGGGTGCCGGTTGCGGGCCACGATTTGCTGGATACCCCGTGCGCCCGTCCCCAACCGGATACGTGTCCGTGCGCCGGATGGATCGCCCGTCTGCCGCACGGCGGCCCGCGCGCGTTGCATGCGCCGGTGCGGGGTTTTGGGGATCGACGCCCGAGATCCCCGCTGGCGCGCACTGCTGTCCGGAATAATTTTTTACAGCACTGTTAACACCTGTCACCCCGCGGCGCGACCGCGGGG
>JASJCI010000055.1 GCA_030066085.1 Gammaproteobacteria bacterium | reverse complement strand
ACCGGCTGGAGCCAGGATGAAATCCAGCATTTCCTGGTCGCCGACGCGGGGCTGGGATTCAACCGCGGCGATTCTTTCGGCGCCAGCGGCAGCGGCTTCGCGCGGATCAACTGCGCGGTGCCGGAGAGCCGGATCGACGAGGCGCTGCGGCAATTGCACGATGCCTTCGCCAGGCGACTCGGCGGCTAATCGTGCGGTCAGCCGTCGCGGGTCCCGTTGTCAGGCGGCGGCGGAGTCGTCGGTCGCTTCGCCGAGCAGCTTGAGCCGGTCGACCCCGACCGGTTCGTTCGCCTGCATCGCGACCACCGCGTAACGCCCGGCGAGCTCGTCGCGCACCCTGGCGATTTGTTCCAGCTCCGAGCGGGCGCGTTGTTGCAGCAGCGGATGATCGGTTTTCGCCGCGGCGAGACTGGAGTTGATGATCCAGCCCCAGGGATCGATACCCGCGCGCTGCAGGTCGCCCTGCAGGTGCGCGGCTTCCAGCACCGGGGTGGTCTCGGGCAGCGTGACGATCATGATCCTGGTCTGCGCCGGGTCCTGCAGGCGCATCATCGGCGTGACCAGCTTGCCCGCGGTTTCGCCGGAGTGCCGCATGATGTCGCGGTGGTACGACCCGGTTGCGTCGAGCAGCAGCAGGGTGTGCCCGGTAGGTGCGGTATCCATCACCACGAACTGTTTCGAACTCTTGCGGATTACGCGCGAAAAGGCCTGGAACACCGCGATTTCCTCGGTGCACGGCGAGCGCAGGTCTTCTTCCAGCATCGCGCGGGCCTGTGCGTCGAGGCCCTTGCCTCGGGTTGCCATAACGTGCTCGGTGTAGCTCGCGGTGGCCTCGGCGGGATCGATGCGGCTGACGCTCAGTCCGTCGTGCCCGCCGTCGAGGGTCTCGAGGATATGCGCCGCGGGATCGGTCGTGGTCAGCAGCACTTCGTGGCCACGCGCGGCCAGCTGGGTGGCCACCGTGGCCGCCATCGTGGTCTTGCCGACGCCGCCCTTGCCCATGAACATGAGCAGGCCCTTGCCATCCTGCTCGAGGTGGTCGATCAGGGTTGCGAGCGTGGGCAGATCGCCGTCGAGCGCGATATCGGCGGGGCTTTGCTCGATCCGGTCCTGCGCGCCGGCGGCGAAGCGCCGCAGCGCATCGATACCGACCAGGTTCTCCGAGCGCAGCGCAAACACCGTGCGCGGCAGGGCGGCCAGCTCCGCCGGGACCGCGGCCAGCGCGTCCTGGTCGCGTTGCAGCAGGGCTTGCGCCAGCGCGTCGCCACCGGTTTCGGCCGGCATCATGCCGTTGAGCGCGAGCTGCTGGTTTTGAATGCCGATCTCGGCCAGTTCCCGCGACGTGCGCGCGACCTCGTTGAGCGCTGACTGGCGCGGGCGCGCCACCAGCACCAGGCGGGTCGAGTCAGGGTCGGACAGGCGGTCCACCGCCGCGGCGTAGCGCGTGCGCTGTTTCTCCAGCCCGGCCAGCGGGCCGAGACAGGAAGCGTCGCCCTTGCCGGCTTCGAGGAAGCCCGACCAGGCGCCCGGCAGTTTCAGCATGCGGATCGTGTGGCCGGTGGGCGCGGTGTCGAACACCACGTGGTCGTAATGCGCGAGCAGCTCGTTGTCGGTCAGCAGCGCGGTGAATTCGTCGAAGGCGGCGATCTCAGTGGTGCAGGCGCCCGACAGCTGCTCCTCGATGCTGCGTAGCGCATCTTCCGGCAGGATGCCGCGCATCGGACCGACGATGCGCTCGCGGTAGTCCGCCGCGGCCGTCTCGGGATTGATCTCGATTGCATCGAGACCCGCGACCCGGTCGACGGGCGTTACCGTGTTGCCGATCGCGCTCTCGAAAACCTGGCCGACGTTGGACGCGGGATCGGTGCTGACCAGAAGGACGCGCTGTCCCGCACCGACCAGGTCGAGCGCGGTGGCGCAGGCCAGCGACGTCTTGCCGACGCCGCCCTTGCCGGTGAAAAAAACGAACCTGGGCAGGTTGGTGAACACGATCAATCCCGCGCGCCGGGCTAATGCCGGATCAACAGCAGCCCGACGATGATTGCCCGGCCGCGTCGGCTGGCCCGCAGCAGCCCGCGGCGGGAGCGGCGGACGATTCGCCCGCCTCGTCGAAGGCGAGGCCGACCATCTGTGCCAGGTCCGCCCGTCCCGGGTACTGCCCGGAGGACATGATCCGATCGTCGGCGAGGATCACGGGCAGGCCCTCGACGCCGGAATTCTCGAGCACGGATTTCACCTGCTCGTTGTCGGCGAACAGCGCCGGCTCCTGCGACAGGTTGATGCGTCTGACCTCGATACCCTCGCTCTTGAGCCAGTCGAGGTCGGCGGCGAAATCCACCAGCTGTTGATCGATATCGGTACCGCAGATACCGGTGGGACAGCACATGGCGGGGTCATAAATCGTCAGGCTTTTCATTCGTGTTCCTCGAGACTCGGAAAAACTGTTGGCGCGGGATGGTCAGGACGCTCCGTGGCCCGGGCGACGGTTCCGCCACCAGCAGGCCGGTCCGCAATTCTGCTGCACTTCGGCTGCGGTATCAATCCCGCTCGAGCAGCGCGCCCAGGTGCGCTTCGACGCTGCTCGCGAGTGCCTGCAGGTTGTAACCGCCTTCGAGGCAGGAAACGATGCGCCCCCCGGCGCTGTCCGCGGCCAGCCGCACCAGCTCGCGCGTAATCCAGGCATAGTCGGCTTCGACCAGGTTGAGCATGGCGAGGTGGTCGTCGCGGTGCGCGTCGAAGCCCGCCGAGACCAGGATCAGCTGGGGTTCGAATTCCCGCAGGCGCGGCAGGCAGCGTTCGGTCATGACCTGGCGAAAACCGGCGCCGTCGGTGCCGGCTGGCAGCGGCATGTTGACGATGTTCGATACGTTGGTATCGGCGCCGGTGCCGGGGTAGAACGGGTGCTGAAAGCTGGAGCAGAACAGGATGCGATCGTCGCCGGAAACGATGTCCTCGGTACCGTTGCCGTGGTGCACGTCGAAATCGACGATCGCGACGCGTTCAAGCTGCCAGTGGTCGAGCGCGTGGTGGGCGGCGATCGCGACATTGCTGAACAGGCAGAATCCCATGGCGCCGCGGCCCACCGCGTGGTGGCCCGGCGGTCGCACCGGGCAAAAAGCCTGGTTTGCCTTGCCCTGCATCACCAGGTCGACACCCATGACCGCGGCGCCAGCGGCATGCTCGGCCGCATCCAGGCTGTGCGGATTCATCGCGGTGTCGCCGTCCAGCCAGACCAGGCCCTCGTCCGGCGAAGCCTGGTACACCAGCTCGATATAGCGGGGATCGTGCACCGCCAGCAGCTGCTCGCGGTCGATCGCGGGCGCCTCGTGACGTTGTACCGATTCGGCCAGCCCGCTGCGCGCGAGCATGTCGTCGATCGAGTCCAGCCGCGCCGGCTGTTCCGGGTGCGATGCGCCCATCTCGTGCAGCTTGCAGCTGGCATGTGTAACGATTGCAAGTGTCATGTCTCCCGGTACCTCGCTTGCGCGTCAAAATCGGCTGGTCGTGGACATGCAGTATAAACCCCGGGCTGGCGACAGAGTAGTCGCAAACCGGGCGGGCAGGCCGGTTGCTCACGGTTGCCCGCGTCGATGAACTCGCGGCAGGCGGATTCGGCCGTTTTCTCTTCTCCCGGGCGTCGCTCGCGTCCGCCGGGGTTCACCGGCACTCGAGTCTGCTCACGCCCTCAAGCTGTGACCGATAGCGGTGAGCGCGAATCTGCCTCGTTTTCCCATGCGTCTGCCTTGATGGTCGGCATACTCTCGGCTACCTTTTATCGATGACCACGAAACTGCCGTTGCTGCTGTTGCTGTTGCTGGGCGTGACGCCGCTGCAGGCCAATCCGCTCGATCGGGCCGCGCGCCTGCTCGAACAGGCCGGCATGCAGCGCCTGCAGGCGCAACAATCGCGCCCCGGGGTCGTCATGGAGACCTTTCGCAGCGACGGTTGCAGCGGTGGACTTTCCGACAGCTGGAAAACGCTCGCGGGCATCTGGCCGGAGTTTGCCCGAGCCGCGGGTGAAGCGCCGCCCTGGGAGCACTGCTGCGTGGCGCACGACCGCGATTACTGGCGCGGCGAAAGTATCGACGGCTTCGAAAAACGCCTGCAGTCGGATCGCGAGTTGCGCCAGTGCGTGATAGCAAGCGGGCAGGAACAGGCCGGCGATATAGCCCGGCGGCTCGGCGCCGAGCGAGCGCAGGTCATCGAGATATTCAACCTGACCGCGGACCTGATGTTCCACGCGGTGCGGATTGGCGGCGGCCCCTGCACCGGCCTGGCCTGGCGCTGGGGATACGGATGGCCGCCCTGCGCCGGCGAACTCGAGCCGCCTCCCGATCACCTGGAAATGGCCCGCTGGCAGTAAACGAACGGCGCGGCCACGGAAACCCGGGCCTGTTGCTTCACCGGGCCGGCGCGCATGCCGGTTGGCGTTCGCGGATACCTGCCGGGCGAGAGCGATTCGGCGGTTGCGCTGCGGGCGGATTCTGCCTGCCAGTACGCGACTACCTCGTTAAGAAGGAGACGGAAAGACTGTTCATTGGCCATCGGTTTGCCGGACCGCAATGGATTGATCAATATCCCGCGCCATCTTTTCCCCTGTCGCGGGGACCGAGGCTACTTTTGCTTTTCCAGGGCATTGACCCGTTTGAACAGGCTGTCCAGCTGCTGGGTGCGCGACAGCATTCTTTGCCACAGCCTCGCCGGGCGCGCGGGATTACCGGCGAGGACCAGGTCGTCTTCGGGGAAGGAGTCGAGCACCGCCGCCTTCGCCAGTACCCTGACCCGGTTGCCCAGGGTGATGTGATCGATGATTCCCACCTGTCCCGCGAGTATGCAGCCGTCGCCGAGCACCGTGCTGCCGGCAATGGCAACGCCGGCAACCAGGATGCAGTGTTTTCCGATGCGGACGTTGTGACCGATCTGCACCAGGTTGTCGATCTTGGTTCCCTCGCCGATATGAGTGACCGAGAAGCGGGCCCGGTCGATACAGCTCGATGCGCCCACTTCGACATCGTCGTCGATTCTGACCGTACCGATCTGGGGAATCTTGTTGTGCATACCATCGCGGTAGAAATAACCGTATCCATCCGCCCCGATCGAGACGTTGTTGTGCAGCACGACGCGGTTACCGACGCTGCAATATTCGCGAATTGACACGTTCGGATAGAACAGGCAACCCTGGCCGATGTCGCAGCCTTCCATGATCACGCTGCCGGGCCTGATGACGCAATCGTTGCCGATGGACACGTCATCGCCGATCACGACGTTGGCGTCGATAGTGACGTTTTTGCCAATCTTCACCCGCGACCCCAGCACCGCGGCCGGATGAATCTCGCCCGACACTTGCGGGCCCGGGTGCAACAGCCGCGCGAGTCTGACGTGATCCGACAACGGGTGTGAAGAAAATATAAGGGCGCAGCCGGAATAATCGCTACCCTCGGGCACGACCAGAACACAATCGGCCGCGGGCTCGAGGTCTTGCAGAGCCTCGGCCTTGTTCACGAACGCAACCGTGCCGGGCGCGAGGTCGTCGAGACCTGTCACCCGCCGCAGCGGCAGCTCCGCGGGGCCCTGAAATTCGAGCTGCAGCGTTGCGCATGTTTTGCCAAGTGTCCAGTCCATAGTGCTTTACCCGGGCCTAGTTTACCGATAAGGATATCTGTTTTAAGGCGAACATGTTCGACCGGAATATGTCGACGGTCATTTCGAGGCCGTCGCCATGGATGGTCAGGTTATCGTGCCCGACTAGGCGCTACGGGCGGCTTTTGCGTGCCAGCGCTCGACTACTTCGTGCATGGCGAAACAGCGCTCGAGCAGGGACAGGTCGGATTCGCCGACGCCGGCATCACTCATGTAATCGCGCCACTTCGCCGTCACCGCGAGTACTTCGCCGCCGATCTGGTGGGCAAGTTCGTCGGCGACGCCCATGCGCAGGGCCGCGGCCTGGATATTGTCGGCGGTCGGGGTGCTGCCGAACGGGCCGATGGCGATGGCGTGTGACCCCTGCAGGCTGAGCTGCGGCACGATGTCGTAACCCGGGGAAAACGAGTAGTCCGAGGCCGTTGCACGTTTCATGAAGGCATGGTTGCGCAGGTGATCGTCGGTGTTGCCGATGGCGACGTTAACCAGCATGCGGCGAAATACGTCCGCGCCGAGGTCGGAAGTCAGGTGCCCGATGCGCTTGCCGAGCTGGGTAATACCCGGGTAGGACATGGTCGATTCGTCGACCTCGGTGATGTCGAACTTGTTGATCAGGCTGGCGACCGAAACCAGGTGATGCTGCTCGTCCGGGCCCTGGTCGAAGCGCTCCACCAGCAGGACCGGTCCGCGATCGGTTTCCGTTAGCTCGACGTCCGGCACGTCGATACCGGCGTCGCGCGCGATGCGCATCGATGCGAGTTCGACCCGGCACATGTCGACCAGGTCCGAGTCGCGGTTGAACTTGGCGATCCACTCGCGGCCGTCGTGTTCGATCAGCGACTTGGGGCGCGCGCCGCCGATGCCGCTGCCGTGAAAGAAATAGGGCTCGAGTGAGCGATCCACTTCCTTGCCGGCATCTATGTCGGCGGCAATGTGCTGCAGGTGCACCAGGCTGTCGAACGGGCGGTCGGAAGGCGACCGTACCGGGGCGTCGAGCTCCGGCGTAAAGTGCAGCGCACCGACACCCTCGCCCGACGCGGCGAGCAGGAATTCGATCTGGGTCACCGGTGGCGGCTGCCGCGTCTTGGTCAGCCAGCGCTTGCCCCATTCGTCCGGGCCCGCGTCGAGCATGACGCCGAACATCGCCGGCGTCTCGCGGGTGCGCGGCTTGACGTGGATCTCGCCGTTCAACGGCAGGTTGATCGGGTCGAGCGCAAACGCGCGGGCATTGTTGATGTAGGCCTTGGCGTACTTGAAACGGCCGAGCTTGTCGTCGACGATCAACTGGCCGGCAAGCACGATCTTGCCGTCGCCGAGGTCAGCGTGTACAAAAAGTTTTTCTGTCATCAGATGTCGAACTCGTCGATTTCGGCCAGGCGCTGCGTGCGCGCGCGTTTGCGCATGGCATGGCGGCCCAGTTCCTCGCCGAGAGTATCGTCGCCCAGGGCGACGACCCGGTCGAGCGCGGTTGGCAGCCCGATCACGTCGAGCAGGGCCAGGTAGGCGCCGACCGTAATGTGCGGCGAGCCGGCCTCGACCTTTCTGATCGAGCTTTCGGACAGTCCGGCTTTACCGGCGATCTCTGCCTGGGTCCAGTTGCGGCGCAGGCGGGCTTCCTTCAGGCGTTCGCCGAGAGCGGCCAGCGATCCCAGCGCGGCATCGCTGATCAGGGCGTAGGAGAGGGAGCTTCGAGGCATGGCGGGTACCGCGGTAAAAGGTTTATATAGTGCGTTAGAAAACTGCTAACCAGTTATATAGATGGAAATCCTGGAAAAGTCGAGGGTAACCCCGGGTTGCTATCGAATAGCGCATGTTTCAGTTTATATAAACCAAATAGAGCAATTTAAGTATTTATAAAAAGGTTCTGGGGATTTTACGGCCTGGGGACCGAGCCATCGTGGTACCGTCGCCAATCCTTCCGCTATAAAAATCCAGGGACGATCAATGCTCGCCCTGCAAGGGCTAACGTGCAGTTGTTCGAGTGGGGGATAAAAGTTTATATAAATTGAATAATCGATTTCAGCTATGCATATACCTGGTTGTAGTCGTCTACGTGGATCACAGTGCGGAAAGTACGGAGAAACGTTGCGAACCAGTCTATATTTTCGTTTAGCAGGCAATAAACAGTTTATATAAAATGATTTCTGTCCGCTTTGCCAGGGCTAACGCACGGTTGTTCAAGTACACAATAAAAGTCTATATAAATTGTTTAGTGATTTATATCAGTTTATATAACCGGCTTTAGTCATCCAGGTGATGCACGCTTCGAAAGTTCGCAAAACAGTCGTTGACCGGTTTTTATGGGCGTTTAGCAGCCAGTTAACAGTTTTTAAATACTGATCATATGCGGTTAGTGACGATTACCGTGTAATCCCGACGCAACCGAATCCGGCCACCAGATCGGTCGGGCGTCACCCCCGTGTGCTGGTCGTCGCTGGTTGCAGTCCGTCCCGCGCCGAAAAGACGCCGCCAGGATAGTCGGATCCTGGCGAACCGGGATATGTCACCTAGTGGTGAGTGCAGCTGGCAGCGACTTCTTCGAGTGAACTATACTTGTCAGAGAAAAGCCTTTTGAAAAGTTCGAGAGTGGTTCTTGCGCGTGAGCAACGTGCCCGGTTCTCATAGTAGCGGTAGTCGATTGAGTTATGCTCTGTGCCTTTAATAGTGCGGGTTTCACTGGGAAGATGTGACATTTGCCTGGGTGCTCCGTGATCGGTTATATCGGAGATGCTAGGCTTGTACAGGCCATCGATCAAAGGACTTTATCTTGTTAGTGGCATGAGATAATCTCATCCGTATGCAACCGCGATTGCCGCTCAACAATCTCAATACCTTTGCCGAGGCGGCGGAGCACCTGAGCTTTCAGCAAGCCGCCAGGTCGTTGTTCGTCACGCCTTCGGCGGTCAGCCACCAGATCCGCAACCTGGAAAATATCCTGGGTTACAAGCTGTTCGAGCGTCTCGACAAGTCCGTGCGGTTGACGGCGCGAGGTGAGCGCCTGTTCCTCGATATTCGTGCACCGATGAGGCAACTGCACGAAGCCAGCAGCAAGGCCGTGCGCGGCCGCGAAGACAACGGCCTGGCACTGTCGGTTGCACCCGCATTCGCAACGGGCTGGCTGTTACCCCGGCTGAGAAGCTTTTACGCCGCGCACCCGGACATCAACCTGTCGGTGGTCGCCACTATCGAGCTTGCCGACTTCAGTTCTGATCCTTTCGATGCGTCGATCCGCATGGGTAGCGGTAGCTGGGACAACACCAGTGCCGTGTATCTCTTCGATCAGGTCCTGGCCGCGGTCTGTCACCCCTCGTTGCTGGCAAACCTCGGGCGCCTGCTGACCCCGGCGCAGGTTGCCGGGTACCCGCTGATTCTGAACGCCTACATGCCGGACACCTGGGATACCTGGTTCGAGGCGGCCGGAATAAGGTTTCCGTCCTCGAGCGGTGGCAAACTGGAGGTGCAGGGTGTGGCGCAGGTGGTGGAAGCGCTGCAGTCGGGCGACGCGATCGGCCTGGTCGATAAAAACTTCATTCGCCAGGATCTCGAGTCGGGGCGGTTGGCGCTGGCCTGCGAACAGGTTGTGACCGGCAGCGGTGGTTACTATCTCGTGCATGCCGATGCGGGCGCCGACTTGCCTTCCCTGGTCCGTTTCAAGGACTGGCTCGGCAGCCAGATTGCCGCGGACGGTGAGCGCAGCGCCTGAATCGCCATATCGGTTTGCTGCGTATGCCTGGAGCTATTCGCCTGCTGCTGGCGGTTCAGTCATCGAGCAGTTCGCTCACCATGCGCAGGTGCTTTTCGTCATCCCACTCGCGCTGACCGACTACGCGGTGGACGATGAATCCGTTGCGGTCGATGATGAGGGTCGTCGGCATGACCGTTACCCGCCAGTTTTGACTGGTTGTGCCGTCCACATCCAGTAGCACGGTAAAATCGATCGGGTAATCGGCGGTGAACGACGTGACGGCCTGCCTGTCCTCGCCGACGTTGATCGCCAGCCAGTCTACCGGTTGCGAGCGCATCCGCCCCGCGGCGCGGTTCATCGACGGTAACTCCGCGCGACAGGGTGCGCACCAGCTGGCCCAGAAATTCACCACCAGCACCCGGCCGGCGTATTGCCCCAGTTGGTGTTCGTCACCGGCTGGATCGAACAGCGTAAACGGCGGTGCTCGCCGCAGGTCATGGTCAGAGTCGTCGGCAGCCGTGACGAGGGTCACGATTACCGCCAGCAGGCCGATCAGCAAACACCTCGTGGCAAGGCTTCGAGTCATGTCGACACTATCCGTTCGCCGCCAGCATCTCGCGTAAAAGACTTTCGATATGCGCCGCGGGGAAACCGAACGGCACGATGGTGTCCAGTTCGCCATGCTGGTCCACCACGTACAGGTTGGCCGTGTGGTCCATCGTGTACTGGTTGCCGGCACGCAGGCTTTTCTGGTAACTGACGCGAAATTTTTGCGCCACTGTCTCGATTTGCTGGCTGGTGCCGGTCAGGCCCACCAGCGAGTTGCCGAAGTAACCCACGTATCGAGCCAGTACTTCGGGGGTGTCGTGCTCGGGGTCGACCGTGATGAACAGGCCGCGCACGCGGTCGGCGTCCTGGCCGAGTCCCCGCAACGCGGTGGCCATATGCTGCAATTCGATCGGGCAGACATCCGGGCAGAGCGTGTAGCCGAAGAAGATCAGTACGATCCTGCCGCGCTGATCCTGCAGGCTGAAGCGCTTGCCGTGGTGGTCGGTCAGCGAGAATTGAATGCCGTCACCGGCCGCGCTCGACGGGCCGGGCAGGGCGGTTGCGACCAGGCACAGCATGATGCCGGCAAACGCCATTTGCAGCGCGGAGCGCATTTACTGCACCTCGACATCGCTGCCGTGTACCCAGCTGGGATCGCCCTTGCCGACATCACCGATCGGCGCGGCAAACGCATCGGCTACCAGCGCATCGACGTTACTGCCGGTCAGGGACTCGAGAAATTCCACCAGGTCCTGTTTTTCCCGCGGATCGAGGTCGAGCGGCCGGATCAGCGGCGACAGTCCCTCGTTGTCGATGCCGCCGCCGACATAGAACTCGACCACCTCGGCCAGCGTGCTCAGCGAGCCGTTGTGCATGTAGGGTGCGGTCAGCGCCACGTTGCGCAATCCGGGTGTCTTGTATTTCCAGCGGTCACGCGGATCCTGCGTAACCTCGTAGAGCCCGACGTCGGCCGGTGCCGGCTCACCCACGCTCTGGATGATGCTGCGATCGACCTCGATGATCACCCCGGGTGCGACCTGGACCGACTGTTTTTGCGGGCTTATGCCCATCGATTCGCGGTAGCCGAGGCCGGTGTTGTGCAGGCGGTTGTCCATGAACAGCGCGCTTTGCTCGCCGACCAGGTGACAGGACGCGCAGGCGGCCTTGCCGGTGAACAGCTCGAAACCGCGCCGCGCCGCAAGCGACAGCGCGTTCGCATCACCGCCGTAATACCAGCGATCGAAGGCGGAGTCGCCCGACACCAGCGCGAGCTGGTAGGCGGCGAGGGCGCTGCCGAGGGTCGCCATCGAAACGCCACGGCCGTCGAAGGCAGCCTCGAACAGGCCGTCGTAATCGCCGATCCGTTTTATCTTGTTCAACACGTAGCCGACCGACGGATTACCCATCTCGTTGTGCGCCAGCAGCGGTCCCCAGATCTGCTGTTCGAGCCGATCCTCGCGGCCGTCGTGAAACAGTATTTCGGCGTAGGCCACGTTGTACATCGTCGGCGAGTTGCGCCTGACGCTGCGGCCCTCGATGCCGACCGCGGTGGCGAGTTCGTTGCTGGTGAAGCCCTGGTCGGGGACATGGCACATCGCGCAGGAAAAGGTGTCGTTCAGCGACAGTCTCCGGTCGAAAAACAGCTTGCGCCCGAGTTCGATCCTGGCGGCATCGACGGCCTCGGCGCCGGGCACCGCTGGCAGGCCCAGCGGCGGGTTCTCGATCAGGCCGAGCAGATCGGCCGCCTTGCCCTGGCGCAGCTCGAGCGCGCGCGAGCGCGTGGTGTAATCCACGCTGTCGTAGCCGCGCCTGTCGTCACCGGGCCCGGACAGCTGCGCCTGTGCCTGGTTCGCCGCGAGTTGCGGCCCGCTGCCGCGGGATTCCTGCAACAGGGTTCTGAAATCGTTGAGGATCAGCTCCTGGTGCAGGAAGGCGACGCTGTAGATGTTGCGGATTTTTTTTTGCGGGTCGATCAGGAACACCCTGAGCAGGTGCGAGTAGTCGCCGCTGTAGCGGCCCTCGGCGGTGTATTCGCGTTGAATGTCCTGGTTGTAGGCATCGAGTAGCGGCGCGAGTTGCTGCTCCGACGCGGTGGTAACGAAGCGCCACTCGCCCGCGCTGCCGGCATAACGAAAGTTGTTGCCGTACAGCTGCATGACTTCGGGGGTGTCGACTGCGGGATCGAAACTGAGGCTGATCAGCCTGAGGTGACGCGCGATCTCGGGATCGCGTTTCATCGCCGACTTGATCTGGTAGAACACGTGTGACGTCAGCGGGCAGCCGTTGACGTCGCTACAGGTGCTGTAGATGAACGCGAGCAGCACGTAGCCGTCACCGAACAGCTGGTGCAGTCGAACCGCCGTGCCGTCGCTATCCAGCACCTCGCCGTCGGCGGCAGTGCCGAGTGGCGGCAGCGCGTAACTGCCGACGGCGGGCGGTTCGTAGCCCAGGGTGCCGTAACCGGGTGCCAGCGTTATCTGCGACGGTGCGTCGGACTGCGCCTGCAGCGGTGACAGGTGCAGCAGCAAAGCCAGGAAAATCGGCAAACGGATAATCATGTCGCCCCGACGTTAGCAAATCCGGCCCCGCAAAGCACCGTTTGCGGGGCCGCGACGGGCCGGAACGGTCATGCAACCGCCCCGGCTACCGTGGTTCGGCTACTGCAGCTGCGTGCCGTCAACCGTAGCCGCGAGCTGATCCGCCGCGGGTGACTTGCCGGTGTACAGCGAGTAGGCGCCGAAACGCATCTGGTGCGGGCGTCCCAGCTTCATCTGGGTGAAGTCGAGCGCAAACTGCTGCACCAGTTCCTTGCCGTTCCATTCGTAGGCCTTGAAGTACTGCTCGTTATCGTCGCCTTTCTTGTCCCAGTTGGCGAGCAGCGACGAGGTGTAGTAAACGCGCTTGCCGTCCCAGCTGGAGGAGGCCATGTTGACCTGCTTGCCGATGACCTTTTCGTAGACCTGCTTCGGGTTGTGCGGGTCGGTCAGGTCGAAGCGGCGGGTCTTGCCGTCCATGAAGGTGTTGACCCAGAGGTAGGTATCGTCGGCGCCGATCGAGATATCCACCGGCAGCGGTACCTGCGCCGCGTCGCCGACATCGGCAACCGGCTTGGCCTGCCACTCGCCCTGGTCGTCCTCGTGCACCATCCAGATCTTCGACGTCAGCGCGGTCGTGGTCAGGCACCAGTTGTTACGCGGTTTCCAGGCGCAGCGAATTTCGAGCGGCGCTCCGGGCACGTCGAAAATTTTCTTCGGCTTCTTGCTGTGCAGGTTCCACAGCACCATGGTGTTGCCGAAGCGTTTCATCGCCTCTTCGTCCTGCAGCATCTTGCCGAAGTCCATCATGTAATTGGACCAGCCGGTGAACGAGGAGGTCAGCATGATATTGCGCCGCGGCAAGACACGCACGTCGTAGTTGTAACCGTCGGCAAGCTTGCCGCTCTTGACCGCGCCCTGCAGGTTGTCGTCGGTCGGCATCCAGTGGGTCGCAATGTATTCGCCCTCGTTGGTGTATTCGACCATCGCCGTACGGCCGCCGTTGTCCTGGTTGTTGGACAGGCCGGTGATCAGCATGCGGCCGGGCAGGGCATAGGTCGTATGCGGACCGACGACACCGCCGCTCTTGTCGACAAAGTCGGTGATAACGCGGTGCAGCGTCGGCCTGGCCGGATCGCTGGACACGTCGAAGATGAATATCTTGCTGGTGTCGAGACCGCCTGCCCAGAGGTACTTGCGATCGTCGGTCAGGCCCGAGTGGTGCGCCTCGTTGCGGCCGCCGACCGACAGTGTCTGCACGACTTGCCCGTAGTTCGATGAATTCGGATTGACGTCGATCGTGACCAGCTTGTCCTGGCCGTCGCCGAGGCCCTCGACACCGAGCGTCCAGACATAAACGAAGTCTTCCTGGCCTACGATCTTGGCCATGTAGGGCGACATGCAGGTTTCGTCGGCCTGGGCGACCGATAGCATGCCGCTAAATGCGGTCAATACCGCGAACGAAAAAGTAAGCAGCCCGAGCCTGGCCCGCCGGGTGATTGTCGGTTTCATCATGTTCCCCTCCTGTGTCTAGTTATATTTTGCAGCCGTAAAACTGCTGCGCGATCGCTGCGAATGCATCCTGACCCTGGCCACGTCGGCTACGAACGAGCGGGTCAGGTTGCCCAATGGCCGAACGATTGCGACCATATGCATTTTTTATCGATCGATTAGCGCAGTATATTTATAAAGCTGCGCAATTTTATTTCATTTTGTGCCTTTTTATCGGCATATATTAGCAGTATCTGCTAAAATTTTGGGCAAATGGACAAGATCGACCAGAAACTGCTTGCCGAACTGCAGCGCGATGGCCGCCTGACCAACCAGGAACTGAGCGAACGGGTGTCGCTTTCGCCATCACCGTGCCTGCGGCGACTGCGCCAGCTCGAGCAGGACGGCGTGATCGAGGGTTATACCGCGCTGGTGAACCAGCAGGCCTGCGGCCTGCATATCACCGCCTTCGTTTCCATCCGGCTGGAAAAACAGAACGACAGGACCATCAAGGCTTTCGAAGCCGGCATTCGCGACCTCGACGAAGTCGTGGCCTGTTACCTGATGTCGGGATCGTCGGACTACCTGCTGCAGGTGCTCAGTCCATCGCTCAAGGACTACGAGGCTTTCATTCGCGACAAGCTAACGCATACGCCGGGTATCGGTACCCTGGAAACGCATTTTGCCTTCGGCCAGGTCAAGCGCAGCACGGTGTTCCCGGGTTTCGACTGACCGGTCCTGCCGCCCGAACGGGTCTTGAGGTCCGCGACGGGTAAGGTCCCGCAGCGATCATTCGGCAAACAGCTCGCTGCGCCCGAACACCAGGTCGAGTCGCCGAATTTCGCCATTGCGCGTGAAAATATTGCGGCTGGTGTCCGCGGGCAGGGCCAGTCCTGCCACGGTTTGCTGCGAGCCGTCGCGACGCGTGAGCGTGATCGACGCTTCGGCGCCATCGTCCAGCCGGTAAACCAGCGGCAGCTG
>JASJCI010000019.1 GCA_030066085.1 Gammaproteobacteria bacterium | reverse complement strand
GAAATCCGGTAGCGCGCCGAGCGCGTTCCTGAGCGCTTCGCCCCAGCCGGCGGAGATTGCCTGGTAGTAGGGATCATTGGCCTCGAAACGCCGCTCCGGGCCCGGCTTGAAGCTGTCCTTTTGGTAGATCTGCAGGTCGAGCGGCATACCCACCGAGAGGTTCGCCTTCAGCGTCGAATCGAACGACACCATCAGCAGCTTGACCGCTTCCTCGAACGACATGTCCGGGTCGATCGCACGCACCAGGATCGGCCGGCCGTACTTGGTTTCGCCCGACTGGAAATAACGCGTGTCGCTGCTTGCCTCGATGAAGTTACCCTCGGGATAAATCAGGAACAGGCGCGGTTCCCCGCCCGCGATCTGGCCGCCGAGTATGATGGTCGCGGCGAAACTCGAGTCCGCGGTCTCGTCACCGGGCGAAGTCGACGCGATCACCTCGCGCAGGGTTTCACCGACCAGGCTCGCGACCTGGAACATCGATGGCGCTTCGAGCAGCGAGGGGTTGCGCTCCGCCGGGATCTTGCTGCGCTCGTCGAGCAGGCTGATCACGGCCTGGGTGGTGGCCAGGTTGCCCGCGGTCAGCAGCGTGATGACACGCTCGCCCGGCGTCGACCAGCTGTACATCTTGCGATAGGTGGAAATATTGTCGACACCCGAGTTGGTGCGCGTGTCCGACATGAACACGAGCCCGCGATTGAGCATGAGACCGACGCAATAGGTCATGACAGCAACACCTGGCTTTGCACCCGGCGCAGTTTACTGCTCCACCTGCACCGAAACCAGCATGGATTCGTCGCTGTCGCCGTAGCGCAGGCCGGAGATCGGCGCGGCGTCCCGGTAGTCGAGGCCGGTGGCGATGCGCACGTAGCGCTCGTCCGGCGAAATACCGTTGGCGACGTCGAAACCGATCCAGCCGATCTCGTCGAGGCAGGCCTCGGCCCAGGCATGGCTGGCGTCCTGCTCGACGCGGTCGGTCATCATCAGGTAACCGCTGACGTAGCGTGCCGGGTATCCGAGCAGGCGCGCGGCGGTAACGAACACGTGCGCGTGGTCCTGGCACACGCCGTGGCCGGCGGCCAGCGCTTCCTCGGCGGTGGTTTGCGCATGGGTACGATCGACCTCGTAGCTCACGCTTTCGAGCACCAGGTTCGACAGCGCGTGCAGGCGCGAGATTTCACTGTCGAATTCGCCGCCCAGCTGTTTCACCAGCCGGCGACTCTGCGGCCCGGGCCGGGTCAGCGGCGTCGACTGGCGGAACAGCCATAGCGGCGCAAAACCCTTGTGCTGGCCGATGACGCCGGCATTGTCCGCGGTTTCGACTTCACCCTCGCACACGATCCTGACCTGGTGATGCCCCGGATCGATGCCGACCAGGTCGACGTGGTTGTGATGCTGGTCCTCGAAATCGAGCTCGACCCGGCCGCCTTCGACGGCCAGGTTCCAGGAAATGATTTGCTGGCCGTGACCGGACTTCGGCCGCAGGCGCAGCTGCTGCAGGCCGTACTGCACCGGCGCGTCGTAATCGTAACTGGTCTGGTGATGAATTTTCAGGCGCATGGCTTACTCGGTGAAACGGTAGTCCTGCTCGATCTGGCGCCCCAGCGCGTTGGTGTCGCGCAGGAAATCGACGATGAACTCGTGCAGGCCGTAATCGAAGATCGACGTGATGGTCGTTTTGCCCAGGCGCTTTTGCATCTTGTCCCCGAGAGCGTGGCAAGCATGACGCTCTTCGTAGTTCATCGCGAGGTAACCGAGGTTCTCGACGACCTTGCCGAAACAGAACGCCAGCGAGCGCGGCATCTGCGGATCGAGGATCAGGAACTCGGCGATGCCGTTGGGCGTCACCTCGCCGCCGTGCTTCCAGCGATAGGCCCGCATGCCCGAAACCGAGCGCAGGATGGTCTCCCACTGCACGTTGTCGAGCGACGAACCGACGTGCGACACCGACGGCAGCAGCACGTAGTACTTGACGTCGAGAATGCGCGCGGTGCTGTCGGCGCGCTCGATGAAGGTGCCGAGGCGGGTGAAGTTGTAGATGTCGTTGCGCAGCATGGTGCCGTGCAGTGCGCCGCGCACGAGGCCGCTCTGCTGGCGAATCGTGGCCAGCACTTCGGTCAGGTTCTTGGCCGATACCGGGCGCGCGAGCGTGGCCTTGAGCGTCATCCAGCACTCGTTGGTCGCTTCCCAGACCTCGCGCGTCAGCGCGGTGCGCACCAGGCGCGCGTTGTTGCGCGCGGCCTCGACCACGGACAAAACGCTCGACGGGTTGGCGCGATCGCGCAGCAGGAAATCGATCACCTTGCCGGCCTCGAAATCGTCGTGGCGCGCAAGATAGGCATCGCGCGCGCCGGCAGTGGTGACGATCGACGACCATTCGTTGACCGCTGCGCTCGAGCGCGTGACCGCGATGCGCATACCGGCCTCGAGCAGGCGCGTGGTGTTCTCGCTGCGCTCGAGGTAGCGAAACATCCAGTACAGGCCGCCGGCGGTTTTCCCGAGCATTATTCTTCCAGCACCCAGGTATCCTTGGTGCCGCCGCCCTGGCTGGAATTGACCACCAGCGAGCCTTTTTTCAGCGCGACGCGGGTCAGGCCGCCCGGGGTCACGGCGATGTTGTCGGGCGCCACCAGCACGAACGGGCGCAGGTCGACGTGACGCGGCGCCAGCCCCTCGCGGGTCAGTATCGGCACGGTCGACAGCGACAGCGTCGGTTGCGCGATATAGTTGGCCGGCCGGGCCTCGAGTTTTTTCGCGAACTCGGCCAGTTCGCGCTTGCTCGCGGCGGGGCCGATCAGCATGCCGTAGCCACCCGAACCGTGGACCTCTTTCACCACCAGCTCGGACAGGTGTTCGAGCACGTACCTGAGCGCATCGGGTTCGCCGCAGCGCCAGGTCCGCACGTTCTTCAGGATCGGGCTCTCGCCGGTGTAAAACTCGACGATCTCCGGCATATAGGAATAAATCGCCTTGTCGTCGGCGATACCGGTACCGGGCGCGTTGGCCAGCGTAATTCCGCCGGCACGGTAGACGTCGAACACGCCGGGCACGCCGAGCATGGATTCAGGCTTGAAGTTGAGCGGGTCGAGATAATCGTCGTCGACCCTGCGGTACAGCACGTCGATCGGTTTGTAACCCTCGGTGGTGCGCATCGCGATACGTCCGTCGACCACGCGCAGGTCGTGCCCCTCGACCAGCTCGGCGCCCATCTGGTCGGACAGGAACGAGTGTTCGTAATAGGCCGAGTTGTGGATGCCGGGTGTCAGCACCGCTACCACCGGCTTGCCCTTGCACGCCTTCGGCGCGCTCGCGGCCAGCGAGCGGCGCAGGTTCTGCGGGTAGTTGCTGACTACCTGCACCGGGATCTGGCTGAACAGGTCGGGGAACATCTGCAGCATGGTCTCGCGGTTTTCCAGCATGTAGGACACCCCCGACGGCGTGCGCGCGTTGTCCTCGAGTACGTAGAACTGGTTGGCGGCGGTGCGTACGAGATCGATACCGACGATATGGGTGTAGACCCCGCCGGGCGGCTCGACGCCGATCATCTGCGGCAGGAAAGCTTCGTTGCGCGCGACCATGTCGACCGGGATACGGCCGGCGCGCAGGATTTCCTGGCGGTGGTAGATATCGTGCAGGAAAGCGTTGATCGCGCGTACGCGCTGCTTGATGCCGCGCTCGAGCCGCGCCCACTCGGTAGCCGCCAGCACGCGCGGCACGAGATCGAACGGAATCAGGCGTTCGGTGGCCTCTTCCTCGCCGTAGACGTTGAAGGTTATCCCGGTACGGCGAAATACGCGCTCGGCCTCGACCGACTTTTTCTGCAGCCGCGCGACGTCCTCGCCCTTGATCCAGCGATTATAGGCCCGGTACGGCTTGCGCGGCCGCTCGCCGTAGCCGAACATCTCGTCGAAAAATTCGCCTTCCTTTCCCACGCCGATCACTTTAAACGGAATGTTTCAGCGAAAGTGCCCAACTGCGTATCGCCGAAAAACGCACCAAGCATACGCATAAATCGCCTTTTGCGAAAATTTACGCCCCTTTTTATACCGCTATCGCACCAGCCTGGCGCACAAGATCCTATGCAGCGGGCAAATCACCCTGATGATCTGCGGCGAGCATGCCCTGGTCGACGATGAAATCGATCACGGTGTCCAGGCCGGTGCCGTCCTTGAGGTTGGTGAACACGAATGGCTTGTCGCCGCGCATGCGGCGGGTGTCGGACTCCATGACTTCTAGCGACGCGCCAACATGGGGGGCAAGATCGATCTTGTTGATGACCAGCAGGTCGGAACGGGTAATGCCGGGGCCGCCCTTGCGCGGAATCTTTTCCCCCTCGGCAACGTCGATGACATAAATCATCAGGTCGGCGAGCTCCGGGCTGAAGGTCGCCGACAGGTTATCGCCGCCGCTCTCGATGAACACGACGTCGAGTCCGGCGAACTTCTGGCTCAGGTCCTGCACCGCGGCCAGGTTCATCGACGCGTCCTCGCGAATCGCGGTATGCGGGCAGCCGCCGGTTTCGACGCCGACGATACGTTCCGCTTCGAGCGCCTCGCTGCGCACGAGGAACTCGGCATCTTCACGCGTGTAGATGTCGTTGGTCACGACCGCGATCTCGAAGCGATCGCGCATGTTCTTGCACAGCCGGTCCAGCAGCGCGGTCTTGCCGGATCCGACCGGGCCGCCGATACCGAGGCGCAGGGGTTGTTCAGTCGACATGGGTAACTCCTCAGGAACGAAAAAGTCTGGTGTACTGGGTTTCGTGGCGGGCGCTCGCGATTGCCATCGCCATCGACGACGCGCCGATTTGATCGTCGTCGACGTGACCGGCCGAGGCGACCAGCGCGGGAATCTGCGTACCGAGATCGAAGATAACCTGCTGGCCGGCGGTCTGCCCCAGCGGAATGATCTTGACCGCGGACAGCACGAGGTTTTCGAGCCAGCTCATCGTCAGCCCCTGGCCGGCGCGCGCATAGTCGATACCCCAGCGGTGGCAGGCGAAACTGAAGCAGGCCAGCTGCGACTGGCGCAAATGTTGCTGCAACCCGGCCGCGTCGGGTTGCAGCGATAACAGCAGGTCGCAAAAAGCGCGTGCGCGGCTGCTTTCCTCCAGGCGCAGCTCACGGGTCTCGCGGCTCGCAACCAGCAGTTGGTTCAGCTCGTGCAGCCACGCGAGGTCGTCGTGCGCCCAGGCGCCGAGCATACGCTTGAGCAACGGCAGCTCGAGGTAATGCAGGCTGGTCCGCATCAGGCCGTCGAGCCAGGCCTGCAGTTCCGGCGCATCGCCGATCCAGCCCGCCTCGACCGCCCATTCGATACCCTGCGACCAGGTATAACCACCGATCGGCAGCGACGGGCTGATCAGCTGTAGCAGGCGCGTGAGCGCAAGGTCGTTGCCATCAGTGTTCATGGTCATGGTGTACATGGCCATGGGAATGGCCAGTGCTGTCGTAGGCGCCCGCTTCGGGTTCGAACGGCGCCTGTTCGTGTTCTACCGCGAGCCCGAGCCCGGCGGCCAGCTGGTCGAGCACGTGATCCCGCTGGTAACGCACGCAACCGGTTTCGATCTGCAGTGCCACGTGCCGGTTGCCGAGATGGTAACAGGCACGCGCGAGCAGTAGCGGATCGTCGACGTAGATCGTGCTCACCGCCTCGGCGGCGGCGCGGACCTCGATCACCTCGCCACCGTCCGCGGCAATTTTCTGCCCCGGTCGCAGCACGCGCCCGCGTGGCAGGAACAGGCCGGCGGTTTCGCCGCTGTCGAGTTCGATCTTTTGCCGTGCGCGGGAGCGCTGGTCGTAGGTCAGGGTCACGCTGCCGTAAAGCGCGTGTGCGTGTTCGATAACGTGGTCGAAGCGGAGCATGATCAGAACAGGAAATACTTTTGCGCCAGCGGCAGTTCCGCCGCCGGTTCGCACACCAGCAGTTCGCCGTCGGCGCGCACCTGGTAGGTCTGTGCATCGACGCTGATATCGGGCTGGTAATCGTTGAGTACCATCGACGCCTTGGTCACGCCGCGACAATCGGCAACCGTGCCGATCAGCGAAGCCAGCTGCAGGCGCTCGGCCACCCCGGCCTCGACCGCCGCGGCCGACAGGAAGGTCATGCTGGTGGCGTTACGTGTCTTGCCGAGCGCGCCGAACATCGGCCGGTAGTGCACCGGCTGCGGGGTCGGGATCGACGCGTTGGGATCGCCCATCGGCGCGGCGACGATCATGCCGCCCTTGATGATCAGCGACGGCTTGCTGCCGAAGAAGGCCGGCTTCCACAACACCAGGTCGGCGAGCTTGCCGGTTTCGATCGAGCCGACCTCGTGCGCAATGCCGTGCGTGATCGCGGGATTGATCGTGTACTTGGCGATATAACGCCGGACGCGAAAGTTGTCGATCCCGTCCTCGTCGCCCTCGAGCGTGCCGAACTGCACCTTCATCTTGTGCGCGGTCTGCCAGGTGCGCGTAATCACCTCGCCGACGCGACCCATCGCCTGCGAGTCCGACGCGATCATCGAGAACGCGCCCTTGTCGTGCAGGATGTCCTCGGCGGCGATGGTTTCGCGCCGAATACGCGACTCGGCGAAGGCGACGTCCTCGGCGATGTTCGGATCGAGGTGGTGGCACACCATCAGCATGTCGAGATGTTCGTCGACGGTGTTGACCGTGTAGGGCCGGGTCGGGTTGGTCGACGACGGCAGCACGTTGGCGTAACCCGCCGCCTTGATGATGTCCGGCGCATGCCCGCCGCCGGCACCCTCGGTGTGATAGGTGTGGATCGTGCGCCCCTTCATCGCCTGCAGCGTGTCCTCGACGAAGCCGGATTCGTTGAGCGTATCGGTGTGAATCGCGACCTGTACGTCCATCGCCTCGGCCACGCCAAGGCAGTTGTCGATCGCGGCCGGGGTCGTGCCCCAGTCCTCGTGCAGCTTGAGCCCGATTGCGCCGGCGGCAATCTGTTCCTCCAGCGCCTCGGGCAGGCTCGCGTTACCCTTGCCGAGCAAACCGAGGTTGACCGGCAGTTCGTCGGCAGCCTCGAGCATGCGATCGATGTTCCACGGTCCCGGCGTACAGGTGGTCGCGTTGGTGCCGGTCGCCGGACCGGTGCCGCCGCCCAGCATGGTGGTGATCCCGGACATCAGCGCATCATCGACCTGCTGCGGGCAAATCATGTGGATGTGTGCGTCGATACCGCCGGCGGTCAGGATCTGGCCTTCACCGGCGATTGCCTCGGTGCCGGGACCGACGACGATATCGACGCCGGGCTGGGTGTCCGGGTTGCCGGCCTTGCCGATGCCGCTGATGCGACCGTGCTTGATCCCGACATCGGCCTTGACGATGCCCCAGTGGTCGACGATCAGCGCGTTGGTGATGACGACGTCGACCACCTCCGCGGCCGGGCGCTGGCTCTGCCCCATGCCGTCACGGATGACCTTGCCGCCGCCGAACTTGACCTCGTCGCCGTAGATCGTTTTGTCGTCCTCGACCCGAATCCACAGTTCGGTGTCGCCGAGGCGCACGCGATCACCCGTGGTCGGGCCGTACATTTCGGCATAGGCCTGCCGGCTTATTTTCGCCATCTAGTCCACCTCACCCATGATTTCGGCATTAAAGCCGTACACCTTTTGCTCGCCGGCATACTTCACCAGCGTGACCTTGCGGCTTTGCCCCGGCTCGAAGCGCACCGCGGTGCCGGCCGGAATATCCAGGCGAAAACCCTTGCACGGGCCCCGATCGAACTGCAGTGCGCTGTTGGTCTCGTAGAAGTGGTAATGCGAACCGACCTGGATCGGCCGGTCGCCGGTATTGGCAACCTCGATTTCGAGGGTCTCGCGACCCGCGTTGAGCTCGATTTCGCCGGGTTCCGCAATCAGTTCGCCGGCGATCACGTCGGGCGTCCCGGCGCCGACGATCGGTTCGTGCACGGTCACCAGCTTGGTGCCGTCGGGAAAGGTCGCCTCGACCTGCACGTCGTGGATCATTTCGGCGACGCCGTCCATCACGTCGGCGGCGGTCAGCAGCGTGCGGCCGAAGTCCATCAGCTCGGCCACGGTTTTGCCTTCACGCGCGCCTTCCAGGATGCCGGCGCTGATAAAGGCGACCGCTTCCGGGTAGTTGAGCTTGAGTCCCCTGGCCATGCGCCGTTCCGCCAGCAAGGCGGCGGTAAAAACCAGCAGCTTGTCTTTTTCTCGGGGGGATAATTCCATAACTCGGTTCCGCGTTCGGGTCAGGTGTTCCAGATTCGGGGGCGACAGGCAGCGCGCGCGAGCAGCGGCGGCCGCAGGCGTTCCCACAGGCGAATGAAATAACGATCGAGCTCGGCACTGTCGGGGCCGAGGTAGCGCGCCACGAGCAGGTCCGGGCGCGGGCGCGACACCCCGCCCCAGCCGGAGTCGGGCATGACCTGCTGCAGCGCAGCGACGGTGGCGTCGCCGAACTCGGTACCCGCGGCCAGCAGCGTGCCGCAAACCGGCTGTCCGCGCATGCCGCTGGCGCGCGCGATTTCGTCGGCGTCGACGCGCTGGAATTCATGCTGAACCAGCTGGCCGTCGAGGCGCAGCTCGATCCGCGAGCGCAACCGCCCATGGGCAAAAGGCTCGTGGTTGGCGGGGCGCCCGAAGCAGTGCTTCTCCCACAGCAGCAGGCGACCGCCGGCCTCGACCTCGAGCAGGGTGCGGCTATCGACCTCGGCGCCGGGGAAGTAAATGTTCTCCTGTGGCAGGAATTCGAGGCCCGCGCCGGGGGCGACCGTAAAATGCTGCTCGACCAGCGCGGTCGGACCGGCGCTCAGGTAAAACTTGGCCGCGCCGGGCGCGGTGAAAAGGCCCTGCGCGCCGGGCTTCAGCGCAACCCGCAGTTCGAGTGAATCGCCGCCGACCACGCCACCCGGTGGATGCAGCAGGTAGACATGGCAGCAGTCGGACTCGGGGTAAAACGGTCGCTGCACCGACAGCGGACCGTAACGCCGCAGCGGCACCAGCCGGGTGCGGTCGGCGCAGCGACGCAGCTCGAGCTGCAGCAGCGCTGCCCAGTTCTTCGTTGCGACTGCGGTTGCGGCCATCGACTCTCGCCGGCTAAAGGGCGATCGAGCATAACAAACTTGCTCGCCGGGTGCGGCAAGTCCGGCACGGGACTTCGTCCGCGGGGGATTTACCTCGGCTGATGCACCGAATCGGGGCGCGGGTTACCTTCGGGTCGGCAGCGAGTGGCCGGGGAAATACGATCGAACTCGCCGCGTGGCGGCTACTGGCTAGCGGTTTCGCAGCCAGGACTTGATGAATTTCTGGCCCTTCTTGCGATCGGGAATCTCCTGCCCCAGGTACTTGACGAGCTGGTCGGTATCGCTGGTGATCGAGCTGTAGTGTTTCATCAGGGTCTTGGCGATCGGACCGATATAGTGCGCGAAGTCGTTGCCGATTCGATCCAGCATTTCGCCCGGTACGCTGGTCTGCGGCGGCAGCAGCGATAACTCGTCCTCGGCTTCCAGTTCCGCTTCGGTTTCGACCTCGGGCGCATCGCTGTCCGTCTTGCGATGGTTGATCCACATGCGGCGCGATTCGCTCATCCGCTCCCAGCGCCGCAGGAATTCCTCCTGGCGCTCCCGTTCCGGGATCTCCTTCGCGATTTCGATCGCTAGATTGTGCGCCGAAGCGCTGCGGGTTTCGTGCTCTTCCATGATGATCGACGCGATCGGTCCGACAAAATCCGACAGCAGCATCAGCATCGAATCGAGCTCGTCCTCGCTAACCGGTATGTCTCCCTCGACACCCCGCGCGGTGGCCGCAACCGTTTCTTTCTTGGCCGCCGGCTTGACGTGCAGGTCGGGCAGCGCGCGCTTGATATCGCGCATGAATTCGAGCACCGACTGGTAACGCTTGTCGCGGTCGACCTCGAGCCCCTTGATCAGCACCGGGATCAGCGCGGTGGGATAGTTGGCGGAATAGTCGATGCGGTTACCGGGCGGCAGGTTCGAAATCTGCGGCAGCCGCGCGCGCGGTATGCGCGTGGATTCCGGCAGCATGCGCAGCAGTTCGAGAAACAGTCTCGCGGCCGAGAAGATGTCGGCGCGAACGTCGGCTTCGAGACCGACCCGCAGTTCGGGCGCCATGTACCTCGGTGTGCCGATCATGCTGCCGATCATCGTCAGGTCGGAGTTTTCCTCCAGCCTCGCCATACCGAAATCGGCCAGCTTGACCTCGCCGCCGCGACGCGCGATCAGCACGTTGGACGCCTTGATATCGCGGTGCACGATGTGCAGTTCGTGCGCGGCGTGCAACGCCTTGAGCAGTTGCGAAATGATGGTCAGGGTGCGACGCAGGCTGATACCGCGGCCCTGCTGCAGCCGGTGCTTGATCAGGCGGTGCACCGAAATGCCGTCGACGTATTCCATGACGATGAACGGCGTGTTGCGGTACTGGCCGTACTCGAGAATCGCGACCACGTTGGGATGGGTACAGCGTGCGGCCGAGATCGCCTCGCGGCGAAAGCGCGCCAGCAGTTCCTCGCCAACCTGCCCGTCGATCAGGTTCGGCCGCAGGATCTTGATCGCGACGCGACGCTTGATATCGGGGTCGAACGCCTCGTACACGAGGCTGGTCGCGCCCTGGCCCAGGGTTTTCCGGACCTGGTACTTGCCGATCTTGACAGGCCTTCTGCCCATTGTTCCTCGCTCGTCCACGCTCAGTCGGCGCGCCCGCCGGACTGGAAAAAGTCCATCTGCATGGAATGCTCGTGACTGGTCACGAACTGGCGCATGAATTCGCGCAGAACCTGCGACGCCGGGACATCGTGTTCCTTGCAGGTATCGAGAAATTTTTTATGCAGATCGGGCTCGATGCGAATGCGCAGGGCTGCTGTTTTCATGCTTGTGTCGCCATTGGATACACACTACAGGGCGAAAATTATAAGCCCGGGACTCGACAGTCTCAAGCATTTTACCTGAATGAACCAAAAAAGGGACTATATTCCGGTACCAAAAAAAGGTGTCAAACCCTTGACGCGGCAGGAAAAACAGCCTTCCGCAGGCGAAAATCGATGCACCGATAGGATTGCACGAAAGCCTCGCGTATAATGCCGCCAGGCGTGGCGCACAGCGGGGGAATCATGGAATACCTGGATTCGGTCTGGCAAATCGGCATTATTGCACTGCTCATCGGCCTCGCGGCCGGCATCCTCGGTCAGCGACTGTTGGCGCGCTCCAGCCGCGAAACCGAGCAACTCAGGCAGGCGCGGGACAGCGCACAACAGGAACTGAAGCAATACCGCGAAAGCGTCAACCAGCACTTCGACAAGACCTCGGAGCTGGTCAACGACCTGACCCACAACTACGTACGCGTATACCAGCACCTGGCCGAAGGCGCGCAGACGCTCGGCGACAGCAAAACCCTCAACAACCTGCTCGAACAGCAGCCCGGACGGGTTTCCATCGCGCTCGACGAGAACACGCGCACGACTCCCGGGGTGGCACCCGAATCGATTGTTGCCGCGGCGCCGGCGGCAGCGGCCGATGAACATGCCGAGGCCTTTAACACGGCCGCTGCGCCCGAGGTCACGGCGGAGCAACCTGGCGAACCCGCCGCCGCGCTCGAGCAACCTGGCGAACCCGCCGCGGCAGCAGGCGGCGACGAACCGGGGATCGCGCAGACCGGGGCCGGCAGCGAAACCCCCGAACAGCAGGCCGCGGCCGAACAATCCACAGCGGCACAAGAACCCTCGGAAGTTAAGGATGCGAAAGCACCCGGCGATGGGTCGGAGCCCGTGCTCAACGTCGACGCGCTGGACGTGGCGCTGGAAAAATCCGCTGATCAGACCGATGCGACCGCACCGCTGCCAGAAGACAGCGACAAAGCCGAGACGCGCGCAACCACACACTGATCGAATCGCGGGCGCAGCCGCGCGACGACCCGCTCGCGCAACACCGAGGCTCGCCTAGCTGCGCAGCTCCGGCAGGGCTTCACCCTCGGGTACGAACTGCAGGGCAAGCCCGTTGTTGCACCAGCGCTGGCCGGTCGGTTCGGGACCGTCGTTGAACACGTGTCCCTGGTGACCGCCGCATCGCGAACAGTGGTACTCGGTGCGCGGCAACAGCAGCTTGAAGTCTTTCTTGGTGCCGATGGCGTCATCGTCGATCGGCTGGTAGAAACTGGGCCAGCCGGTGCCGCTGTCGAACTTGGCTGAAGACAGGAACAGCGGCTGGTTACAGGCCGCGCAGATATAGGTGCCGTCTCGCTTTTCGTCGTTCAGCGGGCTGCTCCAGGGCCGTTCGGTAGCTTCCTTGAACAATACCTTGTAACGCGCTTCGCCGAGCAGCACGCGCCACTCGTCGGCGCTCTTTTTGAGCTTCATGTTGCCATCCCCGGAGGCTAGCAGCCCCCTGCTTGCTCCCGCGGCGAAAGTTGCGGCAATCGCCGCGGCGATGAAATTTCGTCTGTTCATAAGCGCTTCTCCGAAAAATGATTGCTGCGTTAGACCGCAATACGCAGCGGGGATTCCGTCGGATTTTCGCGCGCTGCAGGTTAGCTGCTCAGCGAGACGCGGCGCGGTCCGCGTGCTCGAGCGCGCGCCGCGTGATCAATGGACCCACGAGTTCGAACAGGATCGTGCTGCCGACCAGCAGCGACAGCAGCGGCGTGGCAAGTTCGGGAAAGGTCTGCGCCGCCATCAGCGCCAGCCCGAGCGCAACACCGGCCTGCGGCAGCAGGCACCAGCCCACGGCCCGCGTCAGGACCGGGTCGGCGCCACCCAGGCGAGCGCCGAGGTAGCCGCCGCCGACCTTGCCGGCGGTGCGCGCCAGGATGTAGACGCCGCCGGCGGCACCGATCGCAAGCATCGCGCCCGGATCGAACTGGAAACCGGCCATCAGGAAAAAGATGATCAGGAACGGCGTGCTGATACCTTCGATCGCATGGAAGGGGCGGTCATGATGGCTGGCGACGTTAGCGACGACCGCGCCCATGGTGATGCAGGCGAGCAGGTAGGAACAGTGCAGCAGTTCCGCCAGCCCGCCGCACAACAGCACAAAACCCAGCGCCTCGATCAGGGTCGGTTCTCCCGGCGACAGGCGGCCGGTAAGCTTGGCCATCGGCCAGCCCAGCGCGCCGCCGATCAGCACCGCGCCAACAACTTCCCACAGTGCATCGACAAACTGGAAATTGGCGGCGTCGCCGTTGATCGTCTGCGCGATCGACAGGCAGATGCCGAACAGCACGATGCCGATCGCGTCATCGATCGCAACCACTTCGAGCAGCACGCCGGGCAGATCACCGCTGAACTCGCCTTCGTGCACCACGTCGACCGTCGCCGCCGGTGCGGTGGTCGGCGCAATGCCGGCGAGCAGCAGCGCGAGCACCGGCGAGACGCCGATCGCTATCAATGCCAGGAACACGACCATCGCGGTGGCCAGCGCCTGCAACAGCGTGATCGACCAGACGATTCGGCCCGAGCGATGCAACTGGCTGTGGATGAACTGTTCACCGAGCAGGAAGCCGACCATGCACAGCGCAATCTGGCTGACCTGCGGAAACAGCGCATGCGCCCCGCCAGGCACCAGGTCGAGTACCTGCGGACTCGCGAGCGCTCCCACTACCAGCAGCAGCGTTACCCGCGGCACGTGGGTGCGCCTGCCGAGTTCATGGCAGCTCAGGCCGACCAGGAACAGCAGGCCGAGAGTGAGCAAAAAGTTGAACGATTCGAACACGGTCGTTTCGGAGTTTAGCCTGGCTCAAGGACGATGCGCAGCGCGCACCATGTATTCCAGCCTAGCAAGCGGCGAGCGCCGCCACCTTGATCCCGGACAGGTCCGCGGTACTGGTCCGATCGCGACCGGACTGCGTATCAACCGCATGGAAAAAGACACGCTCTACTACGACGGCGCCTGCCCGCTGTGCCGCGCCGAGATCGGCAAGCTCGAACGCCACAGCAGGGAAAACCTGTGCCTGGTGGACATCCACCAGATGGACGGCGACGAGTCCGTACCCGATCGCGAGACCCTGCTGGCGCGCCTGCACCTGCGTACCGGCGACGGGCAGTGGCTGACCGGCCTCGACGCCAATATCCGGGCCTGGCACCACACGCCGTTCCGCGGACTGTGGCGCGTCCTCGGCTGGCCGCTGGTGCGTCCGTTCAGCAACGCCGCCTACGAGCTGTGGCTGCGCTGGCGCGCCCGCCGCAACTGACACCGACATCACCACCCCGGCTGCGGCCACTCGCCGGCGGCGCGGCTAGCGTTGCACCTCGCCGATACCCGCCCACTGCACCATGAAAACCTGTTCACTCGCAGCGTCGAGGCCGAGCTGTCCGATCGCGATGACGAAGCGGTCGCCCGGCATGAAACCGTCGAATTCCCGCGCCCGCGGCACCATCGTGCTGCGGTTCAGGCGATAACGCGTGACACCCGCCTGCCAGCGCACGAAGTACTGGCGCTCGTCGTCGATAACGACCTGGATCAGGTTGGGCTGGTTGCTCTGCATCCCCTCGTAGTGGCGAAAATCGTAGCCGGTGGCATCGATCTCGATCTCGCTGGCGGATTCGATGGCATAAAAATCGCCCTGCTCGCCGTTGTCGTGACCGATCTGGATATGACGCTCGTCCACCGTCAATACCTGCAGGTCCAGGGCCGGCAGCGTCAGCGGCAATAACAGGAGCAATGACAATAACAGTTGTTTCATGGTTGCGGGTTCCCGTCCGGCCCTGCCTGTCGGATTCTTCGGCCGATGTGCCTATCCTCACACAAAGGGCGCCCGGCTGTCGAACGGGGTTTCGACCGGGCGAACCGCGCGCCGGGGGTCACAGCCGATTGCGACCTCAGGCGGCGAAATCCTTGACCGCTTCCATGACGACGAAGGTCGACGTGTGGGTCACGCCCGGCAGGCTCGATATCTTTTCCCCGAGCAGCGCACGGTAGTCGGCCATATCGCTGGTGCGCACCTTGAGCAGGTAATCAAAGCCGCCGGCGATCATGTGGCATTGCTCGACCTCGGGAATCTTGCGGATCTCGCGATTGAAGGCGTCGAGCGCACGGGTGCGGGTATCGCTCAGGGTAACCTGCACGAACGCGATATGCGGGTTGCCGAGCTTGTTGTGATTGACCTGCGCGGTATAGCGCAGGATATAACCCTCGTCCTCCAGCCTGCGCTTGCGCAGCTGGCAGGGCGTTTTCGACAGGCCTACCCGGGCCGCGAGCTCGGTAATCGTCAGGCGCGCATCGCGCTGCAACTCATCGACGATAGCGCGATCGATACGGTCGAGTCCGCTCAATATCTCTCCAAATTTAGTCTATTTACCTAAAAACAGTAAAAATATACCTATAAAACCCTAATATTTAAACAATTTCAGGAGTTAATTCATAATTTCTGTATAAATTCAGGAAATACGACCTGGCAAGCGGAGTTATCATGAGACTTTTAGCCAGCCCGGTAAAAGTCATGCCCGAGCCCGTGATCCCGCCGCTGCATAACGATCCGTTGCGCGCCGCCATCCGTGATTTCTACCTCAAACCCGAGCGCGACGTGCTGGCCGCGCTGCTCGACACGCTCGCGCTCGAGCCCGCGCGCCGCGCGCGCATCAGCGATCACGCGGCCGACCTGGTGCGGCGCGTGCGCCGCGATAGTACGCCGACGATGATGGAAAACTTTCTCGCCGAGTATGGCCTGTCGACCAGCGAGGGAGTGGCCCTGATGTGTCTTGCCGAGGCGCTGTTACGCGTTCCGGATAACTACACCATCGACGAGCTGATCGAAGACAAGATCTCGCACGGTAACTGGGGCGAGCACCTCGGTCATTCCGACTCGCCACTGGTCAACGCATCGACCTGGGCACTGCTGCTGACCGGCAAGATCATCGCCGACGAGGAAGAAAGAGGCCTGCGCCGCACGCTGCAGGGCCTGGTCCGACGCCTCGGCGAACCGGTGGTGCGCGGTGCGGTGGCGCAGGCGATGAAGGAACTCGGGCGCCACTTCGTACTCGGTACGCACATCGACAATGCCCGCGGCCGCGCGCGCGAACTGGAGGGCGCGGGTTACACCTATTCCTACGACATGCTCGGCGAGGCCGCGCGCACCGAGGATGACGCGCGACGCTACCACCTCGCCTACTCGGACGCGATCACCGCGCTGGCGCAGGACTGCAAGCATGCCGACATCCGCGCCAACCCCGGCATTTCGATCAAGCTGTCGGCGCTGCACCCGCGCTACGAGATCGGCCAGCACCGGCGCGTGCTCGACGAGCTGGTGCCGCGGGTCGCGTCGCTGGCACAGCTCGCACGCTCGGCCAACATGGGCTTCAACATCGACGCCGAAGAGGCCGATCGGCTCGATATTTCGCTCGACGTGATCGAGGCCCTGCTGACAGACCCGGCGCTGGCCGGCTGGGACGGCTTTGGCGTCGTCGTGCAGGCCTTCGGTAAACGCGCGCTGCCGGTGCTCGAATGGCTCTACGCATTGACCAAGCGGCTCGACCGCAAAATCATGGTGCGCCTGGTCAAGGGCGCCTACTGGGATACCGAGATCAAGCGCGCGCAGGTCCTCGGCCTCGCCGACTATCCCGTGTTCACGCGCAAGGTCAACACCGATATCTCCTACCTCGCCTGCGCGCGTCGCCTGCTGCAAATGTCGGATCGCATCTACGCGCAGTTCGCGACCCACAATGCACAATCGGTAGCGGCCGTGCTGGAGCTGGCCGACGGCAACGACAACTTCGAATTCCAGCGCCTGCACGGCATGGGCGAAGCGCTGCACGACCGCGTGCACCGCGAGCGCGGCACCCGCTGCCGCATCTACGCGCCGGTCGGCGAGCACCAGGACCTGCTGGCTTACCTGGTCCGGCGCCTGCTCGAAAACGGCGCCAACTCGTCGTTCGTCAACCAGATCGTCGACACCAGCATCACCCCGGAATCGATTGCGCGCGACCCGGTCGACGCGCTATCCGAACTCGGCGCCGCGGTCGCCAACCCGAACATTCCGGCGCCGGCCGCGCTTTACGGCGACGACCGGCGCAACAGCCGCGGCTGGGACATCACCGACCTGGCCGCGCTGCACGCGGTCGACGCGGAACGGGAACTGTTACGCGGCCACCGCTGGCAGGCCGGGACTCCCGGCGCCAATCCGCGGCTGGTTACCAACCCGGCCGACCGCGACGATATCGTCGGCGAGGTTTACGCTGCCGATGACGCGCAGATCGAGCAGGCGATCGCGGCCGCGGCGGCCGAGTTCCCCCGCTGGTCGGCGCGGCCGACCGCGGCACGCGCCGAATGCCTGCGGCGGGCAGCCGACCTGTACGAGGCGCATGCGGCGGAGATCTTCGCCCTGCTCGCGCGCGAGGCCGGCAAGACCTGGCTGGACGCGGTCGGCGAGTTACGGGAAGCGGTCGATTTTGCGCGCTACTACGCGCAACAGGCGACCCGGCTCGACGACGATCTCGGTGCACGCGGGACTATGCTGTGTATCTCGCCGTGGAATTTTCCACTGGCGATTTTCAGCGGGCAGGTATTTGCCGCGCTCGCGGCCGGCAACTGCGTCATCGCCAAGCCCGCCGAGCAGACCTGCCTGGTCGCCAGCCTCGCGCTACGGCTCATGCACGAGGCCGGAATCCCGCCAGCCGCGCTGCTGCTGCTGCCGGGTGGCGGCGACGTCGGTGCCCGCCTGACCGCCGATTCCCGGCTGGCCGGCGTTTGTTTCACCGGCTCGACCGCAACCGCGCAGCACATCCACCGCAGCATGGCCGCGGCCATGCCGGCCGATGCGCCGCTGATCGCCGAGACCGGCGGGCTCAACGCGATGCTGGTCGATTCGACCGCGCTGCCCGAACAGGTCGTGCGCGACGTGCTCGCATCGGCTTTCCAGAGCGCCGGCCAGCGCTGTTCCGCGCTGCGCGTGCTCTACCTGCAGGCCGACGTCGCCGACAAGGTGCTGGAGATGCTCTACGGCGCGATGGACGAGCTGCGCATCGGTGATCCCTGGTACCTGGCAACCGATATCGGCCCGGTGATCGACGATGAAGCGCGGGAACGTATCGTCGCCCACTGTGATCGCATGGCGGCCGCGGCTCGCGTACGCAAGACGCTGGCGGTACCGGCGCGGGGCATCTTCGTTGCACCGACCGTGATCGAGCTCGACGGCATCGAGCAGCTCGACGAAGAAATCTTCGGCCCCGTGCTGCACGTGGTACGTTTCGAGGCGGAGCAGATCGACGCGGTCATCGATGCGGTCAACGCCAGGGGCTACGGCCTGACTTTCGGCATGCATACGCGCGTCGACTCGCGCGTCGAGCAGGTCGTCAAGCGTGTGCGCGCCGGCAATATCTACGTCAACCGCAACCAGATCGGTGCCGTGGTCGGCACCCAGCCGTTCGGCGGCGAGGGCCTGTCCGGCACCGGCCCCAAGGCCGGCGGACCGTCCTACCTGCCGCGGTTCGCCAGCCGCGCCAATGGCACGGGTCGAACCGCCGCGGCGCCCGATATCGACGCGCCAGCGTTGCAGCAAGTGCTGGACGCCAGCCCGCGCATGGCCGCCGGTATCGACACGGCGCGGCTGCGCGCCTTTGCCGACGAACGCGGCGTCGCGCTGCCGATCGACGTATCGCCGGCAATCATCGACATGCCCGGCCCGACCGGCGAAAACAACCAGCTGTCGACCCATCCGCGCGGCCGGGTGCTCTGTATCGGCCCCGATCGAGAGACCGCGCTGGCGCAGGCGCTGGCGGCGCTCGCCACGCAAAACGCGGTCACTATCGTTGCCCGGGAAGGTGCCGCGCTCGGCGCCGCGCTGGCGGCGGCAGGTTTTGCCGCCCACGGTGCCGACGGCAGTATCTATCCCGCGGCGCTGGCGGATGTCGACGGTTTCGACGCGGTGTTGACGAACGCCGACGCAGAGACCAGGCGCGCATACCGCCTCGCGCTCGCGCGGCGTGCCGGCGTGATCGTTCCGCTGATCGCGGAGCACGATGATGGCGAACGCCTGGTGCTGGAACGGCACCTGTGTATCGACACCACCGCCGCCGGCGGCAACGCCAGCCTGATCGCTGCCGGCTGAGCCGAACCGGCTACGCCTGTTCCGGCAGCAGTTCGCCCATGATATGACTCAACGCCTCGACCGGTAGCGGTTTGGCACTGGCGGCTGCGACCCTGGCGAGGTCGGCGACGACTTCCGGCGCGATTGCATCCAGCGCCGCACGCGCATCCGCGTCTTCGCGCACGCGCGCAAACAGCTCGCGGTCGATCCAGCGCAGCTGCCCCGCTTCCATCTCGGCGTAGATCCTGCCGCTGTGGCGATCGACGAAACCGATACGCGGAATCCGGGCCGCACACTGCTCGATGAAGCCGGTGTTCTGCTCCGGCGCCATCGCCTCGTCGCCGGGATAGACGTCTTCCGGGCGGCTCGCGTCGATGCGGATCTTGGTATAGCGCACGATGTCGAGCATACACTTGAAATCGACCACGTACATTGCACCGTTCATGCCGAATGCTATCGTGCGCGGTGACTGCTTGTGCGGCACGCTGTTGTCGAGAAACTCGTAGTAGACGCGCTTGTCGCGATGCAGGGCCCAGGTGAAAAACAGCACCGGGATGCCGGTGAAGGCCTCGATATTGTGATACAGCAGGTCATCCACCGCCTTGAAACGCCCGACCTGCAGGCCGCGCAGCCAGGCGCGCTCGACGGTCGACGCCGGCGGTGTCACCATGAAGATCATGTACACGGTGTGGCCGAAGCGGGTCAGCAGGTTACTGCCCTCCTCCGAGCCCGGGCTGGGGGCAAAACTGTCGAAGCGAAAGCGGTCGATCAGCAGGTGCGAGAGCCGACCCTCGGCCGCCTTGTTGGCGATGTAGCGGTCGAGCCTGGCGTCGATGATCGGGACTTCGTCACCGGTCAGCGTGCCGGCGTACCTGGCGGCTTCGCCCAGCGAATCGTAGTCGAGCAGGTACTTGCGCCAGATATCCGGGCTGATCAGGGCAAAATCCTCCCACTGCAGGCCGAGCCGCTCGACGTGCAGGCGTTGCAGCGGCCGCATGGTGCTCTTGCCCGATGCCGAGGCGCCCTTGACGTTGACCACCACCGGCTCTGCCTGCACCGGCAGCACGCGGTAACCCTCGGCGGCCGCGGCCTGCATGACCAGCGGCGCAATGGCCTCGCCGATGGTTTCGCTGCCGTGGCGGTTACAGACCATCCCGCTGGCCAGCGTCGCCAGCAGGTCCGGGGCGCCGACGATACGGCCGTGCTTGATCAATAGCGCGTTGCCGAGACGGGCGAGCGCATCGCAGACCGCGCGCGCGAGCGCATCGCTGTCCGCCCCGGAGCGCTGCTTCCAGTCGGCAACGAGGTTGGCGTGCCGCTGCTCGAGACTTTCGACCGGCGCGCGTGCCGGCGGCCGCGGTTTGCGGCCGAACAGGCGCCCGAGGCTGAATCCGCGTGCTTCGGCGGGCGCGGGCGTATCCGCTGTTGTCGACAGGCGCTCGAGCTCGGTGGTCGCCAGCGCCAGCGCGTTTTCGCGCAGCGAGTCGAAATCGGCCAGGATTGCCGCCATGTGCGGCTCGATGTAGGTCGACAGAATGCGGTCGACGACACCGCGAAAATTGACGCCGAGGTCTTCGTAGCGGGAACCGTCGGTAACGAAGATATCGGCCGATACGCGAATCAGCAGCTCGTGCACGACCAGCCGCTCGGGGCGAAAGCGAACGAGCTGCTCCATCGGCAGGCCGGTGAAACCGTGCAGCTCACGCACCGCGTCGAGATCGGTGGAAACGTTCTCCGGGCGGTACAGCGTCGACAGCGGCAGGTACTCGGCGGGTAGCGCCGAGCGAATGCCGGGCTGCCAGGCACCGGCGTCCTGTTCGTCGTGGTCGAGAGTCGCCGTCGTCATGTTCGCGGAGAAGATACCCGGTTGCACGCAGATCGTCATTTTACCAGACTCGCGGGTGGAAAACCGCGCGCGCAACGCGCCGGCGCCGTGCCGCGGGGCAGCGAAAAGCGTTATAATCGTCTCCTTTGGGCGAGCCTGCCCGACAACGAGAACCGCATGCGAAATCACCAGCTTCCCGGCCGCTCGCCGGTGTATGCCACCAACGGCATGGCCGCGACCAGCCAACCGCTTGCCACCGAGACCGCGATCCGGATCCTGCGCGAAGGCGGCAACGCAATGGACGCGGCCATCGCCGCCAGCGCCACGCTCGCCGTGGTCGAATCCTATTCGGCCGGCATCGGTGGCGACTGTTACATGCTCTACCACCAGGCCGCCGAGGACCGCTTGCACGCGCTCAACGGCAGCGGCCGCTCAGCGGCCGCGGCCAGCATCGACGCGCTGCGCGCACGCGGCCATACGCAGATGCCGGAACAGGGTATTCACAGCGTAACCGTGCCGGGCGCGATCGACGCCTGGTACCAGGCCAGCCAGCGTTTCGGCGCGCTCGACTTCGAGGCCCTGCTGCAGCCCGCGATCGATTACGCCGAGCAGGGCTACGCGGTGTCGCCGGTGATCGCGTGGAACTGGCAGAAATGCGAAGCGCTGCTGGCGCAGACGCCCGAGGCGAGCGCGGCTTACCTGGTCGACGGGCGCGCGCCTGCCGCGGGCACGATTCATCGCCAGCCCGACCTGGCGCGCAGCCTGCGCACGATTGCCGCGGGCGGCAGCGAAGCCTTCTACCGCGGCGCGATCGCGGAAGAAATCGTGCGCTACAGCCAGAGTGTCGACGGCCTGCTAAGCCTGGACGACTTCGCCGCGCACGAGTCGGAATGGGTCGAGCCGGTGCGCGACACTTACCGCGGTTACGAGGTCTGCGAGATTCCGCCCAACGCGCAGGGCATCACCGTGTTGATGGCGCTGAACATTCTCGAACAGACCCGGGTCGGCGATCTGCCCTACCATTCGCCCGACCACGTCCACCTGCTGAGCGAGGCGTTTACCCTGGCGATGGCCGAACGCGACCGCTATGTTGCCGATCCCGCCTTTGCCGAGGTTCCGGTCGAGCAGCTGTTATCCGAGGAATTTGCCCGCGCGCAGTTCGCGCGTATCGATATGCAGCGCGCGCTGGCGCAACCGGTGGCATCGGCGCTGCCGAAGCATCCCGACACCGTTTACCTGACGGTCGTCGACCGGGACCGCAACGTCTGCTCGTGCATCAACAGCACCTTTTTCTCCTTCGGCAGCGGCCTGGTTGCCGGCAATACCGGTATCAGCCTGCAGAACCGCGGCGCCGGTTTTGTGCTCGAGGAAGGCCATTTCAATCGACTGCAGCCCGGCAAGCGGCCGATGCACACGATCATCCCCGCGGTGGTTTACCGCGACGGTAAACCGGTGCTCGGTTTCGGTGTCATGGGCGGCCAGTACCAGGCGATGGGGCAGACCTACGTGCTGTCGAACTGGATCGACTACGGTATGGACATCCAGCAGGCGCTCGACGCCGCGCGCTTCCTGCTCTACGACGGCGTACTCGACGTCGAGGTCGGCATCCCGGTCGCGACGCGCAAGGGCCTCGCCGACAAGGGCCACAAGGTCGTCGAACTCGACGGCCCGCACGGCGGCGGCCAGGGAATCGTGGTCGACTGGGACAAGGGTGTTCTCGTCGGTGGTTCGGATCCGCGCAAGGATGGCTGCGCGCTCGGTTACTGACAGGTTGGAAGACGGTAATACATTATGAAGGCAATTATCCTGAGCGAATTCGGCGGTCCCGAGGTCATGTCACTCGGCGAAGTCGAGATACCCGCGGCCGGCGACGACCAGCTGCTGGTCAGGGTCGTGAATTCGTCGGTCAACCGGCCGGACGTGATTCAGCGGCAGGGTAATTACCCGCCGCCGCCCGGGGATTCGGAGATCCTGGGCCTCGAAATAGCCGGCGTGGTCGAAAGCGTCGGCGCCGGGGTGCAGCGCTTTCAACCCGGTGACCGCGTGGTTGCCCTGGTCGGTGGCGGCGGCTATGCCGAGTACGCGGTGGCCTACGAGTCGCACGCGATGGCGATCCCGGACACGGTCAGCTTCGAGCAGGCCGCCTGTATCTGCGAAACCTACATCACCGCCTACCTCAACCTGTTCATGCTCGGCGAGGTGCAGGACAAGTCGGCGGCGCTGATCCACGGCGGCGGCGGTGGTGTCGCGACCGCGGCGATCCAGCTGTGCAAGGCGTTGACCCCGGCAACCACCCTGTTCGTCACCGCGTCGAGCGGCAAGCTCGAGCGCGTGCGCGCGCAGGGTGCCGAGCACGTGATCGACTACCGCGAGCAGGATTTTGCCGCCGAGATCGCCCGCCTGACCGACAAGCGCGGCGTCGACGTCATCCTCGACCACATCGGCGCGAGGTATCTCGAGTCGAACATGAAATCGCTGGCGCGCGCCGGTACCCTGATGCTGATTGGTGTGATGGGCGGAATCAAGGCCGAGCTCAACCTGGCGACGATGATGGTGAAACGGCAGCGGATCATCGGCTCGGTGCTGCGCTCGCGCCCGCTGGCGGAAAAGGCGGCGATCATCGCCGAATTCGAGGCGACGGTCATGCCGCTGTTCGCCGACGGCCGCATCGAACCCGAGATCAGCGCACGCTTTCCGCTGGCCGAGGCCGGCGAAGCCCACCGCATGATGGAAACCGGCGGCCATTTCGGCAAGATCGTGTTCGACATCGGCGCCTGATCCCGACCACGCTGCGCTTCAGTATTCGTTTCCCGCAGAGGACGCAGAGGTGCGCGGAGTTTCGCGGGGAATTGGGACTGGATAGTTGATCCATCTCCCCACACCTTGACCGCGGCCCGAGTCATTTGCGCGTAAGCGGCGGTCCCGCGATCCGGAACCTGCCGCAGAAACATGCGCCTGGAGATTCCCGCTTGCGCGGGAATGACGGCGGCGAGGGGCGAGTGATCCGTAACGGCGGAAATCACTCAGCACCCCCGAATAAACCAGCAATAAACCTCGGCGAATCTCTGCGTTCTCTGCGAGCCCTGCGGGAAACCCGGCCCTGGCAGGAAACCCGTGCCTGGCAAGCCTAGGCCGCTTCGAGCTTGATCGCGCAGTACTTGAACTCGGGGATCTTGCCGAACGGATCCAGCGCCTCGTTGGTCAGCAGGTTGGCCGCCGCCTCGTGGTAGCAGAACGGGATGAACACCTCGCCCTGCTTGAGCGCGCCGTCGGGCCGCGCGTAGGCGCGGATTTCGCCGCGGCGCGAGCGCGCGACGATCTCGCTGCCGGCTTCGACCCCGAGATTGGCCAGGTCGTTCTGGTTGACGTAGACCACCGGCATCGGCTCGATCGCGTCGAGCACGGTTGCACGGCGGGTCATCGAACCGGTATGCCAGTGCTCGAGCTGGCGCCCCGTAATCAGTATCAGCGGGAATTCGTCGTCCGGCTGTTCGTCCGGCGGAATCGCCTTCGCCGCCACCAGCCGCGCACGGCCGTCGGCGGTCGGGAAGTCGTCGATGAACACGACGCCCTGTCCCGGGTCGTCGGCATCGTCGCAGGGATAGGTCACCGAGTGGTTTTGATTCAACCGCTCCCAGGTGATGCCGGTAATGCTCTTCATCGCGCCGCGCATTTCGTCGTAGACCTCGGACACGTGCTGGTAATTCCAGTCGAGGCCGAGGCCCTTGCCGATATCGCGAATAATCCACAGGTCCTGGCGCGCCTCGCCCGGCAGCGGCACCGCGGCGCGGCCCAGCTGCACGCGGCGGTCGGTGTTGGACACGGTGCCGTCCTTTTCCGCCCAGCCGGATGCCGGCAGCACGACGTCGGCGAAAGCCGCGGTTTCGGTCAGGAACATGTCCTGCACCACCAGGTGCTCCAGCGCCGCCAGCGCCGCGCGCGCGTGATTCAGGTTCGGATCGGACATGGCCGGGTTCTCACCCATGATGTACATGCCCCGGATCTGGTTCTCGAGCACCGCGTGCATGATTTCGACCACGGTCAGGCCCGGCTTGTCGTCGAGCTCGGCGTTCCAGTACTCGCTGAACCACGCGTGCGCCTGCGGATTGTCGACCCGCTGGTAATCCGGGAACACCATCGGGATCAGGCCCGCGTCGGAAGCGCCCTGCACGTTGTTCTGACCGCGCAGCGGGTGCAGGCCGGTGCCGGGGCGGCCGACCTGGCCGGTAATCATCGACAGCGCGATCAGGCAGCGCGAATTGTCGGTGCCGTGGATATGCTGCGAAATGCCCATGCCCCAGAAGATCATCGAAGCTTTCGAGGTTGCGTACAGGCGCGCGACCTCGCGTACGGTGGCGGCCGGAATGCCGGTTACCGACTCCATCTTTTCCGGGCTGTAGTCGGCCACGTTGGCCCTGATTTCCTCGAAGTGACTGGTGCGCTCGGCGATGAAGTTTTCATCGGTCAGGCCCTCGTCGACGATCACGTGCAGCAGCGAGTTCAGCAACGACACGTCGGTCGACGGGTTGAACTGCAGGAAATGGGTCGCGTGGCGCGCCATGTCGGTCCGCCGCGGATCCATCAGGATCAGCTTGCTGCCGTTCCTGATCGCGTTCTTCATGAAGGTGGCGGCCACCGGGTGATTGGTGGTCGGGTTCGAGCCGATGACGATGAACACCTCGGCGTGCTGCACGTCCTCGACCTGGTTCGAGACCGCGCCCGAACCGATACCCTCGAGCAGCGCGGCAACGCTGGACGCGTGGCACAGGCGGGTACAGTGATCGACATTGTTGGTGCCGAAGCCGGTGCGCACGAGCTTCTGGAACAGGTAGGCTTCCTCGTTACTGCCCTTGGCCGAGCCGAATCCCGCGAGGCCGGCGCCGCCGTGTTGATCGCGAATCTGCTTCAGGCCGCCGATCGCGAGCGTCATCGCCTCGTCCCAGCTGGCCTCGCGAAACATCTTCGACGGGTCGGACGGATCGAAGTGTTCGTTGAGTCCCTTGGGCACGCCCTCCTTGCGGATCAGCGGCTTCATCAGTCGTTGCGGGTGGTTGACGTAATCGAAGCCGTAGCGCCCCTTGACGCACAGACGGCTGAAGTTGGCCGGCCCGTCACGCCCCTCGACGCGCACGATCCTGTCGTCCTTCACGTGGTAGGTCAGCAGGCAGCCGACGCCGCAGTAGGGGCAGACGGATTCGACCTTGCGATCGGCCTCGACCTTGTGCGCACCGGTCGCGTTCGACAGCGCGCCGGTAGGACAGGCAGCCACACATTCGCCGCAGGCGACGCAGGACGATTCACCCATCGGATCGCCGATGTCGAACACGATTTCGGCGTGGTGACCGCGGTGCGCGAGACCGATGACGTCGTTCACCTGTTCCTCGCGGCAGGCGCGCAGGCAGCGGGTGCACTGGATGCAGGCGTCGAGGTTGACCGCGATCGCCGGGTGCGACAGGTCCGCTTGCGGCTGGTGGCGCGGCTTGAAACGCGGGCTGCCGACCTCGAGCTTGTCGGCCCAGTAGGTCAGTTCGTTGTCGAGCGTGTAGGCGTCTTCCGGCATGTCGGACAGCAGCAGCTCGAGCACCATTTTCTGCGACTTGCGCGCACGCTCGTTGTCCGAGTTGACCACCATGCCCGGGCTCGGGTTGCGGCAGCAGCTCGGCGCCAATACACGCTCGCCGTCGATCTCGACCATGCAGGCGCGGCAGTTGCCGTCGGCGCGCAGGCCGTCGGTATAACAGAGATGCGGGATCTCGGTACCGGTACGCTGCGCGGCCTGCAGGATAGTCTCGTCCGGCAGCGCTTCGACGGTCTGGCCGTTGAGCGTGAACTCGATGGTTTCGAAAATGTTATCCGGATTGGCAGCCATGACTCTCTACTCCTCGATACCGAGTTCGTGCGGGAAGTACTTGATCACGCACTGGATCGGGTTCGGCGCGGCCTGGCCGAGGCCGCAGATCGATGCGTCGACCATCACGGTCGACAGGTCGTTCAACTGTTCGATATCCCAGTCGCCGGTCTGCATGATGCTGACCGCCTTGTCGCAGCCGACGCGGCAGGGCGTACACTGACCGCAGGATTCGTGCGCGAAAAATTTCATCGACGTCAGCGCGGCCTGCTTCGCGCTGTCCTGGTCGGACAGCACCACTACCGCGGCCGAACCGATGAAGCAGCCGTATTCCTGCAGCGTGTCGAAGTCGAGCGGAATATCGCCGAGGCTCGCCGGCAGGATGCCGCCCGACGCCCCGCCCGGAAAATAGCCGTAAAAGCGGTGGCCGTCCAGCATGCCGCCGCAGTATTCCTCGATCAGTTCGCGGATCGTGATGCCCGCCGGCGCGAGATGCACGCCCGGCTTGTTGACGCGCCCGGATACCGAAAAGCTGCGCAGGCCCTTGCGCCCGTTACGGCCCTGCGAGTCGAACCACTCCGGGCCCTTGTCGACCACGTCGCGAATCCAGAACAGCGATTCGCAGTTGTGCTCCAGCGTCGGCCGGCCGAACAGGCCGACCTGCGCGACATAGGGCGGGCGCAAGCGCGGCATGCCGCGTTTACCTTCGATCGACTCGATCATGGCCGACTCTTCACCGCAGATGTAGGCGCCGGCGCCGCGCCGGATCTCGATATGCGGCAGTGCGTAACCCGACTTCGCGCGCAGCTCGTCGACACAGCGCTCGAGCACCGCGATCACCGACGGGTACTCGTCGCGGATATAGATGTAGCAGGCGTCGATACCGATGACCTGCGCCGCGATCAGCATACCCTCGAGAAAACGATGCGGATCGGACAGCATGTAGTAGCGATCCTTGAAGGTACCCGGCTCACCCTCGTCGATGTTGATCGCGCACATCCGCGGCGCCGGCTGATCGCGCAGGATGCCCCACTTGCGCCCGACCGGGAAGCCGGCGCCACCGAGTCCGCGCAGCTGGGTACCCGACAGGGTTTCGATGATCTGGTCGCCACTGATCTCGCCGGCGAGCAGGCGGTCGTACAGCGCGTAACCGCCGTTCTGGCGGTAGTCGTCGAAGTAGATACAGTCTTGCGGCAGCGGCTGCTCGCGCTGGCCACCGTCGACCGCGGCCCTGACCGCGTCCGTATCGGCGTTATCGACGGTATACTGCCGCACCACCGCCACCGGCGCCTTGTCGCAGCGGCCGACGCAGGGCACGCGCTGCACGCGCACGCCGTCGCCGAGACCGCTTTCGAGCGCGGCGATCAGGTCCTCGGCACCGGCCATTTCGCAGCTGACCGAATCGCACACGCGCACGGTCAGCTCCGGCGGCGCGCTGTCACCTTCGCGCACGACGTCGAAGTGATGGTAAAAGCTCGCCACCTCGTAGACCTCGGTGGTCGCGAGCTTCATCTCGTTCGCCAGCGCGGTCAGGTGCGCTGCCGACAGGTGCCCGTAACGATCCTGGATCTTGTGCAGGTGTTCGATCAACAGATCGCGCCTGCGCGGCGCGTCACCGAGCAGTGACTGAACCTCGAGCAGCGCGTTGAGGTCGACGACCCGGCCCTTGATCCTGCCGCGGCCGCGTTTGCCGCGCTTGTCGGCCGGTCCTGATTTGAGATTGGCCTGTGCCATAGAGCTTACCCTGTTGTTCGCGCGTTATCGACGAATAGCCCGCCGCCGACGGCGGCACCCGAGTCTAACCCAACGAAGCCGCGACAAATACATATGAAAACGCCAAATGGCTGTCCTAATGCGCCATCACCGTGATCAGGTCGGTATTGGCCAGCAGGTAGCTGGTCACGCCGCCGAAGAAGCGCTGGCGCGTGCGCGTGTGGCTGAAACCGCCAACGACGAGGAATTCGGCCTCGATATCGTCGCACACCTCGAGCATCTTCTTGCCGATGTTACCGCCACCCGAAATCGTGGCGTAATCCGCCTTGCAGCCGTGACGCTTGAGGTAATCGACCACGTCGCCGGCCGCTTGCTCGCGTTTTTTCGACACGATCACGGTCACCTTTTTCATCTGCATCAGCCACGGCAGCGTCAGCGCGAGCGCCCGGCTGGCCTCGACGCTCTCGTTCCAGCCGATCGCCGCGCGGTCCGCGCGGCGCGCTTTCCACTCGGGCGGCACGATCAGCACCGGCCGGCCGGAGTTGACCATCAGCGACTCGTGGATTTCGCCGACGCCGAGACCGCCGATGCGGTGCTTGAACGGGCGCGACATCGCGATCACGTCGACCAGGCGGGACTCCTGGTCGAGTACCGCCCGCGGGCTGCCGTCCATGATGTGCAGCGATGCCGACACGCCTTTCGCGGTCGATGGCTTGCGCGTTACGTTAACCCGGTGCGCATCGCAAAAGGCCTTGAACTGGACGCGCACGGTATCCACCACCGAACCCGCCATCTTCTGGTTCATTTCGGCGAACTGGTCGCGCAGTTTTTCCGGCACCCCGGTCATCATGTAGGGTTCCTTGCCCTTTGCGCGCACGTGTACCACCTTGATGTGGGCATCGAAGCGCGTGGCAATCACGAGGGCCGTATCCAGCACCTCGGCACTGCGTTCACCGCCGTCGAGCGGTACCAGGATTATCTTGATCATCGCTCAGTCCTCGAATCAGAACAGGCCCTGGATCAGGCCGTCGTCGTCAATGTGAATTTTGTCCGCCGCCGGCACGCGCGGCAAGCCCGGCATGGTCATGATTTCACCGCAAACGAAAACCAGGAAACCGGCGCCGGCCGACAGGCGTACCTCGCGGATCGGCACCACGTGCCCGCTGGGAGCGCCCTTCAGGTTCGGGTCGGTGGAAAAGCTGTACTGGGTCTTGGCCACGCAGATCGGCAGGTTACCGAAACCGCTTTCCTGGAACTGGTCGATCTGGTCGCGCACTTTCTTGTCGGCAATGATGTCGTCGGCGCCATAGATCTGCGTGGCGATGGTGCGCATCTTGTCCCACAGCGGCATATCGCTGTCGTACAGCGGGGTGAACTGGCTTTTTTGCGTGTCGGTCATCTCGACCACGTGCTGCGCGAGAGCCTCGGTGCCGGCGCCGCCGTTGGCCCAGTGGGTACAGTCGATGGCGGTCACGCCGCTGGCCTCGGCAACCTCGCGCACCCTGGCGACCTCGGCGTCGGTATCGGCGCTGAAGCGATTGATCGCCACCACCACCGGCACGCCGAAAGACTTGACGTTGCGGATGTGACGCGCGAGGTTGCTGCAGCCGGCGGCCACGGCCTCGACGTTTTCCTCGCCGAGATTGCCGAGCTCGACGCCGCCGTGCATCTTGAGCGCGCGGATAGTGGCGACGATGACCGCGGCGTCGGGCTCGAGGCCCGCGCTGCGACACTTGATATCGAAAAATTTCTCGGCGCCGAGATCGGCACCGAAACCGGCCTCGGTAACCACGTAATCCGACAGCTTGAGCGCGGTCTTGGTCGCGATTACCGAGTTGCAGCCGTGCGCGATGTTGGCGAACGGGCCGCCGTGGATGAAGGCCGGGTTGTTTTCCAGGGTCTGTACCAGGTTCGGCGCAATCGCGTCGTTGAGCAATACCGCCATCGCGCCGGGCGCGTTCATCTGCTCCGCTGTGATCGGCTTGCGATCGCGCGTATAGCCGACGATGATGCGGTTGAGGCGCTGCTGCAGGTCCTTCAGGTTGTCCGACAGGCAGAAAATCGCCATGACCTCGGACGCGACGGTAATGTCGAAGCCGTCCTCGCGCGGAAAGCCGTTGCCGGGGCCGCCGAGCGAATTGGCGATCGAGCGCAGCGCGCGGTCGTTCATGTCGACCACGCGCTTCCACGCGATGCGGCGCGCGTCGAGTGCCGTCTCGTTACCCCAGTAGATATGATTGTCGATCATCGCCGACAGCAGGTTGTGCGCCGAACCGATAGCGTGGAAGTCGCCGGTGAAATGCAGGTTGATGTCTTCCATCGGGATGACCTGCGCGTAACCGCCACCGGCGGCACCGCCCTTCATGCCGAAGCAGGGACCGAGGCTCGGCTCGCGCAGGCAGACCACCGACTGCTTGCCGATGCGGTTGAGACCGTCGTTGAGGCCTACCGAGGTGGTTGTCTTGCCTTCACCCGCCGGCGTCGGCGTAATCGCGGTAACCAGGATGAGCTTGCCATCGGGTCGATCCGACAGCGACTCGATGAAGTCGGGGTCGATCTTGGCCTTGGTCTGGCCGTACTGGCGCACCGCGTCGGCCGGAATGCCGACCTTGTCGGCAATCTCCTGGATCGGTTGCGCGGTCGCCGCGCGGGCGATTTCGATATCGCTCATTGTCATTACCTCCAACCGGTTGGCCCGGCCATTTGTTTATTTTGCGGGAGCGAATCAGGCCCCCAGCTTATCGCCAACCGCGAGCCCGGATTCGGCGGCATAATCGGCGGCGCCGAGCTTGCCCGCTGCGCCCCGGACCTTCATGACCCGAATGGAACCGTCGCCGGTGGCGATCTCGACGCCGCTCTCATCGATCGACAGCACCGTTCCCGCTGCGCCGGACGCATCGCTTTTACGGCTGTCGAACAGCTTGAGCTCGGCGCCGTTGTGCGTGGTCCAGGCGCCCGGCTGGGGGTTGGCGCCCCGGATCAGGTTATAGACTTCTTCGGTGCCCTTGCTCCAGTCGACCTCGACGTCTTCCTTGCGGCACCAGCCTTCGTAGCTGCCGGCATCGGGATCCTGCACCTCGCGCGGCGCGTTGCCGTCGCGCACCAGCTCGATGGATTCCATCATGGCCTCCACCCCGAGCGGAAACAGCTTGTCGAAGTAGATCGAACCCAGGGTATCGTCAGGACCGATATCGACCTCTTTTTGCAGCAGGATAGGCCCGGTATCCAGCCCGTTGTCGGGCCAGAAGATCGACAGACCGGTCTTGTCCTTGCCCATGATGATCGGCCAGTTGATCGAGCTCGGCCCCTTGTGCCACGGCAGCAGCGACGGGTGATACTGGATCGAGCCATGTTTCGGTACGTTGAGCGCCTCTTCCGGCACGAACAGCAGCACGTAGGCCATGACACAGAGGTCGGCCTCGTGGGTCGCGAGCTGTTCCCAGACCGCGGGATCCTTGTAGGACGCCGGCTGGTGCACCGGCAGGCCGCGCTCGAGCGCGAACTCCTTGAGCGGATCCAGCGGACGCCCTTCCTTGTCGGGGGCGCAATAAACCGCGACCACCTCGTCGACCCCCTTGTCGAGAATGGCTTCGAGTACGGACTTGCCGTAGGCCTGCTGGCCGTGAACGATGAGTTTCATGCTTGCCTCCGTTGAGCCAACAAAATCGGGGTGTTGTCATACCGCGGTTCAAGCGCGGTATCCAGTCGAATGAGCGTTACCGGAATTCTGGATCCCGCGGTTGAACCGCGGGATGACAAGCATGGCCCGACAAAGATCTGGATACTTGCAGGATGATCGCGCATACCGGGTACCTGTACCTATACCGCACCGGCTTGCTTGAAGCGGGCAATATCCTCGGCGCTGTAGCCGAGCACTTCCGACAATACCTCGTCGGTATGCTCGCCGAGCAGCGGCGAGCGCGTCACGGTAACGTCGTTATCCGACAGCTTCACCGGGCAGCCGACCGACAGGTAGGGTCCGCGCTCCGGGTGATCGCATTCGACGATGGTGCCGGTTTCGCGCAGCGACGGTTCCTCGGCCAGCTCTTTCATCGACAGGATCGGGCCCACCGGGATGTCGAGCGGATTGCAGATTTCCATGACTTCGTACTTGGTCTTGGTCATGGTCCAGTCCTCGATCGCGCCGAATATTTCGTTCAGGTGCGGCAGCCGCGCCGGAGGCGTGGCGTAGTCCGGATCCTCTTTCCATTCCGGCTTGCCGATAACGTCGCAGATTTTTTCCCACACCGCGGCCTGGGTGATGAAATAGGTGTACGCATCGGGATCGGTTTCCCAGCCCTTGCACTTCAGGATTCGTCCGGGCTGTCCACCGCCCGAATCGTTACCGGCGCGCGGCGTCGCCTCGCCGAACGGGATACCCTCGCCGAACTGCGAGTACTCCTTCAGCGGCCCGGCCTTGAGGCGCTGCTGGTCGCGCAGCTTGACCCGGCACAGGTTCAGCACGCCGTCCTGCATCGCCGCCAGCACGCGTTGGCCGCGACCGGTTTTCTCGCGCTGCAGCAGCGCCGCGAGAATGCCGAAAGCCAGGTGCAAGCCGGTACCCGAGTCGCCGATCTGCGCCCCGGTAACCACCGGCACGCCGTCGCGAAAACCGGTGGTCGACGCCGAGCCGCCGGCGCACTGGGCGACGTTTTCGTAAACCTTGCATTCCTCGTACGGCCCCGGACCGAAACCCTTGACCGAGGCCATGATCATGCGCGGGTTCAGGTCCTGGATCGCTTCCCAGCCGAAACCCATGCGGTCGAGCGCGCCGGGGGCGAAATTTTCCACCAGCACGTCGCACTCTTTCACCAGCTTCGTCAGAACCTCTTTACCTTCGGGCGTTTTCGAGTTCAGCGTCAGTGAACGCTTGTTGTGATTCAGCATCGTGAAATAGAGGCTGTCGGCGCCTTCCACGTCCACCAGCTGTTTACGCGTGGCATCGCCGACGCCGGGGCGCTCTACTTTGATGACATCGGCGCCCATCCATGCGAGTAACTGGGTACAAGTGGGGCCAGACTGGACGTGGGTGAAGTCCAGAATTCTTATACCGTCGAGTGGTTTAGACATTGTTTACCTCTATCAACTAATCAAAAAATCTTGCCGCTGTCATCCCGGTCTCCGAGCCGGGATCTTGCAATGGCGGCGCCGCCACAAGATCCCCGCCAAGTGCTCCGCATCCGGCGGGGATGACTTCTTTATTTGTACATCGTCTGCGCCTTGGTGCCCGGGGCGTACTCGTTCGGGTCGACCCAGACGTTGACCACGGCGCAGTTGCCGGTCTTCGCAATCGCCTCGCGCGCGCGCTGCAGCGCCGGCTGGATCTGGCTCGCCTCGGTGACTTCCTCGCCGTAACCGCCGATCATTTCGCCGAACTTCGAGAACGGAATGTCGCCGAGCTTGTTACCGACGTCGCCGCGGTCCTGGCCGTACTTGGCAAGCTGGCCGTAGCGGATCTGGTTCATTGCCGAGTTGTTGCCGACGATCGCGAGATAGGGTGCGCCGAAACGCTGCGAGGTCTCCATGTCGAACGAAGTCATGCCGAAAGCGCCGTCGCCGTACAGGCAGACGACCTCCTTGTTCGGGTGCGCGAGCTTGGCCGCCATCGCGAAGCCGGTGCCGACGCCGAGCGAACCGAGCGCGCCCGGATCCATCCACTGCCCCGGGTTGCGCGGACGCACGGCCTGCGCCGAAATCGTGACGATGTCGCCACCGTCGCCGATGTAGATCGTGTCCTCGCCGAGAAACTCGTTGATCTCGTAGGCCAGGCGATACGGGTGAATCGGGTTCTGATCGGTGGTGAACATCGGCATCAGCTTGTCGAGCTTGGTCGCCTCGATTTCGCGCAGCTCCGCCATCCACTTCTGCCGCGCCTGGCGCGCGCCGTTGTCGCTGCGGCCCGACGCCGCCTGCTCGACCGCGGCCAGGATCGCGCCGGGATCGCCGGCGATGCCGAGGCTGATGTCGCGGTTCTTGCCGACCGTGGCGTAGCTCTGGTCGATCTGCACCAGGGTGGCATCCTGCGAGATGCGCTTGCCGTAACCCATGCGGAAATCGAACGGCGTACCGACGATCAGGATCACGTCGGCGTTCTTGAACGCATCGGAACGCGTGCGATCGAAGTGATGCGGATCGCCCTGCGGCAACATGCCGCGGCTGGCGCCGTTCATGTAGGCCGGGATATCGAGCGCGCGCACCATGCTGATCGCCGCCTCGTGCCCCTGGCAGGCCCAGACCTGCTGGCCGAACAGCACCGCGGGGCGCTCGGCCTTGACCAGGAGATCCGCCAGTTTCTCGATATCGGCCGGATCGCCGATCGATTGGGTCGACGCGCGGTAGTGACCGGGCGCGGGGATGACCGCCTTGTCGATCGGCACCTCGGCATCGAGAATGTCGCGCGGTATCTCGAGATAAGACGGTCCGTAGGCGCCATTGAAGCATTCGCGCGCGGCCATCGAGATCATGTCGGCAACGCGCTCGGTGGAAAACACGCCGGACGAAAACTTGGTGATCGGCGCCATCATGTCGACGTGCGGCAGGTCCTGCAGCGAGCCCATCTTGTGCTGCGTCAGCGAGCTTTGCCCGCCGATGTGCAGGATCGGACTCTCCGAGCGAAACGCGGTGGCAACACCGGTAACCGCGTTGGTGCAGCCCGGGCCCGCGGTCGTTACCACGCAGCCGAGTTTACCGGTCTGGCGCGCATAACCGTCGGCGGCATGCGCCGCGGTCTGCTCGTGACGCACGTCGACGATGCGGATACCCTCGTCGAGACAGCCGTCGTAAATATCGATGATGTGTCCGCCGCAAAGGGTGAAGATGGTATCCACACCCTCGGCCTTGAGCGCCTTGGCGACCAGGTGACCGCCGGATATGACCGAGCCGTCCTTGGTCTTCTGGGCCAGGGTATCGTGTGCGGTGTCGCTGACGGATTGTGCAGTGCTTGCCATGGTTATTTACCTCTTTAGGGATTCCCGGAGCGGTCCGCCTCACGCCTCTTCGGCGTCGAGGTACGGAGCATACTCCTCGATGTGTTTTCCGAGGCTGAGCGCGTGTTCGCGCACCAGCGTTTCGACCTTGTCTGCGTCGCGCGCCTCGAGCGCTTCGACGATACGCCTGTGATCCGCGACCGACTGGTCCGAGCGGTGGTGCTCCAGGTCCTTGAGCGCCTCGGCCCGAATCGCGCGCATGTGCAGCGACAGGCTGCCGGCCATCGAAATGATCAGGTCGCAGCGGCTCAGGCCAATCAGTTGCTGATGAAACTCGACATTGGAGTCGGAGTACTCGTTGATGTGCGTGCGCGCCTCTTCGTCGTCGTAGGGATCGATCAGGTCGTGCAGCGCGGCAATTTCCGCGTCGCTGGCGCGTTCGCTGGCGAGGCGCGCGGCCATACCCTCCAGCGCCGCCATGGCGTAAACGATTTCGAGTACCTCGCGCTTGTTCTTGCGCACGACGAAAGTGCCGCGCCGCGGGATGTTGCGCACGAAACCCTCCTGTTCGAGTCGAGACAGGGCTTCGCGCACCGGCGTGCGGCTCACACCGAGCTCGTCGGCGAGCCTGCGCTCGTCCAGGCGCGGCGGTTTCGGCGTCGAATAGATATCCATGTTGCTGATCGCTTCGCGCAATACCGAGTAGACCTGCTCCTTGAGCACGCGGGTGGCGCCGAGCGGCATCACGTGGACCTCGCTCGCATCCTTCGCATTGCTGTCGGTAATGTTGTCCAGGCTCTGCATGGTTTTCACTCGCCCGGCGGTCAGTCCGCCTGCTCCGGGCCGTCAGCGGCGGCCTTCTGGCGACGGCGAATTTTCTGGAATACCGGCACCAGCACCAGCGCGACCGCGATCAGGATGCAGATCAGCGAGATCGGCCGCTCGAGGAAGACCATCGGGTCGCCCTGCGACGCCAGCAGCGATTGCCGCAGCGAACGTTCGGCCAGCGGTCCGAGCACGATCGCGAGCACCGCCGGGGCCACCGGGTAGTTCAGCTTGCGCAGCAGGTAACCCATGACGCCGAACAGGAACATCAGCCAGACATCGTGCATCGACTGGGTCGGCGCATAGCCGCCGACCACGCACAGGATATAGATCGTCGGCGCCAGGATCGTGAACGGCAGGGTCAGGATCTTGACGAACAGCGGGATGAACAGCAGGTTGATGATCAGCGTCATCAGGTTGGCGATATAGAGCGAACCGATCAGGCCCCAGACGAACTCCGGGTGCTCGGTGAACAACAGCGGTCCCGGGCGCAGGCCCCAGATAATCATGCCGCCGAGCAGGATCGCGGTGGTCGGCGAACCCGGGATACCGAGCGTGATCATCGGCAGCATCGAACCGGTAGAGGCCGCGTTGTTGGCCGCCTCGGGCGCGGCCACGCCCGACACGTTACCCTTGCCGAAGCTGTCCGGGTCCTTGGAAAAGGTCTTGGCCAGGCCATAGGACATCAGCGACGCGGGCGTCGCGCCGGCCGCCGGCAGGGTGCCGACGAAGTAACCCAGCGCCGAACCCAGCGACGTGGTACCGATGTATTCCTTGACGTCCTTGATGTCCTTGAAGATTTCCTTCATCGACAGCTTGACGTTGTGCACGGTGACCTCGCCCTTGGTCTGTTCCAGGGTCCACAACATTTCGCCGATGCCGTATATGCCGATCGCGAGCACGAGGAAATTGATGCCGCGCAGGAAACCGGTCACGTCGAAAAAGACCAGCCGCGGCTGACCGGAAATAATATCGAGGCCAATGGTCGCGAGCACCAGGCCGATCAGGATCGAGAAGATCGTCTTCGGAATATCGTCGCCGCCGAGGCCGATGAAGGTCGCGAACGCGAGCACCATCAGCGCGAACTCCTCGGCCGGGCCGAACTTGAGCGCAAACTCTGCCAGCGGCGGAGCGAACAGCGTGAACAGCACGATCGAAATGGTGCCGCCGATGAACGAGGCCACCGCCGCCGCGGTCAGTGCCTTGTCGGCCTTGCCTTTCTGCGCCAGCGGTCGCCCGTCGAACACGGTTGCCACCGCGGTCGACGCCCCCGGAATGCCAAGCGTGATCGAACTGATCGCGCCGCCGTACATCGCGCCGTAGTAGATCGCGGCCAGGAAGATGATCGCCGCGGTCGGCGGCACCAGGAAGGTGATCGGTAACAGGATCGCAACCCCGTTGACGGAGCCGAGCCCCGGCATCGCGCCGACCAGCAGGCCGAGCACGACGCCGATGATGATCATCGCGAAATTGAGCGGCTCCAGCGCCTGCAGCAGTCCGCTGCCGAGTAATCCAAGTATATCGCCCATATCAGAACCTTTGCTTAAACTCGTGCGGGACCTAGGAGTACATCAGGTCGTAGATCGGATAGAACAGCGGCTCGGTAATCGCTTTCGGCAGCGGAATCTTGAGTGCCCATTCGAACAGGCAGAAGATGAAAATCGGGATGCCGATGGTCAGCGCAATCGTCACGAGCCACGAGTGACGGCCGATGAACTTGAGGTAGAACAGCAGGAACAGCACCAGTGACGCGTACAGGCCGATCCAGTGGGTGGCCGCCAGCAGGAACAGGATCGCGCCGGCGGAAATGCCGACAATGACAACGGTATCGCTGGTCATGTAGAGACTGGTGTTGCGCGATTCCGGGGTTATGCCGCGGAACCAGCGGTAAAGCGTCGCGAGGCAGCACAGCAGCATGCCGGCCGACAGCCAGAAAGGCCAGGCGCCCGAGCCGGGACCGCGCTCCGGCACCCAGCCGATATTCAGTTCGGCACTCTTGACCATCAGGCCCACTGAACACAGCGCCAGGAAAATCGCCATCACGAGTTCGGCGGTTCTTACCGACATGACTTCCCCCTCGAAATCGAAATTTCGCTAAAAAACAAACGAACTTGGAGCGATGGGCCCGCCCCGCTCCTGCGGAGCGGGCCCGGAGATGGAGACGAATCTCCGCGGAGAGTTACTCCCCGGTAATGGCTGCAGCGCCGACGGAGTTGATCAGGTCGGTGTGCGCCACGATGGCCTTGCGGTGGAATTCAGCCAGGTCGCTGCCGGCCACCCATTCGGTGCAGTCGAGACCGTCATCCACGCAGAATTTCTGCCACTCTTCGGACTCGTACAGGGTCTTGAACAGGTTGATGTACCACTCCTGCGCTTCCTTGGACATGCCCGGAGGCCCGTTGATGGAACGCTGCATGTAGTACTCGATGTCGACACCCAGCTCCTTCGCGGTCGGAATGTCGGGGTAAGCCGCCATCCGCTCGCCGGTGAACTGCACCAGCGGCTTGCTCTTGCCCGCGCGGTAGAACTCGTTCTGCTCGGCCGGGTTGTTGACCGTGGAGTCGATGTGGTTACCGATCAGGTTCTTGGCCACGGTGCCGCCGCCCGGGAACGGGATGTAGGTGACTTCGTAGCCGAATTCCTTCTCCATCATCGCGGTCAGGATAGAATCTTCCTGGCCGGAACCGGTGCCGCCGACTTTCCAGCTCTTGCCGGTGGACTTGACCGCCTTGACGTAGGAATCGAGGTCGGTGATGTCCTTGCGATCGCTGTGAACCCACAGCAGGAAAGTATCCAGCGCCATGCGGCCGATCGGGGTAAAGGTCGTCGGATCGACGCCCAGGCCCTTCTGGATGATCGGGGTGGTGTAGAAGCTGTTCAGCGTCACCATCACAACGTGATCGTCACCTTCCTTGTCTTTCAGGTAACGCAGCGCTTCCGCGCCGGATCCGCCGGGCTTGTTGATCGGAATGAACGGACGCGGTGACAGTCCTTTCTTTTCGATCAGGCCCTGCAGCAGGCGTGCGATCTGGTCGGCGCCGCCGCCAGTACCCGCCATGATGATGAACTCGACCGGCTTTTTCGGTGACCATTCGGCGTGCGCCGCCGAAGCGAACATGCCCGTCGACACCAGGGCCACAATGGCCATTATTGCCGTTTTTTTCGCTTTAGAAATCATGGTTCTAAGAACTCCTCCTGATGATTGTGCTTGCATCTTTCGGCGCCGAACATCGGCACCTGATTGGTCGACCCTTCGTTTTTTCTGTCCGGAAAACTGCATTCACAACCGAACAGTGGAGTCTTGATAATCTGGTATACAATATACCATTCCCGAAATTTATACCACTAAAGAGATAGGTGTAAAGCTTTTTTTGGATCGAAACCGCCGATCCGGCGTCTACATCTCCTCTCCGGGGCAAAACGAAAATCCCCTGCGCGATATAACCCAACCATATTGCCCTCACGGCCTTAACCGGTCGTGAACGGCTGTTGGCACGATGCCCGATCGTGCCGTAAAAGCTGTCTAGCCCAGGGCCTCGGCCATCAGCTTGCCCATGTCCGAGGGGTTGCGCGTGACGCTGACCCCGGCCGCCTCGAGGGCGCGAATCTTTTCGTCCGCGGTGCCCTTGCCGCCGGCGATGATCGCGCCGGCATGCCCCATGCGCTTGCCCGGCGGTGCGGTCACGCCGGCGATGAAGCCGACCACCGGCTTGGTCATGTTGTCGGCGATCCACGCGGCGCACTCTTCTTCGTCGGTGCCGCCGATTTCGCCGCACATGACCACCCCGTGCGTATCGGGATCGTCATTGAACATTTTCATCACGTCGACGTGCTTGAGACCGTTGACCGGATCGCCGCCGATGCCAACGCAGGTCGACTGACCGAGACCCAGCTTGCTCAGCTGGTCGACGACCTCGTAGGTCAGTGTACCCGAACGCGAAACCACTCCGATATGTCCCTTTTGGTGTATGTAGCCCGGCATGATGCCGATCTTGAGTTCCTCGGGGGTGATGACCCCGGGGCAGTTGGGCCCGACCAGGACCGTGTTCGAGCCGCGCATGCGATCGCGCGTGCGGATCATGTCCTTGACCGGGATACCCTCGGTAATGCAGATGACGACCTCCATTTCCGCGTCGACGGCCTCGTCGATCGCCGCGGCGGCGAACGGCGGCGGCACGTAAATGACCGACACGTTGCAGCCGGTCGCGGATTTGGCCTCCGCCACGGTATCGAACACCGGTACACCCTCGACTTCCTGGCCGCCCTTTTTCGGCGTAACGCCGGCGACGTAGCAGTCCTTGCCGCTGGCATAGGCAATCGAATGATGGGTATGAAACTGGCCGGTCTTGCCGGTAATTCCCTGGGTGACGACGCGCGAATCCCTGTTGATCAGTATCGTCATGGTTAAGCCCCCGCTGCTGCCGCGACTTTTTCGGCCGCGTCGGCCATGGTCGTCGCGCTGATGATGTCTATGCCCGAATCGGCCAGAATCTGGCGCCCCTGCTCGACGTTGGTTCCCTCGAGGCGAACCACCAGCGGAACCTTCAGATCGACCTCGCGCGCCGCGTTGACCAGCCCTTCGGCGATCACGTCGCAGCGCATGATGCCGCCGAAGATATTGACCAGGATGGCCTTCAGGTTGTCGTTCTTGAGCATGATCTTGAACGCCTCGGTCACCTGCTCGGTGGTCGCGCCGCCGCCGACGTCGAGAAAGTTGGCCGGTGACGCGCCGTAGAGCTTGATGATGTCCATGGTCGCCATCGCGAGCCCGGCGCCGTTGACCAGGCAGCCGATGGTGCCGTCCAGCGAGATGTAGTTGAGGCCGAATTCCGAGGCCGCGATCTCGTCCGCGTCTTCCTCGTCGAGGTCGCGCAGTTCCTGCAGCTCGGGATGGCGGTACATCGCGCTCTCGTCGAAATTCATCTTCGCGTCCAGCGCGACCACGCGGCTGTCCGAGGTCACGATCAGCGGGTTGATCTCGGCGAGCGAACAATCCTTGTCCCAGAATGCCTGGTAGAGCGCCTGCATCAGTTTGCCGCCGTCGGCAACGAGAGCCGCGGGAATGCCGATCTTGCCCGCCAGGTCCTCGGCCTCCACCGTCGTCAGGCCGACTTGCGGATCGACCTGCACCTTGTGAATCAGTTCGGGGGTTTCCTCGGCAACCGTTTCGATCTCGGTGCCGCCCTCGGAGCTGGCCATAACCACGACCCGCTGCGCGGCGCGGTCGACGACCAGGCCCAGGTACAGCTCGTCCTGGATCGGGGCGCCTTCCTCGATCAGCAGGCGCTTGACCTCCTTGCCCTCCGGCCCGGTCTGGTGCGTGACCAGCGTCATGCCGAGGATCTGGTCGGCGAGCTCGCGCACCTCGTCGATGCTGTCGGCGAGCTTGACGCCGCCACCCTTGCCGCGACCACCGGCATGAATCTGCGCCTTGACCACCCACTTGCTGCCGCCGATTTCCTCGGCCGCGGCGACCGCTTCGTCAACCGAAAAACAGGCTTTACCGCGCGGTACGGCAACGCCGTATTCGCGCAGAATATCCTTGCCCTGATACTCGTGAATCTTCATTTTCGCTCCCCAAGGCCGGGACCGGCCATTTCTGGTATACCGTATACCAAATTTTTTTCATTGTAAAAAAACGCGCCCGAGAGCGCGTTTGTAGTTTCACCCAACTTGGGGGGTTGGCGCAACCACGATCGATACCAACCTAGATCGGCTGGCCGGCGATGCGCAGACCCTCTTCCTGCGCGGTCTTGTTCAGCAGGCTGACCAGCGCGAACACGGTATTGATCGCCGGTGTCGGCGTATCGGTCTGCTCGCCGAGCTCGATGACGACGCCCAGCATGCCGTCGATTTCCAGCGCCTTGCCGACCTCGAGGTCCTGCAGCATCGACGTCTTGTGCTTGCCGACACCCTCGGCGCCCTCGATGCGGCGCTCGAGCGAGACGCGAAAGCTCGCGCCCAGTTTTTCGGCGATCTGCTGCGCCTCGGTCATCATTTGCGCGGCCAGGGCCCGCGTCTGCGGGAACTGGCAGATATCAACCAGGGTCGCGTGGGTCAGCGCGCTGATCGGGTTGAACGACAGGTTGCCCCACAGCTTGAGCCAGATTTCGGAGCGAATGTCCGGCAGCACGAACGACTTGAAGCCGGCCTCGACGAAGGCATCGCGAATCGCCAGTACGCGCTCGGATTCGGCGCCGTCGAGTTCGCCCAGCGGAAAACGATTACCCTCGATGTGGCGAATCACCCCGGGCTCGTCGATGGTCGCGGCCGGGAAGGCGATACAGCCGATGATGCGATCGGGATCGATCGCGGCCGCGATCGCGCCGTCGGGATCGACCGTGCGCACGATGTTGTCGCGGTAATCGCCCTCGAGCTTCTGGAAGTACCACCACGGAATGCCGTTCTGCAGGGTGACGATGACGCCGGTGTCCGACAGCATCGGCATCAGCTGGTCGGCGATCGGCTCGATCTGGTGTGCCTTGACGCCGAGCAGCACCATGTCCTGGCCGGTTACTTCGCTCATGTCGGCGGTCGCCGTGAGGTTCCGCGCCACGGTTTCTTCACCGTTTTCGATGTACTTGAGGCCGTTGGTCTGGATCGCATCGAGGTGCGCACCGCGCGCAATAACCGAAACTTCGTGTCCCGACTGCGCCAGCCTGACCGCCATCATGCCGCCGATTGCGCCCGCTCCCACCACGCAAACTTTCATGTTTTCCTCACAGAATCAGGGGTTTAAAAGGACGGCGAATTCTACGCAAAGATACCGGTTGCGTCCATGCGACCAGCCTAATAATCGATATAAATTTTCCAATCCGGGTATCCGTGGAATTTATTCGCGCCGCCTTCGCCGGTCGGCGGCGGTTTTGTGTTTGCGTGGCGATATGCTAGATTTCGCGCCCTCCAACTCTGGCCAGGCAACGAACGCAAAATGAGCAACTGGGTAAAATTCCGCCACGGCGACACGACACATCTCGGGCTCCTGGATGGCGGCCGCATCGAGGTCTGCAGCAACCGGCTGTTTGAGCCGGCGGTCAAAACCGGCGAAACCCTCGACGCCGGCGACGTGACCCTGCTCGCGCCGTTCACGCCTAATTCCATTCTCGCCCTGTGGAACAATTTCCACGAGCGCGCCGAGGCCGAGGGGCAGACGATCCCGGTGACCCCGCTGTATTTCATGAAACCGGTGACCAGCGTAATCGGTCCGGGGGAGACCATTTATCGACCGCGCGGTCACGCGGGGCGGGTGATATTCGAGGCCGAACTCGGCATCGTCATCGGCCGCGAATGCCGCGACATCGACGCCAGCGACGCCGATGACTACATCTTCGGCTACACCTGCGTCAACGATGTCACCGCGATCGAGTTCCTGTTCGAGGACAAGGCGTTCCAGCAGTGGACGCGCAGCAAGGGCTTCGACACCTTCACCCCGCTCGGCCCGTGCATCAACAGCGATATCGCGCCGGACGATCTGCGCATACTCGCAATCCAGAACGACGAGACCCGCCAGGACTACCCGGTCAGCGACATGATCTACGGTCCGCGGGAAATCGTCGCGATGATCTCCACTTACCAGACGCTGGTACCCGGCGACCTGATCTGCTGCGGTACGTCTGTAGGGGCACGCACGATGAAACCCGGCAGCGAAATCCATATCTCGATCCCGGGCATCGGCACGCTCGAAAACCGGTTCGACGACTTCCCGGACTGACGCCCCCGGACCAGCCCGATGACCACGGCCCCGACGGAAGCCCAGCAGGCATTCAGCTTTCGCATGATCGGCGCCACCCGCCGCGACGACCGCATCGAGTTCACGGCCGACTGGGTCCTGTCGCAGTTCGAGGAGTTCTACCGCGAGTTCCTCGAAGTGCCCTACCTCGCGCGCCAGGCCTTCGAGGCGCAACACCACAGCACGTCGATCTGGCTCAGTCGTTACCGGCTGTCGTTATACAGTTCGCGCATTCCGCGCATGGGGGCCTACCTCAAGGCCGTACAACCCGACATCTCGGTGGACGTGGATTTTCTGAACCGGCTCGAAGCCAGTTTCTGGCAGATGGTCCGGGATCGCTACGAGGCCGACGTCGCCTACGCATTCATGCATTCGATTCGGCGCATGGTTTACCGCGACGAGTGGAAACCGGTCGAATACAGTTTCATGAGCCAGGAAGACGCCGAACACGATTACCCGCCGGAGCTGCTGCGACGTTACCCGGTGGAAAAGCTGGTCACCACCGGGCTGATCGAGGAAATCCTGCAGATTCCCGGGTTGTCGGTCCCCTGGCGCAGCGCCGCGCGCGACGCCGAGGCGATATCCTGGCGCATCAACCGGCTGGCTCACCGGCGCAAGGCGCGGATCGAGACGCTGGAAATGATCGACGCCGGCTTTTATCGCAATCGCGGCGCCTACCTGGTCGGCAAGATCCTGTTCGACGACGAGAGCTTCGCGCCGCTGATCATCGCCCTGCTCAACGGCGAGGACGGCGTCTACTGTGACGCCGTCATCCTCGACGAGCACCTTGCGCACAACCTGTTCAGCTCGACCCTCGCCAATTTCCACGTCACCACCCGCTTCTACCACGAACTCAGCGCCTGGCTGCATTCGCTGATGCCGAATCGCGCGCTCGGCCTGCACTATTCGACGATTGGCTACAACCACGTCGGCAAGGTCGCGGTGATCAGCGAGCTCAAGCGCGAGCTGGCTGCCAGCAACGGCGTGCTGGACACCGCGATCGGCGAACCGGGCACGGTCGCGATCGGCTTTGCCGGCCCGGGCTCGGCCTACAACCTGAAGGTTATCCGCAACCACCCGACCTCGGGTTACAAGTGGGGCCAGTTCGAAGGCATCGATGCGGTCAAGCAAAAGTACAGCCGGGTACACGAAATCAACCGCACCGGCAGCATGCTCGACAACATCATCTACTTCAACATCGCGCTGGAGCGGGAACTGTTTTCTCCCGAACTGCTGGAAGAGCTGCTGTCCCAGGCGAGCGAAACCGTCTCGCTGCAGGAGGACAACGTCGTTTTCAAGTACCTGATCGTACAGCCGCGCATGACGCCGCTGCCGGTGTTCCTCGAAACCGCGCAGGACTGGCAGGTCCGCTACGTGCTCGAAAACCTGGGCGACTGCATCAAGAACAATGCCGCCGCCAACATCTTCAACAAGGATCTCGATGCGCGCAATTACGGCGTCAGCCACTTTTTGAAGGTCTATCTCTATGACTACGACGCACTCGAAGACTTCCTCGACGTCAAGATTCGCAGTAACCTCGATCGCATCGACGGCGAGGAAGACATCCCGGACTGGTATTTCGAGGAAGGGGTGGTGTTCCTGCCGGAGGAGATCGAGGCCGGGCTGTGTATCCGGAACCGAGATCATCGTCGGCTGTTTCGCGAATATCACGGCGACCTGCTGACCATGCAGTACTGGGACAACCTGCAGAACGAGCTCGGCCAGAACCTGGTGCCGGCAATCAAGGTTTACCCGGACAGCTGCAAACTGTTTGCCGGGGGCACCTGAACCAGGATCGCAGGCCATGAGCGAAGCCGAAACCGAACACGTTTTTTTCTCGAGCAAGCCGCGCGTCATCCACATGGCGGTCAACATCGCGCTGGCGCCGGTACTGCTGTACCTGGTCGGCCTGTGGCCCTGGCCACCAACCCTGCCGCATTACGTCACCTTCTTCATCACCGGCCTGATCGGCATGCGCTACGCCAAGCAGCGCCTCGGCGCGCCCCGCCTCGGGCTCGACGAAAAAGGCCTCTACTGCGGTGAATTCTACCCGGCGGAGAACATCCGCAACGCGGAGCGAGTCATGCGCGCGCTCAAGCTGACCCTGATGGAAGACGGCCAGGTGCGCGAAAAGATCATCAGCCTCGGCTGGGCCAGCAACGCGGATTTCACCCGCATCGTCGAACTGGTGACCGGGCGCTTCGGCAAGCCTTCGAAGTAAATCCCGCCTGGCAGTTGGCTAACCCGCGCAGGTCAGCCGCGATTCGAGCAATAGCTCTCTCGTGCCCGGAACGGACACTGGTTTTGCAACCGTGAGCAGCGGCCCTCGTCCATTAGGAAACGTTTTGCGGCGTCATCCCCGCGCAAGCGGGGATCTCATGATTCGGGCGAAGTGCAAGATTCCCGCTTGCGCGGCGGTCCGTCGAAGCGGCATTACGCTTCATTTTCCAGGCGAGAGGCTAAGTTAGGTCGACAACCGCCGGCTGTCTTGTTCCCTGATTACTTGGAAGTTATGGTGACAGTTAACCTATTTCGGAATTTAGTTAACTGTCACCATAATTTTTGTCTGCGGGCTAGTCTTGCGTGACACTCAATTGAATGGACCAGCGGTCGTCACCCAGCGTGTGATCGGCACTGCAGGTCCCGCTAAATCCGCTGTCGCCCCATTGCGTCGCCAGGGTTTCGCTCATCAGGTAGTCACGATACTGTTCGAGCGCGCGATCGACCCGGTCACTGCCCTCGATACGCAGCGTGATCCGGTCCGAAATCTCCAGGCCGCCGTGTTTGCGGGCATCCTGCACCGTGCGCACCAGCTCGCGGGCCAATCCTTCGACCAGCAGGTCTTCGCTGAGCTGGGTGTCGAGTCCGACCAGGTAACCGTCTTCCTCGGCACAGGCATAACCCTCGGCGGACTCTGATTCCACCAACACGTCGTCTGCCGCAAACGAAAGCACCTGTCCTTCGACCTCGAGATCGAACGACTCACCGGCAGCGTGTGCCTTGACCAGGGCCATGCCATCGCAATCGGCCAGCGCATTTCGAATCGCCGGCACCAGTTTGCCGTAACGCTTGCCCAGCTCGGGCAACTTCGGCTTGACTCGATAAGCGAGCAATTCGGCATCCGCGGGCAGAAACTCGACCTCCTTGATATTGAGTTCCTCGGTAATCTGCGCCGCGTGGTCCTCGACCGCCGCCTGGGTGACCTGGTCCGGCGTGCGCACCAGCAGGCGTGATAACGGCTGGCGCACGCGAACCTTGCTGGCTTCACGCGCCGCGCGGCCCAGTCCAACCACGCGCTGGACGACGTCGATGCCGTGAATCAACTCCTGGTCGATAAGGCTGGTATCGGCCTTCGGCCAGTGGTCCATGTGCACCGACATCGGCGCGCTGTCATCCAGGCGCTTCACCAGGTTCTGATACATCGCCTCGCTCAGGAAGGGCATGAAGGGCGCGATCAGGCGGGTTACGCCCACCAGGCATTCGTAAAGCGTCAGGTACGCCGCCTGCTTGTCCGCACCGGCCTCCGCTTTCCAGAACCGGCGACGGTTACGCCGCACGTACCAGTTGGAAAGTTGGTCGACGAAGGCCTCGATGGCACTGCCCGCGGCCCGGGCATCATAGTCATCCAGCGCCCTGGTAGCCCGGTCGATGGTGTCGTTGAGTAACGCGATCGCCCAGCGGTCGATTTCCGGCCGCTCGGAGACGGGCACCTGGTCGTTAATATCGATCTCGTCCAGCCTGGCATACATGACGTAAAAGCCGTAGGTGTTCCACAGCGTATTGACGAAGGACGCGGCCACGTCGGCGACGATGTCGACGGAAATACGCTTTTGCACTTCCGGCGCCAGTCGAGCGAGAAAAAACCAGCGCAATGCGTCGGCACCCACGGTGTCGAATACATCGTAGGGGTTGACGATATTGCCCTGCGACTTGGACATTTTCTTGCCGTACTGGTCGACGATGTGGCTCAGGCAGACACAGTTGCGATAGGCCACGCTGTCAGACACCAGCGAGGCGATCGCATGCAGGGTGTAAAACCAGCCGCGGGTCTGATCGATGGCTTCGCAGATGTAGTCTACCGGAAAGTGCTTTTCGAATACGTCCTCGTTTTCGAACGGGTAATGCCACTGCGCATAGGACATGGCGCCGGAATCGAACCAGCAGTCGATGACTTCCTGCACCCGCCGCCAGGTCTTGCCGTCTTTTTCGTAAGTGACCTCGTCGACCGCCGGGCGATGCAGATCCAGTTCGCTCAAGCTTCTGCCCGTGCGCTCTTCCAGTTCCTGCAGCGAGCCGATGCATTCGTAGTTACCCTCACCATCCGTCCATAGCGGCAACGGCGTTCCCCAGAAACGCTCGCGTGACAGGGCCCAGTCGATATTATTTTCCAGCCAGTTGCCGAAGCGACCATCGCGAATGGTCTTTGGCACCCAGTTAATGGTCTTGTTCAGCGCCACCATGCGATCGGCGATGTCGGTGGTGCGGATATACCAGGCATTCTTGGCGTAGTAGATCAACGGGTCACCGGTACGCCAGCCGAAGGGATAGTTGTGGCTGATGGTTTGCGCCTTGAACAGCAGGCCGCGTTCCTGCAACAGCTCGATCAGAACGTGGTCGGCTTGCTTGAAGAACAGGCCGGCCACCGGGGTGACTTCCGGCTTGAAATAGCCGTCGAGGCCGACACCGTGAACCACCGGTAAACCGAACTTTTGCCCGAGTTCGAGATCGTCGACACCGTAGGCCGGCGCCGTGTGCACGATGCCGGTGCCATCCTCGGTGCTGACAAAGTCCGCCGGCAACACCCGGCAGATATCGCCCTCGGCTTCCAGGTAATCGAACAGGCGTTCATAGCGCATGCCGACCAGTTCCGAGCCTTTCACGGTCTTGACGACTTTCTGTGGCCGATCTCCGAGAACCGCTTCCTGCAGGGCAGCCGCGAGGATAAAGGTCTCCCCTTCCGATTCGACGTAGACGTAATCGATGTCTTCCCCGACCGCCAGTGCCAGGTTGGACGGCAAGGTCCAGGGGGTGGTGGTCCATACCAGGAACGAGGTGTTTTCTTCGCCGGTAACCTTGAACCGGACCGTGACCGACGGGTCGTCCACCTCCTTGTAACCCTGGGCGACTTCGTGGGAAGAAAGGGTCGCGCCGATGCGGGGATCGTAGGGTACGACCTTGTAACCCTGGTACATCAGTCCCTTGTCCCAGATCTGCTGCAGCAGGTTCCACACCGATTCGATGAACTTGTTATCCAGCGTGTAATAGGCTTCTTCCAGGTTGACCCAGAAGCCCATGCGCTCGGTCATTTGCTCCCATTCGCCGATATAGTTCATGACCGATTCACGGCACATGCGCGTGAATTCGGCGATGCCCACCTTTTCCTCGATTTCCTTCTTGTCGAAGATACCGAGTTTCTTTTCGACCTCGTGTTCCACCGGCAAACCGTGGGTATCCCAGCCCGCCTTGCGGGGCACATGGAATCCCTGCATGGTCTTGTAGCGCGGATAAATATCCTTGAACGTGCGCGCCAGGACGTGGTGGATCCCCGGCTTGCCGTTGGCGGTGGGCGGCCCCTCGTTGAACGTGAACAACGGGCGTCCCTCGCTCATGTGAAGGGTCTGGTTGAACACGTCGTGTTCGCGCCAGAAATCGAGGATGTCCTGTTCGAGTTTGGGGCCGTCGTAGCGGCCGTCTACAGTCTCAAGCACCATTTGTGCAGCTCCAAAAAAAAAACCCCGGATACCGTTGCATCTGCAACCGTATCCGGGGCGAGATTTCTTTCGCGGTACCACCCGGTTTCTCCACATCCTCACGGATGGGGACTCGAGAAGTGACGCCTCGTCCAACAGCAGGTATCACTTCGATCCGGTATCGGGGATCATCCGTCCAGGCCTACTCGGTGGTGACACCTTTCGGTTGGCGGCTCGAGGGTGATTTTCGCTCGGCTCCGCTCAGGGCTCACACCATCCCCTGATCGCTCGTGCTGACGAAGTGCTCCGACTACTCGTCCCTTTCATAGCCTTGAATTTGCGCGATTTTCCCGTTTTTTAGCGACAATTTCAATACCGGTTCGAGTTGTTGGGTAAACCCCGCTAAGTTTAAAGACACCCGTCCGAACGCGGCAAAGGCAGCCGGTCATTACTCTTCGGCAGCTGGACCTTTCGAAGATCGATCCCGCCTGGATCTTGCCCAACGTCGACCACGGGGATGACGCGACTGGCCCTGATATCACGCCGATGCTGATGCCGGAAAAACCCTGGTCAGTTTCCGTATTCCATCCCTGGCGATCACTGGACCTTTCTGAGAATCCATTCACCAGAAGCCGCGTCGGCGCTACCTGGCGAATTCCAGCTACCCACGAGCCGGGTGCCATCGGCGCTGATTTTCCATTCGCCCTCGGCATCATAGCCACCTGCCGCCTGGCCTGCCAACACGTAAAACTTGACTGAGTCACCCGCAATGGTGGCCTCAATTTTGGTATCGTATCTCTCGTCAATCCCGACAATTTTATTTCCTTCTTGCTGAAATTTAATCTTCAGGTTTTGGTATCGTTTCGTGAATTGCCATTTGGAATTACTCGTGATTTCCGATATGTAGGTACCTGAAATATTCGCGATGTATTGCGGGTTCGAATTCGAGTCGGGCGCGATAATCATCATGCCCGGCGGCTCGTCATTCCTGACCAAAGCCCACTCGCCCTTGCCCCAGCTGTCACCCACGTACGAGCCAGCCATGTTGCCATAGGGATCGACAGTAAATTTACCTTTACCCTTGTTACCAGGGCTCCACCACTTCAACACCAGCGTATCTTCTTCCAGAGATCCTTCGAACTCCCAGTCCTTGTTCAGGGACATGCCCTTGATCCGATTACCATCCTGTTCGATCACGAATGCAGATTTGACCCGATAAGATCCCGTGATTTTCGACCGATAGTTGCCCGAAAGATCGAGAATCATCCTGCCTTCAGCAACCGCAGGTTCTTGTGGAATAACGGTTCCAGATACAGCACCCACTTTTTCAGAGTAAAGCTGGTTTGCGCGTAACTCGATGTATTTCGCCCTGCGCCTGTTTTCATCTCCTTCCACGTCGACCAGTGCCTTGGCCCATAGATCTTTATCGTATGAGCCAGTGTTGATCTCCTCCTCGGCTTCACCGTAGAACTCTATCGCCGAGCTCGAATCACCCGAACCCGTTTGCTTCTCGATCTTCGCGATTTGAACCCTGGCCGGATCGAGATTACAGCTTTTCTCAACCCCGGCTTTTTGCACGGCATCATACTCCCCCTTGATGCGAGCGTACTCTGCTTCCTGTTCCTCATTACCGCCCAATGCAAAGGCGGCCGGCCAGAACAGGATCACGCTGACAGCGGTCAATCCCTCGTCGCTGCTTGCTTTTTCATCGAGCTCAAAAGCCAGGTCGTTCTTCTTTTTATTCAGACGGGCCAGCTCTTGCGATAGCTGGTCGCAACTGAACGATGCATATTCCGCGGGTGAAACGTAAGTCGCTGCAATCTCTTTCGAAGAAGACGCGCACGCAACCATGACAAATGCTGCGCAGGAAACGATGAATGTATTACTTACTTTTCTCAAGCACATGTTTAAACCCCACCTGTTGCATGAATTATTGTTTGAATTTCATCCGTTTAACAGGGGTCGCTGCCACCCCCGCAATCGATAACCCTTTAGCCATGAATTGATTATCCAAGAAAAGAATGATGTAAAAAAACCGTTTTGTCAGGAGTTTCCTTTTAACCCCGGAACCCGTTACCGGCCGATTGTGGTCGCTGGTTCGCGAACTCAAGGCGTCCGCCCCCGGTGCTGAAATAGCAGGAAGCGGCTCATGCGCGGCGCAGGTTGTCAGACCTGGTCTCGACCTGGAACAGCGGCCACAGGCGGTCGAGTTCCGGGTACTCGGCGAACAGCGCGAGGCTGTTGCCGACCGCCTTGCGCGAAAAAGCCATCCGGTGATATTCCTTCGACTGCCCCAGCAACGGGAGCTCGCGCTCGAGCGCCGGAATCACGTCGCGCTCGAGTTGCGGAAATTCGCGGCCGAGCTGGCGCAGGGTTTGCCGCGCGGTGTTGCGCGGCGAAGTGTAGCCCCGCATGACCCGGTAAAACATCCGTCCGGCGAGGCGGCATTTCCAGCGCGGCGCGCGATCGTAGATCCAGCCGAGCAGGTGCTGGTCGAGCTGGAAGTGACGCGCCTCGTCGCGAAAATGAAACCGGTGCACCTGCAGGAATGACGGATCGATCGCGCCGGGGTTACGCCGCTCGTAGCGCAGGTACTGGCGGCAATAATCGCCGGTGCGCTCCTCGAAGAAGATCGCGATCCAGATCCAGACCAGCAGCTCGCGCGGCCAGCGCAGCATGCTTTTCGTCAGCAGGCGCTGGGTCGGCGTCATCCGAAACAGGTGATAGTCGCGGGTCGGATACCAGTCGGGTTCACATTTTTCCAGCAGGCGCCAGAACATCCGCGTGTGCTTGACCTCTTCCTCGGTCAGGAAGTTCACCGCTGTCACCAGTTCCTCCGGCACGTCGAAGTCGCGCACCACCGACTCCATCGCGTCGACCAGGAAGTTGGTTTCGAACCAGATGAACTGCTCGCAGATCGCGAGCGCGAAGATCTGGTTGTAGCGCCGCTGTTGAACCCCGTCGAGGCGTTCGAAGCTCGGCAGGTAACTCAGCGGGGACATTTCCGGCGGTGCCCACAGCCGTTCGCGATCGACCGTCAGCGACCAGTCCAGGTCTTCGAGGGCCCAGGCATTCTTGTGCGCCAGTTGATTCAGGCGTTCGAGCGACTGTATGTCACGCCGCGGGGTATGTTCGATGTTCATGATGAAGTCTCCAGGGTCAGCCCGGCATCCGGTTGCCGACCCAGCAGGTTTTGCAGGCGGGGGTAGTCGACCTTGCCGTTGTGGCGGCGATCGACCGGGATTTCGCCGACGAACTCGACACGGTCGATGCCGGCCTCGTCGAGCAGCTCGCGCAGGCTTGCCCCGGTCGCGACACGCTGCGCGGGCCGGCAGGCGACGACCAGCAGGCGTTCACCGCCATGGGCCACCAGCGCGGCGCGCTGCACCGCCGGCAGCTGCATTGCCGCGGCCTCGATGCCGAGGGGGTAACAGGTTCCGCGGCGATCGTCGATGCGGGCAATGCAGCGACCGGCGAGCCACAGGCGGCCGGCGCGATCGAGGCTGCCGGCATCACCGGTACGATGCCAGGCCTGGCCATCGACGCGGTACTTGTTGTCGCGATCACCCTCGCCATCGAGATACGATTCGAGCACGTGCTTACCGCGCACGACAATTTCACCGATCTCTCCCGGCGCCAGTTCAAGTTCCTCGAACTGCGCGCGCGACATTTCGAAGGGCTGGTCATCGTCGAACGGCAGGATGCGCAGTTCGATTTCGCTAACCGGTCGGCCGGCGAGTAATCCTTTTACCGGACTGACCCGGGTTTCACTGGCGTCGACGATCTCGCTCAGCGCAATCGGTTCGGCCTCGGTGGAACCGTAAACGCTGATCATGCGCGCGTCCGGGGCGATCGCGCCGAAACGTTCGAGTACCGCCGGAAACACCGGCGCGCCGCCGCTGTAAAGCACGAAGTTACCGTGCAGTTTCTCATGCTCGCGCCGGCAATAGTCCGCCAGCCGCGCGATCACGATCGGCTGCAGACCGAGACTGTCCGGGCGGTAGCGCTCGATCGTCGCCAGCAACTTGCGCGGGTCGATGCGCTGCGGCTGCCGCAGGTCGACATCGGCCAGGATACTGGTGATGCCGGCAGCCAGGCTCGACAACACGAATACCGGAAACAACGTCAGGCTGCGGGCACCCGCAACCAACTGCTGGTTGCGGTCGACCACGCAGTGCTGGCGATGCAAAAACCCGTGACTGCGTACCGCCACCTTGGGCAGCGCGGTGCTACCGCTGGTGAAAGTCACCAGCGCCGGCTCGGACGGCGCCAGTTCGACCGCAAGATCTTCGGCCGTGGTTTCGGCGACCAGCGGCAGCCAGCACGTCGCCGGCAGCCACCGTGTGCCGCTGAAGTGCAGCTCGATGCGACGTAACGCCGGGATCCGCAGGCGCAGCAGCTGGGCCTTCGGCGTGCCGATCATGGCCCGCGGCGGGTAACGCCGGCAGCAGCGCTCGACATGCGCGCGTCCGGCGTAGGGATCGATCACGATCGCGACCAGGCCGAGGCGGAAGCAGGCCAGCAAAGTAACGTAGAGGCGCACCGACATCGGCACGAACAGCAGCACGCCGTCGCCGCGCGCGAGGCCGGCGTCGGCGAGGCGCGCGGCCATGTCGCGCGACGCGCGCTCGATCTCGCTAAAGGTCCAGCTGCGGTTATCGCCGACATCGATCAGCGCGGCGGCATCGGGTCGCAGGTCGACCTGGCGTTTGAACAGGGAAAAGAGATTCATGGCTTCAGAGCTCCTTCGCGAACAGACCGTATTCGCGCATGAC
>JASJCI010000054.1 GCA_030066085.1 Gammaproteobacteria bacterium | reverse complement strand
CCCGCGGCTCGACCGCGGGATCCAGAAAACCTTGGCTCATCACTGGACCCCGCGGTCGAGCCGCGGGGTGACAGGTGTTAACAGTGCTGTAAAAAATTATTCCGGACAGCAGTGCGCGCCAGCGGGGACCTTGCGACGACGGACTCAGTGCGGTATTCCAGGCCGCCGGAGCCCGCCGGGACCCGAAGAGCCCAAAGCCGCGCAGGCTTGTGCGGGAATAACGACATTTGCGTTGTCCCCGCGCAGGCGGGGACCTTGCCATGGCTTCGTATTGTCAGATTACCGCCGGGACCCGAAGGGCCTAAAGCCGCGCAGGCTTGGGCGGGAATAACGTGTTTGGCTACAGCGTATTCTTGTAAACCACGCCGTCTTTCATGATGATGCGGATGGTCTCGGGGCTTGCAGGTCGTTCCGGCGCGTCGAACCACTTGTCTGAGGTGCCGATTACCGACAGGTCCTCGAGCGGGTTGCCATCGATCAGCAGCAGGTCGGCGTAGGCGCCTTTTTCGACCACGCCAAGCCTGGTGTCGGGATAGGGATTCGTGAAATCACCCGACATAGCGGCGATCTCGCCGCCAACAGAGGTTATCGCAACCAGCGTGGCGTAGTTACCGAAGAAATCGCCGTTCAGGTATTTCTCGTACGCAATCTGCTTGTTGCAGGCGGCTACCGAACCCACGCAATCGGTATGGAACCCTCGCTTGACCGGGCACTTTTTCATGTTAGGGATGTAGTTCTCGAACGCCTGGGTCGCCGATCTCGCTTTGCGCAGGCTGGCCGGTACGTCGCGCACCGCCGGGATGTCGAACAGCCCGGGCGCAAACGCGGTCAGGTTGGTCGTAATATAGGCGCCTTTTTCGTTCATCAGCTCGGCAATTTCGCAATCGAACATGAAACCGTGCTCTATCGAGCGTACACCGGCGTTGAGGGCATCCATGATGGCTTTTTTACGATAGGAATGCGCCATCACGTAGCTGCCGTAGGACTCGGCGACCGCGACCGCGGCCTCGATTTCTTCCTTCGAGCCGGCCAGCAGCTGCCACGGATCGAAGGCCGAGACCACACCGCCCGACTGCATGTACTTCAGCTGGGTTGCGCCCATGCGGAAGTTGTTGCGCGCGAACTTGTTCATGTCGGCGACGCTGTCGACTTCCTGCGCCATGTTCAGGCGGCTGAAATTGGAAGTCTCTCCCGGGGGCGAGGTGAAGTTGGCGAAGTCCGCGTGACCGCCGCGCGTGCTTAGAAACGCGGCCGACGGGTAGAAACGCGGACCGATGATCGTGCCGCTGTCGATCGCGCGTCGCAGACCGGCGTTGGCGCCACCCGCGTCGCGCACCGTGGTGAATCCCTGCATCAGGTACATCTCGGCCATGCGCGTGCCGTGGATGGCGAGGTCTTCCCAGGTGCTGTTGGCTTCCATCGCGGGCAGCGTAGGTCCCGGCAACATCAGGTGGGCATGGTTTTCGATGAAACCGGGCATCAGCGTGCGCCCGTCGCCTTCGATGACCGTGGCGTCGTCACGGGTTTCGATCTCGCCCGCCGAGATCGCGCGGATGATGTTGCCCTCGACCAGCACCTGGTGGTTCTCGTACAGCCGGTCCTCGGTGCCGTTGAAAATATTGACGTTGGTGAATAGGGTCTGCGGCAGTTCCTTTTCGTCCGCGGCGAATATCGGTTGCGATAGCAGCGCCATACAGAGTATCGCGACCGAGGCAAAAATCCTGTTCTTCATCGACTCCCTCTTTGAGTAGTGTTTTGTTGTCTGCAGCGGGACAGCATCCGGGACGGGTATGCGTACGCCATTTTTGCCTCCTTGGATCGGATTTTCAACAAATCCTACTTGCTATTACTTTATGCCAGCTCAGGTTTGGGCGAGCGAGGAACCGGTCACCCTGCATGCAGATACTTGTTTCTGTCGAACCGCTTGATCCGTGACGGCTCTACCTTGCGCGTACCCTTGTATCGAGCTTTGAACTGATCGGACATACACGCAAAAGGCGTATGTATAATGATTGCCAAGCCGGCAGCGCTTACATCGGCCCATAGCTTTTTCGGATCGAACGACATGCCCAGACATCCATTCCTCGTTGTCCTTACGCTGATCACGGGCTTGATACTGCAGGCGGGCAGTTTCGCGTCCGAGTCACGCGAGATCACCTGGGATGACCTGGTGCCGCCCGAAGCAGAGTTCGACGACCCCTTTACGCTGCTCGACGAGGACCAGCTCTACGAACTCAGCCTGGTGGTCGAGATTCGGGTCCGCCTCGAATCGGGAAAAAATGTCGACGAAGAAACGCTGGCCGAACACGAACAGCGGCTGGCGGATCTCGCGGAGCAGGAAGTCGACGTCGACGGCTTGATCGCGATGCACGAAGACGTCGTCAAGGAGCGGATCGCCAAGACCTTTATGACCAACCCCGACCTGAACGGTCGAACCGTGCGCATGCCGGGCTACCTGCTGCCGCTCGAGTTCGACGGTGAGCGGGTGACCGATTTTTTCCTCGTGCCCTGGGTCGGTGCCTGCATCCACACGCCGCCGCCGCCGCCGAACCAGATCGTGCACGTCACCACCGATGAAGGTTTCGCCAACACGGGCAGTCTGTATACGCCGGTCTGGGTCGACGGCCTGCTGAAAACCGAGCAGCTGCAGTCCAACCTGAACTTCGTCGACGGCGCCGCCGACATCCCCAGCGCCTACGTGATCGACGCATCCTCGGTCAAACCTTACGAATAACGCGCAATCGTCATCCCCGCGAAAGCGGCGGTCCGGCGTCCCGGGATCTTGATACGGTGCCGTCGGTACAAGATTCCCGCCGGGACCCGAAGGGCCTAAAGCCGCGCAGGCTTGCGCGGGAATGACGTCCACCATTCCTGTCATCCCCGCGAAAGCGGGGATCTTGTGACGATGGATTCGCCCGAGATTCCCGCGTACGCGGGAATGACGGAGAATTTGCGGGAATGACGAAGTAATAGTGGGAATGACGGTAAAGTGCCGGGTTGTGTTTCAACCCTGCTATGGCAAGATTGCTTGCGATCGCCGAACTGACACGGCGCACTGAATCAGGATCGATAAGGACACACTCGATGAAAAAATTACTACTGACGCTGGCCGCCTCGCTCACGCTGATCTCGACCGCCCACGCCAGCCTCGATGCGAAGGTTTGGCCGGCCTCGGATATGGCGAAGCAGTTCGTCAAGGACACGGTTGTTATCGGTATGCTCGCGAGCCCGTATGGGGTCGGCTGGAGCAAGAACGAGCAGCTGTTGGAGTACTTCCGGGAAGCTCGCGGCGCCGGCATTACCGGCCACGACATTACCCTGGCGGCAGCCTCGCAAAACTGGGACGAGTTCCTGCGCCAGCACCAGAAGCACCGCTCCGCAATGGCGGAAGAGCAGGACAAGTACACTTTTGTCCGCACCACGCGTGACATCGAGGCCGCGCATATCCTTGGTAAAACCGCGGTGATCTGGAACCTGCAGACCGCCACCGTACTCGAGGAAGACCTCGGTCGGATTGCGACCCTGCGCGAAATGGGTATCAGCAGCATGATCCTGGCTTACAACGACCGGTTTCGCACCGGGTCGGGTTCGCTCGCGGCCTACAACGGCCAGGACCATGGCCTGACGCCCTGGGGTCGCGCCGTGATCGACAGGATGGTGCGCCACGGCATGATGGTCGATTTGAGCCATACCGGCGCCAAAACCGCCGCCGACGCGATGGCGCACCTGGAAGAAAACTACCCCGGCGTCCCGTTTGCGTTCACCCATTCGCTGCCAGCGGGTCTGTACAAGGACGAACCCAATGCGACCGCGCGCGGTTGCTATCGCAATATCTCCGACGAGGAAGCCCTGCGCGCAGCGAAAAGCGGTGGCTTCGTTTCGCCGACCTTTACCGAATGGATGATGGACGGCATCTGGCCGGACGACATCACGCCGGTACACGCCGCCGACATGATCGACTATTACGTCAAGCTGGTAGGCGTCGACCACGTCGGCATCGCCACCGACGACATGTTTTCGACCGAGCTGATCGTGGCCTTCGCCAAGCAGAATGCCGACATTTACAACGATGGCGGATACATGATCGATGCGTTCAACAAGGGCGCCACCGATTCCGCGCCGCTGTCGCGAGTTTTGCCGGCGGTGACCGACGAGCTGTGGAAACGGGGTTACTCGAACGAAGACCTGGCCAAAATCTACGGCGCCAACAAGCTGCGCGTCTACCAGCAACTCTGGCAGGGCGTGCCGGCCGAACAGTTCAACCAGGAATACCAGGAACGCCTCCGCCTGCGCGAGCAGCTGCGCGAATTCCACTCGCGGTAACTATTACGTTATCCCCGCGTAAGCGGGGACCTCAGAGCCCCCTCCAACGTCATCCCCGCGTAAGCGGGGATCTCATTTTGGGCATCGTCTGAAGATTCCCGCTTTCGCGGGAATGACGTGGGGGGTGTTTAGACCTCACAAGATTTCGTTGTACAGGTCGTTCCAGGCCGGGTTTGCCGCTTCGATCAGCTGAATCTTCCAGTCCCGGTTCCACTTTTTCATTTGTTTTTCGCGCGTGATGGCGCTGACGATGCTTTCGTGTCGCTCGAACCAAACGAGCCGGCGCAGGTTGTATTTCTTGCTGAAGCCATCCACGAGTTTCTGCCGGTGCTGCCAGGTGCGTTGTGCCAGGTTCGTGGTTACGCCGATGTAAAGTACACCGTCGGGTTTATTGGTGAGGATGTAGACGCAGGGGATCTTTTCTTCCATGGCTTCGTCCTTGAAGTCATTTTTGGGAAATTCAGGGTATCACGATGGATGGTTAGATTCCCGCCGGGCCGCGCAGGCTTTCGCGGAAATGACGGTTCTCCCTACGTCTTCCCCGCACAAGCGGCGGTCCGGCGTCCCGGGATCTTGTGACGGTGGCTTCGATCTGAGATTCCCGCTTGCGCGGGAATGACGGGAGGTTGGTGGGAATGACGGGAGGTTGGTGGGAGTTAGAAGCGGAAGTTGAGGCCGGCGAACAGGTCCCACTGCACCAGCGTATTGCCGTCGAGCAGGATCGGGCAGTTGCTCGACGATTTGCACAGGTCATCGTCGTCGGAATCGAGAATGGTGACGAGTCCACGCAAGCCGAGGCGGAATCCAAAGCGGTCGTTCAGCCGCCGATCGAAGCCGCCACCAAAACCCAACGAGGGCTTGAGATCGGAATCGAGCGCCGAGGAGTCGATATCGATTTCGGTGACGCCCAGCATAAACGTCAGGTAAGTGCCGTGGTCGCGGTTCATGATCAGTTTGCCGCCGAGCAGGTAGTTATCGATGTCGATGTCGACCAGCGAAGCGGGCGAGACCCGGCTGTTGCCCTCGAATTCGCTGGATTGACGGGTGTAGCTGATTTCGAGCGCGCCACGGGGCCGGTCCCAGCCGAAAATCAGGCCAAGGATTTCGCTGTCCTCGATGTCGAGATCCGACCCTGACGCGGCATCCTCGTAATCGCCGCCGAAGCGGTAGCCGACCAACGGCGTCAGGGTCATGCTGGTCGGATCGACGGCGCTGGCCGGCAGCGGCACAAGCAACAGCAACATGAAGGGCAGCACCCGAACAATTCCGGCAAGCTTCGCGATAGACTCCGGCAAAATCATCTCCAACCGACTGGGTCATGGTAAGTTAATTCATACGGTGGCAACTGTCACCATTATTTGCTTTCACCACTCGGCTATCCGTTATCCTCGTGCAAGCGGGGATCTTATAACGGTGGCACCCGAATGAGATTCCCGCTTGCGCGGGAATGACGGAGGAGTAGGGGGAATGACGGAGGAGTAGGGGGAATGACGGAGGAGTAGGGGGAATGACGGCGGAGTAGCGGGGATAGCGAAAGGGTAGCGGCGACGACCGTGCTAATTGGACGTGCGGACGAGGATCAGGTCGACGTGGTTCGGGGCGCCACGCGTCAGCACGCGGTAGCTGCGGTCGGTGGTGAACATCAGCCGCCCGCGCTCGCGGATAGTCGCGCGCACCGTGTAGGTATAGCGTTCGTCGATCGTGGCGGGATCGTAGACCAGCTCGAACGGAATCGGCACCTGGTGTTCGGGTTTTATCGTTTGTTCGGCGATCAGCTTGGCCGAGGCATCCGCGAGCGAGACATCCAGTAACTGCACCTCGACCACGGCTTCCGGCGTCAGCGCGATGCGCTCGCGATAAGCCACGGTGCCGGTGACCGAGGCCGATTCACCCCCGGCCAGGGCCGGTGGCGCAACTGCCGTGGCCAGGCAGGTCCAGATGACGGCGGCCGTAAATCTGACGCGGAAATCGAGCCGGCGCCGGACTAGCTGCAACGGAACCAGGACCATGCTCGTCATCGCGAGGTATGCAGCATCCCCGGGCCCTTTACGCAAAAGAGGGCGATAACGGACTGGCTGAAATGGCATCACGAACACGCTCCCGGTTGCGAGGAGCGCGGTGTCTTCAGGCCCCCTGGGTCGAGGCGATCGCCGGCAAAGGGGAGATTGCTTCGTTGCGCTTGCAACGACGCCGGGGTGGGCAGGTTGCTGCGCTTGCGAGGCGGGGTTGATTCAGATGCGATCGGCATGAGTTAAAGCGTCAGGCGCAGGCGCAGGCTGAAGACGGTGATCTCGTCTTCCTCGGGATTCAGAGCCGGGTCGCCGAGGACCTGGATGCTCGGCGTGAGCGCGAGGTTCTGCGCCAGCTGAAAACGGTAAAAGGCTTCCAGCGTGGTCTGGTCGTCGAGGCCGTCGGCCGCGAGTTCGCTCTCGTTGTAGGCGATACCGACGAGGTCGGAGCGGTTGGCGAAGTAATAAATACCGCCGATCGTCACCGAGTTTTCCGCGATCTGCGGGTCGTTCGGTGCATCGGCGTCGGACGAGCCGATCTTGGTGAACAGCATCCAGGTCTGGTCCCAGGTCCAGTTGGCGCCGAGAGTCACGCCGTCGGCCTCGTCGATGCCGTCGTCCTCGCGTGTGTCGACCTGCCACAGGGTGACGTGGATGTTTTTGAGGTAACGCTGGTCGCGGCCCGGCGACCAGCCGAGTTCGACCGTCTTGTAGAGTTCGTCGGTATCGAACTCGAACTCTTCTTTGGTCAGCACCGCGTTGGCGTCACTGAGCGAGCCGAACAGGTAAACCCGGTCACCCTCGAACCAGTGGCCGGCACCGATGCCGAAACCCCAGTCGGGCAGCGCGATCGACGTGTTGAACAGGATCGAAAGGTTCTGAAAGGCGGTCCAGGGATTGGCGTAACCGATCACGTCGAAGAAGTCGTTCGGATCGTAGCGGCCGATGATCAGGCCGGTCCGGCCCTCGTTGAGATACTGGCTCCAGTAAAAATCGCCGAGGATGGTATCGACATCGGAAAACAGCGCGCCGGTCTGGCCGATGTAGCCGGCCTCGCCGGCGAGGCCGGCGGGCGCCAGGTCGGACAGGTTGTTGCGATTGTCGAAGCTGAACACCAGCTGGCCCTTGTCCTTTTTTCCACGGTTGTAGATTTCCCACTTGCCGGACACGCGAAACAGGCTGGAGGTGGCGCTGTCGTCGTCGCCGAGCGACTCGTCGAGCTCCTGGTGCAGCAGGTTGTAGGCAAAGCCGAGCTGCAGGCCGCTGATGTCGTAGATTCCCTTCTTGCCCTCGAACCAGGGTTCGAGCAACCGGTCGAAGGTCTCGAAGCGAAACGCCGGGGTCTTTTGCTGGTCGTCTTCCTCGAGCTGGCGCACGGTCGAGCCGGGGCCGGCGAATCCTTCCTCGTTGTCGTAGCTGGACTTGTACGACTTCTGCGCCGACGACGTGTCGGTCGCGGCCAGCGCGGCGGGCGAAAGCAGGGCGAGCAGCAGCGCTAACGATCGAAGTTGCATGGTATCCGCAACCGGTTGCTTATTCGGGGCAGGCGCCTTCGACCCAGTAAACCACCTCGGGATTGGCGCAGGCGCCGCAGCCGTTGGCATAAGTCTCGCTCGAACCGTCCTTGCGCGTGCCGCAGACCGGCCGGTAATCCATCGTGCAGACCTCGGGGCGCGGATCCTCGCAGACCATGGCGCCGGACGGCATCGCCATCTCGTCCCCGGGGCCGGTGGCGCAGGCGCCGAGCGCCAGGCCGGCTAATATCAATGTCAATTTCAGGTATTTCATTTGAACCAGTCCGCCAAAACGTTTTTAACCACCGGCGCGACGCTGAACACGAACATCCACTCGGGTCCGAAGTCGTCCGGCTGCTCGACGTAGTAATTAATCTCGCCGCCAATTTTCCACGGCCGGCCGCCGAGCGCAATCGTTTTGCTGACGGTCAGGTTCAGTGGAATGGTCCACTCGTCTTCCTCGTGGTCGAAAGTCATGATCGGCGAAGTGCCATAAGTCAGGCCGCCCTCGGCAAAACGCAGGTAGAACAGCTGGGTCGTGGTCAGGTTGACCTCGATATCGCCGCTGATATCCCACTGGTGGTTCGGGAATATGCCCCAGATCATCTCCTTGCTGATCTTGCCGTAGAGGAACTCGGGGCCGAGCGTGGTCGCTTCGCCGAAGCCGAGATCGTCGTCGCCGGTCGGCAGCGACGTAAAGATGCCGAACGCGACCAGCTTGCCCGGGTCGTTCTCGTCCGTCGGCAGCGCGTAGGCCAGGTCGAAGGAAATGCCCCCATGCCGGTTTCCTCGTCCCAGTCGTCTCCGCCCTCGAACAGCGGCTGATCGACGATCAACGGCACCGCTGGGCGCCAGATGATTTTCGAGCCGTCGTCGCGCTTGAACGGCAGCGAAGGCTGGAACAACAGCGTCGTGCTGTCCTGGTCGTCAGCATCCCCGAGGTCACCTTCGAATGTACGGTATTGCAGCTTGAACGTCAGCGACGCCACCGAGGTGTTCGGGTTGGCCAGCTCCTTGGCGATTTCGTCGATGCTCTGCTCCTGTTCCTGTGCGAGGGTTATGCCGGGCAACAACAACGCCAGCGCCAGGCCCAGGGCCGACGGCTGGATTGGTTTCATGTGAAATTTCCTGCGTCGAAGTTTCGTGGACGAATCTTGTTGGATGACGCCGGTGAAGTAAATACCATTTCACGCCAAATAGCTGGCTACCAAATCGCCGGTTTTTGTGCGCATCGCGCGACCCTGGACCGATTTTTCGAATCGTCGCCTAGCGCCAGTCGTCGCGCTCGAAGGCCAGGCGGGTTGCGCCGTTGTGCAGCAGCAGTTCGCCGCGGGCAAGCTCGATCCGCCAGGCCGGCTGATCTGCGAGCGCGGCCGGCGTCGATCCGCCAGCGGCACAGGACGACAGGTCGAAGTCCAGGCCATCGAAGCGAATCGTGTCGCCGGCGAGCGTGGCAAACCCGCTGAAGTGCCGGCAACCTTCGCGTCCCTCGACGAACAGGCGTTCACCGAAGTCGAGCACCACCGCTGCTTCGGCGTCGCTCACCGGCACGCCGTTACGCGCGCTGAGTACCCAGCGGCGGTGGTTAAGGTCGCCGGGCACGAGCATCGAGCTATCCTCGCAGGCGCCGTGCACGGCGGTAACATCGATCAGACCGTCGTAGTCAGCGGCAAACCCGCTGCGCGGCGAATCGCGGTCGATCACGCCGTCGACGACAACGCACACGGGCTTGTACAGGCCGGGCTTTTTCGCGTCGTAAATATCATTCAATTGCTGGCGGACTTCCGCGGGAGTACCCGGACCGAGCCAGTAACACTGCGAATTGATCTCGGGGCAGAATGTCCTGACCTCGTGACCGAAGGTATATCCGCCACGCAGCCGCTCCCCCTGCGCCGCCGTCGCGCAGCCCGCGAGTGATACCAGCAGAGCCAAAACAAACCAGGTCTTCAAACCGAACACTTTTCCATCACTTCAATGCCTCACCCCGTCACCCCCAGTATCTACCTCGTCATCCCTAGGACCTGCCTCGTCATCCCCGCGAAAGCGGGGATCTCGTGACTAGGACTCCGGCCCAAGATTACCGCTTTCGCGGGAATGACGGAGGGGGGACGGGAATGACACAGGGGCCAAGAAGGAATCAATACAACGCCCGACCACAACCCTTCAGCGTCTTGCCGCCGCTGGTCACTGTCACCGTGGTCTGAAACTGCTCCCCGCTCATCGTATCGCTGCAGGGTCTGCCCTCGATCAGCACGCGGGTGTCGGCGTCCACCTGGAACACGGTCCTGCGCGCCGCCTTGTCCTCCCGCGGCTCGACGTAGGGATAAGCCACCTTGTCCTGCCCGTAATTCGTCACGATAAGGATTTCCTCGCCGTTCTTGATCTCGAGTAGCCAGCCCGGCTCCTGGCCGATCGCGCGAAACGCCACCCCGCGCAGCTTGGCCTTGTGCCAGACGTTGTTCTTCGCCCGGTCTTCCTCGCTCATGGCCGGGTCGCCACCCGTATTCTCCTGCGCGTGACAGGAAAATACGCCGATCATCAGCAATAACAGCAAGATCTTCGGCATGGCTTAGTTCCAGTTGGCGGCGTAAACCCGCATCAGGTTTTCGCCGAGGAAGCCGCGAATGTCTTCCTCGGACCAGTCGTACTGGTCCTCGAGCACGCGCGCGACGCCCCAGATGTCGCCGCCGCCGGCGTTCTGGGTCGGTGCGCCGAAACCTTTTTCGGGTGGGTACTTGTCGACCACGGCGATGAAAGAATTCAGGAACGCCTTGTACATGTAGGAATAGTCCGAGGCGTAACAGGTGTGATCGCGACCGACCAGTTCGCCGACGCGATGGACGTGCTTCGCGATGGCGTCCATCGACGCGCTGCCGTCCTGGTTCAGGAACAGGCCGACGCCAACCGTGCAAATCACGCCCTCGGTGGCCGCGATGGCTTCGATCGCCTCGACGCTGACGTTGCGGCCGGTGTCGAACAGGGTTTGCACGTTCGAGTGGGATGCGATCACCGGGCGGCTGGAATACTTCGCCATGTCGATGCAGGCCTGCGACGACGAATGCGAGCAGTCCGGGATCACGCGCTCCTTGTTCATGCGTTCGATGAACTGCTTGCCCAGCTCGGTCACGCCGTTGTTTTCCGGATTTTGACCACCGCCGGCGAGCGCGTTGTCGTTGTTGTAGGTGAAGTTCATGACCTGGATGCCGTTGTCCTTGGCCCATTTCACCTGGTCGAGGTCGTCGATGACGAAGTCGGCACCCTGGGCGTTGTACATGATGGCAAACTTGTTTTCGGTCTTGGCCCGGCGGATATCGTCGACCGACTCGACCTTCACCAGGCCAAGCTGCTCGATCGCCGCGTCGGTGCGATCGATGGTGTCCTGGAACGACACGTCGTTAACGCCCTCGAATGCCCACACCGAGGTCGAGATCAGCGTAACGCCGTTATCCCGATTGTGCTCGACCGCCTCCCTGAACTTGTCTTCGTTGACTCCCTGGATGCCGATGCCGGACGGCATCAGCGAATTGATCACGATAGCGTCCTTGTAACGCTGCTTGATGTCTTCATCGGCGGCCCGGTCCTCGGCGGTACGGCCACCGTCGAAAAACTCTGCGACATATTCGGCGCGTTGGTTGATTTCGTCCTGCGACTTGCCGCGCGGGTTCCACAGCTTCGATTCGATATCGACATCCGAAACGAATCCGGCTTCCGTATTCCATCCGCCCTCGACATGCTCGTGCTCGAGGCCGATATCGTGGGCGATAGCCACGGTCGAGAAAATGGTTGCCAGCAAGATGGCAATGTTCCTTGTTTTCATGGTTCGTCTCTTCGTCAAAGCAGGGTCTCACAGTAAAGATCCAGGCCTTATTTGTTTCCTTTGAGGCATGCACATTACGGCAAGTAAACCACACAGTGGGTACAGAGAATATGCGCAGTGCCTTGCACCGAGGCAATCTGGGAAGAACAGGGCCGGTGACCAATGGTTCGCATTGGTCACCGACTCGGCGGCAAGATCTACTGCGATTCCGACGATGCCGACGCTTCCTCTTCGGTTCCCTCGGGATTCAGCCAGGCGCGCAGCAACTCGTAGCCCAGCGCGAGGATGACCGCGCCGAGAAACAGCCCGAGGATACCCATCGAGATCGCACCGCCGATCGCGCCGAGCAGGATCACCAGCATCGGTACCTGCACGCCGCGGCCCAGCAGCAGCGGCTTGAGGAAGGCGTCGGAGCCGCTGACGACCAGTGAATACACCAGGAATATCGTTGCCGGTACCGGGTCGGCGAAGGAGTACACCCAGGCGGCGACCGGGCCGAGGATCAGGATCGGCGGTAGCTGCACGATCGCGAGCACGAGCACGAAGAAACCGATCAGGCCGGCGCCCGGTACGCCCATGACCAGCAGGCCGATTACGGCGAGCACGGTCTGGATCAGCGCGATACCGAGTACACCCTTGACCACGCTGCGGATGATCGAGATCGACAGGTCCGCCATGCCCGGTCCGCGCTGTTCGCCCATCAGCCGGGAAAAAAACATCCGCGTGAGGTTGTAGCCCGGCGCCGCCTGGCTGAGCAGCGCGCCGGCGATAATCATCGACAACACCATTTGCAGTACGCCGCCGACCCCGGCGGCGGCGGCACCGAGCAGTTTTTCCCCGAGCGCCTTGATTTGCGGTTCGAACTTGTTGACGACCCCTTCGAGATTGGTCTCGGCCTGGGTCCACAGCGCGTACAGCTTTTCGCCGACCAGTGGCCACTCGGCCACGGCGGGATTGGGCGGCGGCACATCGATGGTGCCGTCCTCGAATTCGGCCGCCACCTGCTGCATGCCGTCGATGGTCGATTCGGCCAGGATCCAGGCCGGCAGCACGATGATGGCGATACCCACCAGTGTCAGGATAACGCTCGACAGCCTGGCGCGGCCGCCGAGCTTCGCGGTCAGCGCGCGGTGCTGCGGAAAGGCGGCAACCGAGATCACGATGCCCCAGACGATCAGGTTCAGGAACGGCGCAATGATCGTGAGACACCACCACAGCAGCAGCAGCAGCGCGCCGAACTGCACGTAGGACAGGATCGAGCTGGCGACGATCTTGTTGTCGATGTCCGATTTATCGAAGAGTGCCATGAGTAGTTTCCCCTCACTCGTGAATCAGGTTGGACCGGAAGCTCCGGTGCTGTCCGCGCGGCTGGATATACGAAGGCAGCAGCAGGCCCCGGGACGGCGGGCACAAGTTGTGTTCGTGTATAGAAGCGGTGCAAATCATCCATTCTTACCGGGATCGGGTCAAGGTTCGCGTGCCTTCGCCCGCCACAATGGCAGGAGTGGGCCAGTTTACAACAGGCCCGCCGGCAGGATGCCGACGTCGACGCGCGTGGTACTGGCGTCGTAATCGATCAGGCTCTCGCCGTAACCGTTGAAAACCTGCTCCTGGCCACGGCAGCAGCGGTACATCGAAAAAGTCCGCTCGAGCTGTAGCGCACCGCGGTTTTCGTCGAGGTCGAGATCATATTGCAGCATCAAACCGGATTCGTGGTCTTCGCGCCGCGGCACGTAGGCAAACTCGAAGTTGCCGGGTTAGTCCTCGATGTCCGGGGCGAACGGATCGTCCTTGTCGACGGTACCAGGTCCCGCCTGCGCGAGGTCTGACCTGGCGGAACAACGGCGGGCGCCGCCATCTCCGCGCGAGCGGGCAGGTAGATTCACATTTCAGGTGCAACGCCTGGTAAAAAACTGAACGCCGTGTGCGGGAATAATGTATGCGCCCGGGCCCGGCGTGTTTACAATAGGGCGGTCGGCGCTACAAGCAAAAGAACGATGACATGAGCGTTAAGGCAAAAAAATCCGTTGACCCGCTGATCATCGGGGCAGTCGCAGTTTTAATGCTGCCCGCTGCCGTCGGTGCGGTGGAGTTCGAGTTTTCCGGCCATGTCAACCGCCTGATCATGAGCGTGGATAACGGCGAAGAGGATGGCCTGGTGCACGCCGATAACTCGGTCAGCGGCACCCGGATTCGGATCACCGGCGCGGGCGATTACCGCGACGACATGAGCGTCGGCCTGCTCTACGAAACCGAGCTGCAAAGCAACCCTTCGAGCGATATCACCGCGGACAGCCTCGACAGTGACGGCATCAACGGCGATGTCGGCAGCGGCGACGAGTTTTCCAATCGCCACTCGAATGTCTGGATCAAGGGTAATTTCGGCAAGTTCGCCATCGGGCAGAATTCCGGCGCCGCCAACGGCTCGGCCGAGATCGATCTCTCGGGCACGACCGTGATCCAGTACGTTGGCTCGAGCAACGATCTGCTGGGCTCGCTGGAATACGGTACCTCGGGAATCACCGTCGGAGACGCGAGGTCGAGTTTCGACGGGCTCAGCCGCAACGATAATCTTCGTTACGACGGCGCGATCGACAGGGTATCGTTTGCCGGCAGCATCGGCAACGGCGACAAGGTCGAGGCCGCGATCGGTTACAAGAGCGACAGTTTCGAGATCAGGGCCGCCGTCTGGGACGAGGCGGACAGCGGCGATGGCGCGCAGGGTCACGCGGCTTCGGCCAGCTGGCTGGCGGGTGGCGGTTTCAACCTGACCGGTTCCTACGGTAGCGAGGACAGCGACGGTGACCCGGAAAACCTGTACTTCAAGCTCGGTTACCGCACCGGTGACCACGCCTGGGGCATCGACTGGTCGGAAACGCGGGACAGGGCCGCCGGCGACGCCGGCGCGGTCAGCGTTGCCTGGGTGGGCAACCTGCTGGAGGGCTTTCAGATGTATGCTTGTTACCGGGTGGAAAGCCTCGACGACGTCGCCGGTGAGGACGACATCACCGCGCTGGTCGGCGGCGCCCGGCTCAAGTTTTGATGGGCAGGCGAGCGCCCGGGCTGGCCATGGCGAAACGGTGCTCGCTGCTGTGCCTGTGCGCGCTGCTGGTCGCAGGCTGCGGCACGGCCAGTCTCGGAGATATTGACGAGACCCAGAGCGAACGCGACGCGATGCCTGGTCCCGGTGTGTTTACCGGTGAGGACGGCGTCGCAAGCCTGCAGTGGGGCGGCGAAAATGCCGCCGCGGAGCAGGGGACTGAAGCAGCGGATAGCAGGCCTGCCGCGTCCGCGCCGGCGCCGCCGGAAATGGACGAACAGGCCGAGTTCGAAGCCTACAAGGAGTGGCGCCGCCTGCGCGCCGAGGGAGCCGAGTCCGAGGAATACCAGGAATTCCTGCTGTGGCTCGAATTCCGCCAGTTCAAGGCTACCGCAGAGTAGCGCACTGCCGACTGCCCGCGGCCACTTGGCTCACCAAGACCACCCGTCATCCCCGCGCAAGCCTGCGCGGCCCGGCGGAGATCTTGAGCTGACGACGTAACGTCGATCACCAGATTCCCGCTTGCGCGGGAATGACGACAGGTGTGCGAACAGGTGACGACAGGTGCGCGAATGATAGTTAGCTCAACCAGCCGACGTAGAGCTGGATCACGACTTTGGTGGCTAAGAATCTTTTCCCGCGGTAACCCCGTCATCCCCGCGCAAGCCTGCGCGGCCCGGCGGGGATCTTGAGCTGATGACGTAACGTCGATCACCAGATTCCCGCTTGCGCGGGAATGACGACAGGTGTGCGAACAGGTGACGACAGGTGCGCGGGAATGACGACAGGTGTGCGGGAATGACGACAGGTGTGCGGGAGTGACGACAGGTGTGCGGGAATGACGACGGGTGCGTGAACAGGTGACGACGGGTGGGTTAGTTGCATGGGTCCGATACTATGGTGGCGCTCGCAACAACGAACAGAATTCGATTGTTACCGGGGTGCCTGCTTCGGTTAACATCGAAACCTGTCGTCTGGCTGCATGCGGGGGAGGGTATCCATGATTGCCAAACCATTTCGATTCCGGCGTTCGCTGGTTCAACGCGTAGGGCTCGTGATCCTGTGCCTGGTGCCGGTCATGGCCTGGGCGGCGAGCGAGAGTTCCACGGAGCTGAACTGGCTCAAGATGGCGATGGAGCTGTTCGGCGGGCTCGCGCTGTTCCTGTTCGGCATGGAGCAAATGTCCGACGGTCTCAAGGCCGCTGCCGGCGACCAGATGAAGATATTGCTGTCGAAGCTGACCAGGAACCGTTTCTCGGCGGCGATTACCGGCGCCTTCGTCACGTCCGTGATCCAGAGCTCGTCGGTGACGACGGTGCTGGTGGTCGGTTTCGTGTCCGCCGGGCTGATGACCATGTCGCAATCGATCGGCGTGATCATGGGGGCCAACGTCGGCACCACGATCACCGCGCAGATCGTCGCCTTCAAGGTTACCAAGGCCGCGCTTTTGATGATTGCGGTCGGCTTCGGCATGCTGTTCATGTCGAAAAAGGACAACGTACAGCAGTACGGCAACATGCTGATGGGCCTGGGGCTGATCTTTTTCGGCATGGGCGTCATGAGCGACGGCATGTCGCCGTTGCGGACTTATGAACCCTTTATCAACCTGATGGCAACCATGGAAAACCCGGTGCTCGGTATCCTGGTCGCCGCGGCTTTCACCGCACTGGTACAGTCCTCGTCGGCGACCACGGGGATCGTCATCGTCATGGCGAGCCAGGGTTTCATTACGCTACCGGCGGGTATCGCGCTCGCCTTCGGCGCCAATATCGGCACCTGTATCACCGCGATCCTGGCGTCGCTGGGCAAACCGGTCGAGGCCCGGCGCGCGTCGCTGGTGCACGTCATTTTCAACGTTGCCGGGGTTGTGCTGTGGATACTGTTTATTCCGCAACTGGCGAACGTCGTGATGCAGATATCGCCGGTGGCCGAAGGACTTGGCGGCACCGACAAGCTCGCGGCCGAGGTGCCGCGCCAGATCGCCAATGCGCACACTATTTTCAACATCGCCAATACGCTGATCTTCATCGGTTTTACTACCCAGCTCGGGCGTATCGTCGAAAAGCTGGTGCCGGAAAAAGTAGTCGTCGAAAAGGCGATCATCAGGCCGAAGTACCTGGACGAGGAATTGATCGAAACGCCATCGATCGCGCTCGACATGGTGCGTCTCGAACTCGGACATTTGACGTCGATAACCGAAAAGATGCTCAAGCGGTTGAAAAAGGCGTTTCAGAATCGGGATATCAAGAGCTTTGAAAACATTGCCAAGATCGATGACCAGGTCGATATCCTGCACGCGGAGATAACCGGGTACCTGCGCCGGCTTACGGTGCAAAACCTGACCGAGGAGGAAAACGACCTTTTGCTGCGCTACCTGCAGGCCAACGCAGAGCTCGAGCGCATTGGCGACGTGATCGAAACCAGTATTGTCGAAGTCGCGATCGAGGTGATCAAGGCGGATATCGAAATGACGGAAACATCTCGCGTGATCCTGAGAGACCTGTACAAACAGATCAAACGGGCGCTGGCCCTGGTGTCTTCGGTGGTAGTCGACAACGATGAAGTCGCGGCGCAAAACATTCTGCGCATGAAAGACGAAATAAATCAGCTGGTTTTCCAGGCGCTGCAGGTACAGGCGCAGCGGATGCGCGCCGAGGGTGTGGACAACATCGACGTGACCCATTTCGAAAACGAATTGATCGACAGCATGAAACGCATCTATTCACTGACCAAGCGCATCGCCAGGCTGACGCTGCCGTCGGTCGTGGTCGAGGAGTCCGCGTGAGCGCCGGTGTCGTTCTCGCGGTCACCCCGTCATCCCCGCGCTCACCTCGTCATCCCCGCGGTCACCCCGTCATCC
>JASJCI010000001.1 GCA_030066085.1 Gammaproteobacteria bacterium | reverse complement strand
GGCTAGACTTGTCGGCGAAGCCAGGTCGATGGCGTCTTCGTCCTTGCCGGGTGAACTGACCGGCAGCGCGAACTCGCGGCTTTTCGGAACCTGGCGGTTTTTGAAAATAACGATTTCGACGTCGTACAGCGGGGGTGGCTCGGCTTCATCGGCACCCTGGGCGAGCGCGGCGCCGGCAAAACCCTGTGCCAGCAGCAGGAAGCAAAGCGGGATCAATCTGGTCATGTTTCGTCGATCAAACTGGCGAGCAGGAGCTCGACCTGGTGGAAGCGGGACTCAAGTTCACCATTTTGACAGGTGATGCGCAAGGTCTGTTTACCGTCGAAACGATAGGTTAGCGGATCGGCCTGGATCAACTCGATGATCTTCAGCGGATCGATGTTGGGACTGGGCGTGAATACGATCTTGCCCTGCTGTTCGCCGACATCGATTTTCTCCACCCCGAGCGCGATCGTTGCCAGCTTGATCCGGGTGACGCGAAACAGGTTCTTGAGCGCTGCGGGCATCAGGCCGAAGCGATCGATGAGCTCGATCTCGATTTCGCGCAGACCGGTTTCGTCGGCCGCCGAGGCAATCCGTTTGTATTCGACCAGGCGGCGGTGAATGTCCGGGATATAGTCTTCCGGGATCAGCGCCGGCGCGTGAAAATCGACTTCGGACGCGCGCATAACCGGCTGGTCGAAATCGATCGGCTGGTTCGACTTGAGGGACTGTACCGCGCGTTCGAGCAGATCCGCATACAGGGTAAAACCGATTTCGGCAATCTGGCCGCTTTGCTCTTCGCCGAGAATTTCACCAGCGCCACGGATTTCGAGATCGTGCGTGGCCAGGGTGAAGCCGACGCCCAGTTCCTCGAGCGACTCGATGGCAAGCAGGCGCTTGCGCGCATCGGCGGTCATCGCGCGCTCCGGTGGCACTACCAGGTAGGCGTAGGCCCTGTGATGCGAGCGCCCGACACGACCGCGAATCTGGTGCAGCTGGGCCAGTCCGAGCTTGTCCGCGCGGTTGATAAAAATCGTGTTCGCGGTCGGAACGTCGATACCGCTCTCGATGATGGTGGTACACACCAGCAGGTTGCAGCGGTGGTGGTAAAAATCCAGCATTACGCGTTCGAGCTCCTTCTCTTTCATGCGCCCGTGCACGATCCCGATGCGTGCCTCCGGCAGCATCTGCTGGAGTTCCTCGGCGGTTTTTTCGATCGTGCGGATCTCGTTGTGCAGAAAGTAGATCTGCCCGCCGCGTTTCAGCTCGCGCTGACAACCCTCGACGATGGTGTCCCGGTTCCAGCGTGAAACGAAGGTCTTGATCGCGTGGCGCTGCATCGGCGGCGTCGCGATGATGGACAGGTCGCGCATACCCGACAGGGACATGTTCAGCGTGCGCGGTATCGGCGTTGCGGTCATGGTCAGCAAATCGACGTTGGCGCGCAGCGCCTTGAGTTTTTCCTTGTGCCGCACACCGAAGCGATGTTCCTCGTCGACGATCACCAGCCCCAGGTTCTTGTACCTGATTTCGTCGGACAACAGCTTGTGCGTACCGATGACGATATCGATTTTACCGGCCGCGATTTGCTGCAGGGTATCGTCGAGGAACTTGCGCGCGCTGAAGCGCGTGAGACTGGCGATCCGAATCGGCCAGTCGGCGAAGCGGTCGAGGAAGTTCTGATAGTGTTGCTGCGCGAGCAGCGTGGTCGGCACCAGTACCACGACCTGGCTACCGGCATTGGCGGCAACGAAGGCCGCGCGCATGCAGACCTCGGTTTTGCCGAAGCCGACATCGCCGCAGACGATTCGGTCCATCGGCCGTTCGGCGCGCATGTCCTCGATAACCGCCGCTATCGCGACTTCCTGGTCCGGCGTTTCCTCGAACGGGAATTCGCTCGCGAACTCGTGGTATTCGTCGAGTGTAACCGGGTGCGCAAAGCCCTGCATGGCCTCGCGTCGCGCCTGGATGTCGAGTAACTCGACCGCAACGTCGTAGATTTTCTGCTGCGCTTTCTTGCGCGCGCGCTGCCAGGTTTCGCCGCCGAGGCGGTGCAGCGGCGCATTCTCTTCGCTGGCGCCGGCGTAACGGCTGATCAGGTGCAGCGACGAAACCGGTACGTAGAGACGATCTTCGTTGGCGTACTCGATACACAGGAACTCGGTCTCGATGCCGGAAACCGTCAGCGTCTTGAGCCCACGGTAGCGGCCGACGCCGTGGTCTTCGTGCACCACCGGCGCGCCTGGCTGCAGGTCGGCCAGGCTCTGGATCAGTGATTCGGCGTCGCGCGTTCTGCGATACTTGCGCCGACGGCGCTGCACCGCGCGTTCGCCGAACAACTGGTTTTCGGCGATGATCGCCAGGCCCTGGCGTGGCAGGGTCATGCCCTGCTGCAGGGGCGCGCTGATCAGGAAGCAGCGTTCGTCGTCACGCTCGAGGAATTCCTGCCAGCTCTCGACCAGCGCCGGGCGGATACCGTAATGGCGCAGCATCTCGAGCAGAAACTCGCGGCGGCCGGCGGACTCGGCGCTGAACAGGATACGTTCGAATTCCGACCTGGCGATAAACTTGCGCAGCAGGCTGTCCGGCTGATCGGTTTTTGGCTGCAGCGTCAGCTGCGGCAGCGAGGCCGTATCGCAGTTGCTATCCGTATCACCGGTGCTTTCGATCTTGAAGGCGGAGAAATACAGCCGCGGGTACTCGCCGCAGCGTCGCTCGAACTCGGTCAGCTCGAGAAACAGTTGTTCCGGTTCGAGCAGGGGCCATTCCGGGTTATGGCGTCTCGATTCGAAGCGTTCCCCGACCTGTTCGGCAAAAGCCGCCGCCTGCGCCTGGGCGCCATCGTCGACCAGCAGGCGGGTGTTCGGCGGGAAGTAGTCGAACAGGCTGGCCAGTTGGTCGAAGAACAACGGCAGGTAGTATTCGACACCGGGCGAGGCGAGGCCGGCCGATACGTCGACGTAAACCGGGCAGGTGTTCGGATCGATGGCGAAGGTTTCGCGAAAACGGAGGCGGAAGTCACGAATGCCCTGCTCATCGAGCGGATATTCCTGGGCCGGTCGAAGCTCGATCGCGTCGATTTTTTCGATCGATCTCTGCGTCTCCGCTTCGAAGGTTCGGATCGACTCGATTTCCTCGTCGAAAAAATCGATCCGGAATGGCTGGTTGCTGCCCATCGGGAACAGGTCGAGGATCGACCCGCGGGCGCTGTACTCGCCGTGCTGTTCGACCTGGCCGGTGGCCTGGTAACCGTAACCGACCAGCCGTTGACGCAGCTCGGCGAGCCCGATGCGCTCACCCGTCGCAAGCGCGAGCGAGCGTTGGCGGATGAAGCCAGGCGGCGCCACCTTCTGCAGCAGCGTCGCTACCGGCAGCAGCAGAACGCCGCGATCTACGGACGGCAGCGAGGCGAGGCAGCGAATACGTTCCGAGACGATATCCTGGTGCGGCGAAAACTGGTCGTAGGGCAGGGTTTCGAGGTCCGGGAAGCGATACAGCAGCGGCGTTTGCGGACAAAAGAAAAGGATCTCCTGTTCGAGCTGCTCCGCGTCTGCCATATCGCTGCAGACGACAACCGACAGGCCGTCGTGTGCCTGTATCTGTTCGGCCAGGAAAAGGCTGCGGCTGCTGCCGTAGAGTTGGCCGGTTCTGACCGGTCGCGAGACTTCCGGGACTGCGGTGGCGAGGAGTGTATTTGGCATTCCAGCCGGGCAGGGCTACTCCTGGGCGGGTTTGACCGTGGTCAGGCCGAGGATTTCCCAGTTCTGCATGCCGCCGCGGTACCACTTGATCTTGTGCGCGGGATAACCGAAGCCGAGCAGGTTCATGATGTTATTGGGCGACTGCCCGCACCACATGCCGTTACAGAACATCACCAGGGTGCGTGCGTCGCGGTAATCCCACAGGCCCTCGAGGTTGCGCGCGCCGAATCGTTCCTCGAGAATTTCGCCGATCGAGATCGGGTCCGCGCCCTTGGCCGGGTTCAGGCTGGTCCACGGGATGTTGACCGCCCCGGGAATCGTACCCTTGGCAACCCAGGCAGGCGTGCGTGAGTCGATCACGAGTATGGAGGTATCACCCTCGCTCATGCGCCTGAGGTAATCGAGCATTTCGATCTCGGCGATGGTTTCGACACCGGGCGCCAGGCTTGCCGGCTGGATACAGAATGGCGGGCACTTGCGCGATGTCTTGGCAAAGGCGGGGTTGACCGTGTTGGTCTGATTCTGGTTGCGCATGACGTTGACTGCCTGGTCGCCATGGCGAATCGTCACGCTCTCGATCTCGGGCGTGATGTTGACTTCGGCTGCACGCAGCGACGATCCCGCCGCGAGCCACAGGGACAGGCTGCACAGGATCACGATTGCTCTGGTTTGCATGGTTACGACTCCGGTGTCCAGATCAGGTCTGGTTATTGTTTTACGCGGTCTTTCGACCGCTGGTGCAAGAGGGTGACTCTACTGGGGCATTATGATCGTGTTCATGTCGACCGTGTGCAGCACGATTTCGTATTCGAAGTAAACCCGGAACGAGCCGTAGTCCCACTCGGTAATCGGCGGCTCGCCGACGGGACCGATGCGTTCGTTAGGTTCGCCGAATTCGCTGAGCACGGCTTCCATGCGGCTGCCGCGACTGGGCATTTCCTGCTTGTCCGAGGACGTTACGTGTCCCGGAATGGTCAGGTTGTCACCCGCGATGGCGGGTTGCCCGACCAGGCTTGCGCCGAGCAGCAGCAAACAGATTTGCATGCGCATGATTGAAAGTCTCCTCAAGACTAATGGCATTAACTATAGCATGCCTCCGGGGGGAGACAAGGGTAAGCCGGTGTCGGTTGCGCGGTGGTGGATACCGGCCTTTCGTGGTTTAATCCGCCGCATGAATTTACCGCTGGAAGTTTTCATCGGCCTGCGCTACACCCGGGCCAAGCGACGCAACCATTTCATTTCGTTTATTTCACTGATCTCGATGGTCGGCATCGCGCTCGGCGTGACCGCACTGATCGTCGTGCTGTCGGTCATGAACGGCTTCGAAAAAGAACTGCGCGGTCGCATTCTCGGCATGGTTTCGCACGTCACCGTCTCCAGTTTCGGCACCCCGTTGCAGCAGTGGCGTGAGCTGCGCGCCGAAACCCTGCAGCACGAGTCGGTAATTGGCGGCGCTCCCTATGTCGAAGGTGAGGCGATGCTGTCGAACCAGTCGTCGGTCAGCGGCGCGTTGGTGCGCGGCATCGATCCGGAGCTGGAAAACGAGGTTTCCGAGATCTACCGGCAGATGCAGTTCGGATCGCTCGACGACCTGGTGGCCGGCGAATACGGCATCGTGCTCGGCAGCGGCCTGGCCAACGTGCTCGACGTGGTACCCGGTGATCGCATCACGATGATCACGCCGCAGGCGACGGCATCGCCGCTCGGTTTCCTGCCGCGGCTGCGTCGTTTCAAGGTCGTGGGTATATTCGAAATCGGGGTTTACGAGTACGACCGCAGCAGCGCGATCATTCACCACCAGGACGCCAGTAAACTGTTTCGCCTCGACGGCGGCGTGAGCGGTTTGCGCCTCAAGCTCGACGATCTCGATCTCGCGCCGCTGGTGCGCCACGATTTGAAACAGATCGTCGGTTTCGACTACTGGGTATCCGACTGGACCCTGCGCCACAGCAATTATTTCAAGGCGGTGCGCACCGAGAAAACCGTGATGTTCATTATCCTGTCGCTGATCGTCGCGGTGGCCGCGTTCAACATAGTGTCCACGCTGGTCATGGTGGTGACGGACAAGCAGTCCGATATCGCGATCCTGCGCACGCTCGGGCTGCCACCGGTGTCGGTGATGTGGGTATTCATGGTGCAGGGAACCCTGATCGGACTGATCGGTACGCTTGCCGGACTGGTTGGCGGGATCCTGATGGCTTCGCATATCGACGTCATCGTGCCGGCGCTGGAACAGTTTTTCCGCACCCAGTTCCTGCCGCGAGGTGTCTACCCGATCACCGAGCTGCCATCCGTAATGAAACAGTCGGACGTGGTGCGGATTACCCTGTTGTCGTTCGGTATTTCGGTGGTGGCAACGCTGTATCCCGCGCTGCGCGCGTCGCGGACCCGGCCAGCCGAAGCGCTGCGCTACGAATGAGCGAAAACGAACCGATGTCTGCAGCCGTCATCGAAGCGGTCGATGTGTGCAAGCGTTTCCGGCAGGGCAAGCTCGATGTCGAAGTGCTTCGAGGCGTGAACTTCAGGGTAAGCCGCGGTGAAAGTCACGCCATCCTCGGTGCATCCGGTGCCGGCAAATCGACCCTGATGCACCTGCTGGGGGGACTGGATCATGTCAGTTCGGGACATGTGCGGGTGGCCGGTAACGAACTCGCGCGCCTCGGTGAAGCGGACCTCGGCCGCCTGCGCAATCGGCACCTCGGTTTCATATACCAGTTTCATCACCTGTTGCCGGAATTCAGTGCGCTCGAAAATATCGCGCTGCCACTGCTGGTGCGGCGCACGGCGCGCACGCAGGCACATGCCGCCGCGCGCGAGTGGTTGCTGCGCGTAGGCCTCGAGGCGCGGCTCGAGCACAAGCCCGGGGAACTGTCGGGCGGTGAGCGCCAGCGAGTTGCGCTGGCTCGTGCACTGGTCACGCAGCCGGACTGCCTGCTGGCGGACGAACCCACCGGTAACCTCGACCGCAAAACCGCCGCGCAGATGCTGGACCTGATGCTCGAGCTCAACCGCGAGCTCGATACCGCCCTGGTGGTGGTGACCCACGATCTCGAGATTGCCGCGCGCATGGCGCACCGCTGGCACATGTCGGACGGGGTGTTGACCCACGAAGACTGAGGGCGTGCTCAGCCGCTGGCAGGCGCGAACTGCGAGTTCAGGTAGGCGGTATACATCAGGATCACCGGAATCTGCAGCCACAGGTACAGGGCATCGGCAACCAGCACGGTGCTGCCGTCGACCGCGTAGCGTCGGTCGAGCGCGCGCCCCGCGCGCGGTCCGAATTCGCGTACGAACAGCCACGCAAACAGCATGAAAGCCGCGATTTTCAGCGCCGTGAGCAGGCTCGGCCACAGCGAGACGCCCGTGCGCAAATCCGCGTACTGCCAGTTAAACACCAGCGCTACCGTCAGCAGGGCCTGCAGCGGCAGGGCGATGGCTGGATGGCTGACCCGGGGCAGGAACGCCAGCGCAAGACCGGCGAAAAACAGGATATTGACCAGGTCGTTCAGCTGACCCTGGCCTAGCAGTACGCGCCAGAAATCCAGGCTGGACCCGTTACCCTGTAACGCCGGGTAAACCTGGCTGACGACGACCAGCAATACCAGGATGCGCAAGACCGGGCAGATGATGTGTTCGAGGATCCAGACCGTGGTAGCGGCCTCGCGTGCCTGGTGGAGTAGCCAGAAACAGGCGCCGGTGCCGGTCACTACGCTGGTCAGCGTGACCAGGGTCGCCCAGAACGGATTCACTAGGGGCCGGCTTGCCGCTGATGGCGCCTGTTTTGCAGGCGCTGCGCACGCTCCCTGATATGACTGATGATATGCAGGCGCCAGAGGATGCGAATCAGGATAAAGGTAAACAACGCGGCGACGCTGCCCACCACCAGGCAGCCGAGCAGGAAGGGTTGCCAGATCAGCGAGAGCTCCATCATCAGCCAGTTGAAGCTGAGCTCGAATGCGAAATGATCGGGTTGCTGGCCCAGGATTACGGTGCCCACCAGGTAGCAGAAGTAGAACATCGGCGGAATCGTGATCGGATTACTGATCCAGACCGTCGGCACCGCGACCAGGATGTTGACTCGCATCCAGATGGCTGTCAGCGCGGCGATTACCATCTGGAAGGGTACCGGGATGAACGCGCAAAAAATGCCCAGCGCCAGCGCGCCGGAGCAGGAACGCCGGTTGATATGCCACAAAGACGGATCCTGCAACCGCGGGCCCAGTTTCTTGATCCAGCGATTTTGGGTGATGACGTCAGGATGCGGCAAAAACCTCTTGATCAGCTTTTTTGCCATGCCGTTTGTATTATCGAACCATATTTCATATTCTGCAAAGCGTTGGATCACAATAAAAGGGAATCCCGGGCAAGGAACGCATGCCCCAACTCGCCATCGCCGTGGTCGGTGGTGCGTTATTGGCCTACCTCGGCAATACGTTACCCGACCCGTTCTGGACCTTTATCGTGCCGCTCGCGCTGTTGCTGGCGGTTTTCAACCAGCGCCTGCGCATGCCGCTGGTGTTCATCGCGGCTTACCTGTGGAGCTGTGCCTGGCTCGGTGTGCATCTCGATTACAGGCTGATCCCGGCTTATGACAACCGGGTAACCCTGCTGACCGGCGAGATCGTCGACCTGCCGCGGCAGCACCAGGGAGCTACCCGTTTCCTACTGAGACCGCTGTGGATCGAAAACTATCCCGCGCGGTTGCCGCGCCGCCTGCAGCTGACCTGGTATCGTGACGACCTGCGGCCGGCGGCCGGCGAGGTCTGGCGTTTCGAAGCCAAGCTGCGGCAGCCGCGCGCCATGCTCAATCCCGGCGGTTTCGACTACGAAGCCTGGCAGTTTACCCGCGGTATCGATGGCGGCGGTTACGTGCGAACATCGGCAGCCAATCGACGCTTGCACGAGGCAGGCGTGGGCGCGGTCGATTTCTGGCGTGCCCGACTGGCCGCCGCGCTCGATCGGCAATGCGGGGACTGCCGTCACGTCGGCCTGCTGCGGGCGCTGCTGGTCGGCGATCGCGCCCGGATCGAGCCGACCGATCGGCAGCTGCTAACCCGTACCGCCACCGCCCATTTGCTCGCGATTTCGGGCCTGCATGTCGGTCTCGTCGCCGGTATCTGCTTCTGGATCGGGCGCCGCGGCTGGAGCATGGGGCTTTATCGCCTGCACGCGTCGCGTGAGTCCTTTGCCGCGCTGGCGGGCTTCGGCGGTGCCTGCGTGTACGCCGCGCTGGCCGGTTTTGCGCTGCCGACCCTGCGCGCGCTGGTAATGCTGGCGGTCATGCTGCTGGCCCAGCAGCGCTGTTATCGCTCGTCGTTGACGCAATCGCTGGCGCTGGCCGTATGCCTGATCGTACTGCTGGATCCGCGCGCGGTCGGCAGTGCTTCCTTCTGGCTCAGCGTGCTGGCGATCCTGGTCATCAGTATCTGCCTGTTCGACAGTCATCGGCTTGCCGGCTGGCGCCAGTTACTGAAATTGCAGTGGTACTTTGCGCTGCTGCACCTGCCGATCGGCATCACGGTTTTCGCCCAGGTCAGCACTTCGGGGCTGGCCGCCAACCTGGTGGCGGTACCGCTGGTCAGCCTGCTGGTGCTGCCGTTGCTGCTGCTCGGCAGCCTGCTGATGCTGCTGCCGGGAGGGCTGGCCGGGGCATGCCTGCGCCTGGCCGACCTGCTGCTGGGTGGATTGACAGATTACCTGCAATGGCTCGAGACGGCAGGTCCAGGCGTCATCGCAGCCGGTTCGATCCCACCGCTGCTGAACCTGTTGCTGGCGCTGGTGTTGCTCGTGCTGGTGTTGCCGTTGGGCCGCCCCGCGCGAGTAATGGCCTGTGCGCTCGGCCTGGGTCTCGCGGCCTGGCGTCCGCCGTTGCTCGCCCCGGGCGACTTTGCCGTGACCGTGTTCGACGTCGGGCTTGGAACCGCGGTACTGGTGCGGACACGCCATTACAGCCTCGTCTACGACCTGGGGCCGGGGCGAGCGGAGGGTTTTAATGCGACCGATCGCGTGCTGTTGCCGGCGCTGAATCACTTCGCGCTCGATTTGCCGGAGAGAATCGTCGTCAGTCACGTCGACCAGGATCACAGTGGTGGACTGTACAGCCGCGCTCTCGCCGATCTACCGGCTGGTCGACTGGTCTCCGGTACACCCGCGGAGCTGCGACGGCGCTACGCGATTGCCGCTCCCGTAGGCGACTGCCATCAACTCGATGGCTGGCGCCGGGACGGCGTCAGTTTCACTTTTCTCGCGCTGGCCAGCCGTTCGCCGCGCGCGGGTAATACCAACAACCGCTCCTGCGTTTTGCGCGTGGGCGGTCACCATAGCCTGTTGCTGCCGGGCGACATCGAGGTCGATAGCGAACGGCGCCTGCTGCAGGAACACGGCGAACACCTGGCTGCCGATATCCTGCTGTCGCCGCACCACGGCAGCGGGACGTCCTCGAGTGCGGAATTTATCGCCGCGGTGGCTCCGCTGCACGTGGTGCATTCCGCGTCGCGCAACAACCGCTGGGGCTTTCCGCGCGATGCGGTCACGGCCCGTTACCGCGCAGCCGGCAGCCGCCAGTATCGCAGCGATGACAGCGGCGCGATCGAGCTGCACAGCAGTGCCGCCGGGCTGTCACTGCGAGCCATCCGACAGCCCGTGCGACGCATCTGGCGGCGATGGTAAAAAGACCTTTGGCAAAGTATGATGTGCGGCATTTGAAACGAGGGCAAGCGAGTGTTTGAACTGGTTCAGGCGGGCGGCTGGCTAATGGTGCCGATCCTGCTCTGTTCGGTGCTGGCGGCGGCCATTATCATCGAGCGGATGTGGACCCTGCGGCGCAAGAAGGTTATCCCGGCCAAGCTGCTGACGGGCATCTGGAACCTGCTGAGCGGTGATGCACTTACCGAGCAGCACATTACCGAGATCGAAAACGGTTCGCCGCTGGGCAAGGTGCTGGCCGCGGGCCTGATCAACCGGCACCTGTCGCGTGACCTGATCCGCGAGAGCATCGAGGAAACCGGGCGCCACGTCGTACACGAAATGGAGCGCTTCATGAATACCCTCGGCACCATTTCTACCATTACGCCGTTGCTCGGGCTGCTCGGTACCGTCATCGGTATGATCCGCGTGTTCACCGCGATTACGGTGGTCGGTGTCGGTGATCCCGGCCAGCTGGCGGGCGGCATATCCGAAGCCCTGATCACCACCGCCGCGGGCCTGACGGTAGCGATCCCGAGCCTGATTTTCCACCGGCATCTCAAGCGCAGGATCGACGAACTGGTGGTGGCCATGGAGCAGGAAGCGATGAAGCTGGTCGAGTTCCTGCATGGCGAGCGCAAGCAGCTGGCCTGATTCGATGCAGTTTTATCATCGTAACCAGGACGAGGAAGTCCAAATCAACCTCACGCCGCTGATCGACGTCGTTTTTCTGCTGCTGATATTCTTCATGGTCTCGACTACCTTCGATACGACTTCCCAGCTCAAGATCCGGTTGCCCGAGGCCAGCCAGGACGAGACGCAGAAACCGCCGCGCAAGCTGAATCTGGTGATCGATGCCGATGGCAATTTCGTGCTCAACTCGCGCCAGCTGGTCGATAACCGCAGCACCACCCTGCGCGCCGCCCTGGAACGCGCGCTGGAAGATCGCCTGCTGCCGATCGTGATCCAGTCCGATGCCGGTTCGCCGGTACAGTCGCTGGTGACCGCGATGGACGTGATTACCCAGCTCGGCCTGGTGCAGGTGTCGATCGCGACCACGCGACCGATCGAGTAATCCACGGCGAAAGTTACCGCGGCGTGCGATGAAACCGATCGAAGGCAATCTCACCGGCATCAAGGCCTATCGCGCCCTGCTGTCGCTGGCGTTCGAACACAAGACCTATTTCGCGATCGCGGTCGTCGGCATGGCGATATTCGCTGCCTCGGACGCGGCCTTTGCCTACCTGATGAAACCCTTGATGGACGAGGGCTTCATCGAAGGCGACAAGAGAACCATCCAGCTGATTCCGTTTGCAATCGTCGGGATTTTTGTCGTGCGCATGGTCGCCGTTTTCATGCGCAGCTACTGCATGGACTATATCGGTCGCAACGTGATCAACAGCCTGCGCAAGATGATGTTCGAAAAACTGTTGACCCTGACCAGCGAGGAATACGACCAGTCGTCGACCGCGGCTATCGTGACCCGCTTTTCCTACGACGTCGAGCAGGTTGCCAAGTCCGTTTCCTCGTCGCTGACGACCCTGATCCAGGACACCCTGCGCATCTTCGTGCTGCTGGGCTACATGTTCTGGCTGAACTGGCAGCTGACCATGATCTTCCTGGTTGCGGGCCCGGCCGTGTTCCTGATCGTGGTGCGCATTTCGGGCCGTTTCCGCGCGATCAGCAAGCATATCCAGCAATCCATGGGCGGCGTCACCCAGGTGGCGCAGGAAGTGGTCGACGCCAACCGGATCGTCAAGATTTTCGGTGGCGACGCGTTCGAACGCAGCAAGTTCCACAAGGTCAACGAGCGGAATCTGAAATTGCACCTCAAGATGAGCGTGGCGCAGGCAATCAGCATGCCGCTGATCCAGCTGATAGTTGCAATCGCGTTCGCCGCCATCGTTGCTTTTGCTACCTCGGAATCGATGCGCGGCGTCATTTCGACCGGTGATTTCGTGTCCTTCATCTTCGCGATGACCATGTTGCTCGCGCCGATGCGGGTGCTGTCGTCGATCAATGCGAGTATCCAGAAGGGGATCGCGGCAGGCGAGAGCGTGTTTTCGTTTACCTCGCTCGATAGCGAGCAGGACGAGGGCAAGCAGGCGCTGGAGCGCGCCCAGGGTCGCCTGAGCTTCGAGCGCGTGGTTCTGCGCTATCGGCGCAGTGAGCAGCACGTGCTCGACCAGATCAGTTTCGAGGTCGAACCCAACCAGACCGTGGCCATCGTCGGCCGCTCGGGCAGCGGCAAGTCGAGCCTGGTGAATCTGCTGCCGCGGTTATACGAGTACGACAGCGGGGAAATACGCCTCGATGGTACACCGCTCAAGGATTATGCCATCGAGGACCTGCGTCGACAGATAGCCTATGTCGGCCAGGACGTGCGCCTGTTCAACGATACCATTCGCAACAACATCGCTTACGGTATCGCGAACCAGGTCGAGGAGGCCGACATCGTCGAAGCGGCGCGGCAGGCTTACGCCTGGGAGTTCATCAGCGAGATGCCCGACCAGCTGGATACCGAGGTGGGCGAACGTGGCGTGCTGCTGTCGGGCGGTCAACGCCAGCGCATCGCGATTGCGCGGGCGCTGCTCAAGAATGCGCCGATCCTGATCCTCGACGAAGCGACCTCGGCCCTGGACACCGAGTCAGAGCGCTATATTCAGCAGGCGATGGAGCAGTTGATGCAGAATCGCACGACGCTCGTCATCGCGCATCGGCTGTCGACCATCGAGCACGCCGACCGCATCCTGGTCATGGAGCAGGGCAAAATTGTCGAGCAGGGCAGTCATGCCGAATTGCTCGAACGCGACGGCATCTACTCCAAGCTGCATGCAATGCAGTTCCGCGACGTGAAAGACGGCGAGCTGCCGGCACTGCCGCGGCCAACGATTATTCGCTCGGCCGTTTTGAACAAGTCCCTGATGCAGAGCTGGATCAACCTGTCGTCGCAGCGCCGCCAGGGCTGGTGGCTGTGGTCGATCAATCCGCTATCGCTGCTGCTGATGCCGTTGTCATTGCTGTTTTACTGTGTCGCGGGCCTGCGTCGGCTGGCCTATCGGCTCCGCCTGATGCGATCGCACAGGCTACCGGTCACGACCATCGTTGTTGGCAATATAACCCTCGGGGGTAACGGCAAGACGCCGATCGTGGTCGCGTTGCATCAGCTGTTGAGCGAGCGCGGTTACCGCGTCGCGATCCTGACCCGTGGCTACAAGAGCGGCTACGAGCGTGATATCCAGATCCTGCACGACGGCTTGACGCGGCCCGAGGTTGGCGACGAAGCCAACATGATGTCCGAAATCTGCCGCTGCCCGGTCGGGGTCGGTGCTGACCGGGTGAATGTTGCGCGCCGCCTGCTGGAACAGTTTCCGGATGTCGACCTGCTGCTGTCCGATGATGGCTTGCAGCACTATGCCCTCGGGCGTGATATCGAGATTGCGGTTTGCCGCTACCTTGCGTTCGGCAACGGCCTCATGCTCCCGGCCGGACCGCTGCGCGAACCGCGCAAGCGGCTGTCCCGGGTCGATATCACGATCAATCGCGACAGTGACGAGGTCATCGAGTCACTGGGCGAAGTCTGGAACCTGGCGCGGCCCGAAAAGCGTCGCCACATCAGCGAATTCCAGGGTCAGCAGGTGCACGCGGTGGCCGGTATCGGTTTTCCCGAGATCTTTTTTGCCAGCCTGATGCAAATGGGGGTCGATACGCTCGAGCACGAATTCCCCGATCATTACGAATTCAGCCCGACCGATCTGAACCTGCGCCCGGAATTGCCGATTCTGGTCACGCACAAGGATGCGGTAAAATTGAAAGGTCTCGCCCAGGACAATATCTGGGTCGTGCCGCTGCAGATCGAACTCGGCGAAGCGCTGCAGGCGCGCATACTACAACTGCTGGAGAGCCGTCATCATGGATAAACACCTGCTCGATATCCTCGTCGATCCGGTCACCAAGGGGCCGTTGATCTACGACAAGAAGAACCAGGAACTGATCTGTCGCGCCGCGCGCCTGGCGTACCCGATTCGCGACGGTATACCGGTCATGTTGCCGGAAGAGGCGCGCGAACTCAGCAGCGACGAGGTGGAATCGCTCAATAAATGAGCGTCGAATTCGCAATCGTCATTCCGGCGCGCTACGCATCGGAACGTCTGCCCGGTAAACCCCTGCGCGAAATCGACGGTCGGCCGATGATCGAATGGGTATATCGGGCCGCCACGGCAGCGGGCGCCGGCGACGTGATCGTTGCCACCGATGATCAGCGCATATGCGCCGCGATCGAGCAATTCGGTGGCCGCGCGATCATGACCGATTGCGGGCATCGCAGTGGTACCGACCGCATCGTCGAAGTCGTCGATACGCTGCGCTGGAGCGATGATCGCGTGGTCGTCAACCTGCAGGGTGACGAACCCCTGATGCCGGCGGTGAACCTGGTCCAGGTCGCCGAAAACCTGCAGCGCAGCCGCTGTGACATGGCCACGCTGCACAAGCCCGTAAGCGCCGAGCAGGCGCGCGATCCGAACCAGGTCAAGCTGGTACACGATCATAGCGGCCGCGCGCTCTACTTCAGCCGCGCGGCCATACCCTTTACGCGTGAAGATTCGGAGGCCGAGTATTGCGGCCACATCGGCCTGTATGCCTACCGGGCCGGCTTCCTGCGTCGTTTCAGCGAACTGCCGCAGTGCGCGCTGGAAATCAGCGAGTCACTGGAGCAGCTGCGGGCGCTGTATCACGGCTACAGCATTCATACCGCGGTCGCGCGCGCAGCGCCCGGACCCGGTATCGACACCGAGGCCGACCTCGCGCAGGTTGCCGGCAGGCTGCGGGCGCAGCGATGAAGTACCGCTGGAAACTCGATCGCCACCTTACCCTGTACGAGAAGTATTTCCGCCTCGACGAGTATCACCTGTCGCACGAGCTGTTCGCCGGCGGGCACAGCGACGTGTTTACGCGTGAAATCTTCGAGCGCGGCGTCGTGGTGGCGGTTTTGCCCTACGATCCGCGTCGACGCAAGGTCATCCTGATCGAGCAGTTTCGCGCCGGTGCGCTGGCGGATGCCGAGGGTCCCTGGCTGATCGAATGTGTTGCCGGCGTAATCGAGGACGGCGAGGGCGAAGCCGAGGTTGCCCGGCGCGAGACGATAGAGGAGGCGGGCTGCCGGATCCAGCAGCTCGAAACTATCAGCCGCTACTACGTCAGTCCGGGCGGAACTACCGAACACTGCAGCCTGTTCTGCGGTATCGTCGACAGCGAGGGGGTTGGCGGCATACACGGCCTGGCGCACGAAAACGAGGATATCCGGGTGCTGCCGGTCGATGCCGAAGAAGCCTATGCCTGGGTCCGACAGGGCAAGATTCGCTCGTCGGCTACCCTGATCGCGCTGTTGTGGCTCGAACTCAACGAGTCGCGTCTGCGCGACGCACTGCCCGGCTGAAGCGGCGGCAGCGGAATTGCGGGTCCCTGCGCCGCGGCGGTGCTGTGGTCAGCGAGCTGTCGACCAGCTCGACGCGAACAGGGTCAGCGCCGTCATGCCCGCCAGGAGCGCGAAAGCGAACAGGACCTCGGCCATGGAGATGTTCAGCAGGATCAGCGGCGTATAGCCGCAGGTCGTCTGTACCTCGAACAGCGCGGGTAGCCAGCGATCCAGCGCAAACCAGTCCGGCATGCCGAGATCCATCGAGCAATCGCCGAATACCCAGCCACGCTCGATCGCGAGCACCTGCCAGCTGCGCTCCAGCAGGCCGATCATCAATAGCAGGTTGAGGCCGTGAAAAATCCGGCTGCTCCAGCGCGAGGGCGGCAGGCACAGCGCGACGATACCGAGCAGCACGAAGCCGGCGATCCAGATCCGAATATGGATACAGATAACGCAGGGCCATTCATCGAGCACGTACTGGTAGTACAGCGCCGCAAGCTCCAGGGCGATGCCGATCGCAACCAGCGCGGCCCAGAAGCGACGCTGTTGGCTCAATTGGGTCAGGAAACTGATCATCGGTCGGGATTCTAGTCGATTATCGGCAGCTCGGGGGGCGCGCGCCGGCTCAGCAGTTCGGCGCCGTCCTCGGTCACCAGCAGGTTTTCCTCGTGCACCATCATCGTGTTCTCGCGGTAGCTCATGCCCGGTTCCAGGGTGATGACCATGCCGGCTTCGAGCGTGGTTTCGTCCAGTGGCGATAGCGACGGCCATTCGGTCAACTGCGAACCCAGCCCGTGGCCCATGCGGCCGACCGAGTTACCCTGCGCACCGCCGGCTTCGAGTACCTGCCACATCGCGGCCCAGACGTCGCAGGCGCGAGTGCCGGGGCGCACACTTGCAAGGCCGGCGTCGGTGCTGGCGTGAATCGTCCGGTAAGCTTCCAGCGCCAGCTTGGACGCACTGACGAAGGCAAAGTTGCGATCGAAATCCGAAAAATATCCATCGTAGACCGTGCCGGTATCGATGATCAGAACATCGCCGGCAGAAAGTCGGCGATCGCGCGGACCCATGATGATATCGCCGTAACCGTCGGGTCCGGAAGCGGCCACCATATATGGGCTGAGGTCGGCGCCGCGCTGCAGCAAATCGATACGCATCGCGCGCACGATATCGCGCTCGCTCATGCCGCTGGCGGCGAAATGCGGCAGCGCATCGAAGCTGTCCGAGACCAGCAGACAGGCATGCCGAATCTTGGCAACCTCGGCGGGCGACTTGAGCGCACACAGGCGCAGCATCAGTTCGCTGCAATCGATCCATGCGAGACCCCGGGTAAGATTGCGCAGCCGTTCGAAGTCACGCGCCGGCATGCGCAGGTGACTCTCGACGCCGAGGGTCGCGCCGATGCTGCCAAAGCGCCGCGGCAGTTCGTCGATGGTCGTGCCCAGCAGGGTAATACCGTCGTCCGCGGGATCCGGTGAAGACCAGCTGCGGATGTCTTCGAGCCAGGTATTTTCCATGCCTTCGACACCGATGGTTGGAATAACCGCAACCGGTTTGCCCTCGAGCGGTAACAGCATGAACCAGGGCCGCGTCGGGCTTTGCCAGAACTGGGTCAGAAATCCGCTGAAATAGCGTACCTGCGGTTCGGTGGTCAGCAGCAGGGCGTCGACCTGCAGCGCGCGCATCATGGCCTGCGCACGCTCGCAGCGCGCTTCGAATTCGCGGGTTTCGAAACCCCGCGGCGGCGGCTGCAGGGTCACGTGCCGACCAGCTCCTGGTATACCTCGGGGTCGGTTGCGCCCTCCGTGCCGATGACGAAGACGCGGCTGCGCGAGTCGAGTTGCAGGCGCTGCGCAAGCGCGGGGTCCGCACTTGCAATCAGCGCGGCGGCAATACCCGCGACCGCCGATTCGCCGGCCTCGATCGACGGTTCGCGATCGTGCAGCAGGCGCATCGCGGGTGCCACCGCGGCTTCGCCGAGGGTCATGAAATCATCGGCGCCGGCTTCCAGTATCGGCCAGGCCAGTGCCGATACCTCGCCGCAGGCCAGTCCCGCCATCAGCGTTTCCAGGTCGCCGTGCACGACGACCGCTTCGCCGGCCCGCGCGGACTGCTGCAGGCAGTTGGCCTGTTCGGGCTCGACCACGATGAAGCGTGGTCGCTGTGCGCCCCAGGTCTGCCAGAAATAGGCGCACACGGACGCGGCGAGGCCACCGACGCCGCCCTGGATGAAGACATGCGTCGGTATTTCCCCGGCCAGTTGTTGCACCGCCTCGCGCAGCATGACGCTGTAGCCGTGCATGACGTCGCGCGGAATATCCATGTAGCCGGGGTAACTGGTATCGGAGACGATGATGCGGCCGTAGCGCTTTGCGTCCTCGTCCGCGAGCCGCACCGAGTCGTCGTAATTGCCATCGATGCGCACTACCTCCGCGCCGAACGCGGCCATGGCCTGTTCACGGTAAGCGGACACGTCGCGATGAATATAGATCACGCAGCGACAGCCGCACTGCTGGCAGCCCCAGGCCACCGAACGACCGTGATTGCCGTCGGTTGCGCAGCTGATCACGGTATCGGCGATCAACTCCGCGCAGGCACCGCTGCGAAAGGTTTCGAGGTCGGGTCGTTTACCGGTCCTGTCGGCCACGATGTCCTGCAGCAGTCGCAGGACGGCGTAAGCGCCGCCCAGGGCCTTGAAACTCCTGAGAGAAAAGCGCTGCGACTCGTCCTTGTACCAGAGCCGGCCAATTCCGGCCTCGGTCGCCAGCTCGGGTAACTCGAGCAGCGGGGTCGGACTGTAGTCGGGCCAGGAAGAAATTTCGCGCCAGGCCGCCTCGGCCGCTTGCTGGCCGAACAGGGCATCGAGTGATGCCGGGTACGTCCCCGCCGGGTGTACCCCGGCATTGTCCTGGTGGCTGAGCTTGGCGTGCAGCAAGTTGCGAATCCTCGTTGCTGGTTAAGGTTGCCAGTCTACCGCTATCGCGGGCAGAGTACAGCGCTGGTAGACTATGGCGCTAGACTTCTTCGTCGAAGCCAATAAACTAGCAGGTTTGCGCGATTCGGGCGAGGCTGATTGCCGCCCGGGATAACAACAAGTGATCAAGTGAGCAACAAGGGGCCCATCGATATTCGGCCCGCCGTCGAGCGGGCGAAATCCAGTTCGCCACCGCGTCCCGGCGGCGGTATCGAACCGCAGCTTTTTCGCTTCAGCGACGTGGCGATCGGCGCTGCCGACTGGTTCTGGGAAATGGATGCCGGCCTGCGCTTTACCTATCTCTCGGGGGCCTTCGAAAAAGCCACCGGCCTGCCGCAAGCGAAGATCATCGGCCGCACCCTGCACGAAGCGCTCGCATCCAGGGTAACCGATGACGCGGACTGGGTTCGCGCCAACGCCGCGCTCAAGGCTGCCGATGGTTTTTCCGCGTCGCTGACACTGACCGAGGAGTCGGGTCGGGTGTTGCGGCTTTGCGGCCGACCGGCGCTGGACGAGAAAGGGGTTTTCCTCGGCTACCGCGGTGTCGGCTTCGATATCAGCGAATCGGCGGCGGCACGTAAACAGTTGCGCGACAGCGAGACCCGCTTCCGCACCATCATCGACAACGTCAGCGATATCGTCTGTATCGTCGACCACAATAACCAGATGCGGTTTCTCAACCGTGCGGTCAGCCGGGTGCTCGGCTACACGGTCGAAGAGCTCGGTTCCGGTATCGTCGGGGAACATGCGCTGCCCGAGGATCGCGCAAAGATCGAGCGCGCGATGCAGCAGGCACGAGATTACCCCGGGCGCATCATCGCCGGCACCTATCGGTTCCGCCACAAGGACGGGTCGGTTCGCACCCTGCACGTCAATCGCAAGTGCCTCGGCGGCGAGGACGGCGATGGCAGCGTGATCGTGCATGCGCGCGATACCACCGCGCAGCAGGCGATCGAGCTGGCCCTGCGCCAGAGCGAAGAACGCTTGCGCGATTTTGCCGAAACCGGTGCGGACTGGTTCTGGGAGCAGGATGCGGAGCTTCGCTATACCTACCTGTCGGGCAAGTATCCCGATCACGAGCACACCCCGGTCGAGCAGATTCTCGGCAAGACCCGCGAGGAAATTTCGCCCGGCAGTAACTTCAAGTCCGAGCGCTGGCGCCAGCTCTATGCCCGGCTGGCCGCGCACGAACCCTTTTCCAACTTCGAATACGCGTTTCCGCGCCACGACGGGTCGGAGTTGATGGTGCGCGTCAGTGGCAAACCGAAATTCGACGATAACGGCAGGTTTGCCGGTTACCGCGGTACCGGCATCGATATTACCGAGTCGCACCTGCTGTCGCAGCAGCTCAATTACCAGGCCTCGCACGACCCCTTGACCGGCCTGGTCAATCGACGCGAGTTCGAGCTGCGCCTCGCGCGGGTGATCAAGAGCTGCCGCGAGGACGAGGGCGAACACGCCCTGTGTTACATCGATCTCGACCAGTTCAAGGTCGTCAACGATACCTGCGGACACGATGCCGGTGACGAACTGCTGCGCCAGATTTCGGCCCTGCTGAAGGACATCGTGCGCAAACGCGATACCATCGCCCGTCTCGGCGGCGACGAGTTCGGCCTGTTGCTGGAACGCTGTTCGCTCGAACAGGCCAACCGCGTGGCGGAAAACGTACGCGACGGCATCGACAAGTTTCGTTTCATCTGGGCCGGGCGTAATTTCCGTCTCGGCGCCAGTATCGGCGTAATCCCGATCGACTTTACCAGCGGTAACATCGCCAACGTCATGCGCTCGGCCGATGCCGCCTGTTATGCCGCCAAGGACGCCGGCCGCAATCGCATCCACGTTTACAGCGCCGATAATTTCGAACTGGCCCAGCGCCACCAGGAAATGCAGCGCATCGTCGATATCACGCATGCTTTCGACGAGGAGCGCTTCGTGCTCTATCACCAGCCGATCCACACGCTCAATCCCGAGCTCGCGCAGCAGGGTGACTTCAGCGAGGTGCTCGTGCGCATGATCGACGAAGACGGTTTCCCGATACTGCCCGATCTGTTCATGCCCGCGGCGGAACGCTACAACCTCGTCACGCAACTCGACAGCTGGGTCGTGCGCAACTCGCTGAACTGGCTGGCGCGCAACCCGGACATGCGCCTGACGGTCAACCTGTCCGGCATGTCGATTGCCGACGAGAAGTTTCTCAAGTTCGTCAGCGGCGAAATCGAGTCGCACGGCACCGAGCCTGGCCGGGTGTGCTTCGAGATCACCGAGACCGCGGCCATTGCCAACCTGTCGCGCGCGACCTATTTTATCGACCAGATGCGCGAGCGGGGCTGTTTTTTCGCGCTCGACGATTTCGGCAGCGGCCTGTCCTCGTTCGCCTACCTGAAAACCCTGCCGGTCGATTTTCTCAAGATCGACGGTTTCTTCGTGCGCGACATGGTCGACGACCGGATCAACTTCGAACTGGTCAAGTCGATCAACGACATCGGTCACGTCATGGGCAAACGCACGATAGCCGAGTTCGTCGAGACGGACGAGTGCCTGGAGGCCGTGCGCGATATCGGTGTGGATTACAGCCAGGGTTACGGCATCGCCCGGCCAACCCCGGTCGACACCGGCGACAAGTCCTAGTCGGCCGACTCGCCGTAACGCGCGACCTGTTCGGGATCGTCGAACCTGGGCCGGGCGATAACCCGGCGCAGGATCGGGTCGAAAAACTCCAGCGATTCGCTGTCGTAGTCCGGGTCGAAACAGTTCTGATCGTAGTTGTGGCAGAAGTCGATCGCGTCCTGGTACCAGGCGTGGTCGCGATAGCGTTCGCGGGCGTTACGGTCGCCGCCGCAGTGGTGGGCGTAATAGTACATCTGGAAAACACCGTGGTGTTTTACGATCCAGTACAGCCGCTCGGAGACGAAGGGACGCAGGATCGCGGCCGCCATTTCGCTGTGCGAAAAGGTCGCCAGTTCGTCGCCGATGTCGTGCAGCAGCACCGCGACGACATACTCGTCCGATTCACCGGCACGAACTGCCCGGGTTGCGCCCTGCAGGCAGTGCTCGAGACGACTGATGCGGTAGCCCGAGATACTGTGCTCGAGTCGTCGCAGGTGATCGATGATGCGATCCACGAGCCCGGTCGCGTATTCCTCCTCCATACGGTCGAGAAACTCGTACTCTTCGCGAGTACCGTCCTGCATGCGGGTGAATTCGACGGTTTGCATGGTTGGCTCCGTTGCGCGGGTGTTGGCTCCGAAAGTTCTACACGATGCCGCTCAGCCGCGCAACAGGGAGTTGGACGGATCGTAGGCCGCGTCCGACTCGATATGCGCCGCGCGGCTGCCGACCGATGTATCCACGGTAACCTCGAGACCGTCGGCGATCAGTCCCGGTTTGAGGTAGGCAAAAGCGAGGCTCTTGCCCACGCGGTGACCATAGGCGCCGCCGGTGGTCAGCCCGATCAGGTCGCCGTTGTGATAGACGGCTTCGTTGCCGAAGCATTCGCAGGGCAGGTCGTCGTCGAACACCAGGTAAGCGAGCTCGATCGCGAATCCGTCCCGCTGGCGCTGCAGCAGGTTGTCGCGGCCGAGAAAATCACGTTCGAGATCGATGAAACGTCCCATGCCGGCCTCGAGACCGCTGATCTCCTCGGTGAACTCGTTGCCGTAGGCACGATACATCTTTTCCATCCGCATCGAGTTGAACGCGTAGCCGCCGAAATTGCGAATACCGTGTTCCTCGCCACGACGCCACATCGAGTCGTAAATCGACAGCAGCTGCCAGGACGGCATGTGCAGTTCGTAACCGAGTTCTCCCGCGTATGACACGCGGATCACGCGCACGATCGCACTGTCGAGCTGGACCTCGCGCACCGCGAGCCACGGGAAAGCCTCGTTCGACAGGTCTTCCTCGGTCATCTGCTGCAGGATTTCGCATGACTTCGGCCCGGTGACGAGAATGCCCGCGAAATCCTCGGTAACGTTACGGATCTGCACGTCGAAATCACCGACGTTTTGCTGCATCCAGTGCAGGTCCTTGTTTTCCGAGCCGATCGCCGAAATCAGGTAGTAGTGATTATCGGCCAGTCGACTAATCGACATTTCACACATGATACCGCCGCCCTCGGCGTGGAACAGCGACAGGCCGATGCGACCGACTCGCGGTAGTCGGTTGCACGACAGGTAGTCCAGGTAAGCGGTCGCGTCCGGACCACTGATCTCGTACTTGGCCGAACCGGAGATGTCGATTACGCCGACACCCGACTGCACCGCGCGGCATTCCTCGCCGACCACGGGGTGTGCCTCGCTGTGCGACCAGCTCAGGGACTCGTGCGGCACGTCGGCGGTTTTGAACCACAGCGGTTTTTCGAAGCCCTGCGCCGCGCCGTGCACCGCGCCGTGCTCGAGCAGACGCGCATAGAGCGGGCTGGTTCGCAACGGACGTCCGTGCGGGCGGTTATCGTTGGGCGCACCTGCCGCGTACATCGCCTCGTAGGACTCGATCGCCTTGATGATACAGTACTTCTTTTGCGCCCAGTCACCGAAACGGCGCGTATCGAGCGGCGCCATGTTGATCTCGGTCTGGCCGTATTTCATCCACTGCGCCATGTACTTGCCGATGCCGCCCTGGGCGATACCGATGCTGGCGCCGCACAGGTTCCAGAAATTGCGCAGGCCGGCGACCGGCCCGGCGAGGATATTGTCGTCCGGCGTATGCGTGATCGGTCCGTTGATGACCGACTTGACGCCGACGTCCTCGAGCCGCGGGGTCAGTTGGTAGCAGCGCTCGAGAAACGGCATCAGCGCTTCCAGGTTCCACTCGAACAGGCCGCGATCGAAGCTCCAGTCCATGCCGTCGAGGGCCCACGGGCGTGATCCCCACATTTCGTAGGGCCCGACCAGGAATCCCTTGCCTTCCTGGCGGATGTAGGCCGAGCTCCATGAATCGCGGCAGACCGGCAGTTCGAAGTCCAGCTGCTCGATGTCCGGGTGGGATTCGGTTACCAGGTACTGGTGTTCGAGATTGATCAACGGCACGTTGATTCCGACCATGGCGCCAACCTCGCGCGCGAAGCAGCCCGCGGCATTGACCACGTGTTCGGCCGTGATCGTGCCCTGCTCGGTAACCACCTCCCACTCGCCGTTGCGCTGCTCGTTGATCTCGAGCACGCGGTTGTTGCGATAGATTTCGGCGCCGTTCTTGCGCGCCAGTTTCGACAGCGGCATGACCACCGAGGTCGGATCGACATGGCCGTCGTTGGGCGTGCTGGCGATTACCGTGGCCTTGTCGAAATTCATGAACGGGTTCAGCTTTTGCGCTTCTTGCGGGCTGATGATATTGAACTCGAAACCGATGTTCTTCGAACGGCTCTCGAGGTTGCGGAACCATTCTTTTTCGACCTCGGTAAAACCCTGGCGAATACTGCCGCACTGGTGAAACACGGACGGTTCGCCGGTTTCCTCGGGCAGGATCTCGTTGTACAGCTTGATCGTGTAGTTATGGATATGCGCAACCGTGTGGCTGCCGATGAAATTGGAGCAAAGCCCGGCAGCGTGCCAGGTCGAGCCGCTGGTCAGCTCGCCTTTTTCGACCAGCACGACGTCGTCCCAGCCCTCCCTGGTCAGGTGATAGAGCAGGTTGACCCCGAGCGAACCGCCGCCGATGATGACGACCCTGGCGTGACTTTTCATATCGTTTGTTCCGTTTGCTGTGTTTGTTCAGGCGTCGCGGCCGAAGGCCTCGCGCGGCAGGTGAATGTCGAACTGTGCGCGGATCTGGCGATCGACCTCGTCGCTGATGTGGGCCGGAAAATGCCCGTTCAGTATCTCGCGCTTGCGCGCTATCGCCTTGTCCAGCAATACCGGTTTACCCTGTTCGGCCCATTCGTTGGGGCTCAGGCGATCGCCGAGCTCCGGGTAGATGTACTCGGTCTGCATCACCGACAGCGTCTGGCCGGCGCCGAGGTAGTGGCCCTTGTTGCCCAGGCAGACGTCCTTGATCACGTCGAAACCGAGGGTTTCCTCGTTGACCTCGATACCGCGCGTAATACGCATTGCGGCGCCGAGCACGTCGTTGTCCATCACCAGCGATTCGGGACAGACACCGAGCAGGCTGGCGTACATGCCGGCCGACTCGTAGACGATGTTGGCGCCGGCAGTTGCCGCGCTGGCCAGCGTGTAAGCGCGTTCGGCACCGCCCTGGAAATCGGGAAACTTGGAGTCGGTCATACCGCAGGCGGTGCCGGTCGGCAGGCCATAGACGTTACCCATTTGCGCGCAGGCGGCGGACAGCAGCGCCTGTTCGGGGGAGCCACCGCTCATCGCGCCGGTGCGCAGGTCGGACACGAACGGCCAGGTGCCGAGGATCGCGGGGGCGCCGGGTTTGATCGCGTTGACGTAGACGAGACCACCGAGACACTCGGCCCAGGCCTGCGCTACCGCGCCGGCGAGGCAGGGCGGGGCGGTGGCGCCGGACTGGCCGGCCGACAGCAGCAGCACCGGCATACCGCCCTCGACCGCCACCCGGATACAGCCCAGGGCTTCCTCGGTGAATTTCAGCGGCGGTACCACGTGACAGCAGGATATGCTCATGAACGGGCGTTCGCGCCACTTGTCTTCACCGCCGGCGACCAGGTGCAGCAGCTTCAGCGTATCCTCCAGGTGATGCGCCTCGGTCCAGCTCGAGCCGATGTGCTTGGTGGTGCCCATCAGCGCGTTGTATGCGGTGTTGATGTCCATCAGGCGGTTATCGGCGATGTCGCGGATGACGTTGGTACGCTGGAACATGTGGATATGCTCGCAACTGTCGGCGATGCGCGCGAGGTCGTAGAGATCCTGCGCGGTGGATTCGCGGTACTCGTTGTTCTCGGTATCGGCGATCATGACCGCGGCACCGGCGGTCGAAAAGTGGACCTTCGAGCCCGACAGCTGCAGGTCGTGTTTCGGATCCTGGGCATGCAGAGTGACATCGCGCATGCACTTGTCGAGCGTGTCCTCGATCACCGCGCGCGGAAACCGCAGGCGCTGGTCTTCACCGTATACCGCCCCGGCGGTGACGCAGGTCTCGATACAGTGTTCATTGGCGTCGGCAAAGCCGATTTGCTCGAGAATTCGATAAACGGTTGCGTCGATCTGCTCGACATCGGCATCGGTCAGGGGCTTGTATTGACCCCCGGGGAGGCCGGCACGAACCGGTTTCAGGTCTTCAGCCAGCGCAGCTTTGCGCAACGCGATCTTGGCCTGGCGGGCATTGGAACGTCTTGCCATGGTTTTTTCCTCGGGCACGGTTAACGCCGGGATCGGCGCGCCTGATCCGATCCGCCGGGCAAAATTGTCGAATTCCGCGGTAGTGGATGCAAACGATTATTTTTTATATCATGGATTAGTTTTAATAATGTATTTGCCATGGCCCGCCGTTTGCCCCCGCTGAACAGTCTCAAGAGTTTCGAAGCCGCCGGTCGCCTGCTCAGCTTTACCGCCGCGGCCAGGGAACTCAACGTGACCCAGGCCGCGATCAGTCACCAGATCAAGGTGATCGAGTCTTATCTCGGCGTCGCGCTGTTCGACCGTTATCCGCGGCGCCTCGCGCTGACCGAGCAGGGCAAGCTCCTGTTACCCGAGGTCACCGAGGCCTTCGACCGGGTTTCCGCGGCCGTGACCGGTCTCGGTACGCAAGCCTACTCGAGCAAGGTCAGCGTGCGCCTGGGACCGTCGTTTGCCGCGCGCTGGCTGTCACCGCGGCTCAAGTATTTCTGGCTGCAGTACCCGGAAATCGATCTCAGCCTGTTTCACGTGGCCAACGCACCGACCGATTTCGAGCGCGAGGATATCGATCTCGCGGTCACTTACGGCGATGGCCACTGGCCCGGTGTAGTAGCCGAGCGCCTGCTGGCGCTGGATTTTTTCCCGGTATGCTCCCCCGCTTTCCTGCACAACGACAAACCCCTGACCGACATCGACAACCTGCGTTACTACACCCTGCTGCACGATGCCGACTACGATTGCTGGCGCGACTGGCTGCAGCTCGCGGGGATCGACGGCATCAGGCCGGAAAAAGGCAATATCATCGACGATACCAACGTGCTGATCCAGGCCGCGATCGACGGCCAGGGTATCGCGCTGGGTTCGACCGCTTTCGTACAGGACCTGCTCGAATCGGGCAGGCTCGTGCGGCCGTTCGATATAACGCTCGAAAACGAGCTGGCCTACTACGTGGTATGCCCGGAGTCGCATTTGCAGAACCCCGCCGTCAGCGCGTTCAAACAATGGTTGTTAAGCCTCGCCGAAAACCAGTAAGATGCGCGCGCCCTTACCGGAGCCGCCGATGACCGACCATGCCGAATTACGTACCCGCAATCGCCGCCTGCGCGCCGAGCTGACCCCGGAGCGGCTGCAACGTGCCGCCGATGCCCTGTGCGCGCGGCTCGTCGAACTCGATGGGTATCGCGATGCCGAGCGTATCGCCGCCTATTTTGCGGTCAACGGCGAAATCGGCCTGGCACCGCTGATAGAACGTGCGCTGGCCGACGGCAAACAGGTCTTTTTGCCGAACCTCGATCGCGAAGCGCTGCGTTTCGCGCCGTATTTCGCTGGCCAGAAAATGCGCACCAATCGTTTCCGCCTGCCGGAGCCGGATGTGGCTGACAGCGATATGCTCGCGCCCGAGTCGCTCGACCTGGTGCTGGCACCGTTGACCGTGTTCGATGCCGCGGGTAACCGCATCGGTATGGGTGGCGGTTTCTACGATCGCAGCTTCGCGTTTCGCAAGGAGCCGGCCAGCACGCGACCGCTGCTGGTCGGTGTTGCGCACGAGTTGCAGAAGGTCGACCGCATCGAGCCCGAGGACTGGGATGTGCGTCTCGACCTGGTGGTTACCGACGAGGCGGTCTACCGCGGCTGACGCAGGCAGGCAGGGTCCGGGCCGTGTCGGCCCGGGGGTAAAGTCAGTAGTCGAACTTGCCGGCGGAGTAGAGTTTGGCCGCCTTTTCCCATACCGGACCGGGTTTGCCGTCACCCACCGGCTTGCCGTCCAGTTCCACTACCGGCACAACTTCCTTGCTCGAGCTCGAAATCCAGATCTCGTCGGCATCCAGCACTTCGGCCCTGGTCACGATGCGTTCCTCGACCTCGATGCTGCCGTCGGCGGCGAGAATACTGAGCAGTACCTGGCGCGTGATGCCCGGCAGGATCTGGTTATCCAGCGGTGGCGTGGCGACCACCCCGTCCTTGACGATGTAGGCATTGCAGGCGCCACACTCGGTCAACTCGTCGCTGGCATTGAACAGCAGGATTTCGCCATCACCGCGACTGTGCCCCTGGTTGTAGTGCAACACGTTGCCGAGCAGCGAGGTCGACTTTATGTTGCAGCGATCCCAGCGCATGTCCTCGCCGGTGGCGCAGGTATAGGGATGAATCTTGTCTCGCTCGGGCACCGGTGGCGGTGGTATTTCGAAGGCATACCCGAAGACCGTCGGCGTAATGCCCGCGGGATAGGCGTGGTTACGCTTGCTGTCGGCGCCGCGAGACACGTGCAGGTAGACGCCGAGGTTGCCGCTGCCGTTCTCCGCGATCAGTTTCTGGCAGAGTTCGCGCCATTGTTCCCGGTCCCAGTCGAGACCGATCTCGATCGCGTCGAGGCCATCCTGCATGCGCGCGATATGCGGGCCGAAGCCGACCATCTTGCCATCGTAGGAGGGGATCACCTCGTAGATGCCGTCACCGAACAGGAAGCCGCGGTCCATCGGCGAGATGCGGGCTTCCTCGAGCGGCAGGTATTCACCGTTCAGGTATGCGATCGTCATGCTGTTTACTCGATTCAAAGCGGTTACGAAACGGCTCGCCAGTTAAGCAAAAGGCGGCTCGAGCCAATAGAGCCAAACTACGAAAACCGTGGTACCAGACACGATTCAGGCGCTTCCCGACGCGCCGCGTAGCCTGTTTCAGTCGACGAATCCGGTCACCTGGCGCAGCTGCAAAATGACGCTTTTGCCCTCTGCCGGGTCGAGGCTGTCCTCGGTCAGTTCATTGACACGGGTCACGCCGTCGACGCTGCCGAGTTGCGAAATGTAGCGCAAGGTTTCCAGCGGCTCGATTTCGGCGAGAAAGTCGCACTCGTGCCAGATCGACAGGAAGGAAATGATGCCATAGGCGCCCCAGTTGGATACGTCGGCGACGATCAGTTCATCGCAGCTCGTCGTTGCCGGCACGATATCCAGGCCCCGCAATGCCTCGGCGACCTTGCCCATGCCGATCTCGTTACCGCCGTCGCCGATCGCCACGGTCGGGCAGTCGCACAGGTTGACGAAGGTATCGAAGCAGGCGGTGTATGCGCTGATACTCTCGCCGCGCATGTTGTAATAACCGCCATCGGCCGCCTGGCCCGGCCGCTCGATCGAAACGATCGCGTCGGGCCGGTACCTGGCCAGCGCATCCTGCGCCTCGTGTTCGCGCGCGTCGTGATCGCCGACGCGGATCTCGTGCACCCGGAAGCGGTCAGCCAGCGCGCGAGATATCGGCTGGCCGCAGACGATCGTCGGTGTCGCGCCGGTTTTTTCCAGCACCTCGTAGAGCGCGATCGCGCCCACCGGTCCATCGGTCTCGAAGGTCTGTACCACCGGGAAACCGGTACCGATCAACACGTTGCCGCGACAGCCTTCGAGAATGCGTGCGGCGCGCAGGCAGTAGCCGGGTTGCAGATGGGGCTGGATTTTTTGCATACCGCGCAGGTTGCGTGCGACCAGCAGGTCTTCGATGGTCCGGCTCAGTGCCTGTTCATCTGCGGTCGGCATGCTGCGGCCTCAGCAGGGTGACAGCTGCGTACGCCTGAACGCGGCTTGTTGCAGCAGGTGAATGGTATGGGCCGCCGACAGGTCGATGGCCTCGAAAGACACGCTCGCGCCCGGCCCGAGCTGGGCCAGCGCGGCTAGATCCTGCGGGATGACCGAGCCGATCTTGGGGTATCCGCCGATGGTCTGACGATCGTGCATCAACACGATAGGCTGGCCGTCGGCCGGGACCTGGATCGCACCGAGGCAAATACCTTCGGACAGCATGCCGACTATTTCCGATGCCACGTTTTCACCCTCGAGGCGAAAGCCCATCCGGTCGCAGCGGTCGGTCACGCGATAAGCGCTGTTGAAAAACCGCCAGCGCTGCAGATGTCCGAAAGCGTGGTACTGGTAGCCCGGCACCACGCGCAGTCGCGCGCTGTCGCCGTAGACGGGGCGCCCGGCTTCGTCCAGGCGCTGGTGACTGCCGACAGGTCCGTCGCTGCAGGGTAACAAATCACCATCCTGCAGCTTGTCACCCGCGAGCCCGCCGATTTTTTCGCGCATGACCGTGGCGGTGCTGCCGAACATGGGCTCGACCCTGAATCCACCCGCGACGGCGAGATAGGCACGCGTGCCCGCGGTCGCGAAACCGATCTCGAGGCGGTCACCGGGCGCGAGATCGTAACTGCGCCACTGTTCGATCGCCTTGCCGTCGAGCGTGCAAGGCGCGGTCGCGCCGGTAATCGCGACGCTGGTCGCGGTTTCGGCTTCGAGCTGCAGGCCGCCGAAACCAATCTCGATACAGGTGGCGTTGCGGTCGTTGCCGAGCAGGCGATTGGCCCAGTCGAAGGCAACGAAGTCCAGCGGGCCACCGGTTGTCAGGCCGAGGTCGTGTGCGCCGAAGCGACCGCGGTCCATCAACAGGCTCAGCAAGCCCGGCTGGCGCACTCGCAAACCGCTCACAGTTCACCCCCGAGGTCGAGAAAGCGCGCGCGGTCGATGGCTTCGAAACGGATGCGGTCGCCGACGCCGACCGGCATGCTCGGCTCGGCGTCGGGATCGAACATCCGCGTCGGGCACAGGCCGATCAGGTTCCAGCCGCCCGGCGACACTGCCGGGTAGACCGCGGTTTGACGGTCGGCGATCGCGACCGCGCCGCGCGGCACCTTTTGCCGCGGCGTCTCCAGCCGCGGCGCCGCGATGCGTTCATCGACTTCCCCGAGGTAGGCAAACCCGGGGGCAAAACCGATCGCGTACACGCGGTATTCCTGCTGCTGATGAAGCGCGATGACTTCGTCGATGCCGATACCGGCACGTTCGGCGATACGACCGAGGTCGGGGCCGGATTCCTCGGCATAATAAACGGGCAGGGTAACCAGCCGGCCCTCGCTGGATTCGCTGCTTGCGAGATCCTTCAGTGCCGCCGCGATTGCGCCGCGCACGGCGAAGTGATCGCTGCGATCGATATCGAAGATAACCAGCAGGGAAGCGTAGGAAGGGACCAGGTCGACGATCATCTCGGCCATGGTTGTGCGTATGCGCGTCACCGCGGCCTGGATTTGCGCGGCGACGAGCGCGCTGGTCTGGTCGGCAAAGTAGACGATGAACGCGTTTTGCCCGGCGGTCTCGATTCTCATCGGGGATCAGGCGTGAATGATCCCGCGGATCTCGATGATCGCGGCGATACCTTCCTCGTTGTCGCCGTGTACGCACAGCGTGTCCGGGTGCAGATCGAGGGTGTGACCGCTCACCGTGGTCACGCTGCCTTCGCGGCAGATCTGCTCGACCTGGGCCAGCATCTTGTCGCGCGTGTGCACCGCGCCCGGCCTGCTGCGCGACAGCAGCTTGCCGTCATCGTCGTAACAGCGATCGGCGAAGGCTTCGAACCACAGGTCGATATCGTATTCCTGCGCCTCCCGGCGGTGCACCTCCGCCTGCGGCGTTGCCTGCAGCATCAGCCGCACCGGTTTGTGGAAGTCGGAAATGGCCTTCAGGATCGGCAGGCGCACGCGCTCGTGCGCCATCATGTCGTTGTACAGCGCGCCGTGCGGTTTTACGTAGGCCAGTTCCATGCCCTGGATCTTCGCCATACCCTCCAGCGCGGCGATCTGGTAGTGCATGAAGGCGCCGATTTCCTCGGCCGAACAGTGCATCGGCCGGCGGCCGAAACCGACCAGGTCGGGGTAGGCCGGGTGCGCGCCGACCATGACGCCGTTGGCCTTGGCCAGTGCCAGCGTCTTTTCCATCACCAGCGGGTCACCGCCGTGAAAGCCGCAGGCGATGTTGGCCTGGTCGATGTGCGGCATGACGTCGTCGTCGCGGCCCATCTTCCACGAGCCGAAACTCTCACCGAGGTCGCAGTTGAGCATCAGCATGTTGGCCTCCGTTTACATGACCGCGAGGTGGCTGTTGGGCAGGTCGGTCACCAGCATGCAGCCCGGTGAATGGGTAATGCAAAACGGGGGACGAGCCTGTTCCACCGCAACCTGGGGGGTAACACCGCAGGCCCAGAACACCGGCACCTCGTCGCGGCGAATCGTGACCGCGTCACCGAACTCGGGCTTGTCGATATCGCGAATGCCGATTTTTGCCGGGTCGCCGAAGTGCACCGGCGCGCCGTGCACGGCGGGGAAACGGGTGCAGATCTGGATCGCGCGAATCGCGTCGGACGGGATCATCGGCCGCATGCTGACCACCATCTTGCTGTGAAAGCGGCCGGCGCTGCTGCAGTCGATGTCGGTGCGATACATCGGCACGTTGACGCCCTCGGTGACGTTGCGTATTTCGAGGCCGTCGTCGATCAGCGCTTCCTCGAAGGAAAACGAGCAGCCCAGCACGAAGGTCACGAGGTCATCGCGCCAGAGATCGGTGATGTCCTGCACCTCGTCGACCAGTTCGCCGTTTTCGAAGATACGGTAGCTCGGAATATCGCTGCGGATATCGAGGTCATTGCCGAGTTTCGGAATGCGAAAATCGCCGGGCGTCTCCGCCATGGCGATCAGCGGGCAGGGCTTCGGATTGGACTGGCAGAACTGCAGGAATTCGCCGGCGTAATCGGCCGGCAGAATACACAGGTTGCCCTGCACGAAACCACGCGAGTAACCCGAGGTATTGCTGCTAAACTCGCCGGCGCGGATCTTGTGCCGCAGTGCGAGAGGTGAAATGTCCTGCTGCATAATCGATCGATGTGTGGTGGGGCGTCCGTTTTACAACTCTTTGGCGCGATCGCGCAAGACGTTTTTCTGGATTTTGCCGGTGGCGGTTTTCGGCAACTCGCCGAAAACCACTTTTTTCGGCCGCTTGAAGCGTGCCATGTTATCCGCGCAGAATTCGATCAGCTCGGCCTCGTCGGCACTCGCGCCCGGCTTGAGCTCGACGAAAGCGCAGGGCACCTCACCCCATTTTTCGTCGGCCAGTGCGACCACCGCCGCATCGCCGACCGCCGGATGGCGATACAGCACGCCTTCCACTTCGACCGAGGAAATGTTTTCGCCACCGGAGATGATCACGTCCTTGGCACGGTCGCGCACCTGCAGATAGCCGTCGGGATGCACCACGGCAATGTCGCCGGACAGGAACCAGCCGTTGCGAAAGACGTCGTCCGTGGCCTGTGGATCCTTGAGATAGCCTTTCATGACGGTGTTGCCGCGGATAACGATTTCGCCCATGGTTTCGGCATCCCAGGGGACCGGTTCGCCGCTGTCGGGGTGCAGCACGTCGACCGCGTCGGTCATCGCGAAACGAACACCCTGGCGCGCCTTGAGTTCGGCCTGGCGCTCGATAGACTGCTCGGCCCAGTCGTCCTGCGGGGCGGAATGCAGGATGTGGCCGTAGGTTTCGGTCAGTCCGTAGACGTGCATGACTTCGAAGTTGAACTGCGCCATGCTCTCCAGCACCTTGGCCGGCGGCGGCGCGCCGGCGGTCATGGCATATACGGTGTGATCGAAACGCTTCTGTTCCTCGGGCGGCGCCAGCGCAAGCATGTTGAGCACGATCGGCGCACCGCCGAAGTGGGTGACCTCGTGGCGGTCGATCAATTCGAAAAAGAGTTTCGGCACGAAGGCGCGGATGCAGACGACCGTCGCCGCCAGCGCGGTCATGGTCCAGGCGTGGCCCCAGCCGTTGCAGTGAAACATGGGTACGGTATAAAGATAACGCGGGTGTGGCGGCAGCGCCCAGGAAATGACCGTACCCATCGTCATCAGGTAGGAACCGCGGTGGTGATAGACCACACCCTTGGGACGCCCGGTCGTGCCCGAGGTATAGTTTAACGCCAGTGCCTGCCATTCGCTCTCGGGCGGCCGCCAGGCAAAGGTATCGTCACCGCGATCGACCAGGTCCTCGTAGTAGGTGAAATCCAGCTCGGCCGGCAATTCCGGTTTGTCGGTAGCGTCGGGATCATCGATGATGACGATCTCCGGGCGCGCCTGGCAGGTTTTCAGCGCTTCATCGAGCACCGGCCAGAGCTGTCGATCGCAGATGAACAGGCGCGATTCGCCATGATCGATGATGTAGGCGACGGTATCGGCGTCGAGACGGGTGTTGATCGTGTTCAGCACCGCGCCGGCCATCGGGATCGAAAAATGGCTCTCGAACATCTCCGGGGTATTGAACGCGAAGACCGACACGGTATCGTTTTTACCGATACCGCGCGCGGCCAGGCTGGATGCAATTCGCGTGCAGCGGTTGCGGGTCTGTGCCCAGGTGAAGCGGCGCTCGTTGTATATCAGCGATTCGCGCTGCGGGTAGATGTCCGCCGTGCGATGCAGGAACGAGAGCGGCGTAAGCGGCACGAAGTTGGCCGCGTTGGCTTCGAGTTGATCGTATTCTATGGTCATAAATTCCTCCCCGTCCGGCGTTAACCTGGCTGCCGGTTATTCTCTTGCCTGTTTTTGGCAGGCGTTCTCCAGTTTTCTGGAGACCCCGTAAAAGTGCGGGCCGTGCAGGCCTTTGCGTCTTTCGGGATGCCTCGGCCGCGCCTGGGGCGCGGATTGCTTCCTTGCAGGTCTTGTGGATCCCGGACAAGTGCTTCGCACTTTCCGGGATGACTCCAGGGCGCTGCGCGCCCGGAGTCAGTTTCTTACCGGTGAACCCTCGTCGAGCATCGTGTTGATCCGGGTGCGGGTCTGCTCGGTCGCGACCAGGGCCAGGAACGAGCGACGCTCCGCGTCGTAAAAATCCTGTTCACTCCAGGTCGTGCCCGGGTCTACGTCACCGCCGGTAACGATGCGTGCCATTTCGCTGCCGACGTTTACGTCGTGCGGCATGAACATACCCTTGTCGCGCGACTGTTCGAGCCATTGGACCATTTCCTCGAACAGGGGTCTACCCGGCAGGCTCAGCTCGGGTCGCAGGAACGGCGCCTGCCCCGATGGGTCATCGATGGCGGCGATGGCCTCGTCCAGCAGGCGATCGCGGTTGATCAGGTAGCGATCGTTGGGGCGCAGCATGGCCTGGCGTCGGGCAATCAACGGTGAGGTCGCGGTTTTGCCGTAACCCAGGTTCATGAAAGCCTTCCAGCAGGCCTCGCTGATATCGTCGCTGCAACCGAGTAACTCGATCCAGCGGTACAGGGTTTCCTTGCAGCCGCCGCCTCCCGGCACCACGCCGACCAGCGATTCGACCAGGCCGGTAACCGAGTTGGCGTGACAGATGACCTGCTTGGCGTGCAGTACGACCTCGAAACCGCCGCCGATCGACATGCCGACCGGCGCCGCAACCACCGGAAAATCGGCGGTCTGCATGCGATGCACGGTTTGCTGGAAGTCGGCCAGGAAACGATCGAGCCCGTCCATGTCCTCGCGCCGAAAAAAGTCGCGCACGCACTGCAGGTTGACCCCGCAGGAAAAATGCTGCGCATCGTTGTGCACGATCAGGCCGCGCATGCCGTCATTTTCGACGCGATCCAGCGCATCGGCGAGCATCGCCATCGAATCGGCGTCCAGCGCGTTGGCCTTGCTGTGGAACTCGACCAGGGCAATGCCGTCGAGGTCGAACCAGCTGGCAACCGCGCAGCTGTTTTGCGGCGCCAGCGTCTGGCGCAGTTCGCTGAAACGGGTAACGCCGGGCGGACGCTGAATCGGTTGCCACTGACCGCCGGCCTGGCGGGACTCCAGTCGGCCCGCCTCGGCGCGATAAAAACCCGCTCCGGCCGCTTGCGCGAGGTAAGCGGGGACGCTCATGCCGTCCCGTTCGAGACGGGCGACAAAACTGTCCACGCCGATTGCGTCCAGCATTTCGAACGGACCCTGGATCCAGTTGTAGCCGAGCTTCATCGCGTCGTCTATACCGACCGGGTCGTCGCCGACTTCCGGGATAAGAGAGGCCGCGTAGCTGAGCGTACGTGACAGGACCCGCCAGGCAAATTCGCCGTAGCGGCCGTCGTCCTCGAGCAGCACGCCAGCGCCGTCGCGCTCGGCCCGCTCGGCCAGCGGCAGATTCAGGCGGCTGGCGGGCTCGTATTCACCGCTCGCGAGGTTCAGTACCTCGCGCCCGTTATCACCGTCGCGATAAAAACCGCGCCCGCCCTTGTTGCCGGTCTGGCCATTGGCGATCATCTCTGTCATCAGCGGGATCCTGGCCGCCTCGGCGTGGAAAGGATCGGACTCCGGCAGGATGTCGACCAGGCTTTGCACCACGTCCGACATCAGGTCGATACCAATGAGGTCGTAAAGGCCGAATACGCCGGTTTTCGGAATGCCCATCGGTCGGCCGAAAATAGCATCCGCCTCGAGCGGCGTCAGCCCGAGGTCGAATGCCGCGTGCAGTGCGCACTGGATCGCGAATACGCCGACGCGGTTGCCGAGAAATCCGGGAGTGTCGAGGCAGGGCACCACGCCTTTGCCGAGCTGCTGTTCGCAAAAGTCCGCCAGCAGGTCGATAACGGCCGGATCGGTATCCTCGCCGCGCACCAGTTCGAGCAGGCGCATGAAGCGCACCGGGTTGAAAAAGTGGGTGATCGCGAAGCGTTGGCGAAAATCCTGCGGCATGTCCTCGACCAGCAGCCGGATCGGTATGGTGGAGGTGTTAGAGGTCACGATGGCGCCGGGCTTGATTACCGCATCGAGCCGCCGGTACAGGTCTTTCTTGATATCGAGCCGTTCGACCACGGCTTCGGCAATCCAGTCGCATTCGGCGAGCCGATCGAAATCATCGCGCGTGTTGCCGAGATGGATATTCGCTTCCTGCGCCTTGCTCAGCAGGCCGGGGGCATTCGGATCTCGCAGGCGCTCCAGGCCGCGCTCGGCGAGTGCGTTGGGATTGTCGTCCTGCGGCAGGTCGAGCAACCAGACCTCGACGCCGGCGTTGGCGACCTGGCCGGCGATACCGGATCCCATGGTACCGGCGCCGATGACGGCTACTTTTTCGATTTTCATTTTGTCACCTCAAAAATCCACGTCATTGCGCACCCGGAGGGCACAAGAGCGCGGCGAGGCAATCTCCCGACCAGGCTAGAGTTGTCGGGAGATTGCTTCGACCCTGAAGGGCCTGCAGCCGCTGCGCGGCTCGCAATGACGTTGTGTTTTATCACGCCGCCTGTTCCAGCGACCCGACCAGCGTGCGCAGCGCGTGCAGCGTCTGTTTCGGTGCCTCGATCGGCAGCATGTGGCCGTAGCGCTCGATTACCGTAACCTTCGCACCAAGTGTTTCGGCGAATGCCATGCCGGCCTTCATCGGCGTCAGGCGATCCTTGCGCGCGAGAATCATCTGCGCCGGAACCTTCACTTGCGCCGCGACGCTGGCGCCGCGCCCGTAAGCGGCACAGGCAACCAGGTCCTGGTACAGCGGGTTCGACGCCATGATCTGGCGGCCGATCGCGATCGGCTGCATGCCGGGCACCGCGCTGATGCCGTATTGAGCGTCCGCTCCGAAACCCCACATCAGCAGCATTTCGGCAGCCGCGCCCGCACTGTCGCGGGCGGCTTCGATCAGTGCCGGGTTGACCGGGATTTCGCCGGCAGTGCCGATACCGGTGATGGACTTGAGCAATTCGGGCGCCAGGCTGGCAAGCTCGAGGACGTCGAGGAATCCCTGCGAATGACCGATCGCGTGAACCGGTCCGGCGCCGCTTGCGCGCAGGAAGTCGGCCAGCCAGGCGCCCATTTCCTCGATGGTTTCGAGCGCTGCGCCGGCCGACAGGCTGTGCCCCGGCAGATCCGGCGCCAGCACCGAGTAGCCGTTGTAGGCGAACCAGCGGGTTTGCAATGCCCAGCTGCGGTGGTCGAGGCCGCTGCCGTGCACGAACATCACGGTCGGCAACGACGGATCGAAATCCTTGCCACCGGTGGCGGCATAGGTTTTTGCACCGCGCACGTCGAGATACATCAGGCACCTCCCGCGACGCGCTCGGCCGCTTTGAGTCCCCGCGCGAAATCGGCCTTGATGTCGGCGAGGTCCTCGATGCCTACCGATACGCGCACCATGTCTTCGCTGATGCCGGCCGCGGCCATGTCGTCGGCGGTCAGGCGCGAGTGCGTGGTGGTCGCCGGGTGCAGCACCAGCGTGCGGGCGTCGCCGACGTTGGCGAGGTTGGAGGACAGCTGCAGCGAGTCGATGAAGGCCGCGCCGCCCGGGCGCCCGCCGGTGACGCCGAAGGTCAGCATCGAACCGGCACCCTGCGGGAACAGCGTTGCCGCGAGTTCGTGGCTCGGATTGCTCGGCTGGTCCGGGTAGTTGGTCCAGGTTACCGAATCCTGCTGCTGCAGCCACTGCAGCAGCCCGCTGGCGTTGCTGACGTGTTGTTTCATGCGCAGGTTGAGGGTTTCGATCCCCTGCAGGATCAGGAAGGCATTGTGCGGGCTCATCGCCGCGCCGACGTCGCGCATGGACTCGGCGCGCATTTTCATCGCCAGCGCGGACGGTCCGAACTCTTCCCAGAAACGAATACCGTGAAACGGCGCATAGGGTTCGGTCAGTTCGGGATAACGACCGCTGGCGGACCAGTCGAAGCGGCCGCCGTCGACGATTACGCCGCCGATGGCGACACCGTGCCCACCCATCCACTTGGTTGCCGAGTGCACGACGATATCGGCGCCGTGATCGATCGGACGACACAGCGCCGGCGTGGCAAAGGTTGCGTCGACCGCGAGCGGGATGCCGTGCTCGTGGGCGATCGCGGCGATGCCGGGCAGGTTGGCAATCTCCAGCCCCGGGTTACCGATCGATTCGCAGAATACCAGCTTGGTGTTCGGCCGGATCGCGTCGCGCAGCGCCTGTTCGTCGTTGATCGGCACGAAGTCGCAATCGATGCCGAGGCGCTTGATCGTGTGCTTGAGCAACGTTGCGGTCGAGCCGTAGATCTGGGTAGCCGAGACCAGGTGGTCGCCGGCGGAGCACAGCGTAATGAACAGGGTAAACAGCGCGCTCATGCCCGACGCGGTACAGATCGCGCCGCTGCCGCCCTCCAGCGCCGCGATACGCTGTTCCAGTACCGCCACGGTAGGATTGGTAATGCGGCTGTAGATATGGCCGCCCTGTTCGACGTTGAACAGCGACGAACCCTCGCTGACGCTGTCGAAGACGTAGGAGGTCGTCTGGTAGACGGGAACGGCGCGCGCGCCGTAATCGCTTTCGGGTACGTAGCCGGTGTGCAGCGCCACCGTGTCCGGTTTCAGGTAGCTCGAACGGCTCATGATCAATCCTCGCTAATGGCGTCGAAGTCGAACGGCAGGTCGACGATGCGGGCTATTTTATCGTTAATCTTGACGGTCGAGTGCCTGGCCAGATAAGCGCGGCTCATCATTGCCATCGCGAGGTAACTGGAATGGCGCGGTGACCAGGCATGCGAGCGAATGTCGCCGACCAGGCTGCCGTCGGCCTCGATCTCGAACGCGTCGATGACCACCATCTGGTCGAATACCAGACCCACCAGCTGTTTCTTGTGCTCACCCTTGAGTCGACGCAGCGCCGGCAGGCTGATCGACTCGATATCGGCATCGAGATCGACGAATGCATCCAGGCCGCACTCGAACGGCGTGTTGTCGCGGGTCATGTCGTTGCCGTAGGACAGCAGCCCGCTCTCGATCCGCTCCATCAGGTTGGGTCCGCCGGCGCGCACGTTCAGGTCCAGGCCGGCTTCGAACAGCGCATCCCACAGGGGCTCGGCGAGCGTGGCGTCGTCGACGTATATCTCGAAGCCGCCCTGTTTGCTGTAGCCCGAGCGCATGACCATGAATTCGTGGCCGCGAAATTCGAGCATTTTGGAGCGAAAGAAACGAATGCCGGGAACTTCGTCGCCGAATACGCGGCTGACCAGGGTCTCCGCCTTCGGGCCCTGCACCGCCAGCGGCCAGACCTCGGCTTCGCCGACCCTGACATCGAGCCCGTAACCCTGCGCGAGGCCGTCGGCCCACAGTGCGACGTCGCTGTCGGCAATCGAAATCCACCAGTGGTCATCGGCGAGCTTGATGATGACGGGATCGTTGACCACGCCGCCCTCGCTGTCACACAGTGGCGCGTACAGGCCCTGGCCGACGGCGCAGCGCGAAATGTCGCGTGGCGTCATCAGCTGCGCCAGGCGCATGCTGTCGGGTCCCTGCAATTCGATCTGGCGTTCGCAGGATACGTCCCAGACCTGCACGTCCTGGCACAGGTGCCAGTAATCGAACTCGTTGCTTTCGAAATAGGTCGGCAACAGCATGTGGTTGTAGACGGTATAGCCGCGTACGCCGGCGGCTTCGACCCGGCGACTGAACGGGGTGGCGCGAGTGCGCCGGGAGATGCTCAATACTTTGTCGGCCACGCGGTAATGCCTCGATCTCTGGTTGCAGGGGAAGGGTCGAGGGCGCAATGCTAGACTTTTTTGATTTGTCTGACAATTAACGACTGTTCTCGCAGCAGCATTCAATTGCCTGGCTGCGACCAGCAGCCCGAACCCGGTCGGGGCGGGAGGTTTTCCAGCGGCGCGGGTAACAGGGCGCCGCTGCGCATACCCCGGCATGCCGACTTGTCTGCAACTGTGTATTTGACTACGCTTTAGCGGCATGTTTGCCACGCCGCCAGTCCGCTACATCGAGCCGCTGTTTCGTCCGCCGAGCGAAGCGCGCTCACTGATATTGCAGGTCACCAACGGCTGCAGCTGGAATCGCTGCACCTACTGCGAGATGTATACCGACCCGCAAAAGAAGTTTCGTCCGCGCCCCGAAGCCGAGGTGCTGGCTGAAATCAGCGCCTGTGCCGAGCAGGGGCTTGCGCCGCGCCGCGTGTTTCTCGCCGACGGTGATGCGCTGGTGCTGTCGATGCGGCGTTTGCGAACGATCCTGCGCGCGATCCGTGATCAGCTGCCGTCGGTATCCCGGGTCGGCGCCTACTGCCTGCCATCCAACCTGAAGCGTAAACATGACGACGAACTCGCCGAACTGCGCGAACTGGGCCTGGGTATCATCTACGTTGGCGCGGAAAGTGGTGACGACGACGTGCTCAGGCAAGTCGACAAGGGTGAAACTCACGACACTACCGTCAGCGCGCTGCTGCGCGCCCGTGAGGCCGGCATCAAGACCTCGGTCATGATCCTGAACGGCCTGGGCGGGCGCCGGCTGAGCCGGCGGCACGCGCTGGCCTCGGCGCGGCTGGTCAACGAATCCAGGCCCGATTACCTGGCGACCCTGGTGCTGACCTTTTACCGGGGGCGCGAGCGCTTCGAGGCGGGTTTCGAGCAGGGCTTCGAGGAGCTGGATAGCGTGGAACTCTGCGAGGAAATGAAAACCCTGATTGCGGCTACCGAACTCGACGCAACGGTTTTTCGCAGCGACCATGCGTCCAACCACCTGGTGCTCAGGGGCGTACTCGGCCGCGACAAGGCGCGGCTGTTGGCGCAGATCGACGAAGCGATCGAATATTTCAGGCTACACCCGGAATTTGAACATGGCCACTTCGGATACTGACATCAACCCGGTAGAGTCGCCGTGCATCAATATTTGCACGCTCGACGACGACGATATCTGCGTCGGCTGTTTCCGCAGCATCGACGAAATCTGCGCCTGGCGCGAGGCCAGCGAAAGCGAGCGTCGCGCTGTGCTGGAACGCGCCGCGGCACGTGGCAATGACATCCGGCGTGCCTGACCTCGACCGGCTGTCGAGCGAACAAATTCGCCAGCGCCTGCACGACCAGCGCGACACGACCTACGACGTACCGCCGGAATTACTCGGCGATTCGGCCCGCGAGGCGGCCGTGCTGGTGCCGTTCCTGCGCGTCGAAGATGCCTGGCATCTGCTGTACATTCGTCGCACGCAGTTCGAGGGTGATCGGCACAGTGGCCAGGTAGCTTTTGCCGGAGGCAAGCGCGATGACGAGGACTCAAGCCTGCTGGATACCGCGCTGCGCGAGGCCGGCGAGGAAGTCGGCATCGATGCGGCCGACGTCGACGTGCTCGGTTACATCAATCACCACCACACGATCAGCGAGTTCCAGGTACGGCCTTACGTCGGCGTGTTGCCCTGGCCGTACGACCTGCGGCTCGACAGCACCGAGGTTGCGCGCGCATTTACGATTCCGCTGGCCTGGCTTGCCCGGCGCTCGAATTACCGCACGGAGGAGCGCAGGCACCCGCGGTCACGGCGTCCCTGGCCGGTGGTTTACTTCGAGCATTACGATGGTGAATTGCTGTGGGGGGCAACCGCGCGCATGACCCTGTCGCTGATAGAGGTGCTCGAGGGCGGCTAGCACGCGCGCGCCCGGCGCAGGGCGCTAGTGGTACTTTTCGGTAGTGAAGTGACCCGGATCGCGGCGGCGATGCTTTTTCATGCCGCGCGTTTTCAGCTGCTCGCCGACGTCCTCGATCATCGCGGAACTGCCGCACATCATGAAGTGCGAGTCCTCGGCGTTGATGTCGAGCCCGGTATGCGCCTCGAGACTGCCGTCAGCCATCAGCAGCGGCACGCGCTTGCCCAGCGCGCCGGGACAGGCTTCGCGCGTCACGATCGGAACGTAGGCGAAGGCTTCGGGTTGCGCACCGGCGATCTCGTCGATGACCGGCTGGTAAGCGAGTTCGTGCGCGTAGCTTACCGAGTAACACAACACCACTTTTTCGAACTGTTCCCACACCGGCCGGCTTCTCAGGATCGAGAGAAAAGGCCCGATACCGGTTCCGGTGGCGATCATCCACAGGTGTTTCGTCGCGGGCACTTCACTGATGGTCAGGAAGCCCGAAGGATTGTCGGCAACCAGGATTTGATCACCGGCCTCGAGCGCGAACAGCCGGGGTGACAGCGGTCCTTCCTCGACGATGTTGAAGTAGACCTCGAGGTGCTGCTCCTCGGGCGTGTTGACCAGCGAATAGGGGCGGGCGACGACCTCGTTACCGTCGGGCAGGCCGATGCGCACGAACTGCCCGGCCTCGTAACCGTCGAGCTCGACATCGATGACCAGCGCGGTCAGGTATTCGTTGTGCCGCCGATTCTCGACAACCCTGCCGGTAAGCCAGTTGGACATGGCGCTAGTTCCTTGCCGTCATCGCTCAGGCCGCCAGCCGGACGAGGCTGTAGGAACCGTTGTTGCGCATCGCCGCGAGATAGAGGTCCTCGAATTCATCGACCACCGAGTCGCGCACCTCGGGCAGCGCCAGCAGGCGTCCGGCCCAGGCAGCTGTTTTCGGCATATCGGCCGCATCGAGCACGGCAAGCTTGCCGTCGGCGACGCTGTCCTGGCGGAAAAAGGGGGCAAACGCCGTGTCGCAAAGCGTGAACTGATCGCCGTTGAACCAGGGGCCGTCGCCGAGGCGCTGTTCGACGCGCCGCAACTGATCGGCCAGCGTATTGCGGTAGCGCAGGTAGCGTTCCTCGTCGCGGCTCATTTTCATGTTATAGAGGTTTCCGAGCATGTCCGAGGCGAACTCGATCCAGGCCCGGTTGCGGGCTCGTGCCAGCGGATCACGGGGCTGCAGTTCGCCACCGGTGATCTCGTCGAGGTACTCGTTGATGACCGCCGACTCGAAAAGTATCTCGCCGTCGACCTCCAGCACCGGGACCTTGCCCAACGGCGATATCCGGTGAAACCATTCCGGCGGGTCGGCAAGGTCGATGAACTCGATATCGAAATCGATCTGCTTGTGTTTAAGGGTGATCACTGCCCTTTGCACGAAGGGGCAGGTCTTGAAACTGATCAATCGAATGGCCATTGAGATGTTTTCCAGCCTGGTTCAGAATGAGCGCGATAATACCACTTGGGGGCGGGCGAGGAGAATCTCAAGCGGCGCGACAGGCCGAAGAAAGGTTCTCCGCCGGGCGCCGGAACACCGTAACCCGGTCTGCTCCCTGCATACTGGAGTTCCGTTATGTCTACCGCCTCGATCGGCCTCGACGACCGGCTGCAACAATACCTGCTCGACGTTTCCCTGCACGAACCGGAAGCCTGTGCCCGGCTGCGACAACGAACACTGGAAATGCCCGAAGCCAACATGATCAGCTCACCCGAACAGGTGCAGCTGATCAAGCTGCTGTGCAAGACGATCGGTGCTCGCAAGGGTCTCGAAATCGGCACCTTCACCGGCTATACCTCGCTATGGCTGACGATGGCGATGCCCGATCTGCACCTGACCTGCTGCGATACCAGCGATACCTTCACCAGCGTGGCGCGCGAACACTGGCAGGCAGCCGACGTGGCCAACCGCATCGACCTGCAGCTCGGACCGGCGCAGGCGACGCTGGAGCGGATGCTCGACGAGGGTTTCGAGGGCGAGTACGACTTTGCTTATATCGATGCCGACAAGACGGGTTATCGCGCTTATGTCGAGGCCTGCCTGGTGCTGGTGCGTGCCGGCGGGCTGGTCATGCTGGACAACGTCCTCTGGAGCGGAACGGTCGCGGACCCGTCCGACCAGGACGAGGATACGATCGCCCTGCGCGAGGTCAACGCCTGGATTCACGAGCGTGCCAAGGGGCGTTACGACCTGTCGTTGATCCCGATCGGGGATGGCCTGACCCTGATCAGGAAGTATCTCTAGGCGGACACCGCGCTGCGGCCGAAGGCGGCGGCTATGGAGTCGCTGTCTGCTGCCAGCACGCCGCGCTCCGTGATCAGCCCGGTTACCAGCCTGGACGGTGTCACATCGAAGGCGTGGTTTGCCGCCGGGCTGCCGACGGGCGTGATCGTCGTGCTGCCGATGCCGCCCTGCGCGAGCCGACCCGTGATGCGCTCCACTTCGTCCGCCCGGCGATGCTCGATCGGTATCTGCGCAATCCCGTCGTCCAGTTCCCAGTCGATGGTCGTTCCCGGCAGGCAGGCGTAAAACGGGATCCCGTTATCGTGCGCGGCCAGTGCCTTGAGGTAAGTCCCGATCTTGTTGCAGACGTCACCGCTGCGGGTCGTGCGATCGCTGCCGACGAGACAGATATCGACTTCCCGGCGCTGCATCAGGTGGCCGCCGGCATTGTCCACGATATAGGTATGCGGGACGCCGTGATGTCCGAGCTCCCAGGCGGTAAGCGCGCCCTGGTTGCGCGGGCGGGTTTCGTCGACCCACACGTGCAGCTCGATCCCGGCGTCATGTGCCAGGTAGATCGGCGCGGTTGCGGTACCCCAGTCGACCGTGGCCAGCCAGCCGGCGTTGCAGTGGGTCAGGATATTGACCGGGTCTCCCGCGGGCTTGGTGGCTGCGATCGATTCGATCAGCGCGAGTCCGTGGACGCCGATGCTACGGTTGGTCGCAACATCCTCGTTGCAGATACGGGTGGCCTCGTTGCGCGCGGCCTCGACCCGGTCGGCGGGCGCGATCGGGGCAAGCCGGGCTCGCATGCGCTCGAGCGCCCAGCGCAGGTTGACCGCGGTCGGGCGCGTGTCGAGCAGCGCGGCGCAGGCCCGTTGCAGGCCGGCATCGCTGCTGTCTGTCCTGAGCGCGAGAAAACAGCCCCAGGCGGCGGTGGCGCCAATCAGCGGTGCACCGCGCACTACCATGTCACAAATCGCGAGGCAGGTATCGTCGAGGCCGTGTAATTCCCTGACGACCAGTTCGTGCGGCAGGCGGGTCTGGTCGATGACCGCGACGCTGGAGCCGTCGTCGGTTGGCCAGATAGTGCGCCAGGCGCGACCGTCAATCTTCATCCGCGCCCCCGCTCTGCTTGCCGTAATCGGCGAACCTGTCCAGTACCGCGCGCATTTGTTGCGTATCGAGCAGCACCGGCTGTCCACCCTGGCACGCGAAGTGGTACTGCTTCGCCAGCGCCTCGATTTCGACGCCGAGGCGCAGCACTCGGTCGAGATCATCGTGGTAACAGATCATGCCGTGCGTGCCCAGCAGGCAGGCACGCCGGTCTTCGAGCGCGGCGAGCATGTTGTCAGACAGTTCCTGGGAGCCGAACAGGGCGTAATCGGCACAGCGAATACGGTCGCCGCCCGCCACCGCGACCATGTAGTGGAAGGCGGGGATATCGAGACGCAGGCAGGACAGGGCGGTAGCGAAAGTCGAGTGCGCGTGCAGCACGGCACCGGCGGCGGGATAGTGCGTGTAGATGTCGCGATGCATGCGCCATTCGCTCGACGGCTGCAGGCGATCGTGACTCTGGCCGTCGAGGTCGACCTGGACGATGTCGTCGGCCCGCAGGCGCGCATAGTCCATGCCCGAGGGCGTAATCAGGAATCCGTCGCCGAAGCGCACGCTGACATTGCCCGCGTTGCCCTGGTTGATGCCGCGGGTTTCCATGGCCAGACAGGTCGAGATGACCCGGCGCGCGAGCGCCTCGCGGTTGCAGCCGTCCACGGCGTTCAGTCGATGGTTTCGCGCGCCTGCAGACGCCACTTCTGGTAGTCGATGCCGCTGGCATAGCCGCCCCGATTGACGTAGTCGAGGACGCCCCAGAGGCGATAGAACTGAACTACCGAATCCACGCGCATGATTTCTTTTCCCTCCGGGCTGAACAGCACGATGCTCGGAGTATAAAACAATTCGAGCTGCTGTCCCCATTGCGCGGCGGTAGTCTGGCGGCCGCCCGGCGTCACCACCGGCGTGTCGTCGAACAGGTTGAGCTGCACGACCTGCAGCTTTTCGATTTCCGCCAGGATTTCCGCCTGCGACAGCGGCCCGCTGTGCAGCAGTTCGCAGGCGTGGCAGTCGCCCTGTTCGAAGATAACCGCGAGCGGCCGGGCGTCGGTCCGGTCGCGCCGATCGAGATCGTAGGGCGGGGCGGCAAAAAAATCGCGCTCGATCAACGCGCCGCTGGTGAAGAACCGGGTCGGTTCGGCGCGGGCGAGGTAGTCGCGAAATTTTTCCACGCGGTAAAAGCCTTCGGCCACGTAATGCAGGGTGGCGCGGAACTGGTACTTCGGATAATAGCCGCGCATGCGGTAAATCGGCCGGCCCTGCAGGTCGTAGAACACCAGCGACGGGGTGAAATTGGTTTCGTAACGCAGCGCCAGTTCGCGTTCGCTGTAACTCTTGCCGTTGGTGTCGGTGAACTCCTCGATTCCCCAGATATCGACCGGCACCACGTCGAAATGCTCACGCAGGTAGCGCTGGATGCCCTCGTCGGCCAGGTTGACCTCGAACAAGCGCTCGCAATAGGCGCAGCGAGCCTGGCCGTAGTAAACGACGATGCCGGATTTGCCGGCCGCGCGCGCATCGGCAATATCGTCGTTGAGATCACCCAGGCTGATCTTGAACCAGTCGGGATAGGCCAGTGCCTCCTCGAGCAGGTTGTCGTCGAACTGGAGTTCGGGATCGGACATGGCACCAATATGCGGATTTGGCCACCGCAGGGGTTGATTCGGGTCAACTGATACCGAATACGGGGTTCGATCGGGTCGTCGCGGGCGGTTTGCGGATTGCCGCTGCCGGCTGGTGCAAAATCGGCAGCGCCGTCGAATCCGTCGCCGCGGGCGCGGGCTTACTTTTCGTGGCGGCCGTAGATATCCTCGAAACGAACGATGTCGTCTTCACCGAGATAGGATCCGGACTGCACCTCGATGATGTCGAGCGGTGTGTCGCCGGGATTTTCCAGGTAATGCGTCGACCCGAGAGGAATGAACACCGATTCGTTTTCGTTCAGATCGAAAACCTCGTCGTCGCGAAATACCCTGGCCTGGCCGCGCACCACCACCCAGTGCTCGGCCCGATGATGATGCATCTGCTTCGACAGCCGGGCGCCGGGATTCACCGTGATGCGCTTGACCTTGTAACGTTCGCCTTCGTCGACCGAATCGAAGTGGCCCCATGGTCGATAGACGACGCGATGATAGTTTTCCTCCTCGCGGCCCTCGTCGGCGAGTCGCGTCACCACCTGCTTGACTTCTTCCGCGCGATCGCGGTCCGCGACCAGCACCGCGTCCTCGGTCTCGACGATGACGAGGTTGTTCACACCGACGGTTGCGACCAGGCGGCTGCCGGCGTGCACCAGTGACTGCCCGCTGTCGACGCAGATGACATCACCGCGGGTGGCGTTGCCGGCGGCATCGCGCTCACCCTGTTGCCACAGCGACGACCAGCTGCCGATATCGCTCCAGCCGGCATCCATCGGCACCACGCAGGCGTGTTCGGTGCGTTCCATGACCGCGTAGTCGATCGAGTCCGCTTCGCAGCGCGCGAAGGCTTCCGCGTCGAGCCGCAGAAAACCGATGTCCTCGCGCACCCCGCCGGCCGCGGTCCTGCAGTCAGCGAGCATCGCCGGTTTGAAACGTTCCAGTTGCGCAAGATATGCGCTCGCGGAAAACAGGAACATGCCGCTGTTCCAGTAGTAATCGCCGCTGTCGAGATAGCGCCGGGCGGTCTCCCGGTCCGGTTTTTCGACGAAGGAGTCGACCGCGAAACCAGCGCCCTCGGGGGCGCCCCGGCGGATGTAGCCGTAACCGGTGGCGGGGTGGGTCGGTACGATACCGAAGGTTACCAGGCGACCGTCTGCCGCCAGCGGCAGCGCCTGGCGTACCGCGTTACAGAATGCCTGCGAATCGCGGATTTCGTGATCCGCTGAGAGCACCAGCAGGAGCGGATCGTCCGCCTGCTCCAGGGCCTGCAGCGCGGCCACGGCGATCGCGGGCGCGGTGTTACGGCCGACGGGTTCGAGGATGATGGTCGGATCCTCGATGCCGATTTGCCGCGCCTGCTCGGCGACAACGAAGCGGTGTTCGTCGTTACACACGACGATCGGCGGCGAGTGCTCGAGTTCAGCGATGCGCAGGAGTGTTTTTTGCAGCATGGTTTCGTCATGCAGCAGGCTCAGGAACTGCTTGGGGTACATCTTGCGCGACAGCGGCCAGAGTCGGGTGCCGGAGCCGCCGGACAATACGACGGGTATCATGCGGGCGTTACCTGTGAATCTTTTACGTTGAGATCGGGCTGGTCAGCGTCCATTATAAGCTCTATGCTGCCCAAAAACAGTCATCATGAGCGTTGATAGTCCGCGGTCCCGGGCCGTTGTCGACGCCTACAAAAGGCACAAGCTGGCGCGTAGCGCGCTGCGGCGAGTGCATGATTTGCTCGGCGAATTCGACGAGTCGCGCGCGGCCGATGCCCGTCTTGCGCGGGTCGGTATCGTGATCATCCTCGCGCTGATCGGCGCCGCGCTCTACCTTTTCCTGGGTGTCGACCGGATCACGCTTCCCTGATCCGCATGCTGCTGGCCTGCTCGAACTTGGCCAGCAGGTAGTCCAGCAAGGCATCCATTGCGCTGCGCAACGCGACACGATCACGCTTTTGCAATGCCTCCAGCATGCGCTGATGGGTGGCGATGATATCGCTGCGTTCGCGTGCCACCGTAACGATCATGTTGGTGACCGGTATCAGTGCCTCGATTACGGTGTACATGACGAAGCGCAGCATACCGTTACCGGTGGCATCCACCAGCGCCCGGTGGAATGCGACGTCGGCCTGGCAAAAGGCCTCGTCGCTGAGCGCCGGGTCTTGCTGGCGCGCAAGCGCCTGTTCGATGTCGCGCAGGTGATCTTCGCTCGCGTTGTCGACTGCCAGCTCCAGGCAGCTGCCCTGCAGACTGCGGCGTGCTTCGATGATTTCGTCGATGCCGAGCGCACCCAGACCGACCAGCAGCGTGGCCGCGCCGGACAGGGATTCGGCGAGTTCCTCGTAACTGGGCTGCACCACGAAATTGCCACCGGTCGGTCCGCGGCGGGCGCGGATCAGGTTCTGCGCCGCAAGACGCTTGAGGGCCTCGCGCACGCTGGCACGCGAGACTCCGAAGCGCTGCGCGAGGTCGTCCTCGGTTGGCAGGCGCTCACCGATCTTGAATCGACCGTCGACGATCGCGGCGCGCAACTGTTCCGCGATTTCCTTGGAAATACTGCTTCGGGGCAGGGCTTTTTTGCTCACGTGCCGGTCCGGGCTGATGGATGCAATCGGTGAAAAATTACTTTACCATGATTTGTCTGACAAATTAACGATTCACGGGGACATCAACATGGGGGACGAATTCCAGGCATACCTGATCGGCAAGGACGAGGAGGGTCAGCGCTGTACGCTGACCACGCTTGGCGATGCCGACCTGATGGAGGGCGATGTCACGGTTGCGGTCGAGTACACCACGATCAATTACAAGGACGGCCTGGCCCTGACCGGACGCTCGCCGATCATTCGCAAGTTCCCGCTGATACCGGGTATCGATTTCTGCGGCAGCGTCATCGACTCCTCGCATGCCGACTTCGAGCCGGGCGACAGGGTTATTCTGAACGGTTTCGGCGTTGGCGAGTCGCATCACGGCGGCTATGCCCAGCGCGCGCGGGTCAGCGGCGACTGGCTGGTGCCGCTGCCGGACGGCATGAGCGCGCGTGATGCGATGGCCATCGGCACCGCCGGTTATACCGCCATGTTGAGCGTGCTGGCGCTGGAAGACCACGGTCTTGCTGCCGGTGATGGCGACCTGCTGGTTACGGGTGCCGCGGGTGGTGTCGGCAGTATAGCCGTCGCGGTACTGGCCCGGCTGGGTTACCGCGTGGTTGCCAGTACCGGCCGTCCCCGGGAACAGGCGTTTCTGGAACGTCTCGGCGCGGCCGAGATCGTCGATCGCTCGACCTTTGCCGAGCCCGGACGCCCGCTCGATCGCGAACGCTGGGCCGGCGCCATCGACGTTGCCGGCGGCAACACGCTGGCCAACGTGCTGAGCCAGGTACGGCGCGCCGGAGCGGTAGCCGTCTGCGGCCTGGCCGAATCGATGAACCTGCCCACCACGGTTGCACCTTTCATCCTGCGCGGTATCGCGATGTACGGCATCGATTCGGTGATGGCATCGATCGAAAGACGCAAGCTGGCCTGGCAAAGGCTGCAGGCCGATCTCGACAAGGACCTGCTCGCGGAGCTGTCCTTCGATCTCGATTTTAGCGAACTGCCGCAGGCGGCCGAGGATATACTCGCCGGCAAGGTCCGCGGTCGTGCGGTCGTGAAGTTGCCGGAGTGACGCGGCGCGCGAGTCTGCGGCCGGTCAACCGCTAGCGCGCGGCGCATGAACTCAGCGGGGTCCGGTCACGAGGCGGACGGCGCTCGCCTGCCCGAGCGCCGTTACGCGCTCGGCGTGGGGCTGGTGGTCGTCGGTGGCCTGTTTCTCAGTACTTCCGGAATTCTGCTACGCAATATCGAGGCGGCCAGCGGCTGGCAAATCCTGTTTTACCGCGGTTTCACCTTCTCCCTCACGCTGTTTCTGTTGCTCTGGCTGCGTTATCGAGGCGGAGTCATCGGCGCGTTCCGGGCAGTCGGCCGGCCCGGGCTCTGGGCCGCGCTGGTGCTCGGCCTGGGCTCGATCTGCTACGTATTTGCCATTCTGACTACCACCGTGGCCAATGCCGTGTTCATTATCGGCGCGGCGCCATTGGCTACCGCGTTCGTCGGTTGGCTGGTGCTCGGTGAGCGCACCTCGATATTCGGCATAATCGCGATGCTGGTGTCGCTCGCCGGTATCGGCCTGATGTTCGCCGACGGCCTGCTCGAAGGGCGTTGGCTCGGTAATGTCGCCGCGCTGGGCGTGGTCGCATCCTTCGTCGCCTTTCTGTTGATCATTCGCGGCAAGCGCGGCACCGACATGCTGCCCGCGACCTGCCTGGCCGGCCTGGTCATGGGCGGTATTGCGGGACTGTTCGCGGGCACGCTGCTCCTTTCGACGCGAGATTTGGCGATTGCCGTTGCCATGGGCTGTTTTCAGTTCGGCATCGGATTCTGGTGCTTCACGGTTGCCGCGCGCTACATCATGGCGTCCGAGGTGGCGCTGTTTTCGCTGACGGAATCGATCCTCGCGCCGGTCTGGGTCTGGATCGGTGTCGGTGAAAAACCGAGCCTGCTGACACTGACCGGAAGCGTCATCGTGCTGCTCAGCGTCAGCGCATACTGTCTCCACGGCATCCGCCAGGAAAAGGCCCTGCGCGCGCAGCTGGGCAGGGCGCGGGGGACTGTTGCCGGCATGAATGATCGACCATAATCAAGCAGTGAAGTCGATATCGGAGCAACCAGCAATAGCGGGCAGCCTGGCGGCGGTTTGTTGCTGCCTGTTGCTGGTCGCTGCAATGTCGGGTTGTGCCACCTCTTCGGCACCGGTGGACAGCGCGCGGCCGGCAGACGAGGGCATGCCGATGGTTGCGCTCGAGGCTTACCGGGACGAAGCGAGTTTTTACGTTCGCTACCGCCAGGGGAGCAGCCATTACTACGGTGGGGGTGACTGGCGCGGACATGTCAACAGGGTACCGGCGGTGCAGCTGCCGGATGACCACCTGCCGCTGATGGTGTCACTCGAGTATCGCCAGACCGTGCCCTGGCAAAGAATGTCCTCCAGGCGGGTGAACCTGCCGATTCTCGGCGCGGACCGCTGGCGTTACCTGCGCGATCGGCTGCTGCAGGAAACGGTACCGGAGGGACAGGGACTGGCGGTAGATTTCGGACCGGTCGAGTTTTTCCTTTACCGCGACGATGCCGGTCAGCTGCAGGGAGTGCGTTTCGAGGATCGGCCCGCCGACATAACACTGCACGACCGGTTGTCGCTGGGCGAGTTCCTGCGCGCCGGCCGGCCACTGCTGGACGAACTGATGCTGGCGGAGGGTATCAAGCAGGATGAATTTGTCTTCAATACCGGCGATGCCGGGCTCTACTCGCTGCCGTTCCTGTATGTAAACCGCAAGCGCGGAATCGCGATATTCGTGCGCAACGGGCCGCCGCAGCCGATGGACATCAGGAGGGTGCCGGGTTTACCAAGCGCGCAGGCTTTTGGTCACGTCATGCGCAGCCACCTGTCGAACCTGCTGCTGCGGCCGGTGTCTTCGCTCTACCGGCTGTTTTTCGTCGTCACCGACTCTGCCGTCGGTACGGTCAGCTTCGACTGGACCACGGCACTCGTCGACCGGCCGGTGGCGCCACTGGCGGCGAAGCCGCCGATGGACCTGGAGGCCTTCGAACGCGAACTCGACCGGATCTCGAGTCGGCCGATTTCCAGTGGCGAAGTCGATCTGCTGGTCGACGGGGAGACCTTTTTTCCGCGTTTTACCGAGACCGTGGAACAGGCGCAGCACTCGATCCGGCTGCAGACTTATATCTTCGATAACGACGACTTCGCGATCGAGATCGGTGAACTGCTGAAGCGGCGTTCGCGTGCCGGTATCGACATCCGCGTACTGCTGGATGGACTCGGCACCATCTACGGCACCATGTCGGATCCGGAAACGATGCCGGACTACCATCGGCCGCCGGAATCGGTGCACCTGTACCTGGAAGCGGATTCCGACATCGCGGTGCGTCAGAAGCCCAATCCGTGGTTCACCGGTGACCACGTCAAGAGCATCGTGGTCGACCAGGACATCGCTTTTATCGGCGGGATGAATATCGGTCGCGAGTATCGCTACGACTGGCACGACCTCATGCTCGAAATTCGCGGGCCGATGGTGGACCGCCTTGCTGGTGAATTCGATGCCGCCTGGGCTCATGCCGGACTGCTCGGCGATCTCGGCTTCCTCGCTGCCAAGGCGCGCCAGCGACACCCTGCCGATGAACAAGTCGGAATTCCCCTGCGGCTGCTGCTCACCGCGCCCGGCAACTACGAGATTTTCGCGGCGCAAAAGGCGGCGATACGGCGGGCGCAGAGTTACATTTTCATTCAAAATGCCTACTTCACCGACGACCAGTTACTGCGCGAACTGGTGCTTGCGCGTCGTCGTGGAGTCGACGTGCGGGTCATCATGCCGCTCGAAACCGACCACGGGCCAATCGACCGCAGCAACGTGCTGGCGGCGAACCTGATGCTGGCTAACGGTATCCGGGTGTACATCTACCCGGGGTTCTCGCACGTCAAGGCCGCGATTTACGACGGCTGGGTCTGCCTTGGTTCGGCCAACTTCGACCGCTGGAGCCTGAAGCTCAACCGCGAGGTGAATATTGCGAGTTCGCACCCCGAGCTGGCGGCACAGGTGCGCGAGCGCCTGTTCGAGCCCGACTTTGCCGAGTCCCCCGAGCTTACCGAGCCGATACCCAAAAACTGGACTGATCACCTCGTGGAAATCCTCGGCGATTACGTTTACTGACCCGCACGGAGCCTGGTCGCGCGCGGCAAGGTATCACCGGAGCTGAATTGTTTCCGGGGCCAGGTCGATAATCGCCCGCCACCGGGGTTCCATTCGTCAGCAATCGAATATCGGCGATCGCGCGCGGGCTGGCCGGCGGTCACGATTGTTGGGTCAGCCGCATGCAGTCAGGAATCGCTGCAAGCGAATTCGACGAGATCGCCGAGCCTGACCTCGCCGGGCTGGATGACGTCGCAACAGATTCCCCCGCGCCAGTTGCTGGCCAGCGCGGCGCTGAGTCCCTGGTGCTGGGCATCCATGTTGCTGCAGGGTACGGTTTGCTGGCGCACGATGAGCTCGACCGCGCCGATGAAAACCCGCCGGTCGACGAAAGATGCATCGAATTCGACCCCGTCGACCAGCAGGTTGGCGCGTCGCAGGGTCCAGGGCAGGTCGGTACCCAGTTCGGCGCAGACCCCGTGCCAGGCGGGCTCACTGAGCAGGGTAACCTGGCGGCCCGCCTGCGCGCCGCGAAAGTCACCGAGAATGCCGCTGTGCACGCTGATCCGCGCGCTGTCGATCGACTGCATTTTTACCCGCGGCCTGTTCTTGATCGCGATCCCCCTGATGGTGCCGCTCATAGCCGATGCCTGCATGTCGTGCTACCGGTGGTGCAGATCGTAACAGGGCGTGTAAGCCTTGCCCGGTACTTTCATGCGCTGCTGGGTGACGAAGGAATGCAGCAGGCCATCGAGCGCGGTCATGATTTCGCGGTCGCCGTGAATCTGGAATGGCCCTTCGCGCTCGATCGATCGAATACCCTCGTCCTTGACGTTACCGGCGACAATCGCGGAAAACGCCCGCCGCAGGTCGGCCGCCAGCTGATGGGTGGGCTGATCGCGCGCCAGGTTCAGTGCCGCGACCTGGTCGTGCCGGGGCATGAAGGGTTGCTGGAACTGGAAATCGATGTTCAGGATCCAGTTGAAGTAATAGGCGTCGGCATGTTCGCGGCGGAAATTACGCACCGATTCCAGCCCGGCACTGACCTCGCGCGCCACTTTTTGCGGGTCGTCGATGATGATGCTGTAGTGCTCCTGGGCATCGCGCCCCAGGGCGAGGCGAATGAAATCGTCGATCTGGCGAAAGTAATCGCGCGCCTCGGACGGGCCGGTCAGGATCAGCGGGAAGGGTATGTGGCGGTTGTCCGGGTTGGTCATGATGCCGAGCAGGAACAGGATCTCCTCCGCGGTGCCGACGCCGCCCGGAAAGACGACGATGCCGTGGCCGAGGCGGACGAAAGCTTCGAGACGTTTCTCGATATCGGGCAGGATGACCAGTTCGTTGACGATGGGGTTGGGCGATTCGGCGGCGATGATACCGGGCTCGGTCAGGCCGACGTAACGACCGCGCCTGATGCGTTGCTTGTTGTGGCCGATGGCCGCGCCTTTCATCGGTGCCTTCATCGCCCCGGGACCGCAGCCGGTGCAGACATGCAGCCCGCGCAATCCCATCTGGTAACCCACTTCCTTGCAGTAGTCGTACTCGTCGCGCGCAATCGAGTGGCCACCCCAGCAGACCACCAGGTTGGGCTCGACCTCCGGCAACAGGACCCGCGCGTTGCGCAGGATGTGAAACACGATATTGGTGATACCTTCGCTGCTGGCCGGGTCGAAGATCTGGTTGGACGAGATCTTGTTCTTGACGTAGGAGACGTCGCGCAGGACGGCGAATAACTGTTCCTGGATACCGCTGATGACCCTGCCGTCCACGAAGGCGCTGTCGGGGGCGTTTTCGATTTCGAGCTTGATGCCGCGTTCCTGCTGAACCACGCGGATTGCAAAATCACGGTGACGCTCGAGTACTTCGCGGGCGTCGTCGGTCTGGCTGTCGACATTGAGTACCGCGAGCGCGCAGCGACGAAAGGTTTCGTAGAGTCCGTCATCCTCGCTTCCCTGCTTTAGCTGATTGACCTCCAGTTGCGAGAGGATATCGAGCTGCCCGCGCGGTGTCAGGCGGGTGATTTCGGTGTTTTTAGTCATCGGCCGGATGTGAAAAATTGATCTATAGTATAGTGCAGTGACAGGGGAAGCTGCCATGAGTGATGATCTGTTCGAAGTCTCTTTTGCGGGTGTCGTACGTGACGGCGAAGACCCGGCCGAGGTGCGCGCGAAAGTCGGCAAGATGTTCAATGCGGACGAGGCCAAGCTGGCGCAGCTGTTCTCGGGTAAACGCATCATCATCAAGAAAAATATCGACCAGGCAACCGCGGCCAAGTACCAGACCGCGCTGACGCGCGCCGGGGCCGAATGCGAGGTGCGCCCGATGGGTGGTGCCGCGCCGGCGGCGGCCGAGCCGCAGGCAGCTCCCGCAGCCACCGAGGCGGCGCCGGCTGCAGCCGCTGCCGCGCAGGTTTACCAAACGCAGTACGACGGCGAGGTCGCGCCGCCACCGCAAACCGATCCGCTCGGTATTACCGGCGACCAGATCGAGGATCTGTCCGCGACCATCGCCCCGGTCGGCAGCGAACTGCAGGACGAATACCAGGCGCCCGACGAGCCACAGATCGATATCTCGGGGCTGGACATGGCGCCGGTCGGCTCGGATCTCAGCGATGGCAGCAAGCAGGCGGAGCCGCCGCCGCCGGACACCACCGGCATAACCCTGGCGGAAGACTGAACGCCGACAGGATCGCGCTAGAGGTTATCGGACGCGTAGTCCGCCAGGCGCGAGCGCTCAACGCTCATCAGGGTGACATGGCCGCTGTGTTCCCAGTACTTGAAGCGATCGACCACGTAAGTCAGGCCTGACGTGGTCTCGGTCAGGTAGGGGGTGTCGATCTGCTTCAGGTTGCCGAGACAGACGATCTTGGTACCGCTGCCGCTACGCGTAACCAGGGTTTTCATCTGTTTCGATGTCAGGTTCTGCGCCTCGTCGATGATGATGTACTTGTTCTGGAAAGTCCGTCCGCGCATGAAATTGAGCGAACGTATCTTGATCCGGTTACGCAGCAGGTCGTTGGTGGCTGCCTGTTCCCACGAGTCCTTCTGGTCACTGCCGGTGAGAACCTCCATGTTGTCCATCAGGGCACCCATCCAGGGCGTCATCTTTTCCTCTTCACTGCCGGGAAGAAAACCGATGTCCTCGCCGATGGGAATCGTAACCCGGGTCATGATGATTTCCTTGTAAAGGCCCTGGTCCAGGGTCTGCGTAAGACCTGCCGCCAGCGCGAGCAGGGTCTTGCCGGTGCCGGCGCTGCCAGACAGGGTGACAAAATCGATTTCCGGATCCATCAGCAGGTTGAGGGCAAAATTCTGTTCCCGGTTGCGCGCGGTGATGCCCCAGACCGAGTGACGCTGGCCGTAGTAATTCTGGCAGACTTCGATCAGGAAACCGTTTTCATTGCGCTTGCGCACTATCGCCTCGAAATCGCTGTCGAGGTAGATGAACTGGTTCGGAAACCACTCCTCGCCGTTCAGCTTCTCGACCTCGTAGAAAGCCTTGCCCTCGTCCTGCCAGCTCTCGATTTGCTTGCCGTGGGTCTCCCAGAAGTCTGCCGGCAGCTGGCGCGAACCGCTGAACAGCAGGTCGAGATCGTCGACCACGCGGTCGTTGGCGTAGTCCTCGGCCTTGATGCCGAGGATCGCGGCCTTGATCCGCAGGTTGATATCTTTCGAAACCAGGATGATTTCGTGATCGCGGACTTCATCCTCGAGCGAAATGATCGTATTCAGGATCGAATTGTCGTTCTTGTTGCCCGGCAGGGAATCGGGCAGGTTGCTGCCGTGGGCCTGGGTCTGGAAGAACAGGCGTCCGCTGCAGCGATACGGCTCCTCGGCGGGAGTGAACTGGGAAAGCTGCAGGCCTTGCTCGATGACCACCTCTTTTTGCGCGGTCAGCAGCTCGTCGATGAAGCGGTTGGTCTGGCGCACGTTACGCGCTACCTCGGATACGCCGATCTTGGCGTTATCCAGTTCCTCGAGCACGGTCATCGGCAGGTAGACGTGGTGTTCCTGGAACTTGAAGAGCGCGGAAGGGTCGTGCATTAAAACGTTCGTATCGAGTACGAATATCTTCGATGCGTTGCCTGAATCGGCCAGTACTACGGGTGACATACAGTTCGGTTCTTGAGTGACAACTAATGGTAATTCAAACTGCCCGGCGGGCATAGATCGAATTGGCAAATTTTGACCCGAACACGACGGGGTTCGGTTGATGAACGGGATTCCGGGACGGTCGGGCACGCGGCAGCGGTTAATGCGGGCCCGGCACAAAAGGCCGTGGGATCAAGACGAATAGATCTGGTTGCGCGCTTGACGTACCATTTTACGCTCAGTTCAAGCGGGAATCGCCATGACAGGATCCGGACCCCTCGAAGGGTATCGCGTGATCGAGCTCGGCCAGCTGCTGGCCGGCCCTTTCTGCGGCTGCATGCTCGGGTACTTCGGCGCCGAGGTCATCAAGATCGAGCCGCCCGCAGGCGGTGATCCGATCAGGCGCTGGCGCGAGATGCGCGGTGACACGTCGCTCTGGTGGCGCTCGCTCGCGCGCAACAAGAAATCGGTCAGCCTCGATCTCAAGTCGGAGCAGGGCAGGCAGCTTGCCCGTCGTCTCATCGAGCAGGCCGATGTCGTGGTCGAGAATTTCAGGCCCGGGGTAGTCGAAGGCTGGGGCCTCGGTCCAGAGGATTTTCGCGCCAGTAATGCCGGCCTGGTGTACGCGCGCATTTCCGGATACGGCCAGGACGGCCCCTATGCCGGCAAGCCCGGCTTTGCCTCGGTGTGCGAGGGCATGAGCGGCTTTCGCTACGTCAACGGCCATCCCGGCGAGGCGCCGGTACGGCCCAACCTCAGTATCGGCGATACGATCTCCGGGATACACGCGGCGCTCGGGATTGCGCTTGCGCTGCTCGAGAAAAAGCGCAGCGGTGCGGGCCAGGTGGTCGACGTGTCGCTGGTGGAGTCGATGTTCAACCTGATGGAGGCCGTGGTCCCGGAGTTCGACGCTAACGGCGTTGTGCGGGAGCCTTCCGGCAGTACCGTTACCGGGATCGTGCCGACCAATACCTATCGCTGCGCCGACGGGCGCTACATCGTGATCGGCGGCAATGGTGATTCGATATTCCAGCGCCTCATGGTCGCGGTCGGTCGCAGCGACCTGGCCGAGGACCCGCGCCTGGCGACCAACCCGGGTCGGGTCGAGCACGAGGCCGAAATCGATGCGGTGCTGGCCGCCTGGTGCCTGGATCAGCCGGCTGCTGTACTGCTGGAGCGCCTGGACGCGGCCAGGGTGCCGGCGGGGCCGATCTACAGTGTTGCCGATATGCTCGTAGATCCGCACTTCAATGCGCGTGGCCTGTTCGAGACGGTCGAAATCGACGGTCAGCCGCTCAGGATTCCGGCCATTCTGCCGCGCCTGGCGCGCACTCCGGGCACAACCCGCTGGCCCGGCGGTGAGTTGGGGGCGGCCAATCGCGAGATTTTCGAGCAACTGCTCGGTCTCGGCGAGACCGAAATCGAAGCCCTGCGAGCAGACGGGGTTATCAGCTGATCCGCGCGGCGGTTCTGGCCGTAAACTGAGAAAACCGGAGACAAGCAAATGTACAAGACAGCGTTGATTGCCCTTACGGGGCTTCTGATAGTGACACCATTCGGCGGTACGCTCGCGGATGGCGGCAGCCGCTACGAAAGCAACTCGCGACTCGATGCCTATTATGAGCTGATCGAGGCCAGTGAGTACGAGCAGGCCATCGAGAAACTGGCCGTTGCACTGCAGGACAGCCCGCAAGACGCCGACCTGCTCAACCTGTATGCGTTCAGCAACCGCAAGCTCGCGCGTTTCGATGTCGCGCTGGAGCACTACATGAAGGCGCTTGCGGTCGAGCCCGAGCACCGAGGCGCAAATGAATACCTCGGCGAGCTGTACCTGCAGATGGGAGAGCTCGACAAAGCCGAGGAACGCCTCGTCGTGCTCGACGACGCGTGTTTTTTCGGTTGCCGCGAGTATGACATGCTGGAGCAGGCGATCCGCGAGTACCGGCAGCAAAATCCCTCCTGAGGCGTAAAAACCCCCCTGCAGGCAGGGGTCCCGGCCGTCGCAATGGAGTTGCGGCGGCAACCCCCTTATAATGGCCCGCATACCAGTCCGGGGGGGCCGATGACCAAATCCACTGCCTGCAGGTACCTCGCCGTCACGATGCCCGTGCTTGCGTTCGCCTGGTCGGGCCCGGCTGCCGCCGCCGCAAATCACAGCTCCAATGCCGGCCCGCAGCCGCCGGTCGACATGATCGAGGTCGAACCGCGGCAGCGCGGTGCCAAAGAGTATCCCGCTGAGCTGTACTTCGACAGCAAGCGGCTCGACAAGGCCGTGCAGCGGCCGGAGATTGCCGACCGCATTTGCCCGCTCGGCTGCCGGCAATACCCTACGCTGGCAAGGGCGATCGATTCCCACCGGGATTCGGCTTCGGCAAGCAGTTCCCGAGGGTGATCTACTACCGCGGGCTAAGCCTTGATCGCGCGAGCGATTCGCGCCGGGACCCGGGCTGGATACGCAGCCAATGGATGCGGCAGCAATGCCGCGTTTTCATTTTGCGCGACGACAAGAGCCTGATGCACTGGCCGCAGCCGCGTATGCGTCCGCCCGATGTGATCGATCTGCCAGGTGCACGTGTCGCCGCACTGGTCGAGGAATTCGCGCAGCTCGTGTTTCTCGGCCTCGACGAACACGGGCCCTTGTTCGCGCTGGACGTTTCCCGGCATGACGAGGCGCAGCTGGCGCCGCTGGTCGGACCATATGATTTTGTCGACCTGCGCAGCGTTGGCTGGCTGCTGGAGGCGCAACAGGCCGCACGCCTTGCCCTTGCCCGCGGACTGCTGTTCTGGAACCGTAACCATCGCTACTGCGGTGCCTGCGGCCACCCCACCCGCAGCGAAAACGGTGGCCACATGCGTCGCTGCGCCAATCCGGATTGTGCCCGGGTGCATTTTCCGCGTACCGACCCGGCGGTCATCATGCTGGTCGAGGATCGCTCCGATCCGGCGCGACCACGTTGCCTGCTGGCGCGCAATTCACGTTTCCCGAGCCGGATGATGTCGACCCTGGCGGGATTTGTCGATCCGCTCGAAAGTCTCGAGGAGACCGTGATTCGGGAGGTTTACGAAGAAGTCGGTGTGCGTGTCGACCGGGTTACCTACCAGGCGTCGCAGCCGTGGCCGTTTCCATCCTCGATCATGCTCGGATTCCGAGCCCGTGCGCTCACCGACGAGATCGATATCGACGGCGAGGAAATCGAGGAAGCCCACTGGTTCGAAGCCGAACAATTGCTCGACTTCGGCGAGTGGGGTGATGACGGGGATTCGTTTTGCCTGCCGCGGCGTGATTCGATTGCCAGGTACCTGGTCGACAGCTGGCGACGGGAAATACTGGGGAATTGACCGCAGCACGGGGCGACACGCCGGTGGCGCCCCTCGAGCGCTGCTCAGGCGCAGCGGGTTGCGCCGGCCGAGTGATCGTTGACCGCTGCCCGCGGCAAGGCCAGTGAATGCGTTTCGAGTCGTCCCAGTTCCCGCTGCGACCGTTGCCGACGCCCGCGATGCAGGTCCACGAGCGAGATCTGACCGCTCTCGAGCGCATAGATGTCGCCGCGATGCAGGCCGATATCGCGCAGGCTGCGGTCGCTCAGCGCGGCCAGCTGGTTGAGCTGTCGACGCCGCGCGGCCTGTTCTCGGCCGCGTTCGATCAGCCCGGCGATTTTGTTCCTGAGCAGGCCGAATATTGCGCGCAGCGAATGCGACCGGGTTGCAGGTCCCTCGCGTTCGACAAGGCCGTAGTCGATGTGCTCGGCGCTGTGCAGCCGGCGGTAGCCGGTGTTGGCATCGACAATCGATGCAATAGCGAAGTGGATAGTATTCATTTTAGATTTCCTGTTTTGCTGTGTTGCGGATATCGGCTGTGAGAAGCAATATATGCCTTGAAATCGCGCTACTCAAACGATATCTTGTTGCTTTCATATTAGAAAAACTAAAGTGAAAAGATTGCCTCCCCTGAAGGCGTTGCAAGCTTTCGAAGCTGCCGGCCGGCATCTCAGTTTCAGCGCGGCGGCGGCCGAGCTGCACGTGACCCCGGGCGCGATCAGCCAGCAGGTTCGCCAGCTCGAGGACAGCCTCGGCATGCGGCTGTTTCGGCGCCTGAACCGCGCGATCGAACTGACCGATGCCGGTCGCCTGATCCTGCCGCCGGTCAGCCGCGGATTCAACCAGTTCAACGACGCACTAACCCTGCTGCAGCAATATCGCAGCGCCGGGCCGCTGACGATTACCGCGCCGGCATCGCTGGTTTCGAACTGGCTAATCCCGCGCTTGCAGCGGTTCAAGGCGGACTATCCCGATATCGATGTGCGTATCGATACATCGAACCGGCTGGTCGACTTTATCCACGAGGACATAGATGTCGGTGTTCGCTTCGGCGACGGCGAGTATCCCGACCTCGATTCGACTCATCTGTTCTCCTATGAACTGATCCCGGTCTGTGCCCCGCAACTGATGCGCCAGGGGCCGGGCCTGCGTGAAATATCCGATCTCGCGCGCTACACGCTGTTACACGGCGACTATCGGGACCTGGACGCGGCCTTTCCGGACTGGACGATGTGGCTGAAGGTGGTCGGTGCAGAAGACATCGAAGCCGAGCGCGGTATATTTTTCAGCCAGGCCGATCAGCTGTTCCAGGCCGTGGTCGACGGGCAGGGCGTGGGGCTGCTCGCCAACGTGATGGCAGAGCCGGAGATTGCCGCCGGGCGGCTGGTGCAGCCGTTTGCGATCAGCCTGCCGGTGCGCATGAGCTATCACGTCGTCACCTCGCCAGCCAAGGCAAGTTGGCCCAGGGTGCGCGCGTTTCGCGACTGGGTGCTGGCCGAGTCGGCCGGGTTGCGTACGCGCGGCCGGACCTTGTCAGACGAGTCGGGCCGCCGCGACTGATCCGGCCTCCGCCTCGCTCTGCCGGTGATCGCCGGCAAAAAAGGTATAGATCACCGGCAGTACGAACAGGGTGAACAGCGTGCCGATGGCAAAACCGGCGACGATCGTGATGCCGATCGACTGCCGGCTGGCGGCGCCTGCACCGGTCGCGATTACCAGCGGCATGATGCCGATGATGGTCGAAAACGATGTCATCAGGATCGGGCGCAGGCGAATCGATGCCGCCCTGATCACGGCCTCGACCGGTGAGAGACCTTCGTTTTTCTGGATTTCATTGGCGAACTCGACGATCAGGATACCGTGCTTGCTGACCAGCCCGATCAACGTGATCAGGCCGACCTGGCTGTAGATATTCATCGACACCTGCGACAGGAACATCGGGATCAGCGCACCGAACATCGCCAGCGGTACCGTCGTCAGGATGATGAACGGATCGCGCAGGCTTTCGTACTGCGCGGCGAGGACCAGGAATACCACGATGACCGCGAAGCCGAAGGTAATCGCCAGCACCGATCCTTCCTGGATCAGCTGGCGCGACTGGCCCTGGTAGTCGACCGTGTAGCCGGCGGGAGCTACCTCTTCGCTGATCTGGCGCAGGATTTCGAGCGCCTCGCCGAGCGGTACGCCGGGCACCGCGTCGATCTTGGCCGCGTTTTGCTGCTGGAACTGTACCAGTTCGCGCGGTACCGAGGTGTACTCGATATCGACCAGCGATGACAGGTTGATCTGCTCGCCGCTCTCGCTGTAAACGTAATACTGGCTGATGATATCGGCGTTCGCGCGTGCGTCGCGGCGCGCCTGCGGGATGATCTTGTAGCTGCGGCCCGCCAGGTTGAAACGGCTGACGTAACCCTCGGCCAGGATCGCGCCCAGCGTCTGGCCGATATCGCGCATCGAAACGCCCATGGATTCGGCGCGATCGCGGTCGATAGTGACGCGAATTTCAGGCTTGCTGAAGTTGAAATCGCTCTTGATGAACCAGAAACTGCCGGTTTCGCGTGCTTTCGCGAGCACCTGCTGGACCACGCCGAACAGCTGGTCGTAACCCTCCTGGGTCTTGAGAATGAACTCGACTGGCGTGTTGCCGCTGGCGCCGGGCAGCGACGGTGGATTGAAGGCGAAACTCTGCAATCCCGGTTGCTGATCGAGTTTTTGCTGGATTTGCGGGATCATTTCGATCGAGGACAGGCTGCGTTCTTCCCAGGGCGTCAGCAGCATGCCGGCGAAGGAAACGGTGGGGCCGCCGAAACCGTTGGCCATGAACGATGACTCGTATTCGTCCTCGTAGGCGCGATAGATGTCGATGTAGGGCGCGGTATAGCGATTGAGGTAATCGATGCTGGTGTGATCCGGCGCCTGCGAAAAGGTAAAAATGACCCCCTGGTCTTCCTCCGGCGCCAGTTCGTTCTCGATGAACTGGAACATGGCGACCAGCATCGCCACCACGCCGACAATGAACACGACCGTGACCGAGCGGGTACGCAGTGATCCGGCGAGGGTCTCTTCGTACTTACGCTGCAGTCGCGCGAAGCCGTCGTTGACCAGCCGTGCATAGGCGTTGTTGGCGATGGTCGGCCGCAGCACCTTCGAGCACATCATCGGCGACAGGGTCAGCGCGATGATGGTGGAAATGATGATCGTGCCGACCAGGGTAAACGCAAATTCCTTGAACAGTACGCCGGTCAATCCGCCGAGCAGACCGATCGGCGCGTAGACCACGCCGAGTACGATGGTGGTCGCAATCACCGGTTTGGCAATTTCGCGCGCACCCTGCAGTGCAGCCTGCAGCGGCCGCAAACCCTCGCCGATATGGCGGTAAATGTTTTCCACCACCAGGATCGCATCGTCGACCAGCAAGCCGATGGCCATGACCATCGCCAGCAGGGTCAGCAGGTTGATCGAATAGCCCATGACCTGCATGTAGAACAGCACGCCGATGATCGACAGCGGAATCGTCACCAGCGGGATCAGGGTGGAACGGAACGAACCGAGAAACAGGAAAATCACCACGACCACGATCAGCGAGGCCTGCGCCAGGGTCTGGATGACCTCGTTGATCGATGCCTCGATGAACTCGGTCGAATCGTAGGCGATGGCCGTCTGCAGGCCGGGTGGAAAGGACTTCTGCAGTTTTTCCAGCTCCGCCGTGACCAGCTTGATCGTGGTCAGCGGATTGCCGTCGGTGGTGCCGTTGATGCCGATATAGATCGACGGCACATTGTCGAACATCACCAGCGAATCGTAGTTTTCGGCACCGAGCTCGATTTCGGCGACATCGCCGAGACGAACCGTATTGTCGCCCTGTTCGCGCACCACGAAACGCTTGAAAACCTCGGGATCGCTCGAGTCGGTGACCGCGTTGACGTCGGTCTGCACCAGCTGGCCACGCGTCTGGCCGGCGGCGGACTGGTAATTCTCGGCGTCGATCGCGCGCACTATGTCGGCTGCCGAGACACCCAGCGCCGCCATGCGCACGGGATCCATCCACACCCGCATCGAGTAGGTCTTGCCGCCCAGGATCTCGGCTTCGGCCACACCCTTGACCGTTGAAAGTGCGGGCTGCACGGTGCGCAGCAGGTAATCGGTTATCTCGACGTCCGACAGGGTATCGCTGTAGAAGCTGTAATAGGCGAGCGCAAACCCCTCCGCCGACTGCTTGGCGACCACCGGGTCCTCGGCTTCCGCCGGCAATTCGCCGCGGATCGACGCTACCTTGGTGCTGACCTCGGTCAGTGCAACGTCGGCGTCGACCCCGAGCTTCATGTGCACCTCGACGACGGACACGCTGTTGCTGCTGCTCGAGCGCACGAAGTCGATCCCGGTGGTGCTCGATACGGCCTGCTGGATCGGCGTGCTGATGAAGCCCTGGATCAGCTCGGCGCTGGCGCCGGGAAACGCGGTGGTGACGCTGACGACCGAGGTTTCCAGTTCGGGATACTGGCGCACCTGGGTGTTGAAAAACGCCTGCGCGCCGAGCAGCACGATCATCGTGCTGATGACCAACGACAGCACCGGCCGCTTGATGAAATAGTCCGTGAACATGATGTCAGGAGTCGCTGGCGCCGAACTCGGGAACATCGTCGACGATGCTCACGCGCAGGCTCGGGTAGAGCTTGAGCTGACCCGAGGTCACGACCAGGTCACCCGCGCTGACGCCGCTGGTGATGCCGGCAAAGCCATTGTCACGGTAGACCACGTCGACCTGGCGCGCGGCCAGGCGATAGTCCGGCGGAACATCCACCTGGTCGGCGTTGGCGTTCTCGAGAATGTAAACCGCCTCACCGTAGATGTTGTAGAAAATCGACGTTTCCGGCACGGTCACGACCGGAATTTTCTGCCGGGCGATTACGTCCATGTCGGCGAACATGCCCGGCGCCAGCAGACGCTCGCGGTTTTCGACGATGGCGCGCACCGCGATGTTGCGCGTGTCGGCGTCGAGCTCCGGGTTCCAGGTTTGCACGCGGGCGTCAAAACTGCGCTCGGGGTAGGAACGTACGCGAAAACGGATGGACTGGCCGATGTCCAGCGCGGTGAAATAGCGCTCCGGTAGCGTGAAATCGAGGTAGAGCCGATCCAGTGACAGCAGGGTCACGATCGGCGTACCCGGCGCGACGTATTCACCGATATCGACCTGGCGGATGCCGAGTTTCCCCGAGAAGGGAGCGTAGATACGCTTTTTGGCCAGTGCCGTGCGCGCCACGCTGACCTGCGCGTCGGCAATATTGACCAGCGACGCCTGGGTGTCGATATCGTTGTTGGTCACGAAAGACTGGTCCTTCAGCTGCAGCAGTCTCTGGTACTGGCTGTTGTCGGACTCGTACTGCGCCTGCGCCGACTCGAAATTGGCCATTTCGGTGCGATTATCGAGCTCGATCAGCAGCGTATTCTGCTCGACATCATCACCGGATTCGAAGTTTATCGACTTGACCACGCCGGATACCTCGGTGGTGATGTCGACGCCCTGGATCGCGACCAGCGTACCGATTGCCTTGACCCTGCGATTCCATTGCGCGTCCGCGGCCTCGGCCACGGTAACGCTGATCGGCGGCGGTTCCTGGCTACCCATCGCGATCTGGTCAAGGATCTGCATGTACTTGGCGTAGGCGAGCGCGCCGGTTACGGCGCTCACACCGAGTATTACGACCAGCAACCGCAGCCAAAGGCGCGGTTTACGCTTTACTGGTTCAACATTTGACACGTTTCTTTCCGCGAGTTTGGTTTGTCGGCGAGGTGGAAATGCGCGGGGCACCTGCGGCCGCACATGATAATCCTATGACAGGGTTTTTTCACGTCCGTTGCAAAAAAAGATCATGTCCTGGTATACGCAAGAACCCAGTGGCGCAGATGTGCCTCCCGCTCGGAAAACGGGTAAGTGCGGAACAGTCGCGACCGGCCGAGCCTGGTCCATGCACCGGCTTGCTCGAGTGCCTCGATACGTTCGCGAAAACCGTGATCGTCCCACGCGATTTGTGACAGCGAGAACAGGATGACGCCGCCCGGCCGCGTCAGCGACAGGATTCCGTCGATGGCTTGCGGCGGAGCGTGACCATGCGTCAGCACGCCGGCCGCGATCACGGCGTCATAACCGGCCGCGGGTAAATCGATCGTGCTGTCCAGGTAAAGCGGGTAAAGATTGCGATAAACCGATTTTTTGCGCGCCATTTCGAGCATACCCTCGGCTGGCTCCAGGCCGTCGATATTGTCGTAACCCATCTGCTGCAGCAGCAGCCCCATGTTGCCGGTGCCACAGCCCGCATCCAGGATACGCGCGTCGAAATCGGGCACGAAGCGGCCGGTAAAGCCGAGCAGGATGGCGATGTAGGGATTACCGCTGGCCCACAGCTGCTGGTCGTAATCGCGCGCCCACTCGTCGTACAGCCGGTCGAGCGTGGCGCGGTCGCCATCGGCCTGGTAGACGCGCTCCAGCCAGGTTTCGAGGTCGGCCATAAAAATCTCCTTGCAAGTCGTGCCGGTAATGCGCAGATTACGCCCTGTGAACAAAATACGCTAGCAGAGGAAGATGCCATGAGCACTGCGAAAGTGGCCCTGGTTACCGGCGGCAACCGGGGCATGGGGCTGGAAACCTGCCGAGCGCTGGCGGCGCTCGATTTCCAGGTTCTGCTGGGCAGTCGTGACCTCGACGCCGGTATCGAGGCCGCTGCAACGATCGGGGGCGACCGCGTCGAACCGGTCAAACTCGATCTCGGCAACCCGGCCGATATCGATGCGGTGGCACAGGTGATTGCCAGCAATTTCGGCCAGCTCGACGTGCTGATCAATAATGCCGGCATCATGATCGATGGCGAAGGTGGCCATTCCAGCGCGATCGTCGATGCCGATATCGACGTGATCGAACGCACGCTGCGGGTCAACACGCTGGCCCCGATCATGCTGATCAATGCGCTGCTGCCGCTGATGGCAAGAGTCGACGATGCGCGTATCGTCAATATCTCGTCCGGTATGGGGCAGCTCTGTGACATGGACGGCGGTAATCCCGGGTACCGGCTTTCCAAAGTCGCGCTCAACGCGGTAACGCGCATCTACGCCGCCGAACTCGATCCCGCGCGCTACCGCGTGAATGCGGTCTGCCCGGGCTGGGTGCGCACCGATATGGGTGGTGCCGACGCGGATCGTTCGCTGGCTGAAGGTATCGATACCGCGATATGGCTCGCAACCGCGGCCGAAGCCAGTGGCAGCGGCGGTTTTTACCGCGATCGCAAGCCGATCGACTGGTAGCGGGCGTTGCAGCTTTCAGCGCGCGACCAGGCCATGCTGGCCGGCAAGTCCGGCCGCGCGGCACGGTTTGCGATGGAAACGGTGCTGGCCGCGGCTCGTATCGATTGCGCCGAACGCCTGATCGACATCAGTTTCGCGCACATCGACGCCTGCTTTTACAACGGGCGCGCGCACCTCGACTTCGTCAATTTCATGCTCGAAGCGGGCGCGCGGCTGGCGGTCCCGGCCTGGACCAACAATGGCCTGGTATCGCTCAACGATCTGACCCTGCGCGATCCGTCGCAGAGTCGCGAAATGCGGGAGGCGCACGAACTCATGCTCGCCTACGTGCGCCTGGGCTGTAAACCGGTCTGGACCTGCGCACCCTACCAGTTGCCCGGGCGCCCCGGTCTCGGCGAGCACATTGTCGGCTCGGAATCCAACGCGGTCAGCTTTTACAACTCGGTGGTCGGCGCACGCACCAATAAATACGGCGATTACCTCGACGTCTGTGCCGCGATTACCGGGCGGGTGCCCGACAGCAAGCTTCACCGTGACGAAAACCGGGCAGCAGGCCTGCTGTTCGACGTGTCCGGGCTGGCGCCGCGGATCCTCGGCAGCGACCTTTTTTATCACCTGCTGGGGCATTTTGTCGGTCGACGCAGCGGTCATCGCGTGCCGGCCATCCTCGGCCTGCGCGAGAGCTGTAACGAGGACGATCTCAAGGCGATCAGCGCCGCCGCAAGTTCGTCGGGTGCGGTACCGCTGTTTCACGCGATCGGCATCACGCCGGAAGCACCGACGCTCGAAGCCGCATTCCGGGGTGAGGCGGTGCCGGATTCGATCGAGGTTACGAGCGCGGACCTGAACCTGGCGCGCGCCGAACTCGGCGGGGATCTGGCGACTCCGCTTGCGGCAATTGCTCTCGGTACGCCGCATTTTTCCTACACCGAGTTCGAGCGCCTGGTCGAATTGCTGGCCGACCGGCCGGTGGCGCCCGGGATCGATTTTTACCTCACCACCAGTCGACACGTGTTCGACCAGGCCCGGGCAAGCGGATGGACCGATCGACTGGAAAACGCAGGGGTACGAATTATTACCGATACCTGCACCTATTTTTCGCCTGTAATCAATAATTTACAGGGGAAAGTTATGACTAATTCTGCAAAGTGGGCCTATTACGCGCCGGGCATGTTGCCGGTGCAGGCCGTGATCGGCAGCCTGCGCGAATGTGTCGAATCCGCGGTCCGGGGAAGCGTGGTGCTGGACAGCGAGAACCTGGCTTGAAAGCGGCCACCAGATCCCTGCAGGCCAGTGTGCTGATCGCGGGCAGGGCGAGCGGGCCGGCGCTGGTGCTCGACGAAGCGCTGAGTTTCTGGGGTGGCTTCGATCCGGCCAACGGCGAAATCATCGACGTGCATCATCCGCAGCGCGGTTGCCGCGTCGGCGGCAGTATCCTGTTCATCCCCGAAAGCCGCGGCTCTGCCGGTACGCCGGGCGGCATTGCCGAGACACTGCGCAACGGCAGCGGGCCACTCGCGTTCGTCCTCGGCGAGCGCGACGTCAACATCGGTGTCGGCGTGCTGGTTGCCAACCGTCTCTACGACCTCGAGGTCCCGGTACTCGAGATCGATCGCGCCAGGATGGTCGAGATCGAGAACGGCGCGCGGGTCACGATCGATTTCGCGGGCGAGCTGTTAATCGAGGGGGACGATTAGATGGAGCCCCGCGGGCCAGGCGATTCGCGACCCGGGCTTGCATGGCCGGCTGCAGTTATTCAGGAACGGCTGTCCATCGCTTTCAGAATCATCGCCTGGTCGATCTCGCCGACCAGCTGGCCGCGTTCGTCGACCACGCCCAGCGGCCCCTGGGTTTCGATCGCGAGATCGATGAGTGAATCCAGCTTGGCACCCATGCTGCAGCAGACGCCATCGGCGGTAACCGAAGTCGACGGGTCGCGCATGATCTTGCCGACGCTCAACACCTTGTAACGCGGCACGTCCTCGGTGAACTCGCGCACGTAATCGTCCACCGGGCTGGCCACGATTTCCTCGGGTGTACCGATCTGCACGACTTCGCCGTCTTTCATGATCGCGATGTGATCACCCATCTTGATCGCCTCGAGAAAATCGTGCGTGATAAAGATCATCGTCTTGTGGACTTCGGCCTGGATCTTGAGCAGCTCGTCCTGCATCTCGCGGCGGATCAGCGGGTCCAGTGCGCTGAAGGGTTCGTCGAAAATCAGGATTTCGGGGTCGACCGCCATCGCGCGCGCGAGTCCGACGCGCTGCTGCATGCCGCCCGACAGCTCGCGCGGGTAGTGGTCGGCCCAGCCGTGCAGGCCGACTTTTTCGAGCACCTCCATCGATCTGGCCTTGCGCTCGCGCTTGTCCATGCCGCGGATCTCGAGGCCGAAGGAGATATTTTCGATGACCTTGCGGTGCGGAAACAGGCCGAAGTGCTGGAAAACCATGCTCATGCGAAAGCGACGCAGGTCGGTCAACTGCGCGTCGTTGTATTTCATGATGTCTTCGCCGTCGATGATGACCTCGCCCGCGGTCGGCTGGATCAGGCGGGAAATACAGCGCACCAGGGTCGACTTGCCGCTGCCGGACAAACCCATGACGACGAAGGTTTCGCCTGTGCGGATTTCGAAGGAGACGTCCTTGACCCCGATCACGTGCCCGGTTTGCGCCTGCACCTCGGCGCGCGACAGCGAGTGATCGAGGTTTTGCAGGGTACGCTCGGGATAGGTACCGAAAATCTTCCAGATATTGTTGCAGACGATCTTGGGCGCTTCTGACATGTCTCCCCCGGGTATCGGAGCCGTTGGCTGCTGTTATTTGCGCGGGTCGTTGTCGAGTTCAGCTCCCGCTTGCCGGTTACTTTACCAGCCATCGCCGGGACGCTGTGTCTACGGGTGACGCAAAAGCCGCGCTTTTGTCGTGCCATGCGCTTTATCTTATCGGTAAGGCGCGGGCGCTGTAAACCGCTCCGGATCGGCGTCGATCCGCTGCGACAGGAGCATATTTCACCCGTTGCGCGTCGATCGCTGCGCGGGCGACACCCGGCCTGTGCCGTTGTCCGGGCGCGTCGGTGTTGCAGCAGCCCGATATCGTGGCTAAGCTAGGCGCCACAAGGCAAAGCACAACAATAAACCGGGCAAAAGCCGGGAGGGGAGCCGACATGAGCGCTGTGGTCGACGAGCGCGAACCGAGCTGGTTGCATAATCTCTGGATCGAACACCGGGGCTGGGTCGTCGCTGGCGGGCTGTTGCTGGTTTCCCTGGTCATATGGGCCCTGCACGGCGGGCAGACCGTCTTCCCGCAGATGCTGGTGGAAAACTTCCCCTTTGCCGAAAAGACCGACGAATTCGACGCCTGGGTGCGTCCCTACGTTCAGCCCTGGACCCGGATGATCGGCGCGGGCACCGTGTGGCTGTACGAGCTGCTGGTCGATTTCCTGATATTTACCCAGTGGCAGATCGTGTTCGTGATCCTCGTGCTGCCGGCCTTTGCCTATGGCGGTCTGCGCCTCGGGCTGCTCGCGATTGTCGCCGTCAGTTCCTGGCTGGTACTCGATTTCTGGGACGAATCGATGGAAACGCTGAGCCTGATGAGTATCTCGATCCTGATCGCGGTCGTGATCGGCACCCTGCTCGGTGTCATGGCGTCGCAGAACGACCGTTTCGAGGCATTTCTCAAGCCGGTCCTCGACACGATGCAGACGCTGCCGTCTTTCGTCTACCTGATCCCGGCTTTTTACCTGTTCGGCATCGGCCCGCCCGGCGCGATTCTCGCGACCGTCATCTACGCCCTGCCGCCGGTGATCCGACTGACCAATCTTGGTATTCGCCAGGTACCCGCGGGTATCGACGAGGCCGCCACATCGTTCGGTGCCACGCGCGTTCAATCCCTGCTCAAGGTCAAGATTCCGCTGGCGATGCCGTCGATCAAGCTCGGCATCAATCAGACCGTCATGATGGCGCTGGGCCTGGTGGTGCTGGCGACTTTCATCGGTTCGCCCGGTCTCGGCGATATCGTCTACACCGGCCTGCAGCGTCTCAACGTGGGCAAGGCGCTCGAGGGTGGACTCGCCATCGTGTTGATGGCGATCGTGCTGGATCGCGTGACCTACGCCATGGGACACGTGGAGCAGAGCGGCAGCGGCAAACACGATCACGTGTTTCGGCTGTTTCCGCAGTCGCTGGAAAATTTCAAACCGGTGCTTTACCTCGAGTACGGTATCGATGCCGCCTGGCGCACGATTGCCGCCGGGGGTCGTTTTGTCGCGGCCATGGTGACCGCGGCGGTTGCGCGCACGGTGGCACTGATCGATTCCGACTTCGCCGCCAGGCTGCGGGAAGCCATGCTCGCGCGCAGTTTCCTGCTCGCGAGCCTGGTGCTGATCCTGCTGCTGATGCTGCTCGACAATTACACCGATTTGTTCGGCAAGTTTCCGCGCGACTGGGAGTACCGCTTTCGTACGCCGGTCAACCAGTACATGGACGAACTGGTCACCAGCAAGGTGTTTTACGCGATCACGACCTCGATCAAGGAGGGTCTTTACTTCGGTCTGATCAACCCGTTGAACCAGTTCCTGATGGGGTTGCCCTGGTGGTACCTGACCGCGGTACTGGTCGCCGCCGCTTTCCTGTTCAGCGGGCGTGCGCTCGCCATCGGTACTGTCGTCGGCCTGCTGTTCATCGGCGCCGCCGACCTGTGGCTGTTCGGCATGAAAACCCTGTCCACGGTAATCGTGTCGGTATTGATCTGTTTTATCTTTGGCGTGCCGCTCGGCATCCTGGCCGCCTATAACCGCACGATCGAATCCTTCGTCAAACCGGTACTCGATACCATGCAGACCCTGCCGGTGTTCGTTTACCTGGTACCGGTGGTGATGCTGTTCAGCGCGGGGCAGGTGTCGGCGGTCATCGCTACCGTGATTTACGCCCTGCCGCCGCTGGTGCGCTGCACCACGCTCGGCATTCGTGAGCTGCCGGAGCAGATCAACGAAGTCACGAGTTCCTTCGGCGCGTCGGTGCTGCAGACGCTGGCCAAGATCAAGGTGCCGATGGCGATTCCGGCGATCATGGTCGGGGTCAACCAGGCCATCATGATGGCGCTGGCAATGGAAGTCGTGACGCCGCTGATCGGCGGGCAGGGGCTCGGCATGCAGGTATTCGACGGTATGAACCGCGCCAGCATAGGCATATCGCTGCAGGCCGGTATCGGCATCGTGCTGCTGGCGATTATTCTCGACCGCCTGTCACAGGCCTGGACCGCAACCCAGCGGCGCGCGATGGGACTGGCCTGACATCGGAACGGGTCGACAAAAGCGGTGCTAAAACAGTATCATCGGCACACACCGTCGGTATCGGCGGGAGAACAAGATATTCCTGAGAGGAGAGTAATACGATGACCGTTAGATTCAAACCAGCGCTTGCAGCCGTGGTACTGGCGCTTGGCCTGGGTTCCCTGTCGCAGGCACAGGCCGCGAAGCGCCTCACTGCGCCGGACCCTGACTGGACCGGTGGGCTCGTCACCTGCCTGGTGGCGCAGAAAATTATCGAGGAAGAGCTCGGCTACCGCACCAAGCGGATCACGATGCCGTCGGGTCCCGGTGTATTCGAAGGCGTACGTAACGGCGATCTCGACTTTGCCTGCGAGTCCTGGCCCTCGTACAACCCGGCCGGCAACAAGTACATCACCGAGTTCGGCGGCGACGGTTCCGTGGCTTACCTCGGGCCGACGGGTATCGTCGGCGCCAGCGGCTACTATGTGCCGCGTTACGTCATCGAAGGCGACGCGGCGCGCGGCATCCCGGCATCCGCCCCCAACCTGAAATCCTACAAGGACCTGAACCAGTACGGCCACATGTTCAAGAGTCTCGAGTCAGGCGGCAAGGGTAACCTGATCGGCTGCCCGGTAGCGGCCTGGCTGTGCGACGATCAGAAGCGTCTCGACATGCTCGGGGTTGACTACCACGCGCAGTCCATGGGTTCGGAAACCGCCCACTGGGCCGAAATCCAGGCCAAGTACAAGCGCGGCGAACCCTTCGTAGCCTACGCCTGGGAACCGCACTGGATTCACGCGGCGCTCGACCTGGTGTCGATCGAACTGCCGGCCTATGACGAGTCCAAGTGGCCCGCGACCACCTGGGATCGCGACGTAACCCATTTCCACGGATCACCCAAGATGCTCGACGAGCACCCCGACGTGGTGCACGTGCTGCAGAAGATGGATCTGACCAACGCCATGCAGGCGCCGATGATCTACGCGGTCGACGTCAAGAAGGAAGACATCGAGGAAGTGGTCGACGACTGGCTGGCGGCCAACGAATCCGTCTGGCGCAAGTGGTTGCCCTGAGCGAGCGTTCAGGATAAAAAGAGGCTCCCCCCTGGGGAGCCTTTTTTTTGCCTGCGGGAGTGTTCATGCCTGGAAACAACGTGTTGATCATCATGTCGGACGAGCACACGCGCTCGGTCATGGGCGCCTACGGTAACCCGTTGGCGAAAACGCCGGCACTGGACGGCCTCGCCGCGTCCGGCCAGCGCTTCGACAATGCCTACACGCCGTCGCCGATCTGCATCCCGGCACGCGCCAGTTTTGCCACCGGCAAACCGGTATTCGAACACCGTTGCTGGTCCTCGGCCGAGCCTTATTACGGGCAGCAGGAGAGCTGGATGCACCGCCTGCGCGCGCGCGGGCATGACGTGGTTTCGATCGGCAAGCTGCACTACCGGTCGGCCGGGGACGACTGTGGTTTCAGCGAATCACTGCTGCCGATGTACCTGGCCAATGGCGGCGCTGGCTGGCCGCAGGGCCTGCAGCGCAAGCCCATGGTCGAGTTTGCCGATACCCGCAAGCTGGCCGCGCAACTGGGCCCCGGCGAAACCGATTACACCCGCTACGACCGTGACATCACCGCGGCCGCGAGGGAATGGCTTGGACGTCGATCGAACAATGACGATCGGCCCTGGGTGCTGTTCGTGTCGTTCATATCGCCGCATTTTCCACTGGTTGCGCCCGAGCCTTTCTATCGGCTCTACGAAAACGTCGATTTGCCCGCAGCCTTCGACCGGCGGGGCATACAGCAGCAGCGGCATCCAGTGATCGAGATCATGCGGGAATTCTGGGACTATGCCGATCACTTCGATGCCGAGTCGGAAGTCGTGGCGCTGAGGAGCTATTACGGACTGTGCAGTTTTCTCGATGACAACGTCGGGCAGGTGCTCGCCGCGCTCGAGGCGAGCGGGCAGGCCGGCAACACGCAGGTGATCTACACCAGCGATCACGGTGACATGATCGGCAATCACGGCATCTGGTGTAAATCCTACATGTACGAGGATTCCGCCGGTATTCCCATGGTAATCAAGGGTCCCGGAATTCAGCCAGGCAGCAATCCGACACCGGTTTCGCTGAATGATATCGCGGCTAGCGTGGAACTCGCGGTAACCGGAGAGTCGGAGCCGGTTGCCGAGCCCTGGCGCGGCAGGCCGTTAACCGAATTTATCGATGCACCCGAACCGGGACGCCCGGTACTGAGTGAATATCACGACGGCGGCAGCCCCTGTGGTTTCTACATGTTACGCCTGGGGCGCTGGAAACTGGTTTACTTTTCTGAGGGGCACAGGCCGCAGCTGTTCGACCTCGAAGCCGATCCGCGCGAACTCGACGACCTCGTCGACCAACCCGAACATGCCGCACAGCTCGATATCATGGTGCGCGCACTGCAAGCAATCCTCGATCCGGAGGCGGTCAATCGGCAGGCCTTCGACGACCAGGCGCGCATGATCGAGCGCCTCGGCGGGCTGGAGGCGATACACGCGATGAAGAGCTTCAATCACACACCGCTGGATCCGGAATGATTTCGCCGATGGCGATCCCCTGTTCACCGGCGATCGCGTAGAGCAGGTAGATTCGACCGTCCTCGCAGTAGATCGCGGGATCGCGCAACTGGTTGACCGGGTTCATCACCGCGCCGTATGCGGAAGCCGCTGGCGGCAGGGCGGCCCCTTCCCAGGCACGCGTCGCGCGATGCAGTTCCGCGGTATCGGCGAAGCGCCATCGACGCCAGTCGCCGCGGGTATCGAGCCGCGAAACCAGGATTCTCTCCGGACGGTCGCCGACCCGGGTCCAGAAGACGTACCAGCAGTGTCGCAGATGCAGTAGCGCGTGATGTCGTATCGCTTCGTCGGTGAGCCGGGGTCCGGTTTCGAAGCCGTCGAGGCCGTTGCGCGAACGCGCTAGCCGGGCCGGCATCGACAGGCCGTAAAACCATCCACGGTCGCGAAACACGCGCAGGTAAGGGCCGCTAATCGGTTCGCCGGGCGTGCTGAAATGCAGGCCGTCAGCGGAGATGGCGACACGCGTTTGCTGGCTGCCGTCCTGCATGCGTCCGTGATAGTAAAGCCGAAGCTGGCGCCGGTCGTTATCGATCCAGATTTCCGGCGAAGCGATATGTGGATAATCGTCCCCGTCACTCCTGTGGGTGGTGGCTATCTCGGTGGCAAAGCGACTGTTTTCCAGCACCAGCGGGGGCGGGTCGTGCAGCCGCCAGGGGCCGGTCAGCTGATTGCTGCTGGCCAGGCGGATCGAGCGGCCCTGGTGATGGGCGAAGTACAGCAGGTACCTGGCCGGCGGTGAGGCGATCCAGCCAGGTGCGCGGATCAGCGCGGGACCGTTGATATTGCCGCCGAGTTGCGGGAACCGGCCGGTATCGAGGAGCGGCGCGTCCTGCAGGTAGTGAAAACTGAACACGCGCGGCCGCTAGCGCGCCGACGACGACATCGATGCCTCGCGTTGCCTGGATCCAGCGAGTGTCGTCAGTTCCCCGCCGAGGCCAGGCCGCCTTCCTGCTCGCGCTGGGCCAGCAGGTTGGTCAGCCAGTCCGGATCCATTTCCGGTACCGACGACAGCAGCAGCTTGGTGTAGTCGGGGAAGGGCGGGGCGAGGATGTCGCTCTTCATGCCCTGTTCGACCACGCGGCCCTCGAGCATGACGACAATCTGGTCGGAAATGGCCTTGACCGTCGCAATATCGTGGGTGATGAAGATGTAGGTCAGACCGAGTTCGCGCTGCAGGCGCAACAGGAGCTCGAGAATACCCTTTTGCACGATCTGGTCGAGCGCCGAGGTCACCTCGTCACAGATAATCAGCTCTGGATTCGCCGCCAGTGCGCGCGCGATGCAGATACGCTGCTTCTGGCCGCCCGAAAGTTCCGCCGGCAGGCGGTCGACGAAGGTTTCGTTCAGTTCGATCATTTCCAGCAGCTCGAGCAGGCGGCGGTCGCGTTCGGCGCCGCGCAGGCCGAGGTAAAATTCGAGCGGCCGGCCGATGATGTCGCGCACCGTGTGGCGGGGATTCATCGCGGTGTCCGCCATCTGGTAGATCATCTGGATTTTTTGCAGCTGCTCGACGCTGCGATCCTTGAGCATCGGCGGCAACGGCGTACCGTTGAACAGGACCTGCCCCTTGGTCGGCGGTAACAGCCCGGTGATTGCGCGCGCCGTGGTCGACTTGCCGGAACCGGATTCGCCAACAATCGCTATGGTGTGGCCGCGCGGTACGTCGATGGTCACGTCGTCGAGAACCTTGACGCCGCCGCCGTAACTCGCGTCCACGTGATCCACGCGCAGGATGTTGTCGTCGGATTCTTCCTCGGCTTTTTCGATCGAGCGTACCGACCACAGCGACTTGGTGTATTCCTTCTTCGGGTTCGACAGCATGGTGCGCGTGTCGGCGTCCTCGATGGTTTCGCCGTAGCGCAGGACCTTGATTTGATCGGCCATCTGCGCCACCACGGCGAGATCGTGGGTGATGTAGATACCGGCCGTGTTGTACTGTTCGACGATGTCGCGCATCGACGCCAGCACTTCGACCTGCGTGGTCACGTCGAGCGCGGTGGTCGGTTCGTCGAAGATGATCAGGTCGGGGCGCGGCGACATCGCCATCGCGGTCATGACGCGCTGCAGCTGGCCGCCCGAGACCTGGTGCGGGTAGCGATCGCCGATCGTGTCGGGATGCGGCAGCTGCAAATCACGATAAAGCTTGCGCGCGTCGGCCTTGGCTTCCGCTTCGGGTTTGCCCAGCCGGCGCACGGTCGCCTCGACGGTTTGCTCGATCAGCGTATGCGCGGGATTGAACGAGGCGGCGGCGGACTGGGCGACATAGGCGATGCGCGAACCGCGCAGCTTGCGTTTGTCCGCCTCGCTGGTTGTCATCAGGTCACTGCCGTCGAACAGGATGGTGCCGCTGGTCAGGCGGCAGCCCGGGCGCGCAAATCCCATGGCGGCCAGCCCCAGGGTCGACTTGCCCGCACCCGACTCGCCGATCAGGCCCATGATCTCGCCGCGTCGAAGGGTGACGTCGACACCCTTGACGATCTCGTGCCACTTGTCGTCGCTGAAGCCGTCGATGACGATATCCTTCATCTCCAGCAGGATTTCGCCTTTTTCTCCTCTGCGTTCACTGTTCATGGCTTACTCCTTGAGACCGCTGGACTTGTGCAGGAACCAGTCCACGACGAAGTTGACCGCCACCGTCAGCAGCGCAATGGCTGCCGCGGGCAGCATCGGTGTCATCGCCGCGGTAATGTCGTACTCGGCGAACTGGATCAGGCCCGCGGTTTCACGCACCATCGAGCCCCAGTCGGCGGTCGGCGGCTGAATGCCGACACCGAGAAAGGACAGCGCGGCTATGGTCAGGAACACGAAACAGAAACGCAGGCCGAACTCCGCCACCAGTGGCGGCATGATGTTGGGCAGGATCTCGCGGCGCAGCACCCAGAACATCTTTTCGCCGCGCAGGCGCGCGGCCTCGACGTAGTCCATGACCACGACGTTGAGCGATACCGCGCGCGCAATACGGAACACGCGGGTCGAATCGAGTATGGCGATGATGAAGATCAGGTTGAGCGTGTTGGCGCCGAACATCGACAGCAGGATCAGCGCGAAGATCAGGCTCGGTATAGCCATCAGCACGTCGACCGAGCGGCTCAGCAGGTTATCCAGCCAGCCGCCGTTGTTGATCGCGGCGGTAATGCCGAGGCCGCCACCGATCACGAAAGCCAGCAGGGTCGTGATGAATGCAATCCCGACCGTGTTCTGCGCGCCGTAGATCAGGCGCGACAGGATGTCGCGGCCGAGCTGGTCGGTACCGAACATGAACTCGTCGCTCCAGGGGGCGTACGACAGGTCGAAGATCTCGGCTTCGCCGTAAGGCGCGAGCAGTGGCGCGAACAACGCGAAGAAGACGTAGATCGTAATCACGCCGAGGCCGAACAGGGCAGTGGGTGGTGCCGACTTCAGCCCGCGCCAGATATTTTCGCGCAGCGTACGCCGCGCCTTGATCATGCCAACTTCGGCGGCCGCGGAATAGCCCTGGTCGGCGAGTTCCTTTTCGTCGAAGCCCTGGTCGGCGAGTTCCGCCTCGTTACTCGGGGTGATGTCTGGTTTGTCGGTACTCATCGTGGATGCAACAGCCTGGGGTTGGTGATAATCGAAATGATGTCGGCGAACAGGTTGAGCAGGATATAGGTTGCCGCGAATACCATTGCGCAGCCCTGTACCACGGGCACGTCACGCGTGGTAACCGCGTCCACCATCAGCTGGCCGACGCCGGGGTAGACGAACACCACCTCGACCACGACCACGCCGACGACAAGGTAGGCGAGGTTGAAAGCGATGACCGTAACGATCGGCGCCCAGGCGTTGGGCAGCGCGTGGCGCAGGATGATTTCGGCCTTGGGCGTGCCCTTGAGCTCGGCCATCTCGATGTAGGGGCTCGCCATCAGGTTGATGATCGCGGCCCGGGTCATGCGCATCATGTGCGCGACGATGACCAGCGTCAGGGTCAGCGCGGGCAGGGCGGTGAGGTACACCCGTTCCCAGAACTCGGTCTCGGGCCCGACGTTGGCCAGCGACGGGAATATCTTGGTGAACGACGACAGGATCAGGATCAGGCAGTAGGCGACGAAGAACTCGGGAAACGAAATGGTCGTCAAAGTCAGGGCATTGACCGTACGGTCGTAAATCGAATTGCGATACAGCGCGGCGGTAATGCCGAGAAACAGTGCCAGCGGCACCGAGATAACCGCCGCCATCGCGGCCAGGAATAGCGTGTTCGCGAGCCTCGGCCCGAGCAGCTCTACCACCGGGCGCGAGCGATCCTGCCCGGAGGCACCGCGGCCGGAAAAGGAATTGCCCATGTCACCGGTGAGCATGCCCTTGAGCCACTGCCAGTAACGTTCGTGCATCGGCAGGTCCAGTCCGAGTTCCTTGCGGAACGCGGCCACGGTTTCCGGCAGCGCGGCCTGGCCGAGCACGGCTTCGCCGAAATCACCCGGCAGGAACTCGATCGAGCTGAACAGGATCAGCGATACCACGAACAGCGTGACCAGACCCAGTCCGAGTCGTTGTAAGACGGTGCGTACTACAGGATGCACGTTGAATCCCCCTCCTTTTTATTGCCGACGCCCCGTGGACCGGGGTCTTGCGCGGCAGGTAACGGGGGCGAGGCGAGGCCGACCCGCCCCCGGTTTTCAGGCCTCGATCAGGCGAACCACCAGCGTTCGATCGACTTGTGACCGTCCATGTCCCAGTTGGCCGCGACCTGGTCGGCATGCACGACCTGCTTGTTGATCGCCTGGATAAAGTTGGCGAACATCGGCACCAGCGCGCCGCCGTCGTCGTTCACGAGTTGCTGGCACTCGTGGTACATCTCGCGCCGTTTCGCAGTGTCGAGCTCGGAGCGCGCCGCGACCACCAGCTCGTTGAACCGGTCCGCCGCGGGGCCGGTGCGCCAGTCGGTGTCGTTCCACTTGCTCTCCGCGACATAGGCGGCGGTAAACATCCAGTCCTCGGTCGGGCGGCCGCCCCAGTAGCAGGTGCACCAGCCCTTCTTGTTCCACACGTTCGACCAGTAGCCGTCTTTCGGCTCGCGTATGACGTTGATGTTGATGCCGGCCTTGGCGGCCGAATCCTTCACCAGTAGCGCCGCGTCGACCGCGCCGGAGAAGGCGGCATCGGAGGTGCTGAGATCGATCTGCTGGTTTTCCATGCCGGCCTTCTTGATATGGAACCTTGCCTTGTCCGGATCGTAGGCGCGCTGCGGCATTTCGCCGTTGTGATAAGGATTTGCGGTCGAGATCGGATGGTCGTTGCCGATCGCACCGTGGCCGAGCAGAATTTTCTTCACCAGCTGCTCGCGATCGACGGCGAGTTTGAGCGCCATGCGCACGTCGTAATCGTCGAACGGCGCCTGGCTGACCCGCATCGGCATCGTGTAATGCAGCGTGCCGGTGGACTCGAGAATCCGGATTTTCGGATTGCGACCGAGCAGGTGCACGGTCTTCGGATCGCAGCGGTCGATCGCATGCACTTCTTCGTTCATGACCGCGTTCTGCCGCGCGGTGACGTCGATCAGGGAAATGAGTTCGGCCTCGTCGAAGTGCGCGCGCCCGGCTTTCCAGTAGTTGGGATTGCGCTTGAGCTTGAGGCTCACGCCCGGGTCGAATTTTTCCACCATGTAACCGCCGGTACCGACACCCGCCTGCCAGTCGATCCTGCCGTCTTTCTCGGGCAGAATCGGCAGGTGATAATCGGACAGGATATACGGGAAATCAGCGTTGCCGGATGCGAGGGTGAACGTCACTTCGTGACTGCCGGTTTTCTTCATTTCGACGACCGGGTCGAGCAGCGACTTGACCGCGGATTTGGAATCCTCGCCGCGGTGGTGATTGATCGCCGCGATCACGTCGTCGGCGCCGAACGACTTGCCGTTGTGAAACTCGACGCCCTTGCGCAGCTTGATCACCCAGGTCGTGGCGTCCTTGCTGGCCTCGAAGCTCTCGGCCAGTTCCGGCACCAGTTTACCGGTATTCTCGACTTCGAACAGGTGGTTGGCGTAGGAATAAACCGTGGCGGTCATGAAACCGTTTTCATGGGTGCTGGGGTCGAGCGAGTCCGTGGTCGAGCCGTGCCCGTAACCGAGCTTGTAATAGCCGCCTTTCTTCGGTGTTGCGGCCTGTACCGCCTGGGTCAGCAGCGTGGTTGCAAACGGCGCGGCGAGGCCGAGGGCGCCGGCGCGCTTGATGAATTCGCGACGGTCGAGCTTACCTTCCCGGGCCGCTTTTTCGAGATCTTTGATGTCCACCATGTGTAGTACCTCAGGGTTGCTTGATTGTGGTTCCGTTCGGGCCTTGGGGCCTCTTCGTTGTCAGTTTCGGCTAGCTGTTGGCCTTGTTATGGGCAGCAGGGAATCTGCCTCTTATGATCCGGTGTTTTATCACAGATCGACACGCCATGCCAATGCGAGCTGGCCGCTTGCAAAAGGCTCCCGGCCAGAAGTGGCTATCAGGGCAGTATCAGCAGGAGCAGCAGCGCAATGCCCCACAGGGTTAGCAGGAAATGGGTCGCCTGGGCCTGGAAATGGCAGTACCAGTAGGCGAAATAGTTGCCGCCGATCAGTAATCCGATCCAGTTCAGGGTAAAAACAAGTGCGCCGACCAATGCGGCGGAACGCGCAAATGCGGGTTCGACCGCGCCCGCCAGCGCCAGCCCCAGGCACAGGCTGCCGAAGGTCAGGGTTGCCGCGGCCGCCGTTTCGAACAGGACCACGAAGTAATAAATCGCACGGATGATGCCCGGGTTGTCGATCCGGCGGTGCTGCAGCTGGCGAAAATCGTCCGGGTACTCGCGCGCCATCAGGTCGAAGCGCATGACCATCGCCACGCCCGTTTTGTTGAGTTGCGGATGGCGCCAGTTATCGTAAACCGCGACCAGCATCCAGCCGTTCATACCGGCACAGAGCAGAAACTGGGCCGCCAGTACCAGCGATTCGTTCATCTAGATCGGCGCCATTCGAGTAAGGTTCGGCAGGCGTTTCATAAATTCAAAACCAGGATTTCACCAAGCGCTCGCGAGCAGCAAACCGTCATGACGTCGTTGTCACGCCGCTCCGCCGGCGTCAGGATCTGGTCGCGATGATCGATTTCACCCTCCTCGACATCGACCAGGCAGGAGCCACAGACACCTTCCTCGCAGATACTCTCGATTTCGAAACCATGGTCGCGCAACACGTCGAGCGCGCTGCGCTCCGCCGGCACCTCGAGTTCGAGCCCGGAGCGCGTTAACACCATGCGAAAGGGTCGGTTGTCGCCCAGCCCGTCCTGGTTGGCCTTGAAGCGCTCGAAGTGGACCGAGCCGCGCGGCCAGTGACTGGCCGCGGCCTCGACCGCATCCATCAGGCCGGTCGGGCCGCAACAGTACAGGTGTTGGCCCGGGATCAGCGGTTGCAGCAGGGTCGTGACGTCGAGCCCGCGTGCGCGATCCCCGCCATCGAAGTGGAAATGCACCCGATCGGCAAAGCCGGAGTTCTCGAGCCAGTCGACGAAGGCTGCCTGGCCGCGGCTGCGGGCGCAATAGTGCAGCTCGAAATCCGCGTCCGCGGCATGCAGGCTGCGCGCCATCGACAGGATCGGCGTAATACCGATGCCACCGGCAATCAGCAGTGATCGTGCCGCGCCCGGTACCAGCGGAAAGTGATTGCGCGGACCGGTTACCTCGAGCGTGGCGCCAACTTCGACCCGGTCGTGAATAAAGGCCGAGCCGCCGCGGCTGCGTGGATCGCGCAGGATTCCGAGGTGGTAATGATCGCGACGGCCCGCGCTGTCGGTCAGCGAATACTGGCGCACCAGGCCGTTGGCGAGATGTACGACCAGGTGACTGCCTGGCTCGACCGGCGGCAGTTCGCTGCCGTCGGGCGCCGCCAGTGCCAGCGACAGGATGTCATCCGCTTCGTCCCGGCGAGCGGTTACGCGCAGGGCCGTTTGCTGCAGGCGTTCGAAGGCGTTCAAGCGATTGCTCCGGGTTCCAGGTCGGCCCGGGTCAGGTTTTCGATCTGTTCGGCCGGCAGGTCTTTGACCCGCGGCCAGAGCAGGCTCTTGCCGCTGTTGAGCAGGTCTTTCGGATCGAGCCGCTTTTTCCACGCGAGGTGTTTGAAATTGGCGTTTTTCATGCCGCCGCCCTCGACGTTGTTCTGGTGCGGGTCGGCAATGGCACAGCCATGCTGGCGAAAAATGTCGATAATCTCGTACAGGCGCGCTTCCGTGGTGTAGCGAATGACAGGGATATCCCAGGCGGCCAGGCCGTCGTCGCGCACGCTGAATTCGTGATGCATCAGCACTTCGTCGTGCAGCAGTTCATGTAATGTTTTGATGTTTTCGACGTCGAGCGGCAACGGCGCGCCCACCTGCAGGTAGGTCACCGACTTGTCCGCCTTCAGCGCCTGCAGCGTCGTGTGGTTGTAGGAAAACTCGAATACATGCGGTATTTCGGCGGCCGCGGTTTCGGCTTCGTCGAGGGCAAGATCGAGACTGCCACCGCTGGACTCGACCAGGTCCCTGAATCGATCGAGTCGTTCGCGCGGCACCATGCTGTTCATCAGCGCACGGTCGCAGGGAATGCGCTCGCCGAGCGCAGTAAAGTAGACCGCGAAACGGGCGTCGAGCACCGACAGCAGCTTGGCGCCGAGCGACCTGTCGCCGCCGATGCTCATGCCCGCGGCAAATGCAGTCGGATAATCGGCAAACGATGCGATCACGTTGATCCAGTCGCAGCGCGGCACGGTTTGCAGGGTCGCCTCGTAGATCACGCCGTTCATACCCCAGGCGTGGTGCACGATGTTGATGTCGGCGTCGTCGAAGACGTGTAATTGCGGGCTCTCTTCCAGCGACATGACTTTCAGCCGGGGCACGATGCCGGGCGCCGCCAGGGGACCGTGGCGAAACGATCCGATGCCGCCGGAGCCGCCGCCGATAAAGCCGCCGACGGTGGCAATATTCTGGGTCGACGGAAATACCGGCAGTTCGCGCCCGTGCCGATGCAGCGCCCGGTTGACGTCGGCGATTACCGCGCCGGCCTCGACGCGTATGTGGTCATCGCCGATTTCGACGATGCGATCGAGACGCGTCATGTCGATGATCAGGCCGCCGTCGAGCGGGACGGCCTGGCCGTAATTGCCGGTACCGCCACCGCGAATCACGCATGGCATGTCCCAGGCGTATGCGATGCGCAGGCATTCGCCGAGTTGCTCCTGGCTGGCTGGCCGCGCGACGATATCGCCGTAGGCGTCTTCCAGCTGGCGCTCGAGTATCGGGCTGTACCAGAAGAAGTCGCGCGAACTTTTCTTCACCCGTGCCGGTTTGTCGATGATTTCGATATCGCCGAACTCGGCCTTGAACGCATCCCAGTCGAGTTTGATCTTGCCGGAGGTCAGCGTGCTGTCGTTCATGCCCGGCGCGCCTCCCCGAGCGCGGGTTTGCACAAATCCTGCAAACTTCGCGGTGAAGACAATCCGAGGTTGATCAGCTCCGCGGTGTGACGGGCATCGCTCAGCCACAGGTCGCCGAGTTGGCTGCCGTCGATCCAGCGTTCCCGGCTACCGAGTGCCCGCGCGGCATCCACCGTGATCGATTTGAGCCAGCGTCCGAAGGGCGGGTCGAGATGTGCGCCGAGCACGGCCGTGGCCAGCGAGTGCATCGGATCGTGGCGCCCCAGGGGACAGAAGGCGTCGGCGACATTGTCGCTGCCGACGGTAATATTGACGCCGGCCGCGGCCAGTTCGCGCAGCCGCGTCAGGCCGCGACGGTCCGGTGTCCCCGGACCGCGTCCCTGCAGGTACAGGTTGGTCGACGGCAGCGCGCAAATCGAGATGTCGAGCCGCGCAAGCTTGTCGAGGATGCGTGCCAGGTCGTCTGCGCCACGATTGACCAGGCTACAGGCGTGACCGCACAGGATACGCCCGCGATAACCGCTGGCCAGGGCCTGGTCGGCTATCTGTTCCACGCCATTGAGACCGGGAGCTAGGCTTTCGTCGACGTGGAAGTCGAGATCGAGACCGAAGCGGTCCGCCATCGAGAACGCGGTGCGCAAGGCCGCTGCGGGCCGGGCGTGTCCCAGCAGGAAAACCCCGGCGATTCCGTCATCCGCCGAAATCCGCGACAGCATGGCTTCGACGATCGAGCCGTCGTGGAACATATCGAGGTCGATCAGGGCGCTGAGCTGTAATTCGATTTGCTCGGCCCGGGCGACCCTGATCTGATTCAGCACTTCCCAGGCCAGCGGTGCGTCGGCGCTGTTGCCCCAGTCGACGTGACTGCGGACTGCCCGGCACCCGGCTGCCACGAACTCGTCCAGGCCGCGGCTTGCGCGTCGATGGATATCATCGAAGGTCCAGGCCTGTTTGTCCGGTCCCTGGGCCGCGATCGCGCGCTCGAGATCGCCGCCGATTCCGTGCAGTCGATCGATCGTGTGGCACTTGTCGAGATGGGCGTGTACCTCGATCAGTCCGCTAAGCGCGATGCGACCGTCCGCGTCGAATAGCACCTCGTGTTGCGGCGCCTGTCCGGGGGGTAACAGTTGTTCGGCACGACCGTCGTGCACCCGTAAATCGCCGTGCAGGCAATCGCCGTCCGCCAGGCCGCCAAATGCGGAGACATTTTGCAGCAGGTCGAGCGGAATGCGCAGGTCCGCGATATAGCCGTCGAGGTCTGATCGCACCTCAGTCATCGCCGGTTTCCCGTGACGCCATTTCGAAACGATCGAATTCGGCCAGGAAGCGGGCAAAGCCGCGCGCCGAATTGTCGAGGATGGCTTCGCCTTTTTCGGGTGTGGCCGCGGCGGCATTGCCGCTGGCACCCGAGGCGCACAAATCGTCCATGACCCAGCCGACCTGGGCCGGGCCGCCGATATCGAGAAACTCGAACTCGCGCCGCCAGTCGTCGGTGGCGGTGCGGAAATCTTGCGCCAGTGTCATGTCGACCCGATCGCCGCGACAGGCCAGCATCGCGCTGGTTTCGTGATCGCCGCCGTGAATGCCGTGCCGATACTCGTCGGCGCCGACGATTTCGGCAGCGTCATAGAATGAACTCCACGCACACAGCACCGTGATCAAACCCTGCTCGATCCGCAGGTCGCGCAGCACGTTGCCCAGCGGCGCGCGATTGCCGCCGTGCCCGTTACACAATACGAGCTTGCGGATGCCGGCGCGGGCAACGCTGGCGCCGTATTCCATCACCACCCGGGTAAAGGTTTCCGTGCCGAGACTGATGGTGCCGGGATGATTCGCATGTTCCATGCTCTTGCCGACGCTGATGGCGGGCATCACGAGCACCGACAGCGACGGTTCGAGATAGGCGAAACAGCGGCGCAGGGTTTCGTTGGTCAGATCGGTATCGACCGAAACCGGCAGATGGGGGCCGTGCTGTTCGAAGGCGCCAATGGGCAGTACCGCGATCGTTGCCGCGGCGTCGAGCCGGGTAAAGTCGCGCCGTGACAGATCGGCCCAGTAAGCCTGTGTTTTCATCGAAGCCCTCCGGGCCGGCATACGTCGCTCGGCGACTTGCAGGTACATTGCGCCGTACGTGCGCCAGCGCACGACAAGGCATTAACCGGGGAAAGTCCGGGCACAATCATCAATATCTCCAGGCCTGGGCGCGGCCTAACGCCGTCCCTTCAGTGGCCCTGTTGATACGTACCTGTGCCAGAGGTGGACCGAAATTCTAGCCCTTCGTCCGGTGCTCGGCAAGTCGCGGCACCCACTCGATCCGGCATTAACAATTATCCGCCAACGGGGTAACTTTACCCGCATTCGAACCGGAGACGCCGATGCAAACCCTGAACCCGTCGATTCTCGCCGCACCGTTCGGCCGCTATTCACACGCTGTCGCCTGGCCCGCCAGCCAACGACTGTTGCGTACCTCGGGACAACTCGCGCTGGATGCCGGTGGTGATGTGCCAACCGATGTCGGTGACCAGGCGCAAATGATTTTCAGGCATTTCGACGCTATCCTGGCGGAAGCCGGGATGCAGCGTCGTAATGTCGTGCACCTCAGCGCTTTTGTGCTTGCGCGACAGGATATGCCGGCGTACATGGCAGCACGTGATGCCTGGTTGAAGGATATCGAGGCCTTGCCGGCCTCGACGCTGCTGATCGTGAGCGGGTTTACGCGGACGGAATTTCGCGTCGAGATCGAACTGATGGCAGCAGGCTAGGCGCTACTCGAGTTCCTTTTTGCGTCGGCCCACGTATGCCTGCAGCGCCTCGTCGATCGCGGGGTCCAGCGGCGGCTGCTCGTATTCGGCCAGCAGTTGTTTCCAGACCTGGTTGGCGCGTTGCTCGGTGGTGACCGCGCCGGACTCGAGCCAGGTTTCATGGTTGTCCCAGTTCGAGACCAGCGGCGCGTAAAACGCCGTCTGGTAGCGTTCCATCGTGTGCGCGCTGCCAAAAAAGTGGCCGGCCGGGCCGACTTCCCGAATGGCATCCAGCGCCAGCGTCGATTCGTCGACCGCAAACGGTTTCAGACTGGCCGCAACCATCTGCAGCAGTTCGGCGTCGATAACCAGTTTTTCCAGCGATGCAGTGAGGCCGCCATGCAGCCAGCCGGCGGCATGCTTGATCATGTTGGCCTGGCCGCTGATCGCGCCCCACAGCGACATGCAGCTTTCGTAGGCGGCCTGCGCGTCGGTCCAGTTGGCCGCGTTGACGTTGCTCGAACGGAACGGCACACCGAGGCGACGGGCCAGCTGCCCGGATGCCTGCGCGGCCTGCAGGTACTCGGGCGTGCCGAAGGCCGGCGACCCCGACTTCATGTCGACGTTCGAGGTAAAACCGCCATACAGCACCGGTGCGCCCGGGCGTACGATCTGGGTCAGCGCGATACCGGCCATGGCCTCGGCGTGCTGCAGCGCCAGCGCACCGGCCAGCGTCACCGGCGCCATCGCGCCCGACAGCGTAAACGGCGTGATCGCCGATGCCTGGCCATACTCGGCCATTGCGATCAGGCCCTCGGCCATCGGAATGTCCAGCTGCAGCGGCGTGTTGGTATTGATGATGCCGCACAGGGCCGGGTTGTCGACCAGGTCCCGCGGGTCCCGTCCCAGGCTGATCGCGGCCATTTCGATCGCGTCCAGCGCCTGGCCGCGACCCATGGTCCAGGGCACCCAGTTCTTGTCCAGCAGCGTGCACTGGGCATAAAACAGGTCGAGGTGCCGGCTGGCGGCGGGCAGGTCCATGGCCTCGAAACCGCCGCCGCCTTCCTGGTGAATGATGTCCAGGCTCTGCACCAGGCGGATGAAGTTGCACATTTCATCATAGGTACCGTTGCGCCGGCCGTTGTCGATGTCCATCACGTAGGCCGGGCCGCCAACCGACGTGAACACCGCGTGACCGTCGCCAATGCGGATGTTCCTGTCGGGGTTACGTGCCTGCAGGTCGAAACTCGACGGCGCGCTCGCGAGCAGGGATTCCACCAGCTCGGCATCGAAAAACACGCGCGGTGAATCAGCATCCACGCGGCAGCCCGCGCCGGCATAGAGATCGCGCGCCCGTGCCGACAGGATCAGCATGCCGGTTTCCTGCAGAATGCGCAGGCCAGTGCGATGAATCTGCTCGAGTTCATCTTCGCCGAGCAATGCATGCGGCGCGTGGCGGTAACGCAATTGCCGCCAGGGCAATTGCGCGATCGAACCCGCGTTGCGGGGCTTGCGGCCCGCGCGGCGGCGGCTTCGAGTCGTCATGGCATGGCTACCTCGTCGAGATCCAGTTGCTGCAGCCGGGCGCGTTCACGTTTCGCTACCAGCGTGGCGGGGTCCTCGTCGAACTCGCGTGCAAGCCGGTGCCCGGCGTAAACCGCATCGGCGATACTCGAGGGTACAAAACAGTCGCCGATGCGCGTGGCGTCGATCGATAACTGGCGAAACAGTTCGTCGTTCGGCAACCTGCCGGTTACCAGCAGCAGGTTATCGAAATCGTAATCGAAAACCTCGCCGCTGTAGGTGCAGCAGCTGAACAGGCGTTCCCGCTCGACGCGTTCCAGCCGCCGGTTAAAGCCGGTGGCGAGTCCCAGCTGCAGCAGTCGTCGCTGGATGAAATCCTGTTCGTCGGTCATGGCGGTCCAGCTGGAGACGCTGCTTGCGGGGGTCAGGTAGGTAACTCGACGCCCCGCCTGCAGCAGCATTTCGGCCAGTGCGCCCGCCATGAAATAGTGGTCGTCATCGTAGATGACAAAATCTCCTGGCGGCAGTTCGTCGGCGAACAGGTCGTTCGGCGTGAGTACGCGCGCGCTAGATTCGACTGGCACCGGCTGGCGTCCATGGGTGCCGACGCCGTCCCGGCGCCAGCGGCTGCCGGTCGCGAGCACGATGGCATCGGCATCGAATTCGACCAGGTCGGCGGCAGCGAGCGGGCTTTGCAGGTAAACATCGATCCGGCCCATTTGCGCAAGCAGGTGACTGCGGTAATCGCGCACGCGAATCCAGTTGGCGAGACCGGGCAGGGTGGATTCGAGCAACAGGCGGCCACCGAGTTCGTCGCCGGCCTCCGCCAGCGTAACCCGGTAGCCGCGGCGGCCGAGAGCGAGGCTGGCCTCGAGTCCCGCGGGACCGCCGCCGACCACCAGTATCGAGGCATCGCGTCGCGCCGGGGCGATCTTTTCCGGGTGCCAGCCGCGGCGCCATTCTTCGCCCATGGTCGGATTCTGGGTACAGCGCAGCGGTGCGCCCTCGTTGTTGGCCGAGCGGCAGATATTGCAGCCGATGCATTCGCGGATCTGATCTTCGTGGCCATGGTCGATCTTCCACGGCAGAAACGGATCGGCGATCGAGGGCCGCGCGGCACCGATGAAATCCTGCACACCGCGGCGTACCTGGCCGACCATGGTATCCGGCGACGTAAAACGACCGACCGAAACCACCGGTTTGGAGGTCAGCTGTTTGACGACACCGGCGTATGGCTCCTGGTAACCCTCGGCGGCGAAGCGCGCACTGCAGGAATCGTTGCCGAGGCTGCCGCCGAGCGCGATATCCCAAAGATCGGGCAGTTCGCCGAGGTATTCGATGACCCGTCGCCCGTCACCATCCGCGCTTATTCCAGGCGCGCCATGCAGTTCGTCGATCGCCAGTCGGACCGCGACCGCGCAACGGTCGCCGACAACCTCGCGCGTGTCTTCGATCATTTCGCGCAGCAGCCGGGCCCGGTTCTCGAAACTGCCGCCGTACTCGTCCGTGCGGCGATTGGTCAGCGGTGAGAGGAACTGGAAGGGCAGGTAATCGTGACCGGCATAGACATAAATGATATCGAAACCGGCCTGTTGCGCCCGCAGCGCGGCATCGCGCTGCCAGCGACGCAGCGCGGCGATATCCGAGGTGTCCATTTCACGGACCTGCTGACCGGCGCCGGTAAAAATGGTCGAGCAGCCCGTGGGTGCCAGGGGCGGTAAACGAGTGCCGCGATTGTTGGAATGCGATCCGCCATGCCAGAGTTCGACGCCGGCAAGCGAACCCTGCCGGTGAATCGCATCGCAGGTGAGCGCGAGTTGTTCGAGGTCTTCATCGTCCCACAGGCTGAGGTAGGCGTACGGCGTTTCGTCCGCGCTCGGATGGATCGAGCAGTATTCGGTGCAAACCACGCCCCAGCCGCCAGCAGCCTTGGTTGCACGCAGCGCGGCCGAACTGTTGGGCCGCATGTTGCCCATGCCGGTGGCGTGCGGTGTCTGGTAAAAGCGGTTGGGTGCAGTTACAGGACCGATCTGCACGGGTTCGAAAAGGATGTCGTAATGCGGATTTCTCGGCATCGGCTGTCGCCTTCGGTCCGGGTTTCTTGTTGAACGATCGTACAACAAGGTGTATGCTGGCGCAATATTTTTTTTGCATCAACGCCCGGTAAATAACTGAATTGGATAGGAATATTGCATATCGCCGTAAAACCGCCGAGGTGCGTAAACGCGAGCTGATCGAGGCCGGTATCCGCTGTCTCGGCAACGGCGGCATCAGCGCCTTTACGATCGACAACATCTGTCGCGAAGCACAGGTTTCGCGCGGCCTGATCAACCATCACTTCAGGACCAAGGAAGATCTGCTGCTACAGATTTATGCCGCGATGACGGCGCACCTGGTCGAATCTTTTCCATCGGAGGTCGCCGAGCATGTGCTGCGCCACGTGATCGATTCCAATTTTGACGCGTCGACCTTTCGCCGCTCCAACCTGCGGGCGTGGCTCACCGTCTGGGGCGAGATCGCGACCAATGCTGAATTACGTGTCCTGCACGAACAGCGCTACCAGAACTACAAGGCCCGCATAGCCAGGGCCCTGGCGGCTTTTGTCCGCCGCGACGATCCCGGATTCGAAGCGGAAAGCCTTGCGCGCCAGTTGATCGCAATGATCGATGGCCTGTGGCTCGAATACTGCCTGCACGCGGAAGACTTCAGCCTCGAGGATGCGCGCCACGACTGCTATCGACTGTTGCACAGCCAGGGAGTCGCGCTGCGTGTGCCGGGCTCGGGAGATCGTGGTGACTAGGCCCAGGGCGGGATTGCTGGATGCGCTGGCCTCGTCCTGGGCGCTGCTGGCCGGTTTCGGCATCCTGATGCTCGGCGACGGCCTGCAGGGCACGCTGCTGCCGGTGCGTGCCGGCCTGGCCGGGTTTTCCGCCACCCTGACCGGCCTGGTCATGTCGGTATTCTATGTCGGTTTTCTGCTCGGTTCGCTGGCGACTCCATGGCTGACCGTGCGCGTTGGCCACGTGCGCGTATTTGCCGCCTTCGCCGCGATATCCTCGACCGCGATCCTGGTGCACGCGCTGTTCGTGACGGTGCCGGTGTGGATCGCGATGCGCCTGGTGACGGGCTTCTGTTTCGCCGGGCTCTACATCGTCGCCGAGAGCTGGCTCAACGATCGTGCCAGCAATGAAACCCGCGGCAGCCTGCTGTCGCTGTACATGCTGGTGACCTATCTCGGCGTGGGCGGTGGCCAGCTGCTGCTGAACCTGGCGCCGCCGGAAGAGTACCCGCTGTTCATCCTGACGTCGATCCTGATCTCGATCGCGGTCGTGCCGCTGCTGTTGTCCGCGGGATCGACGCCGGCGCATCGTGACTCGGTGCGCCTGAGCCTGCTGCAGCTGTACCGGATCACGCCCCTGGGCGTGGTCAGCATGTTCGTGGTTGGTCTCGTCACCGCGACTTTTTTTGCGCTCGGCCCGGTTTACGCCCAGCGTACCGGGCTGGATATTCGCGACATCTCGTATTTCATGACCGCCGCGGTAATCGGAATCCTGGTGCTGCAGGCACCGCTTGGCATTTTGTCCGACCGTTTCGACCGGCGCATCGTGCTGACCACGATCAGCCTGCTGACCGCGGTTGCGGCGGCCGCCTGCGTACCGGCAGCGGCTTACTCGTTACCGGTATTGTTCGCCGCGGTGGCGGTGCTCGGCGGGCTCGCTTTTCCGCTGTACTCGATCTGTATCGCCTACGCCAACGACCACCTGGATCCGAGCCAGATGATCGCCGCCAGCGGTGCGCTGGTATTGACCGGCGGTATCGGCGCGATCGTCGGACCGGTGCTGATCGCGGCATTGATGGACCGCTACGGCGATGCCGCGTTGTTCTGGTCGATCGCCGTTGCGCATGGACTGCTGGGACTGTTTGCCCTGCTCAGGATGTTGCGCCGGCCGCCCGTGCCGCTGGCGAAGCAGGGACCGAGCACGCTGACCGCGGTACACCCGTCGGGATCGGCTATCGACGCGACGCAGTACTACGCGCGCGAAGAATACGCCGACGAGCAGGCGAAGGGCAGGGAAGGGGAATAGCGCCGGTCTCGTCGCGGCGAGACCGGCCTGCAGCAGTCTAGAGGCGATCGACCAGCGAGTTGATGTATTGCGTACGCAGCGCGATGTCTTCCTCGAGCAGGCGCAGTTCCTCGCGAATCAACGCCGCCACATCCTGGCCCTTGGCGCGCTCGGCACGCAGCTGCTCCAGCTCGTGCACCGCTTCGCGAAACGCACCGACACTCTCGTAGAGCACCTGTGCCTTGTCGGTACCGCTATCCACCATGACCGATTTCTTCGCCTGCGGGAACTTGTAGCGCCGGCTCACGGGCAGCAGCGAACCCGGTTTACGATCGTAGGTGATCTGCAGCACGTCGGTCGTCCCCACGGTGTAGATCCCGAATTTTTCGATTTCATGGGGATTATTGATCCCCATTTCCTTAAGACGTGGATAGTCGCTCATGTCATTTGCATCCGCTCTGATTTAGTGGGCCGTCGGGATCTGATCGTCTTCACCGATTTTTTCGTAGCCGTGCAGGATCTGCTGCGCTTCGCGTTCGGCTTCTTCCAGCGCCTCGATGGTTTGATGACAGTGGATTTCGTGGCCTTCCTTGAGCTGCCGCAGCGGCGGGGTGTCCATTTCGCAGGTGCCCTCGATCGCCATCGGGCAGCGATTGTAGAACGGGCAGCCGCGGCGCGTGATTTCGACACCGCGGGCGATACCGACCGCCATCTCGCGTTTCTGCATCGTATCCTCGAGCCAGCCGATCCGCATCTCGGGAACCGAGCTGATCAACAGGCGCGTGTAGGGATGGAAAGGCGGATCCAGTACATCGTTGACGGGGCCCTGCTCGACCACGCGGCCGGCGTAGAGTACGACGATTTCATCGGCAAACGACGCTACCGTCGACAGGTCGTGACTGATGAAAACGAAGGATACACCGGTCTTGTTGCGCAGATCGGTCAACAGCTTGATGACGTTGGCGCCAACGATACTGTCGAGGGCCGAGGTAACCTCGTCGCACAGCATGACTTCCGGGTTGGCCGCCAGCGAGCGCGCCAGGTTGATGCGCTGCTTCTGCCCGCCCGAAAGCTCCATCGGGTAGCGGCTGGCGAATGCCGGTGGCAATTCGACCATTTCCAGGATCTCGGACACCTTCTTGTGTTTTTCCTTGCCGGTCAGGCCGTGGTAAAACTCGAGCGGGCGGCCGATGATATTGCCGATCAGCTGTTTCGGATTCAACGCGGTATCCGCCATCTGGAACACGAACTGAACTTTTTGCAGTTCTTCCAGCGAACGGTTTTTCAGTGACCCCTCGAGTTTCTTGCCGTCGAGTATCACGTCGCCGCGCGCGGGCGGCAGCATGCCGGCCATGACGCGCGCGAGCGTCGACTTGCCGCAGCCCGATTCACCGATGACCCCGACCACGTGGCCGTTTCTGACGCTGACATTGATGTCGCGCAGGATCGGCACCACCGGTTCGCCGTCGACGATGCCGCCGTAACCCGCGGTCATGTCCTTGACCTCGATATTGTCGATGTCGCGATGATGCTCGTTGGTGACGGCCTCGCCCATGCCCGAGGTCGGTTTCGGCCGCGCGGCCGCCATCAGGCGCTTGGTGTAGGCGTGTTGCGGGTTGTTGATGATCTGGTCCGCCGAACCCTGTTCCATGACCTCGCCGGCATAGAGCACGACGATGTGATCGGCAACCTGCGCCACCACGGCGAGGTCGTGGGTGACGTAAATCGCGGCCGAGTTCTGCTCGCGGATAACCTTCTTGAAGGCTTTCAGCACCTCGATCTGGGTGGTGACGTCGAGCGCGGTGGTCGGTTCGTCGAGCACCATCAGGTCGGGTTTGCCGCACAGGGCCATCGCCGCCATCAGGCGCTGCAGCTGTCCGCCCGATACCTGGTGCGGGTAACGATAGCCGATGCGATCGGCGTCGGGCAGTTCCAGCGCGTGGTACAGCTCGATCGCGCGCTCGTTGGCTTCTTCCTGGGTCAGGCGACCGTGCAACACGGCGGCCTCGGTGACCTGTTCGTTGATCGTGATCGCCGGGTTGAAGGTTGCCGCCGCGCTTTGCGCGAGGTAGGCGACGTTGCCGCCGCGCAGGTCGCGTTGTTCGACCGGTGACATCGACAATACGTCCTTGCCGAACAGGCGGCACTCGCCACCGGAGAAGTACAGGCCCGGCTTGGTATAGGCCAGGGTCGCCAGCGAGATCGTGGTTTTACCCGAGCCGGATTCGCCGATCAGCGCGACGACTTCACCCTTGTGGATGTTGAAATCCACACCCTTGACGATCTTGACCTCTTCGCCTTCGTCATTCTTGGCGCTGATACGCAGGCCTTCGATCTCGAACAGTTTTTCTTTGTCTTCTGCCATTGTTCTACACCATTTTCTTGGCGAGACTGCCGCCGGACTTGGCGGAAATATCGTCTACGATCAGGTTGACCGCGATGGTAAAGGACGCGATCGCAATCGCCGGCCAGATCGCGGCCCAGGAGCCGTAAGTCAGGCCCTGCAGGTTTTCACGCACCATCGCGCCCCAGTCCGATGCCGGTGGCGGTACGCCGAGGCCGAGGAAGCTCATGCTGGAGATGAACAGCACGACGAACACCAGGCGCAGGCCGAAGTCGGTGGCCAGCGGCATGGCCGCGTTCGGCAGGATTTCCGCGCGGATGATCCACCAGATACCTTCGCCGCGTGTCTGCGCCGCCTCGACAAAATCCTGCACCATGATGTCGAGCCCGAGCGCACGCGCTATGCGGAACACGGATGTCGCGTAAATCACCGAGGCGATGCCGATCAGGTTCGGTATCGAATTGCCGAGTGCGGCGATGACGATCAGGCCCAGCATGATCGTCGGTAGCGATAGTATCGAATCGTTTACCCGGCTGATCGCCATATCGATCCAGCCGCCCTTGACCGCGGCCAGGATGCCGAGCGTGATCCCCATCAGGTAGGCGAGCAGCGTGGCGGCCAGCGATATGCCGATCGTGTTGCGCGCGCCGTAAAGAATGCGCGAAAAGGTATCCCGTCCGAGGTAATCGGTACCGAGCACGAAAGTACCGTATTCGCCGGAGTAGGCATCGAGGAAGCTGTCGTCGCCTTCCATGTCCATTTCGTGGAACGGCGCGATACTCGGGCCGATGATGCAGATCAGCAGCCAGAACACGACTACGCCGACCGACATCCAGCCCACCCAGGACAGGCGAAACTTTCGTTTTGGCGGCGCGTCGGGCAGTTCCGCGAAGGAATCGAGTTCGTCGATGACGGCCTGTTCTTTGTCCTTGTTTACTTGCACGTTGTCAGTCATTGAACAGTCCTCCGCCTACTTGGGATTCCGCAGACGCGGGTTGGAAACGATCGAGCCGATGTCGGCCAACAGGATCAGCACCACGTAGGTGCCGCAGAAGATCATCGCGCAGGCCTGCACCAGCGGCAGATCGCGGGTCTGTACGCCGTCGATCATCAGCTTGGCGAGTCCCGGATAGGCGAAGATGGTCTCGACGATAACCACGCCGCTGACCAGGTAGGCCAGGTTCAGCGCGATGACGTTGACGATCGGGCCGATCGCGTTGTAGAACGCGTGGCGCAGGATGATACGCTTGCGCGGTACGCCCTTCAGGATCGCCATCTCGATGTAGGGAGAGCTCATGACGTTGAGGATGCCGGCACGCGTCATCCGGATCATCTGCGCCGACACCACGATCACTAGCGTGACCAGGGGCATTGCCAGGGCCTTCAATAATTGACCGAAGCTTTCGTTGCCGGTGAGATAAGCCGTCGACGGCAGCAACTGCAGCTCGACCGCGAGGATCAGTACCAGCACCGTGGCGATGAAAAACTCGGGTACCGAGATCGTGGCCAGGGTGCCGAAAGTGACGATGCGATCGAGCCAGGTGCCCGGGTGCATCGCGGCCCACAGGCCGAGCGCAATCGAGATCGGGATCGAAATCACCGCCACCAGTGCCGCCATCTGCAGCGTGTTGCCAACACGACCACCGATCAGGCTGGCGATGGTGGCGCCGCCGGCCTTGGAAATACCGAGGTCGCCGGTCATCATGTCGCCGAGCCAGCTGAAGTACCTGACGTACCAGGGTTGGTCCAGTCCAAGCTCCGCGCGCAGCGCGGCCAGCGTTTCGGGTGTTGCACTCTGTCCGAGAATGATCTGGGCTACGTCGCCCGGCAACAGGCTGGTCGCGATGAACACGATTATGGACACGACGATTAAGGTGGCAAAACCGATACCGATCCGCTGCCACACCATGCGCATCATCATTGGATACTTCCCCCCTGATTTTGTTTTTCGAGTTTCCCTGTATTTTTATTATCCCGGCATCCCGGCCGGGCCACCTGGAATTCCGAACCAGGTCTCGGTTCGACTCGCGCGTTGCTCCTGTCCCGCGGATAAGGTCTCGAGCCCCTGGGCTGCGCGTATCTGCGTGGACGACGTGATGCAGTCATCGGTCGAAATCATAGGTTAAAGCGATTGCCCGGTGTTTGTCAAAAATGAATTGGCGCGGGTGCAGGTATTCGCGTGGTAGGCCCCCGGATGAAAGCCGCGGCGGCCAGGCACGCGGTGGCAAGGGATCGAATCCGCTTCGTTCGAACGCCCGCCGCGGCCCGAAATCGAGCCCACGGGCGCAGTTTGCCGGTGCCTGCCTTGGCCAGTTTATTCGAGACTCCCGCTGATTGCAGGAGCCAGAAAAAAGGCCTGCATGGATGACTCCATGCAGGCCTCGCGGGCTGGTTTGGCAGCCTGGATCAGGCCAGCCAGACGAACTCCGGCCACTCGTTGCCACCGAGCTGACCGAGCGGGATGTTGGGCACACCCATGACGTTGTCGGCAATACCGTCGTTGATATTGGAGAATGCCGGGATGACCATGCCGCTGCCGTTGTGGATCAGCTCCTGCATTTCGCAGTAGAGCGCGTGACGCTTGTCAGGATCGGTTTCCGCCAGTGACAGGCTCAACAGCTCACCCATGCGCTCGTTGTTCCAGAAGGTATCGTTCCACGCGGCACCGGGTCCGAACTGGATCGCCATCTGCGAATTCGCGGTCGGGCGCATGTTCCAGGTTACGACGTTGAGCGGTTCCTTCATCCACACCGCGCCCCAGTAACCGTCGGTCGGGACCTTCTTCAGCTGCAGGTCGAAACCGATCTTGGCGCAGTTGGCCTGTGCCAGCAGGCACATGTCCTCGATGCCGGACGTGACCGGTGCAACGAACAGTTCGGCGCTCTTGACGCCGGCCTTGTCGAAGTGGAACTTGGCCTTGTCCGGATCGAATTCACGCTGCGGCAATTCGTTGCAGAAGTCGGGTCCGTGCGCGGCCGAGATCGGGGTGTCGTTACCGACGGTGCCCTTGCCCTTGAGGATCCGCTTGACGATACGCTTGCGGTCCTGGATGTACTGCATACCCTTGACGAAGTCGTCGTTTTCACCCGGGCTGGCGTTTTTCAGGCAGCAGATACCGAGCTGCAGCGCCGCCGGGGTCGACAGCAGGGTGACACCGTCCGCGCTTTCGACCTGGCGGAAAGCCTTGGGATCGATTTGCGTGACCAGCTGCATGTCACCCGAGATCAGCGCATTGGTGCGCGCAACCGGGTCGGTGATCGCGGTGATTTCGCAACCATCGAGGTGTGCGCCTTCGCGCCAGTAGTTGTTGTTACGTACGTGCACGGATTTTACCCCGGGCTCGAACGATTCCATCACGAACGGACCGGTGCCGATACCGCCACCGTCGGTGCCTTCCTGCACGATCTTGGCCTGGAACAGGCCGGTCAGTACCGGCAGGTCCGCGTTCGGCGTATTCAGGATGGCCTTGACCTCCATCGGGCCGGTTTTCTTCCAGTCGGAGACCGAGGCCAGCACCGACTTGATGACGGACTTGGAATTCTCGCCCATGTGGCGCTTCATGCTGTAAACCACGTCGTCGGCGGTCAACGGTTTGCCGTCGTGCCAGGTGACACCCTTGCGGATCTTGAAGGTCCACTCGGTCGCGTTGCTGTTGGGCTCGAAAGATTCCGCCAGGTCGGGAGACGGGATCAGGCCCTCGGTGATCTGGGTCAGGCTGTTATAGGTAGCCCGGCCACGGGTATAGTCGATGGTCGACGTGAACACGATCGGGTCGAGCTGATCGTCCGGGCCGTGCAGGTTGGACGCCATGCGCACCGAGCCGCCTTTCTTCGGCGTGGCGGCCAGCACCTTCTTGCCGTCGGTCAGCAACTGCTCGGCGACCGTCAGCGATACACCGGTGACCATCGCCAGCTTGAGGGCATCGCGTCGAGTTACCTGGCCGCTGCCGCCCCTGACCATCTTGTCGACGAGGTCGCGGTCGGCCTGGCTCAGGTGGTGGAAACCGAGCTCGGTTTTGGATTTAACGTCTGTCATTTTTACTCCTCGGGGTTAAAACTCAGTTCAGTTTTTGTAGTTAACGACTGCTCGATCTTGACGCCAGCATGGCTATCCCGTGCGGGTTAAGGACACGATGCAGGTCCACGTTAGGGCGCACAGGGTAAAGCGATTGGCGGGTATTTGTCAAAATCGATATCGGTGGCAAACGGTCCTTTTATTATGCGAACTCGAGCTGAATCCCGAATGAATGAGCCCGGCCGGGCAAAAACCCGCTCGTAACGCAGGTTTACGGGTGATATCGCGCGGGAATTGTTCTAGAGTAACAGGCGGCAAACAGCTTCCTGAAACCCCGCCCTTGCTCAAGACGCTCGGCACCGTTTTTTCCCTGCTACTCAGCTACGGCCTGCTGTTGCTGGCCAATGGCCTGTTTTCGACCCTGCTCGGCGTGCGCACCCAGGTCGAGGGTTTTTCGACCGTGCTGGTCGGTTTCGTCGTCGCTTCCTATTTCAGCGGCCTGCTGCTCGGCGGCCTGTTCGCGAGTCGTGTCGTCACGCGAGTCGGGCACATTCGTTCGTTCGCGGCCTTCGCGTCGATGATGTCGGTGTCCGCATTGATGCACCCGATTGTGGTCGACGCCTACGCGTGGATGCTGTTTCGGCTGGTGGCGGGATTCTGCATGGCAGGCATGATCATGGTCACCGAGAGCTGGCTCAACGAAAATGCGAGTAATCAGAACCGCGGCCAGATCCTGTCTTTCTACATGACCGTGAATTACTTCGCCGCGGGTTGCGGCCAGTTTCTGCTCAACGTCGGCGATCCCTCTGAATTCCTGCTGTTCAGCCTGGCATCGATCCTTTTCTCGCTGGCGCTGATCCCGGTTTTGCTGACGCGATCGCGCGCACCGGTGCCGGTGCAGTCGCGGCGCATGCCAATCGCCGAACTGTTTCGTCTCGCGCCGCTCGGGGTGTTCGGCGTTTTCTGCTGCGGGCTGGTCAACGCCAGCATTCACGGGCTCGGACCGGTGTTTGCAACCAACATCGGCCTCAGCGAAGCGCAGCTGTCGACCTTCATGGCCACCCTGATTATCAGCGGACTGTTCCTGCAGTGGCCGGTTGGCCACCTGTCCGACCGGATTGGTCGCGGTCCGTTGCTGGTGCTGATCCCGCTGGTGGTTGCCGCGGCGGCGATCTGGCAACTTTTCGTGCAGCAGTTTCTACTGATCCTGGTGGGCGCGGGGATTTTCGGCGCTTTCGTCTTCACGCTGTATTCGCTGGCCGCGGCCACGGCCAACGACCAGGTCGGTGCCCATCAGCGGGTGCAGGTCGCGGGTGCGCTGTTGATCACTTACGGCGCGGGCGCGGTCAGCGGGCCGATCGTGGCGGGGCAGTTCATGCACTTCCTCGGCCCGACCGGCCTGTTTTACTACTTCGCGCTGATCAGCCTGTTGCTGTCGATTTTTGCCATCATCACGCGTCGCCGGCGAGTTGGTACGCCGGACAAGCGCAAGCCGTTCGTCGCGGTGCCATCGACCCAGGCTACCTCCAACCAGCTTTATCTGTCGGCACACGACGAAACCCGTGAGCGGGTGAGCGAACCGGAAGAGGGCGACGAGCTGCGCTGGTCCGACCCCGGTCGCGATGGCTGATCTCGGCGGTGGACTCGAAGTAAACCATCGCAAGGTCTGGGTGCTTGCCGGACCGATTATCCTGTCGAACCTGTCGGTGCCGCTGGTGGGCGCGGTCGATACCGCCGTCGTCGGGCATTTGCCCGAACCGGCAGCGATCGGCGCGGTCGCGCTGGGCGCGCTGATATTCAGTTTCCTCTACTGGGGTTTCGGTTTCCTGCGCATGGGTACCACCGGTTTCGTGGCCCGTGCATACGGCGCGAGCAACTGGCGCGAACTGTCGGATATCATTTTGCGCGTGCTGATCCTCGCCGCGGCGCTCGGTGTGCTGACCTGCCTGGCCGGACGACCGCTGATCGGGCTGGCCCTGCAGCTGGTCGACAGCAGCGCCGCGGTCGAAGCGCTGGCCGCCGACTATGCGCGCATCCGCCTTTGGAGCGCGCCGGCGGTGCTGTGCACTTACGTGTTCATGGGAGTTTTGATCGGCCTGCACAATACGCGCGCGGTTTTTGTCCTGCAGCTGTTTCTGAACCTGGTCAACATGCTGCTCGATCTGCTGTTCGTGCTCGCTTTCGACTGGGGCGTGCAGGGGGTGGCACTGGCGTCGCTGATTGCCGAGTACCTCGCTGCCGGGCTCGGTTTTTACCTTTTGCGCACCCAGATCGGCCTCGCCCTGCAGCGCTACGACCGCGGCCGCGTACTCGAGCGCAAGGCACTGCTGCAGCTGTTCCAGGCCAATGGCAACATTTTCGTCAGAACCCTGTGCCTGCTGTTCGCTTTTGCCTACTTCACGGCGATGGGCGCGCGCCAGGGCGATGTCATTCTCGCCGCCAACGCGGTGTTGCTGCATTTTCTCAACTTCACCGCCTACGGCCTGGACGGTTTTGCGCATGCGGCCGAGGCGATGGCGGGCAGCGCCTACGGTGCGCGCCGCGAACGACCGTTTCGGCGCGCCATCCAGCTGACCACGCTGTGGGGCGCAGCGATTGCGCTGCTGGCTTCGATCGTCTTTTTCCTGCTGGGCGATAGCATCATCGCCCTGTTCACGAGTATCGACAGCGTCGCCGACGCGGCGCGCAGCTACCTGCCGTGGATGGTGCTGGCACCGCTGCTGTCGGTGTGGAGTTTCCAGCTCGACGGCATATTCATCGGCAGCGGACACACCCGCGAAATGCGCAATGCCATGGTCGTCTCGCTATTGCTCTACCTCGCGCTGCTGCAGGTGACCATTCCGGCCCTGGGCAACCATGGCCTGTATCTCGGACTGTCGCTATTCATGTTGCTGCGTGCGGCAACGCTGTTATTCTACTTGCCTGCAATTACCAAGGTGGTGCGCGGCGAGTAGCCGCCTGGATCATGTTTCCGATAGTCGTACTCTGGGCCCACCCGCGGTCCATGTCGACCGCGATCGAACGCATCATGCGCGAACGCGGCGATTTCGATTGCCTGCACGAACCGTTCCTGCAGTACTACTACGCGAAGCGCGGCGATCGCGAGCTGGCGCATTTCTCCGGCCAGTGCGGCCATCCCTCGAGTTACGTCGAAACCCGCGACCTGATCCTGCAAAAGGCGGAAACCGCGGCGGTGTTCGTCAAGGACATGAGCTACTACGTGATGCCGGAGCTGTTCGATCACGGTGATTTCTATCGTCGCATCGTGCATTGTTTCCTGGTACGCAACCCGCTGCGGGCTATTCCGTCCTTCTATCGGCTCGATCCGGAATTGACCTGCTACGAAGTCGGGCTCGAAGCCCAGTGGCAGCATTACAGCCGCCTGCTCGATGCCGGAATTGTCCCGGGGCCGGTACTGGAAGCCGAACTGGTCCAGGCCGATACCGCGGGCATGATGCGTCGATTCTGGCGCATGCTGGGCCTCGACTATCGCGACCAGGCTCTCCGCTGGGACCCCGCGGCCGCGCCGGAAGACTGGCAATACGTGCAGGGATGGCACCGTGACGTCACCAGTTCGCGCGGTATCCGTCCCCCGGCTGCGGACGAGGAACGACGCGCGGCCGAGGCATTCGAACAGCTGTGTCGCGATGCGCCGCAGCTGCGCGACTTTCTCGACCATCACCTGCCGTTCTATCGCCAGCTGCAGCAGGTCAGCCTGAAACCGCGGGCGCAAACGATGGAAATGTAGCCGGTGGCGCCACTGACCCGCCAACACCGTTTCCTGCTCGGCGCGCTGTCGCTGGGCCACATGACCAACGACTGGGTTGCCGGCACGCTGTGGCTGCTGGCGCCGGCAATTGCCGCGAGCATGGGGCTCGGACCCACCGAGGTGGGACTGATACTGACCGTCAACGGGATCGGTGCCGGCCTCGCCTACATCCCGGCGGGCATCCTGTCCGATCGGTCGACGCGTCCCGGACTGCTGATGCTGCTCAGTTTCTGGTGGGTCGCTATCGGCTACCTGTGCGCGACGCTGGCGCCGGGATTCTGGGCGGTCACCCTGTTGCTCGCTTTCGGGGTCATGGGTGATGCGTTCTGGCACCCGGTGGCCACCGGCGTACTGGTCAAGGAGTTACCCGAGCGCCGCGCGCAGGCGCTCGGTATTCACGCGATTGGCGGCAGCATCGGTGCCGAGGTGCTGGGTCCGCTGTCGACCGGGTTCCTGCTAGGGTGGTTCGACTGGCAGACAACGCTGCAAATCCTGGTATTACCGGCTGTTTTGATGGGCATCCTGTTCATACCGGTTGCAAGCCGCATCAGTCGCGACAATCCGGGACGGGTCAACCCGATCGATTTCCGCGGGCTGGCGCGGCAATGGTTTCGCCCGGCAGGCCTCGCGCTGATGGCGGTAATGATCCTGTACAACATGGCCCTGGTCGGGCAGCTGGCCATGGCGCCGCTGTTTTTCCAGAGCGAACACGGCCTGTCGCCGTTCTACGCCGGCCTGATATTTGCGGCCATCCTGATGCTGGGCAGCTTGTTTCAACCCGTGTTCGGCAAGTACAGCGATACTCGTGGACGCAAACCGCTGATCCTGCTGACGCTGTTCGCCGCCAGTTTTTTCGCCCTGGTCGCGGGTGTCGGCGACGGCCTGTTCTGGGCGCTGGCCGGACTGACCCCGGCGGTCGTGATGCTGACCGCGGTGCGCCCGGTGGTGCTGGCGGCGGCGGTGGAATACTCCGGCAAGTCCGAGGCTACCACGCTGGGGGTGGTGTTTACCGTGCTCGACGGCGTCGGCATGTTCGGTGCACTGCTGGCCGGACTGATTGCCGAGTTCGAACTCGCCTTTGCCTTTGTTGCCGCTGCCGCGCTCGCGTTTTCGTCGGGCTGTATCTGTGTTTTCCTCAAGCTGTCGGCGACGCCGGCGCCCGCCGGGCACTCGGTTATTTCCCAGGTGGCGAGTCCAGCCGATCCTTGATGATGTCGTACAGCTCCGGTCGATTGGCAGCCACTTCCTCGATGCCGAGCCCTTCGAGCGAGTGCGGATACTTGAGCCAGGCCTCGGTTTCGTGGAGGTAGTAGTCCGGCACGCGCCCGCTACGGTTGCGCGATGGTTTGTAGTAGGGCACCGCGACACGGATGTCGTGTGGCGTGTTGCGCCGCGCCCTGTCCTCGAGGCGTGCGATTACGGCGTCGATCGTTACCCCGGTATCGAACACGTCGTCGACGATCAACAGGCTGTCCTCGCGGCTGCAGTTCTTGACGACGTAGTTCAGGCCGTGAATGCGAATCTCCGGCGACTGGCCGTCGATCCCGGTGTATGAAGAAGTGCGGATCGCGATGTGATCCGTGTCGATGCCGTACCAGGCAAACAGTTCCTGGATCGCGATTCCCATCGGCACCCCGCCGCGCCAGATCGCGATCATAATGCTGGGGCGAAATCCGTCCCTGATTACCTCGGCACCCAGGCGAAACGAATCCTCCAGCAGCTGCTGGGCCGACAGGTACTGTTTTTCGGTCATCGGGGGTGCATTCGGCGTCGCCTGTGATAGTCTTCGCAGAATATCACAGGCCCCCGCGGGGAAACATTTTCGATGCAAAAACGATTCATCGACGAGACCCGGTTGCTGCAGGATTCCTACCGGCTCGCGGTGCTGATATACGACAGCGGGCTGCGACCCGATTTCATCGTCGGCGTCTGGCGCGGCGGCTCGACGGTCGGGATCTACGTACAGGAATGCCTGCAGTATCTCGGGGTCGAGACCGACCACATCGCGATCCGTACTTCCTACCAGGGACGCGATGATTACTTCCGTCAGTTGCAGCAGGGTACCGACATACGCGCGCACGGCCTGCAGTACCTGTTCGAAAACCTCGATGCCGAAAACTCGCTGCTGATCGTCGACGACGTCTACAGTACCGGGCGCAACGTGCACGCGGTCATCGATCGCCTGCGGCAGAATACCCGGCGCAACATGCCGCAGGAGGTGCGCGTGGCGGCGCCGTATTACCGCGAGGACCCCTTGCAGGCCAATCCACCGCCCGACTACTACCTGGAACGCTGCGACGACTGGCTGGTGCTGCCTTACGAGCTGACCGGCAACAGTCGCGACGAACTGCTGGTGCACAAACCCTGGATCGTTCCGCTGCTCGACGAATTGCGACCGGGCTGGGAATAACGCCGAAAAACTCATGAGATATTCAGGCTTGACCGAACGCGTGCGCGGCGACGCCGCCGATGCCTGGGACCTGCACTACGAGGCCAGGCAGGCGCAGGCGCGCGGCGAAGACGTGATCGTACTCAGCGTCGGCGATCCGGATTTCGCCACGCCGGGGCGCATCGTCGAACGCGCGGTACGCGCGATGCAGCAGGGTGACACCCACTACACCTCGATTCTCGGTCACCAGGAACTGCGCGACGCCATTGCCGCGCGCCATGCGCGCATCTGCGGCCGACCGGTCGACAGTAAGCGGGTGATCACGACCTCGGGCGCGCAAAATGCGCTGTTTGCCTGCGCGCAGTGCCTGCTCGATGCCGGGGACGAGGCGATCGTGTTGCAGCCGATGTACGTTACTTACGAGGCCACGATCCAGGCGCCGGGGGCCAGGCTGGTGCCGGTAGTTCTCGCTGCCGAGCGCGGTTTTCGCCTCGACCCGGAGGCGCTGGAGGCGGCGATCAGCGAACGCACGCGCGCGATATTCTATGCTTCGCCCAGCAATCCCACCGGCATTGCGCTAAACCGCGAAGAACTGGAATACATCGCCGAACTCGCCCGGCGGCATGACCTGTGGATCGTGGCCGACGAGGTCTACGGCGATTTCGTGTTCGAAGGTGAGTTTCATCCCACCGCCGCGGTCGACGGTATCGACGATCGCCTGGTCACCATCGGCAGCCTGTCGAAGTCCTATGCGATGTCGGGCTGGCGGGTCGGCTGGGCGGTCGCGCCCGAACGCATGATCGCGCACCTGGAAAAACTGGCCCTGTGCATGCTCTATGGTCTGCCGGGCTTTATTCAGCAGGCCGGCGCCGAGGCGCTGACCCACTGTAACGACGAACTTGCGCGCATGGCCGCAATTTATCGCCAACGGCGCGACTACCTGTTCGCGGCGCTGGACGCGATGCCGGGACTCAAGCCGCTGTTACCCGATGCCGGGATGTTCATGATGGTAGACGTGCGCGGCACGGGCCTCGAGGTCGGCGAGTTTACCCGCCGCCTGTACGATACGACCGGCGTATCCCTGCTCGATGCCAGCGCTTTCGGTGCCAGTGCCGCGGGTCACGTGCGCGTATCCTGCACGGTCTCGGATGACGAGTTGCGCGAAGCCTGCCGACGTATCGGCCAGTTCCTCGAGAATTTATGAAACGCCCGGCTTTACATTCGCGCGCGAGACTTTATGTTACCAGCGAAAAGAGTTCGCGCGTTTTCATCCACCAGCCAACCCGAGAGAGGTCCAACCACCCATGAGCGTCGAGGCCGAAGTCGAGTACCTTGCCGGGCGCAGCGAACGCCCGGTCTACTATGCATCCAGCGCGGGACGCGACGCGCGGCACGAAATCGACCAGCCGATGCGCGTCGTGCGGGTCGCGGTCGAGGATGCGCGCGTGCGCGAGGACGACGAGCAGGCGCGCGAGCTCGGCCAGCATCCGTCGGGATTCGATTTGATGCGGTTTGCCAGCGCGGTGAAGAATTTTCTCGATCCGGCACAGATCGAAAGCGTTTACGAAACCGAAATCGTCGATTTCCTGCAGCGTGTCACCGGTGCGTCGCGGGTTCACATCTTCGACCACACCGTACGCGCCTCGGATCCCGGGCTGCGCGAACGCAAGCAGGTACGCGAGCCCGCGACCCTGGTGCACAATGATTACACGTCGAATTCGGGCTTCGTCTGCCTGCGCGAACAGCTCGGCGACGAGGCCGAGCAGCTGGCACGGGATCGTTTCCAGATCGTCAACGTCTGGCGGCCGCTGGTCGATCCGGTCGAGGACTACCCGCTGGCGCTGGTCGACGCGCGCAGTCTCGCCGATGACGACCTGGTCGATACCGAGCGGCGCGCACCGAATCATGTCGGTGAAATCCAGCTGGCGCTGCACTCGGACCGCCAGCGCTGGTTCTACTACCCCCGAATGCGGCCGGACGAGGTGCTGCTGTTTCGCACCTTCGACTCGATCGACGGCGGTCGCAGGCCGTGCAGCATCCACACCGCGATCCACCTGCCGGATGCGCCGGCCGATGCCGCGCCGCGCGAGAGCATCGAAACCCGCGCGTTCGTGTTTTACGAATGATCGAGCTCGATCTTGAGCGGCACCGCGCGCGCGAGCGTGTGCCCGACCGGCGAGGTACCGACAACCCTGTCATGCAGCGCTTCGAGCGCTGCGGCCGGTGCGTCGCAGTCGATCCTGACCCGCACCGAGATATTGTCGTAGCCGGCATTACCCCCCGGCGCAAGCCCGAGAAAGGTGTGCAGGTCGAGCTCGCCCTCGAGCTCGATCGACAGGTCACGAATCTCGATACCGGCGGCGCTGGCATTGGCGGCGTAACCGACCGCCAGGCAATTGCCGAGGGCGGCCAGCAGCTGCTCGACCGGGTTGGGTCCGGTATCGGTGCCGCCGAGCTGCGCGGGTTCGTCGGACGTGATGGGCCCGAACTCCCGTATTTGCGCCTCCGAGCGGAAGCCGCCTTTCCAGCTGACCCTGGCGCTCCAGCTGGTGTCAGCAACCCCGGGTTGCTGCTGGATCTTGCCGGCCAGGCCGGCGACGGCTTCGAGATCGACGTCGTTGAGTCTGGTGGTCGCGGATGTGCTCATGGCAGTACCTCGCTGCAATTGTCGGTGAAACATGATAACGCTCGCGACGCGGCTTCTCCAATCGCCGCGGCGGCGGGTGCTCCCGCCTGGCGCGTTGCGAACGGCGCCTCGGCGGAGGCCTGGCAGGGCCCATGATGCAAAAGCAGGCACGAGAACAGGCGATACTCGAAATCTGGCGCGCCGCGGTGGGCGCGGTCGAGGGACGCGGGGCCGTGCTGAATGCACTCGCAACCGACACCCCGTTCGAGCCCGAGCTGATCGTGGCCGTGGGCAAGGCGGCTTCCGGTATGGCGAAAGGCGCGCTCGAGCAATTCCCGCGGGCCGCGGCGCTGGTGGTAACCAAGTACCAGCACGCGGATCCGGACCTGCTGGACAATCCGCGGGTCGAAATGATCGAGGCGGCGCACCCGATCCCGGATCGCAATTCGCTCAGGGCCGGCGCCCGCCTGCTCGAACGGGTCGCCGAACTCGGCGCAGGCAGTCGACTGCTGTTGCTGGTGTCCGGTGGAGCATCGGCGCTGGCGGAGGCATTGCCGGACGACATGAGCCTCGAAGACCTGCAGGCCATGACCGACGAAATGATTGCCGGCGGCAAAACCATTGCGCAGATCAACGCCCGTCGCAAGCAGGTATCCCGTATCAAGGACGGCAAGCTGATCGAGGTATTCAATGGTGCGGAGGTGCGCAGCTACGCAATCTCCGATGTCGAGGGTGACGGTATCGAGACCATCGGCTCGGGTCTGGGCGACTGCTGCTGCGCCGGGGCGAAGTGCCGCGCCAGCATAGTCGCGTCGAACCGCATTGCGCGCGAGCGGGCCGCTCGCCGGGCGCGGGAACTGGGACTCGAGGTGGTTGTCGACGAGGAATCGCTGTACGGCGACCTGTTCGAACTCGCGCCGAAGCTGGCCGAGCGCCTGCGAGATGCTGCGCCCGGCGTTTACATCTGGGGTGGTGAACCGACGGTGGTCCTGCCGGAGCATCCCGGCCGCGGCGGGCGCAACCAGAGCCTCGCGCTGGCGCTGTCCGAGTCTATCGCCGACCGTGACGACATCTCGATCCTGGTTGCCGGTACCGACGGCACCGACGGCCCGACCGAGGCTGCCGGCGGACTGGTCGACGGAGCCACCTGGAACGATAGCGACGCGGCGCGCGCCGCGCTGCAGGCGGCCGATGCCGGGCCGTTTCTCGAGCAGCGGGATGCGCTGTTCGTAACCGGTCCCACCCACACCAACGTCATGGACCTGGTCATCGCCCTGATCGATCAGGCAACCTGAAAGTAGTTAGCATGTTAAGTACACTTGGAATTTTACGCCTGTCGCTGCTCGCACTGGCTTTGCTCAACACGCTGCCGCCACTGCTGATACAGTTCGGCGCACTAACGGTAAACGCGAACGAGGAGTCGTTCGCCAGTATTTTCCTGACGCTGGTGGTGCCGGTAATGGCACCTATCTTGCTGGTGGTAATCCTGTTCGACTACGTCATGTCGCGCGTGCAGGCGGCGGACGCCGAGGGTGATGCGGCGACGCGCTACGCCAGCATCGCGCGCATCGAGCTGGTGGTGATGCTGTTCACGCTGCTCGCCTGGATACCTTTCTTCCTCGCGCTCGTGCGATAATCGCGGCTATTGATACGACGGAGCTTCGACGATGTCCGCACCGGTTTACGCGCTCAACCTGTTCAACGTCAGCAACCGTGACGAGTACCTGGCTTACGCCAAACGCTCGGTGGCCGAAGTTGCCGCGCATGGCGGCCGGGTAGTGGCGCTGGGCAAGTATCGCGCGACGGCGACCGGTGACATCGAGCCCCGGCAGGTCATGATCCTGGTCGAATGGGAATCGATGGATGCTTTCGACCACTACAATAGCGATCCGGCGCTCGCCGATCTGCATCCGCACCGCGAGAACGGCACCGATGCCTACATCTGGCACCTGTTCGACAGGCTCGATGATTTACGCCCGATTTTGAAAGACAACGATTAAGACCCCCGGGGCTGGCCGCGTTAATCGATGGCCCGACCGCCCCCGGACCCGGCAGGAGGAAAACCGGATGCAGAGCGAACAGCTCAAGGCGCTGCAGGCGCCACTGAAACAGCGCTACCGTGACGATCCCGGCAGCGCGCTCGTGACGCTGCGCGCGCAAGGCCGTATCGGCGACGGTATTACCTGTAGCGTCGACACGGGTCGGGCGATTGCACAGGCCGGTCTGCATCCGGCTACCGGCGGCGATGGCACCGCGCTGTGCTCGGGCGACATGTTGCTCGAGGCGCTGGTTGCCTGCGCCGGCGTGACACTGAACGCGGTCGCGACCGCTATCGGCGTGGAACTGCGCGCTGCGACGATTCGTGCCGAGGGGGATCTCGACTTTCGCGGCACGCTCGGGGTCGAGCGCGACGCACCGGTCGGCTTCAGCCATATTCGGCTGGTTTTCGATCTGGATACCGATGCCGACGAAGCACAGCTCGATTCGCTGCTGCAGCTGACCGAGCGTTATTGCGTCGTGTTGCAGACCCTCGCCAACGGCCCGCAGCTGCAGGTTACGCAGCATCGCTAGACGGTGCTTCTGCGCGCTTCGACCTGCCCGGCCGCGAGACACGGGTTCCGGCTATTCCTTACGGGCTGTCTTGGCCCGCTGGCAGCGACGGGATTGCCTACAGCAGGGCCTTGATCTCGTCGAGTACCGCCGGGTCCTCGATCGTAGACGGCACGACGTAGTCGTCGCCGTCGACCATCGCGCGCAGGGTCTTGCGCAGGATCTTGCCCGAGCGCGTCTTCGGCAGGCGAGCGACGATCAGGGCTTCCTTGAACGCGGCCACCGCGCCGATGTCCTGGCGCACCATCGCGACCAGCTCGCTGACGATGGTATCGGGATCGGCTCCCTCGGCGTTTTTCAACACCACCAGCCCCATCGGCATCTGTCCCTTGAGCTCGTCGCTGCGGCCGATGACGGCGCATTCCGCGACCATCGGGTGCTTGCCGACGACTTCTTCCATTTCGCCGGTGGAGAGGCGATGGCCGGCGACGTTGATCACGTCATCGACCCGGCCCATGATGAAGACGTAGCCGTCCTCGTCGATGTAACCGCCATCACCGGTGGTGAAATACCCGGGATAGGTCTCGAGATAATTCTCCTTGAAACGCTCGACGTCTCCCCAGATGGTGGCAAGACAGCTCGGCGGCAGCGGCAGCTCGATCGCAATGAAGCCCTGTTCGCCGGCCGCGACGCGGTTGCCGGCCTCGTCGAGGATCTGCACGTTGAAACCGGGCACCGGGACGGTGGAGGAACCGGACTTGACCGGCATCGGTTCGAGTCCGTGCATATTGGCGGCAATCGCCCAGCCGGTCTCGGTCTGCCACCAGTGGTCGAGCACCGGTACCCGGAACTTTTCCGCCAGCCACTCGTAGGTCGGCGGATCGAGCCGCTCGCCGGCGGCAAAAATAGTCTGCAGGCAGGACAGGTCGTACTGTTTCGCCAGCTCGGCCTCGGGGTCTTCCTTCTTGATCGCGCGAAACGCGGTCGGCGCGGTGAACAGCGCCTTGACGCCATGTTCCGCGATCACGCGCCAGAACGCGCCGGCGTCCGGCGTCATGATCGGTTTGCCCTCGTAGAGCACGGTGGTGCAACCGTGGATCAGCGGGCCGTAAACGATATAGGAGTGACCGACGACCCAGCCGACGTCGGACGCGGCCCAGTAGACGTCGCCGGGCTCGATGTCGTAGATCGCGCTCATGCTGTACTTCATCGCCACCGCGTGGCCGCCGTTTTCGCGCACGACACCCTTGGGTTTGCCGGTGGTACCCGAGGTATAGAGAATGTACAGCGGATCCGTACCCTTGACCGGTACGCAAGCGGCCGGCGACGCCGCGGCAACGGCTTCGCGCCAGTCGAGGTCGCGCCCGTCCTGCATTTCCGCGCGCGCCTGCGGGCGCTGCAGCACGACGCAGTGATCCGGCTTGTGCGCGGCCATCTCGATCGCCTTGTCGACGATCGGCTTGTACTCGATCACGCGGCTGATCTCGATGCCGCAGGACGCGGTCAGCAGCACCTTGGGCGTGGCGTCATCGAGACGTACCGCGAGCTCGGGAGGAGCGAAACCGCCGAATACCACGGAATGCACGGCGCCAAGCCGGGCACAGGCGAGCATCGAGATCAGGGCTTCCGGGATCATCGGCAGGTAGATCACGACCCGGTCACCCTTGCCGACCCCGAGATCCTCGAGCATGCCGGCGCAGCTCGCGACCTCGTCGAGCAGTTCGGCATAGGTAATCTTGCGCTGCTGATCGGTAACCGGTGAATCGTAGATCACGGCAAGCTGGTCACCGCGGCCGTTGGCGACGTGATAATCCAGCGCGAGATAACAGGTATTCAGTTCACCGTCGGCAAACCAGCGATAGATGCCGTTTTCGTCGGTCGACAGCACCGTTTGCGGCGCACGGTACCAGTCGAGCGCCCTGGCTTTTTCGCCCCAGAAGGCTGTCGGGTCGTCGATCGATGCCTGGTATTCCTGTTTGTATGCCATGAATGCCCCCTCGGTTGTGCGTCTCTGTTTGCCGCGCATGCTATTACAGCGCGGAATTGTTGACAATATCTCGTTTTTAATGCGTTATATTCGGAAAAACAATGCTTCGACAGCGTAATTGTCGACAATGCTGGTCTAAACCGCCTCGCGCCCGAAACATTCGTTCATGATCTCGATGAAGCGCTTGGCCGGTGCCGACAGGAATTTCCCCTTGCGCGTGACGATGCCGTAGCTGCGCTTGGGAAAATACTGCTCGACCGGGATTACGCTCATCCGGGCGCGATCGTCGTCGGTGATACAGACGTCGGTGACGATCGAAATGCCCTGGCCCAGGCTGACGTAGCGCTTGATCACTTCCCAGCCGCCGGCCTCGAGCGTGACGCGGAAGTTCACGTTGTGCTGGGCGAAAACCATTTTGACGATATGCCAGGTGGACAGGTGGCGTGGCGGCAGTATCAGTCCGTACTTGCCGATATCGGTGAGCGTAATGCGCTCGAGTCTTGCCAGCGGGTGTTCCAGCGGCGTAATCACGACCGGGTTGTAGGTCACGATCGGGTCGTAAACCAGGTCGTCCGGCACTTCGAGCATCGAACCCACGGCGAAGTCGACCGAGTCCGTGCGCAGCATCTCCATGCCGTTGCGTCCTGTCTCGTTGGCCAGGCGCAGCTTGATCGCCGGATATTGCCGCGCGAACTGGCCCACCGGTTCCGGCAGTATATAAAGAATGGTCGATTCGCCGGCGGCTATGCTCAGCTCGCCCGAAGTCAGGTTGCCGCAGTGCGCGTCGAAGGTTTCCTTCAGCCGGTCGATCCCCTGTACGTGGGGCAGGCAGAGATCGTAGAGAATAGCGCCCTCGGTGGTCAGCGAGAGTTTTGGTCCACTGCGCTCGAACAGCGTCGTGTTCATTTCTTCCTCGAGCGCATGGATCTGCAGCGAGATGGTCGGCTGGCTGGCGAACAGGGATTCGGCAGCCTTGGTCATGCTGCCCAGTTTGGCCGTCTGACAAAAGGCACGCAGTTTTTTAAGGTGGTTTTGCTTGTAGTAAGTGTTTGCCATGCCAGCCCCCGAATAGCGCTTAATTATTGATCTTCTCAATGCGAAAATCAAACAGGATGTATTTATTTAATTGACCAGCCGATACGCGAGACGCGAATTTCCAGCGGGCTGCAGGTGTTAGCCGAAAATGTCGATTCGTCGGTGGTAACGCGGTTGGTACGACGACACAATAAGCTATCCACATTGGATTATTTCATTGGATTATCCAATAGACTAGATTGAGCAAATTGGCTTTTTAAATGGCTTTACTCGGGTATAGTCGCTAGCCTGGGGACGGGTGGGTACGTGTTTCCAACCCTTTGATTTGACCATAAATTTCAAGAGAAACAACGAGATGACGAGAGACGAGCAAATCACCGCGCTGGAGCGGGAGTGGCGCGAAAACCCGCGTTGGCAAAACATCGAACGCGGTTATTCCGCGGCGGATGTCGTGCGCCTGCGCGGTTCGGTACAGCCGGAAAACACGCTGGCGCGCCTGGGCGCGGAAAAACTCTGGCGCCAGGTGAACGGCGAAGCCACCAAGGGCTACGTCAACTGCATGGGCGCGCTGACCGCGGGCCAGGCCGTGCAGCAGGCCAAGGCCGGCATCGAGGCGATTTACCTGTCGGGGTGGCAGGTCGCCGCCGATGGCAATACCTCCGAAACCATGTATCCCGACCAGTCGCTGTATGCCTACGACTCGGTGCCAGTCATGGTCCGCCGAATCAACAATGCCTTTCGCCGCGCCGACGAGATCCAGTGGAGCCGTGGAATCGATACGGACGACGAAAATTTCATCGATTACTTCCTGCCGATCGTGGCCGATGCCGAGGCCGGTTTCGGTGGCGTGCTGAACGCTTTCGAGCTGATGAAGAACATGATCGGCGCCGGCGCTGCCGGTGTCCATTTCGAAGACCAGCTCGCCGCGGTCAAGAAGTGCGGACACATGGGCGGCAAGGTACTGGTGCCTACCCAGGAAGCGGTGCAGAAGCTGATTGCGGCGCGCCTGGCCGCCGACGTTTCCGGCGTGCCGACGGTACTGCTGGCCCGTACCGACTCCGAGGCCGCGAACCTGCTGACCTCGGACGTGGACGAAGCCGATCGCCCGTTCCTGACCGGCGAGCGCACCGAGGAAGGTTTCTACGTCGTCAAGAACGGTCTCGAGCAGGCGATTTCGCGCGGTGTGTCCTACGCCAGGTACGCGGACCTGGTCTGGTGTGAAACCGGTACCCCGGATCTCGGCTTCGCCCGCGAGTGGGCCGAGGCCGTGCGCGCTGTGCACCCCGGCAAGCTGCTGGCCTACAACTGTTCGCCGTCTTTCAACTGGAAGAAAAACCTCGACGACAAGGACATCGCCGCGTTCCAGGAGAAGATCGCCGAGATGGGCTACAAGTACCAGTTCATTACCCTCGCGGGCATCCACAGCATGTGGTACAGCATGTTCGATCTCGCTTACGACTATGCGCGTGGCGAAGGCATGAAGCACTACGTGGAGAAGGTGCAGGAGCCGGAGTTCGCCGCTGCCGACAAGGGTTATACCTTCGTCTCGCACCAGCAGGAAGTGGGTGCCGGCTACTTCGACGACGTCACCACCACGATCCAGGGCGGTTCTTCGTCGGTCACCGCGATGGCGGGCTCGACCGAGGAAGAGCAGTTCTAGCCGACCTCGCCAACCGGTCGAAAGCCCGCGATTTCATCGCGGGCTTTTTTTTTGCCTGCGATTTTTTCAGTTTTTCCGGGACAGTTTACTTTTTTGTATCGGGGACACCATGGAAATCCTTCATTATTTCAATGATTTGCATGCCCTGCTAGTTGATTGAGACCAGGTAAACCCAATAAGATCGGGCCAATATTAAACTGTCCCCGAAACAATTTAGTAAACTGTCCCCGTAATAGGTCCCTTGATCGGGGACAAAGTTTGGAGAAACTCGATGACCTTCAAAACCGCCGATTTGCTCGATGCCGCCGATTCCGATATGCAGGTGGTTACGCCCGCACTAATCAACTTCGGCGGCAGGACCCGTTTCCACGGTCCGATCGCGACGGTACGCTCCGATAACGACAACAGCCGCGTGCGTGAATTGATCTGGGCGCCGGGCGAGGGGCGGGTGCTGGTAATCGATAACGGCGGCTCGCTGACCTGTGCGATGCTCGGTGACATGATGGCGGCAAAGGCGATCGAGAACGGCTGGGCGGGGGTCGTCATCAATGGCTGCCTGCGCGATTCGGTCGAGGTCGGCGCAATGGACCTCGGCGTAAAGGCGCTCGCCACCAATCCGCGACGCAGTGTCAAGGAAGATCGGGGCGAGGCCGGCATCACACTCGAGTTCCTCGGCGCGGTGTTTCGCCCGGGCGAGTATCTCTACAGTGACGAGGACGGTATCCTGCTGTCCGCCGAGGCCTTGCTCTGATGATTCCGCCCTGTCCGCAGCTGCCACCCAATATCCTCGGTGTCGTGGCTGCCGACGCCCGCCTGCGAGCCCCGATGCAGCGGGCAGGTCGATCGCAACCGGTTCGCCCGGTCACGATTCGAGCCACCGTTCTCCGCGCCATGGCAATGCATTGATAAGTTTAAACTCGACCCGGGCCGGGGTTACACTCGGGGCCGTACGCTAACGGGAGGTTAGTCGCAGATGGCTTACTACGACCTTGGAACCTACTCGCGGCGGGTCTCGACAGGTTCCGATGATGCACAACGCTGGTTCGATCGCGGCCTGGTCTGGACCTATTCCTACAACCACGAACAGGCGATCGAATGCTTTCGGCAGGCACTGGAGCACGACCCCGACTGTGCCATGGCGCACTGGGGCGTGGCTTACGCGGCCGGACCCAATTACAACTTCGAGTGGTGGATGATGGACGCGGCCACCCGGGCCGACGCTCTCGGCAGGGCCTACGACAGCACCCGCGCCGCCCTCGAACTCGTCGCAAAGCCGACCCCGGTCGAACGGGCGCTGATCGAAGCCCTGCAGGCGCGCTACCCCCAGCGAGAACCGATCGAAGACCAGTCGCCGTGGAACGATGATTTTGCCGCCGCGATGAAAGATGTTTACCGGGACTATCCCGATGATATCGAGGTTGCCACGATATACGCAGAGTCGATTCTGAATCGAACCCCGTGGAAAATGTGGGACATCCGCAACAACCGGGTTGCCGAGGGCGCCGGCACGATCGAGGCGCAGCAGGTGCTCGAAAGGTTCGTCGATACCCCCGAGGGTCGCGCCCATCCCGGTATTCTTCACCTCTATGTCCACCTGATGGAGATGTCGCCGACCCCGGAAAAGGCGCTGGCAGCCGGCGACTGTCTGCGTGAACTGGTGCCCGATGCCGGCCACCTCATCCACATGGCGACCCATATCGACATCCAGTGCGGTCACTACCGCGACACGCTTTACTGGAACCAGAAGGGGATCGAGGCCGACCTCAAAATCGCCGAGCGAGAAGGGCGGATGAACTTCTACACCGGCTACCGCGTGCACAATTATCATTTTGCGATCTACGGCGCGATGTATCTCGGGCAATACCAACCGGCCATGGCCGCGGCCGAAGAGATGATCAGCGAGATTCCGGTGGAGTTGCTGCACCAGCAGAGCCCGCCGATGGCCGATTTCCTCGAGAGTTACATCTCGATGAAGGTTCACGTGCAGATTCGGTTTGGCCGCTGGCGCGATATCATCGCCGAGCCCCTGCCCGAGGATCGGCAGCTCTATTGTCATACCACGGCCATGCTGCACTACGCGAAGGGCGTGGCTCACGCCGCGCTGGGTGAAGTGGCCGAGTCGGAAGCGGAGCGCGCGAAGTTTTTCGAGGCGCGTGCCGAGGTCGCCGACAGCCGCTACCTGCACAATATCCGCTGTCTCGACCTGCTCGACATAGCCGAGCACATGCTGGATGGTGAACTGGAGTACCGCAAGCAAAATCACGACCGTGCTTTTGCCCACCTGCGTAAAGCGATCGAGCTCGAAGATGCGCTACCCTACGACGAACCCTGGGGATGGATACAGCCCGTACGCCATGCGCTCGGTGCCCTGACGCTGGAACAGGGCCTGGTCGAGCAGGCCGAGCTGGCCTACCGGGAGGATCTCGGCCTCGCCGGTAAACTGCCGCGAGCCTGCATCCATCCGGACAACATCTGGAGTCTCAAGGGACTCGACGAGTGCCTGCGCCGGCGCGGCGCCGACGATACGGCGGAAGCGAAGATGATCCGTCAGCGCCTCGAACTGGCCGCAGCCCGTTCCGACCTGCCGGTAGGCGCTTCCTGTCACTGTGCCCAGGCCGCGATGCGGGCCGTCGAGACGGACTAGGCGGGGCGCGCCCGAGCTGTTGCGGCGTTCGTTGTCTGGCAGGCGCGGCCCCGTTGCAGGCGCGCGATTACACCGCCTGACCCGCGCCTGTCGCGGATCGGTAACCCGGTGGTCGCTGCACCCGGCTCGGTCCGGATCCTGCCGGGATCGACCCATACCCTGGCGATGATGATTGCCGTTGCCGGTCCCGGGGTGTTTCCCCGGACTTGCTTGCCCGCGCGACCGGGGTCGCACGGGATGGATATGTGCGGGACAACAGGCAATAATGCCCGCACCCGATAGGACCCGCAGCATCCGGAGCATCATGTTACGCGACTTGTTCAAGCCGATATCCTGGTTTCGCCGACACCGGGGCGGCGGCATGGATGCCGGATCGGCACGAGGTGTCGAGCAAGGCCCTGCGGCGCCAACCGAGGCGGTAACGCGCGCCAGCGGGGAGCAGGATGGCGCGCTACATGCCTACTCCAAACGAATGCTGCCGCCCTTTAGCGGGCAGCTGCAGATCGTCGAGTGCGGCGATGCGAGGGCGTTGAGCATGGACGGTGAAAACTGGGAGATTCAGTTCCGCTTCGCGCTCGACACCGGTTCGACTCGCGCCGATACGAATACAGCGCGTGAAAAGTATACCGCCGTCGCCAGCATCACGCCGGCGGGCCTGCAGCGGCTGTCGCTGCATCCGGTGTTTGCTACCGAGGTCGTGGCGCGCACGATCGAGCGCCTTTGCGCCTGGATTTCCGATTCACAGCTGCCGTATCCCGCAAGCGATCGTTTCGAATACTGGCTGCTGGATCGATGCGAACAAAAGCCGCTGGCGCTATTGCGCTCGTGCGCCGACAGCGAGGACTTCGGTAAACCGATGGTAAGACCCGTATGGGCTGCCATGCCTGCCAGCCAGATGCCGATCGAGGACGAGCGCGACGCAACCGAGGATTATGTCCCGCCGGTCAATGCACGCCTCGAGAGCCTGGTCGCGCAGCGCGCAGGCCCCAGTCCGCGAGCGGCCTGGTTCGATCGTGCCGAAGCAACGGATATCGAGTTCCCGACCTTCCTCATTCGCGAAGACTGGGTGCAGGAAGAACACAGCCGCCTTTGTCGGCTATACCTCGACCGCCTCGCGCCACGCCTGCTGATGCTGCAGGGACTGTCGTCCGAAGATCGCCAGCGGCTCGAACGTGCCGCGCGCGCGAACGCGCTCGAAGTCGATCGCTTCCATCGTCTCTACCCCGAGGTACTCGACCGGAAAATGCTCAATGCGCTGTGTGTCGAGGCCAGGATTCGACGCAGTGCGCAGCCGCTGTGACGCGGGCCGACGCAGAAGCGGCGGCCGCCGACCGCTGCCTGCCGGCAGAAATTTCGTGGACACCCCCTTGCAAACGACGCCGAGCAGCTAAACTAAGTAAGTCTGAAAGCTATACCCGGAACAGGCGTGCAAGGCGCAAATCATCCCGATATACACCTCCTGCGGCGAATCCGCAGCCTGAGCCAGTTTGACGACCGGCAGCTGCAAAACCTCGCCAACACCCTGCAAATCGAGACGGCGCCAGCCGGATCCTGTCTGGTCGAACTGGGAAGTACCGAAAACTCCAGTCTCTACCTTGTCGAGGGTGCGCTGCAGGGAAGCACGCACGATCGTCAGCAAATCCGCTACAGCGGCAGCGAGGACGGGGAAATCTATCCGGTTGCCGGGATTCGCCCCAGCATGTATCGCATCGTGGCCGAGGACCAGGCGCGCTTCATCAAGCTGTACCCGGAGCAGCTCGGCGAGTTTGCCCGGCGCGAGATCGACCCGGAGCCGGCGCAAGGCGCGGATCCCTTCGCAATCGACGACACCGCCGAACAGTCCATGTTCGAAATCCAGCTGTTCAACGATTTGCTCGCCGGTAACCTGGTGCTGCCCAGTTTGCCCGACGTTGCCCAGCGTATTCAGCAGGCATTTGCCGACAACCTGGTAACACCCGGTACGGTTGGCGTAATAATCCAGTCAGACCCGGTAATAACCGCCAAGATGATCATGGTCGCTAACAGCGCGCTGTATCGCGGTCATGCAACTATCGAGAGCCTGCAGCAGGCGGTCGTGCGGCTCGGCCTCGAGAATACGCGCAAACTGGTAATGAGCTACGTGGTCAAGGACCTGTTCGATAGCAAGACCTCGGCGATGAAAACGCAGATGCAGGCAGCCTGGAAAAACAGCATGCACGTGGCCAGCCTGTGTCGCCTGCTGGCCGAGCGGCTCGATGGATTCGACGCCGAGCAGGCACAGCTGGCGGGCCTGGTGCACGGGATCGGTGAAGTCGCCATCCTGCAGTACGCGCAGCAAAACGATGAAATGCGCAACGATCCGGCGAGGCTGCGACAGGCCGTGATGGCACTGCGTCCCCAGGTAACCGGAATGCTGTTGCAGGAATGGAATTTCGGCCCCGAAATGGTCGATGTGGGGCAGCAGTGCGGGGACTGGTTCCGTAATCCGGCCGATACCCCCGACCTGTGCGACCTGGTGCTGATTGCCCGCTACCACGCGATGATCGGTAGCGCCGAACAGAAAAACCTGCCGCCGATTGCGGCGCTGCCGGCCTTCGCCAAGCTCGGTATGGGCGGACTTGCGATCGAAGAGATCCTGGAGTTCCTGAAAAAATCGCGCGACAAGATCAGGATGATCGAGGCGCACCTCGGATCGCTGTAGCACCTGCAGGTCGCGGCTCGACGGCCGTGCGAGCGGTCGCAACGCCGGCCTTCAGCGTTTGAAGCGGATTTTCTGCGGGTAGGGAAACACGTCCTCGTAGATCCCGTCCTCTATGTTGCGTTGTTTCTGAATCCAGAAATCCGCATCGAGCAGGTCGCGGTGATATTTCAGAAAAGCCTTGCGCACGCGCTGGTCGGCAAACAGGAAGGTCGCAAACTGTTCCGGAAAAATATCGTTGGCGGCGATGCTGTACCAGGGCTCGGCGGCAAATTCGTCCTCGGGGTAACGCGCTGCCGGGATCTCGCGAAAATTGCATTCGGTCAGGTAACAGATTTCATCGTAGTCGTAGAACACGATGCGGCCCTGGCCCTGGCCGGTTACGCCGAAGTTTTTCAGCAACAGGTCGCCCGGGAAGATGTTGGCTGCCGCCAGGTCCTTGATCGCCTGGCCGTAGCCTTTCATCAACTTGTCGAGATACTCGTCGTCGGCTTCCGCGACGGCAATGTTGAGCGGCGTCATGCGGCGCTCGATGTACAGGTGCTTGATTACGATCTGGTCGCCTTCCTCGGAAATACTGTTGGCGCAGGTGTCGTAGAGCTCTTCCAGCAGGTCCGCGGAAAACCGATTGCGCGGCAGCGCGACGTGCGAATACTCGAGAATATCCGACATCCGGCCGACGCGGTCGTGCATCTTGACCAGGCGATAGGTGTCCAGCACCTCCTGGCGCGTGGTCTTTTTCGGCGGCGGGAAACGGTCGCGAATGACCTTGAACACGTAGGGGTAGGACGGCAGCGTGAAAACGGCCATGACCATGCCTTTTATCCCGGGAGCAAAAACCAGCTCGTCCTCGGAGTGTTTCAGATGATGCAGGAACTCCCGGAAAAAGACCGTCTTGCCCTGCTTGTGGAAACCGATCGCGGAGTAAAAGGATTCCTTGTTGCGCGTCGGAATCAGGCGCCGCAGAAAGGTCACGATCGACGACGGCACGGGGTGGTCGACCATGAAATAAACGTAGGAAAACTCGAACAGGCGCGCGAGACCCTGGCGACCGATAATGATCGCGTCGCAGTAGATCGTATCCTCGCCGCCGTGCAGGATCGGGATCGCGAACGGGACGACCTTGTTCGAATTCATCGCGCGGCCGACGATGTAGGCGGCCTTGTTGCGATAAAACACCGCGCTGATGACCTGGAACTGGAAGTTCAGGTGCACGCGCCGCGGGTGCGGGAAGGTATGCCGAATCAGGGAGCGCGTGATGTAGCGCACGTCGCGGTCGATGTTCTCGAACGGCAGGTTGAAGCCGCTGTCGAGCAGGACCTGCTTGATGGAGGAGCGGATACCGCGCCTGGCCGGGTAATACACGTGGTAGGAAGGCTTGTCGGAATCGATGAACTCGGTCGACACCGCGCTGCGCACGAAGATGTAGTCGTTGCCGAAATAGTCGCGGTGAAAAAGCGCGCAAAAAACCGAGTTGTAGAAACTCTCCGCCAGTTCCGGCTGCAGGTGATCGCTGATCAGCTGCACATACTCGCGTTTGACGTCGAACCACAGCCGGCTGTCGAAAGGCTCGAGGTTGAACATTTTTTGCAGGTCCGCGATCGCGTCCTTGACGCGCTTGTCGTAAAACGCGATGCGTTCGCGCGATGCTGCGCGCTCGGCATGCCAGTCGGCGTTCTCGAAACGTTCCTTCGCACCCTTGGTAATCTTGCTGAAGATCGTGAAATGGCGATTGAACCCGTTCAGGACCGTGGATGCGATCTGTAGCGGGAGGCCTTTAACCGGTCTGTCCATTCGAGTCCTGGGCCGAAGGGTTATTGTTTGCGCGCCGGGATATCGAGGCGCTGCCGCTTTTCCCACAGGTTCTTGCGGCTGATCCCGAGCATGCGCGCAAGCTCGGTTTCATTGTACTGGGGCTGATACTTCTTGACGAAGCTGACGAAATACTCGTCCAGCGACAGTCGGTTCTCGAGCTCGTAGAGCGGCAGCTGGCTCGCGGTTTCGACATTGTTGAGCGCCAGTTCCGCGGCCTCGATGACATCGTCCTGCGACACGATGACGGCGCGTTCGATCACGTTTTCGAGTTCGCGCACGTTACCGGGCCAGGCGTAGGCGGTCAACTGCGCGTAAGCCTCGTCGTCGAAGGCCATGGGCTTGCGGTGGATCCTTTGTGCCATCTTGGTCAGGATCGCGTCCGCCAGCAGGTGAATGTCGCGGCCGCGCTCGCGCAGCGGCGGCAGGGTAATCTCGACCACGTTCAGACGGTAGAACAGGTCTTCGCGAAAACTGCCGGCTTCGACCATCTGGCGGAGGTTCTTGTGGGTCGCGGCGAGTACACGCACATCGATCCGGGTTAGCTTGTTGGATCCGACGCGGCGGATCTCGCCCTGTTCCAGTACATTGAGCAGCCGCGCCTGCGCGTCCAGCGAAAGTTCGCCGATCTCGTCGAGAAACAGGGTGGCGCCGTTGGCTGCCTCTACCAGGCCTTTTTTCATTTCCAGCGCACCGGTAAAGGCGCCGCGCTCGTGTCCGAACAACTCCGATTCGACCTGGCTTTCGGCAAAAGCGGCGCAATTGACCGGTACCAGCGCCTGCGTCCGTCGCTGGCTTTGTGAGTGGATTGCGCGCGCTGCCAGCTCCTTGCCAGTGCCGGTCTCGCCCTGGATCAGCACCGTGCTGTCGGTCGCGGCAACGCGCCGAATTCGCGCGACGATATCGAGCATTGCATCGCATTCGGCGATCATGCCGTCGATTGGATAGTTGCGCGCGATTTCGCCCTTGAGGAGAGTGTTTTGCTGCTCCACGTTCGAGTTTTCCAGGATCCGTTTGACGGTCAGGATCATCTCGTCGTGATTGAAAGGTTTGGCGATATAATCGACCGCGCCCTGTTTCATTGCTTCCACCGCCGACTGCACGGTCGAGTAGCTGGTCATGATCAGCACCGGGGTAGGTGCAGCGCGACCGATCAGCTCGGTACCGGGCTCGCCCGGCAGGCGCAGGTCGGAGATGATCAGGTCGTAGGTATTGATCGATTTCTCCTCGGCCTCGGCCACCGACGCGACCCCGGTGACATCGTGTCCCTGGCGGCGTAACAGGCGAACCAGGCTTTCCTGGATGATGGGTTCGTCCTCGACGACGAGAATGCTGCTCATGCCTGCGCCACCCGGGTCAGATCGATGGCTGGCAGTACGATTTCGAAACGGCAGCCGCGTGCTCGATTTTTGCTTACCGATATGGATCCGCCGTGCTCCTGCAGGATATTGTAGGTGAGCGACAGGCCGAGGCCGGTGCCTTCGCCTACCGTCTTGGTGGTGAAGAATGGCTCGAAGATTCTCGGCAGGTGCTCGTCTTCTATACCCTTGCCTTCATCGATGACGGCCAGTCGCAGTTCACCGGCTGACTCGACCGATTCGATCACGATCGTCTGCCCGGGCTCGGAAGCATCGGTGGCGTTTGTCAGCAGGTTGACGAACACCTGCACCAGTTTCTGTGCGTAACCGGTGACGGCGAGGCCGGGCAGGCAGCGATTGTCGAAGGACATCTGCTTGCCGGCATGACTCAACGACACCAGGTTGATCGCTTCCTCGACGACCTGGTTGATATCGACGGCATCGGCCGGGTGCTCGTCGGGCGCGCCGGCGTGGCTGTAGTTCGACAGCGAACCGACGATGCGCGCGATGCGATCGGTCTGGGTGAGGATGCGATCGAGGCCTTCGTCCGCCAGGGGAGAGTCGAGGTCGGTGCGCAGATCCTGCGCGAGGCAGGCAATACCGGTCACCGGGTTGCCGATTTCGTGCGCCACGCCGGTGGCAAGCTGGCCTATCGACGCGAGGCGTTCGCTGTGCGCGAGTTTTTCCTCGAGTGAATACCGTTCGCTGTGATCCTCGATCAGGATTGCGATGCCGCCACGGTTTTCGCGGTCCTCGCTGACTACCGCCTTGAACAGGTTGAATACCCGCAGCTGACCCGCGACCGGAATCTTGAGCTTGTTGATCAGGAAATCGTCGCTGGCGACGAATCCGGCCAGCAGGTCGTCCCAGGGGCGGTCGAGCTGATCGATCGTGCCGCCGACCGCCCGTGCCTCGTCGATACCGGTCATCTGGCCGAGCTGCTTGTTCCAGCTGACGATGCGCCCCTGGTCATCGATCGAGACCACGCCGAGCGGAAGGTCCTGCAGCACCTGCTGGTGAAAACGGCGCAGGATGTCCAGCTCGCTCGAGACGCCGCGCAGTTCGCTGCGGGACTTTTCCTGGCTGTTTTCGGCAAAGTGTATGGTGTCGGCCAGCGCTGACTTGGTTGCGCGGTCGATCTGCAGGTGTTCGTTGACGATCATCCGCGCCAGTACGGGACCGACCAGGCCGGAAAGGTTGCGATCAATCTGCGCCCGCAGCCTTGCGAGGTCAGCCTGGGTCACCTCTCCGCGCACCAGGCCGAGATCCGCCAGCGCCCGGTCGACCTCGGTCCGCGCTATATCGTCGCCCACGATCGCCCCCAGCTGTTGCTCGATCTCTGCGATCGATGCGGCCTTGACCTCACCGTGCGGAATCAGGTAGATCTCCCGGCTGCAGGCGTCGGCGACCTCGCGTTCCTCCAGCGACTGGCGCGTCAGCAAGGATACGATGACGAAGGTCAGGCTGTTCAGTGTCAGTGACCAGAGCGCGGCGTCTGTCGTGCTCATCGACAGTTCCGGGATGGTGAAGAACAGGGTTTCGATGATACCGGCACGCTCGAACAGGGGTACGAACAGCGTCAGCGCCCAGACCGTCGCGCCGACCAGCAGGCCGGCGATGAAACCCTTGCGGTTGGCGCGCGGCCAGTAGAGCAGGCCCAGGATGCCCGGCAGGCACTGCGCCACGGCAACGAACGCAATCAGGCCCAGTCCGGCCAGCCCGGGATTCTGCTCCTGGATCAGGTAGAACGCGTAACCGATGCCGATGATCGACATGATGACGAAACGCCGGCCCCAGATCAGCCACTCGTACATGTTGGTGCCGCCCTTGAGCTTGGGCGGGAAACTCGCCGGCAGCACGAAGTGGTTCATGCACATCGACGACAGCGCCAGCGTGGTGACGATGATCATCGCGCTGGCGGCGGACAGGCCGCCCATGAAGGTCAGGATCGGCAGCAACGTCGAACCGCTTTCCAGCGTGATGCCGAGCACGTAAAAATCCGCGGGAATGGTCAGTTGCCTGGCCTGGCCGGCCCACAGGATTGGCGGAATCGACAGGTTGAGCAGCAGCAGGAACAGCGGAAAGGCCCAGCTCGCCGTCATGATGTTCTTTTCGCGGATGTTTTCGACAAAAATCATGTGAAACTGGCGCGGCAGCAGGAAGGCCGCGGCGAAGGACAGCAGCAGCAGGGTGGCCCAGGGGCCTTCGTGTACCGGGGCAAACAGGGCTTCGTGGGCCTCGGGGTTTTCCTGCAGAAAGCGGCCGAGTTCGCCGAATCCGCCAAAGATACCGAACACCGCGAACAGGCCGACACTCATCAGGGTAAACAGTTTGACCAGCGATTCGAACGCAATCGCGACCACCAGGCCGCGGTGTTTTTCGCGCAGCGCGATGTGGCGGGTGCCAAACAGGATCGAAAACATACCGATCATGATGCAGAACATCAACGCGATAAGCTGTTGCTGGGTTTCGCTGGTCATCAGCTGCAGGGTATTGGTGACGGCCTGGATCTGCAGCGACATGTAGGGCAGGGTGCCGGTCAGCACCAGCAGCGTGACCAGCACGCCGGCGGCCTGGCTGTTGTAGCGAAACGCGAACAGGTCGGCCAGCGAAGCGAGGCGATAGGTATGGGTCAGCTTCAGGATCGGGCGCAGCAGGATCGGGGTGGCGACGAAGGCCAGCGTCGCACCGAGATATATGGTGAGGTAACTGAAACCCTCTTTTTGCGCGAATCCGACGCTGCCGTAAAATGTCCAGGAGGTGGCATAAACGCCGATCGATAGCGAGTAGACCAGCGGGTGACCGGCCAGCGACTTGGGTATCCAGCCGCGGTCGGTGGCGGTGGCGATGATGAACAGCAGGCCGAGGTAGAGCACCCCGACGACAAACAGCTGCCAGAGCTCAAACTGCATGTCGGCTCAGCAAACGCTGCAGCCAGTAGGCGAGCGCAATGATTGCGGCCCACACGAGGTAGGGCGTAAACCAGGGTACGTCGACCGTAATCCACAGCCGTAACAGGGGCGGCAGCAGGACCAGCAGCGCAATCAGCAGCACGACGATCGTGATTTCGGTTGGGCGCAAATCGCTCGAAAACAGCGACATGGTGTTACCCCTGGTTACCAGGTTCGGGGCAAAAGTGTTACCTATAGTGACGCTGGCGTCAATTGCCGTGACTTGCCTATTGACATCGATCAATTAAGCAGCGGCGGTGCCGGCGATGCGCGGGCCAGGCTGCTTGTCGCCCGACAGCGATTGTGTAAGCATTGAGAACCCGCAAAAAGCCGAATAATTCTAATCGAGGAAGACAGCATGTCAGAGGTCAAACTTTATCCGGTTCCCGCCGAGTTTGCCGAACAGGCCAACGTCAACGCGGCCCAGTACGAAGCCATGTATCGCCAGTCGGTCGAGGACCCCGAGGGTTTCTGGTCAGAACAGGCGGAGAACTACGTGTCCTGGTTCAAACCCTGGAATTCGGTGTGTGACTGGAGCTTCGACGAGGACGATCTGCACATCAAGTGGTTCGAGGGTGCCGAACTCAACGTCTCCTACAACTGTATCGATCGCCATCTCGGCACTCGCGGCGACCAGGTCGCGATTATCTGGGAGGGTGACGACCCGGGCGAAGACCGCAAGATCACCTATGCCGAACTGCATGAAGAAGTCTGCAAGTTCGCCAACGTGCTGAAAAGCCGTGGCGTCGCCAAAGGCGATCGGGTATCGATTTACATGCCGATGATTCCCGAGGCCGCGGTCGCGATGCTGGCCTGTACCCGCATCGGCGCGGTGCATTCCATCGTTTTCGGCGGTTTTTCCCCTGACGCCCTGCGTGACCGTATCCTCGACTCCGACTGCCAGGTCGTGATTACCTCGGACCAGTCGATGCGCGGCGGCAAGAAGGTGCCGCTGAAAGCCAATGCGGACAAGGCGGTCAGCGCCTGTCCGAATGTCAACACGGTGGTCGTGGTGCAGCGTGGCGGCGACCCGGTCGACTGGAGCGACGGCCGCGATGTCTGGTACCACGAAGCCATGGCCGAGGCCTCGGCCGACTGCGAGCCCGAGATGATGTCGTCGGAAGACCCGCTGTTCATCCTGTATACATCGGGTTCCACCGGCAAGCCCAAGGGTGTCATGCACACCACCGGCGGCTACCTGCTGCAGGCGGCGATGACGCACAAGCTGGTGTTCGACTACAAGGACGGCGAAGTCTACTGGTGCACCGCCGACGTCGGCTGGGTCACCGGCCACACCTACATCGTCTACGGTCCGCTGTGCAACGGCGCGACCACGCTGATGTTCGAGGGTATCCCGACTTATCCCGACATCTCGCGCTTCTGGCAGGTCTGCGACAAGCACGACGTGTCCATCTTCTACACCGCGCCGACCGCGATTCGCTCGCTGATGGGCGCCGGCGACGAACCTGTGCACAAGACCAGGCGCGAGTCACTGCGCCTCTTGGGTACGGTCGGCGAACCGATCAACCCGGAAGCCTGGCTGTGGTATCACAACGTCGTCGGCAACGGCAAGTGCCCGATCGTCGATACCTGGTGGCAGACCGAAACCGGCGCGCACATGATGACGCCGCTGCCGGGCGCCACCGATACCAAGCCGGGTTCGGCAACCTTCCCGTTCTTCGGCGTGCAGCCGGTGCTGCTCGACGACCAGGGCAACGAGATCGAGGGCAACCCGGCCGAGGGCAACCTCGCGATCAAGGCACCCTGGCCGTCGATGATGCGCACGGTCTACGGTGATCACCGGCGTTTCTTCGAAACCTACTTCGCGATGTTCAAGGGTTACTACTTCACCGGCGACGGCGCGCGTCGCGACGAAGACGGCTACTACTGGATCACCGGTCGCGTCGACGACGTCCTCAACGTGTCCGGCCATCGCCTCGGTACCGCCGAGATCGAATCGGCGCTGGTGCTGCACGAAAGTGTCGCCGAGGCGGCCGTGGTGGGCTATCCGCACGAGCTCACCGGGCAGGGCATCTATGCTTATGTCACGCTGATGGCCGGCGAAGAGGGTAGCGACGAGCTCAAGGCCGACCTGGTCAAGCTGGTGCGCTCCGAAATCGGCCCCATCGCCAAGGTCAACATCATCCAATGGGCGCCCGGGCTGCCGAAAACCCGTTCGGGCAAGATCATGCGCCGTATCCTGCGCAAGGTGGCCGCCAACGAGCTCGACAGTCTTGGCGATACCTCGACGCTGGCCGATCCGGGCGTGGTGGATAACCTGATCGATAATCGCGAAAACCGCTGAGCGGTCACGACCGGTACGAACAGAGCCCCGCTGCTGCGGGGCTTTTTTTTGCCTGTCGGCAGCGGCCGGTTGTTACCTGCGGGTCAGTAAATCGCCGACGCGCAGGCTCGATTTCGGCGACAGTTCGGCCGCCAGTACCAGCAAGAGCTCGGCGGTGGTAATCGCATCGTAGAGGGCGTCGTGCGCGCTGTATTGTGGCAGGCCGTAGCGGTCGCGCAGGTTGAACAGGCGCAGCTGGCTGGCGCCGGCGCGGTCGTCCTGCGGTCCCAGCACGCGCTGGGCGAGTTCCAGCGTATCGATGGTCGGGATGATGAACGGCGATCCGTAGCAGGCCCGGCAAACCGTATCGAGAAAGCCCAGCTCGATGCGTTTGTAGTGCGCCAGCAGCAGCTTGCCGCTGAGGCGTTCGAGCAGCTGCGGCAGGACCTGTTTCAACGGCCGGCCCGCGCGTGCCGTATCGTCGGTGATGTGGTGGATGACCACCGACGATGCGGGCAACGGGCTGTCGCTGCGGATGTACTCGTGGACCGCGCTGCCGAAACGAATCGAGCCGCGATCGATATCGATACAGCCGTAGCTCAGCAACTGGTCGCGCGCGGGATCCAGCCCGGTGGTCTCGAAGTCCAGCGCCACGATTTGTGTCGATTGCCAGTCGTCGCGTTCCTCCGGGAAAGGTTTCGACAGGTACTTCTGCATGACCGGGTGCGTCGCCCGGTCGAGCGCGCGTGATCGACGCTTGTTAAAGGATCGAAATCGGTCCAGCACGCTCAGCTCAGCTTGTAGCGGTTGCCGAGCGCATCCTGCGCGTCCTTGATCACGTCGAAGGCATCCTTGAGGTGCTTGCGCTCGAGCGAAGACAGCCTGTCGGGCGGCAGAAAATTATCCGCCGCGACGCCGCTGCCGATCTGGGCGGCCTGGTGTCGAATTCGCAGGTTGGAAATGAATTCGAAAGCATCGAGCAGGTTGCTCGACAGCTCGCTGCTCATCGAAGGCGTGCCGGCAAGCGCCTGCAGGCGCTCCCAGGTGTTGACCCGCGGGATTCCCTCGGCCAGCGCCAGCACCCGGGCGATGTCGATGATCGGCACGATGCCGCGGTGCTTGATGTCGAAGGTATTGTCGTTTTCGCCGTCGCGAATCAGCACGAAGGTGCGGAAGAAGCCGATCGGCGGGCGATGCTTGAGTGCATTGCCGACCATGTGCGCGGTGAACACGGTGTTGTTGCGGCTCATTTCGAGCATCCGGTTCTGCAGTTCGCGGTGCAGCTGGAAATCGCCGTGCACCGGGCGCAAGTCGAAAAAGATGCACGCCAGCATCAGCGCCATCGGCTCGGGTGTTTCGATCCACTCGCGAAAGTATCCGTGCCAGACCGCCTGCGGCTGTCGCCACTGGTCGTTCATCGCCATCGCATCGCCGGGGCAGTGGATGAAACCGCATTCGTCGAGCCCGTCGCAAACCCGCTTGGCGAGCTCGGTGAAGTAGGGCAGGTGTTCGTCGCGGACGTCGTCCGACAGGATCATCGCGTTGTCCTGGTCGGAGTGCGAACTTTGCTCGTGGCGCGCCTGCGAGCCGCCGCAGACCCAGACGAAGGGCACCGGTTCCGGCCCGATTTCGGCTTGCGCGAGTTCGATCAGGCGCGTGGTGAGCATATCGGTCATGGTGGAAATGGTTTCGCCGATGTGACGCGCCGAGATCCCGGTGTTGGCCAGCAGCAGCTGCAGTTCGGGCAGCCGCCGTAAAATCATCCTGAGTTCTTCGAGCGAGGCCGCGCGGCGTATCTTGGTATTCAGGTAGGCCGGGTTTGCGCTGCTGCTCCGCGACAGGTCGCTGGCGGACAGCATGCCGACGATGTCGTCGTCGTCGACCACCGGGATGTGGTTGATGTGCGAACGCGTCATCGTCATCAGCGCGTTGAGCACCAGGTCGTCGCTGCGCATCGTCATCGGGTCGGCGGACATGACTTCGCTCACCGGCAGCGACAGGTCGATCCCGGCGGCCACGCAGCGTCGGCGCAGGTCGCGGTCGGTCAGGATGCCGGCGAGCTTGCCTTCCCGGGTCAGCATCATCGACGAAACATTGTGTTCGGTCATGACTTCGGCGGCCTGGCGAATGCTGCTGTCGATGTCGAGCGTGATCGGTGCGCGCCGGATGAGTTTGCCGATCTCGACGGTCATGCCGGACAGGTCGGCGTCCGTTTGGGCCGGCGAGTAACTGGCCGCCAGGCGCATTCGTTCGTCGGTACCCGCTTCGAAGTACTGGCAGAATTCCTGGTCACGCGCGCACAGGCTTTTGAGGTTGTCGCAGCTGACCTGGTAAATCAGGCTGTCTTCCAGGGTGCGGTGGTTGGAACGATAGTCGCTGCCGGTCAGGCGGCATTGGGCCGTGTAGAGATCGCCCTCGCCGAGACGGCCGAGAAACTGATCGTCGACATCGTGCAGTTCGATCGCGCCGGAGCGGACCATGTACAGGTGGGACCTGCGGTTATCCCGGGGCGGAAACTTCTCGCCGCGCCGCAGGTAGCGGGCTTCGAGCATTTCGGTCAACTCGTTGAGCAGTTCGATCGACAGCAGATCGAAAGGATGGTGCCGGGATACGAAGTCCCGAATCTCGACAAGTTCTACTTCCATGACGGCTGTTGCTCCTACTGAACCGGTAACATCGGGCTGAATTCCCCCAGGAAATGGCCGCCCTCGATCTGCACCACGATGCGCAGGCGATCGGCGGCCTGCGAAGCAGCGATGGCTTCGCGGATGGCGGTTTCTTTCTGCCAGTACTGCGGATTGTCGAGCCGGTCGAGTCCGTAGATGACTTCGCGTCCGTCACGGTACACCAGCGACAGCGAGACGCTGTCGGCCGGAAAGCTCGAATTGACCGTGGTGAGCCCGCCGCTGTCGGTGACGTTGACCTGTACGTCGCCGGACTGCAGGATGCAGTCGCCGTCGAACGGACGGCAGTCACCGCTCGTCTCCAGTTGAAACAATTCGGTCGGCTCCTGGCGCGAATCGAGATATTGATCGGTTGCGGCGTAGCCGCCGATCAGCAGGAAGGGCGCCAGGAACAACGCGATTTTCTTATCTCTGTTCATGTCAGGGCCGAGAAAAGAGGCCCCTCGCGGGGCCTCTGCATGGTATCACCAAACGAAATACGGGTTTTCGTCTAGTGCGCGTGCGCGGGTATGGGCTCCTGCGTACCCCCGGCCGCACCCGGCTCGCGGAAGTTGTCCACCATGGCCTGGATCTCCGCCGGCGCTGGGCCGGTGATCCTGCCGACGATGAACGCGGTCGCGAAGTTGACGATCGCACCGACGATACCGAAGGCGTTCGGCGAAATGCCGAAGAACCAGTTGGCTTCCATGTCGCCGAGGAACGACGTGCCCGGAATGAACATGACGCCCTTGTGCTGGAATACGTACAGCATGGTTACGCCGATGCCGGCGCACATGCCCCAGACCGCGGCCTTGCCGCTGATTTTGCGTGAAAAGATACCCATCATCAACGCCGGGAAGATCGACGACGCGGCAAGTCCGAATGCCAGCGCGACCGTCCCGGCTGCGAAGCCCGGTGGATTGAGTCCGAGGTAGCCGGCGAACAGGATCGAGATTGTCATCACGATTCTGCCGGCCAATAGCTCGTTCTTTTCCGACAGGTCCGGTGTCAGCACACCCTTCATCAGGTCGTGCGAAATGGCCGAGGATATCGCCAGTAGCAGTCCGGCCGCGGTGGATAGCGCGGCGGCCAGTCCACCCGCGGCGACCAGCGCGATGACCCAGTTGGGCAGGTTAGCGATCGCCGGGTTGGCCAGCACCATGATGTCGCGGTCGACCTTGACCATTTCGTTGGCGTCCGGATCGGCGACATACTGGATCTTGCCGTCGTTGTTCTTGTCCTCGAACACCAGCAGGCCGGTCTTTTCCCAGTCCTTGAACCACTGCGGCCGCTGCTCGTAGGCCAGGTTCTCGCCCGGGGCCGGTTCGATCGTGGTCATCAGGTTGAGTCGCGCCATGGCGCCAACCGCCGGGGCCACCGTGTACAGCGCCGCGATGAACACCAGCGCGTAACCGGCTGAGGCGCGCGCCGCCTTGACCGAGGGTACGGTAAAGAAACGCATGATGACGTGCGGCAGGCCGGCGGTACCGACCATCAGCGACAGGGTGTAGGCAAACATGTTGATGTCGTTGCCGAGCACCGCGGTGGTGTACTCCTTGAAGCCGAGATCGGTGACGACCTGGTCGAGCTTGTCGAGCAGGTATACGCCGCTGCCGTCGGCCAGCGTGCTGCCGAGGCCGAGCTGCGGCAGCGGGTTGCCGGTCAGGTGCAGCGAAATGAAGACCGCCGGCACCGTGTAGGCGAAGATCATGACGCAGTACTGCGCGATCTGGGTGTAGGTGATGCCCTTCATACCGCCGAGCACCGCGTAAACCCAGACGACGCCCATGCCGATCGCGAGGCCGATGCCGTATTCGACTTCGAGGAAGCGCGAGAACGCAACGCCGACGCCTTTCATCTGGCCGATGACGTAGGTCACCGACGCGATGATCAGGCAGACTACCGCAACGATCCGCGCGGTATCGGAGTAATAGCGATCGCCGATAAACTCCGGCACGGTGAATTTGCCGTGTTTACGCAGGTAGGGCGCCAGGCACATGGCGAGCAATACGTAGCCGCCGGTCCAGCCCATCAGGAAAACCGATCCGCCGTAGCCGAGGAACGCGATCAGGCCGGCCATCGAGATGAAGGACGCGGCGCTCATCCAGTCGGCGCCGATTGCCATGCCGTTCGCGATGGGTCCGACGCCGCCGCCGGCGGCGTAGAAATCGCTGGTAGAGGCAGCCCGCGCCCACCAGGCGATCGCAAAGTACAGGCCGAAGGTGCCGAATACGATGATATAAGTCAGTGTTTTGAGATCCATGTCGTTACGCTCCTATTCCTTGACGTCGAATTCCTGGTCGAGCTTGTTCATCGCCCAGGCATAGTAAAAAACGAGCACGCAGAACACGTAGATCGAGCCCTGTTGAGCGAACCAGAATCCCAGCTTGTAGCCGCCCAGTCGGATCGAGTTCAACGGTTCGACCAGCAACAGGCCGAATCCGTAAGAGACCACGAACCAGATCGCCAGGCAGCGGAAGATCAGGCGCAGATTTTTCTGCCAGTAGGTCAGATTTTGCATTGTTATTAATGCCCCCTTGTAAGGTTTGTGTTTTCCCGTCGCTGTTGGTTGAGGACTCTTGTCGGACGGGAAGCGAAAGACAGAGCCTTGATTGTTGCGCTGCACAATATCAAATCCCGGGATACCCCTAAAGCGCGTCCAATGCGAATCCGCGCCCAAAAGCCCCTGAAAAAACCGATACTGATTATTCTTTATTTGTCAGTGGGTAAATCCGTAACACATCGGTTCCTTTGAGCACCAAATCACCCGCTGATCTCACCTGAGAAGGGCGACTTCGAACGTCGTCGCCGATGCAGACATCGGCGTTCTGCCCCACTTTGGGTAGTTTGCCCGATCGACTCTTGCTCTGGTGAATCCACGGGATCCGCGCCCTGGATCGAATTCCTCCCTGAGCCTGAAAAACGCATCCCTGAACCAGGGTTGATTCGCAATCTGATTGTTGTTACTCTAATAAGCACTATAAAGTACTTAATAGAGTAGCCATGAAAAACACGACTTACGTTCCGCTCAACAACGAGTTGTTGTTGCGGCTGATCGAGCGCTACAAGGAGGACTATCCGCTAGCGATCGACGACGTGATCGGTGACTTTCTCGACCGCACAGCCGAAGACCACGAAACCAGGCCGGGATACCGCGAAGGCGGTTACATCTGGGACCAGGTGGAATTGCCGCCGGGTACTGAACTACGCACGCGTTACTTCGACCAATGGCAGGTAGCGACGCTCAGGGACGGACGTTTTTATTACAACGACAAGGCATATAAATCGCCGGCAAAAGTCTGCAATGCCATGCGCGGCAACAAGATTTCGAACGCATGGATAATGCTGCAGATCAAAAGACCACAGGACGTCGAATTCAAGAAGGCGGAAAAATTTCGCGACTAAAACGAATTCCAGGACATATCAATGAGCATATTCGATGAAGTACAGCAGCTGGAGCATTTGACCATTTACGGCAAGGCCCTGGTGAAATATGCGTACAGTCTAGAACCCGGCATGGTGTTTACCCGCAGGGACGGCTGGTGGACACCGGACGACGAGCGCCGTTTCATCATGTTCCAGTTCCAGTGGAGCAGCGCGGTGGCGATCAACATGCGTCTGTTCGGCGACCCGGAAGAACAGTTCCTGCAGGACGACCTGGGCATGAAGAAAGCCAAGGGCGGCTACAGCGAATGTCGTATTACCGACTCGGACCAGCTGATGGCAGCGACGGTTTCGATCTGGCGCGGGCACCAGCTGTTTCATCGCGGTAGCGCGCGGCAGCGAGGCGGACTGTTCCTGATGGATGAATTCGCGACGATCAGATCGGGCCCCAAGAACTGGTTGCGCCCGCGCCCGGTGGAGAATCTCTCGGGCGATGACACCACGACGCTGGTGGACACCCACGAGTGGTACAACGAGGTGCGCGAATTCATGAAGAAGAATCGTTTAATCGATTCGTCGATTGTCGCCTGACGCTGATCATGGCTTGCATGTTCTCGTTTTTTTCTCTATGCTCGATGAGAATAAAATGAGAAGACGGGCCGCATCATGCTGACTTCGCAGGAACACAAGACACTCCAGTTCATCCGCAACTATATCGCCCAGCACGGCTATGCCCCCAAGTTCAGGGAGATCGGCATGGCAATCGGCGTGGCATCGCACGGGACCATACATCGGTACGTGCAATCGCTCGAAGACAAGGGCTACATTAACCGTATCAAGAACAATTCGCGCGGCATGAGCCTGGTGGAGCTGCCACTGGTCAGTCCGCCGACCATACCGCTGGCCGGACGGATCGCCGCCGGTATGCCGATCGAGGCGATCGAGGACCAGCAGGAACTGAACCTCGCCGAAATGTTCATGGGGCCGGAGTTGTTTGCGCTGCGAGTGACCGGGGATTCGATGGTCGATGCCGGAATTCTCGATGAGGACTACGTTATCATTCGCAAGCAGCCGGTAGCCCGCGACGGTGATATCGTCGTCGCGATGGTCGATCGCACCGAGGCAACACTCAAGCGTTTCAAGCGCCGGGGTGACGACCAGGTCGCCCTGATCCCGGAAAACCCGGAGATGGAACCGATGATTTACCCCGCCGAGAGGGTCACGATCCACGGCGTGCTGGTGGGCCAGCTGCGAAACTACCGCTAGGTGGTCTGAACCTGTCCGATCGTTGTCAGGTTCGGTTACGATGAATCTGGCGCAGCATCTCGGCCAGGACTTTCGGGTTCGCCGCCACGACTTCGCCTTTCTCGAGAAAGTTTTCATCGCCTGCGTAGTCGGTAACCAGCCCGCCCGCTTCGCGCACGATCAGCGCCCCGGCGGCGAGATCCCAGGCACTGAGGCCTGACTCCCAGTAACCATCCAGTCGGCCGGCTGCAACGTAACACAGGTCCAGCGCTGCCGAGCCTGCGCGGCGGATATCGCTGACATCGTCGTAGAAGGCAGCAAACAGGCGCTGAAAACTGTCGAGCTGATCGCGATTACGGAACGGGAAACCGGTTGCCAGCAGGGTGCCCTGAAGCGACCTGGCCTTGCCGACCCTGATCTTGCGGTTGTTAAGGGTGGCGCCGTCGCCGCGGCTGGCCGCGAACAGCTCCTGCTTGAACGGATCGTAGACGACGCCATGCAGCAGTTTCCCGTGCTGTTCACAGGCAATCGATACCGCGTAGTGCGGAAATCCGTGCAGGAAGTTGGTAGTGCCGTCGAGAGGATCGATGATCCAGCGGTACTCGCCGTCACCTTCGTGGGCACCGCCTTCCTCGGCCAGGATACCGTGCTGCGGGTAGGCCTTCAGCAGGGCTTCGATGATGCGTGCCTCGGCCCCACGGTCGACTTCACTGACATAGTCGTTGCGCGCTTTTACTTCGATCTGCAAGTCGGGTAGCTTGTTGACCTTGCGCAGAATAAAATCCCCCGCCTGTCGGGCCGCGCGTATCGCGATGTTGAGCATGGCTTGCATGGGCGGGACCGGCAGCTGGAAACGGCGCGCAGTCTAGCAAACGGGGGACGCGGAAACCAGCGGCGTGGATAACCAGGAGGCACGGCAAAATGTTGACGCAGGAGATCAAGATCGTCATGGTGGGCACAACCCATCCCGGCAACATCGGTGCGGCGGCCCGCGCCATGCACACGATGTGTTTCAGCCGACTGGCGCTGGTCGATCCACAATGTGATATCGATGCCGTGGCCTATGCGCGCGCTTCCGGGGCCGATCATATTCTCGACGATTGCCAGTTCCACGACGGGCTGGCCGATGCCATCGCCGACTGTAACTGCGTTGTTGCAACCTCGGCCCGCCGCCGCTCGCTGAGCTGGCCCGAAAGCGATCCCCGCGGCATAGCCGAATGGTTGCAGCAGCAGGCTGCCGGCTCGCGCGCGGCAATCGTATTCGGCCCGGAGCATTCCGGTCTCAGCAATGACGAGCTGCAGCTTTGCAATCGCATGGTGGTTATCCCGACCAATCCCGAGTTCGGCTCGCTCAATGTCGCCGCGGCCATTCAAATCCTGTGTTACCAGATTTTCGCTCACCAGCACGCGAGTAATCCCGTGGAGGAGGCCGAACCACAGGAGCCGCGCGCAAACAGCGCGGAGGTCGAGTCTTTTTTTAGCCACCTCCAGCAGAACCTGGAGCGCAGCGGTTTCCTCGATCCGCAAAAGCCGGGGCAGATCATGCAGCGCCTGCGCAGGCTTTACCTGCGTTCGGACCTGACCCGCAATGAAATCAACATCCTGCGTGGCACCCTGAGCGCGTTCGATCGACGGCTCGAGCGGTGATACGCGCCGCTCGCGGCAGCGTTACATTGTGTTACAAATCGTTACCGGCCCGAGAGGCTTGGTAACGGGCGGCTGCATACACTGGTCTTCGTCAATCACTCAACGGAGACAAGGCCATGAAAACATCCCGAACCCTGATCGCAGCAACCGTCCTGATTATCGGCAGCACCGGAGCTGCCTATGCCTTCGCCAAGCACGGCCACTGGCACATGACGCCAGCGGAAAAGGTCGAGTTTGCCACCGAGCGGGTAAGCAAACATCTCGAACTCGACGATTTGCAGCGGCAGAATTTTGCTGCCCTTGCCGAACTCGTGGCGCAAATTGTCATCGATGCCCGTGCCAGCAAGGCCGAACAGCTGGCCGAGGTCGAGCAAATGCTGACTGCACCCGTATTCGACCAGGCGCTGGCACTGCAGATGGTGCGCGAAAAAACCCGCATGCTGGACGACAAGGCTCCCGAGGTAATCGCTTCGCTCGCGCTTTTCCTCGATTCGCTGCAACCCGGACAGAAGCAGGAGCTGGGTGAATTTATCGAGCATCGTCGGCAACACTACCGCCACCGGCACGGCAGTCACGCCGGTTCGCAGTAAGCGTGTGCAAGCGCCGCGCGGCTTCCCTGGCGGAGGCCGCGCGGTACAATAGGGTTCCGCCTGACTGGCCCCGGCTGATGCATAAAATCCTGATCATCGACGATGACGAACGCCTGGCCGAAGCGCTGCAACAATACTTCACGCGTTTCGACCTGGCACTCGAGGCTGAAACACGACCGCTGGAGGCTATCGAGCGGATCCGCCGGGATAGCTTCGACCTGCTCATTCTCGACGTCATGTTGCCCGGGATCGACGGTTTCGAAACCTGTCGACGCATACGCCAGTTCAGCGATGTTCCGATCGTGATGCTGACCGCCCGCGGTGAAGTCATGGATCGGGTCGTTGGTCTCGAACTCGGTGCCGACGATTATCTGCCCAAGCCTTTCGAACCACGCGAACTGGTGGCGCGTATCCAGAATATCTTCCGCCGCAGCCGCCAGTCCGGCGACGGCGAGGCTGTCGAAATCGGCGAATTCCTGCTCGACCGGAAAAAGAAGGTGTTGACCCGCTCCGGCCAGCCGCTGCCGCTGACCGCGGCCGAGTTCGGCCTGCTGGATTTACTGGTTAGCAACCGTGACCGGGTGTTGTCGCGCGACGACATCATGCTGGCGCTGCGTGGCGTCGATGCCGACATCTATAGCCGCGCGATCGACGTACTCGTCAGTCGCCTGCGACACAAGCTCGAACGACCCGAGATCATCCGCACCGTGCGCGGCCACGGCTACCAGTTCGTAGACCGCTGATGCTGAATTTTCTGCGCAGGCGCTGGCAAAGCCTGGTCTTCAGGCTGCTGTTTTATTTCCTGCTCTCGATGCTGGCGATCGGCCTGCTCCTGGCCGCCAGTTTCGCCTATCGCTTTCAACCGCATTTCCGCAGCGATATTCTGCCCAACGTCGAGCGATACATCGATTACATCATTGCCGATATCGGCACGCCGCCGGACCTCGATACCGCGGCCAACCTGGCCGCCAGCCTGCCATTCGAAATAAGAGTGGAGGGCCCGGGCGTGGACTGGTCGTCGACCCCGCGTCTGCGCCCCGTGTACAGCTATCGCCTGCGGCCAGCCCCGCCGCCGTATGACGGGGTTTTCATCGGCCATCACCGGCGGGATGAGCTGTTGCTGGTCGAGCGCGGGAGCTATCGCTACCTGTTCACGCTGGACGAGCGTTTCAACCGTGGATCCCGGCAGCGATTCTGGGTGCTGTTCGTCGTTCTCGGCGGGGCGCTGCTGCTGTTGTACCTGGCCATTCGTCGCCTGTTTCGTCCCATTGCGGCGATCTCGGAACAGGTCGACAAGATCGGCGACGGTGATCTCGAGCAAAGGCTGGATGAAAGCGGTAGCCGTGAACTGGCGTTGCTGGCCGGCGGCGTTAATCGCATGTCGGAACGGATTCGCTCGATGCTCGATGCCAAGTCGGGTTTGCTGCTTGCGATCAGCCACGAGCTGCGTTCCCCCCTGACGCGAATGCGGGTAAACCTCGAATTGCTCGAACCCGGCGAAACGCAGCAACAGTTGATCGAGGACCTGCGGGAAATGGAGGCGCTGGTGGGCGCGATCCTCGAGTCGGAACGGCTTGGCGACCGCCATGCTCCGCTCAACAAGAGCCGCTGTGCCGTGCATGAGCTGATCGAATCGGTGATCGCGGACCACGCCTGCAGGGATCGTATCGTGGCCAAGCTTGCACCCGTCGAGGCCGAGGTGGACAACCTGCGCCTGCGCCTGCTGCTGAAGAACCTGCTCGACAACGCCGGTCGTTATTCCAGCCCCGAGGATGGGCCAATCGAAGTCGGCCTGCAGGCCTTGCAGCAACAGCTCGTGATTACCGTCACCGATGCCGGCATCGGTGTCGAAGCCGACGAGATTCCGCGCCTGACCGAGGCTTTTTACCGTCCGGACAGCGCGCGCCAGCGCGACACCGGTGGCTACGGGCTCGGGCTTTACCTGTGTCACCTCATCGTCGTCGCGCACGGCGGCGAAATGCACATCGACAGCGTCCCGGGACAGGGCACAGGGGTTACGGTCAAACTGGCTCGATAATAGTTGACCATTTTAGTCAGGATTGTATACTGACGCGGTCAAACACTGACGCCTTCAACGATGCGATTATCCACCAAAAGCCGTTACGCAGTGACTTCACTGCTCGACCTGGTCATGCATTCCGACCAGGGTCCTGTCTCCCTCGCCGATATCTCGGTGCGGCAAGGTATTTCCCTGTCTTATCTCGAGCAATTGTTCGCCAAGATGCGACGCAACAAGCTGGTCGTGAGCACGCGCGGGCCCGGTGGCGGATACAGCCTCGGTAACAGCCCCGACCGGGTCTGTATTGCCGACGTGATCAATGCCGTCGACGAAGTGGTCCGGGTCGATGAGCGTCGCGGCAACGGGTCCGGCGGCGGCTACGAACCCTGCCTGACCGAGCAGCTTTGGGAAGAGTTGAGTGCCGAGATCGAGAACTTCCTGACCACGATTTCACTGGCGGACATGATCGCCAAGGACGAGGTGCGCGAGATATCGCGCGCGCACGATTTGCGCCAGAAGTCGTCGATCCTCTAGTTTCGCCATGGCGATTTATCTCGACCACAACGCCACGTCACCGATGCACCCTGAGGTTGCCGCGGCCATCATGCCGTTTTTGCAGCAACCGCCGGCTAATCCTTCCAGCCTGCACAGCTTTGGCCGCATGGCTCGATCGGCGATCGAGTCGGCGCGCGCCGAGGTTGCCGAACTGCTGAACTGTACACCCGAGATGATCATATTCACCTCGGGCGGCAGCGAGGCCAACAACATGTTCATCAAGGGGTTTCTCGACTACCGGTCCGATCGACCGGTAGTCAGCGCCGCTACCGAGCATCCCAGCGTGATCGAGCCCCTGCATCAGCTCGAAGCCGAGGGCAGAAACGTAGTCTGGCTGCCGATAAACAGTGATGGCCGGGTTGATCTCGATGCCTCGGCGACAGTGCTGGCCGCGGCCGATCCGCAGATGATGACCGTGCAGTTGGCCAACAACGAAACCGGCGTAATGCAGCCGGTCGATACCCTGGCGACCATGGTCGAACGCGAGCGCTGCCTGCTACACAGCGACGCAACCCAGGTGGTCGGCAAGCTGCCGCTGGACCTGGCGCAGACCGATGTCGACGCGATCAGTTTCTCCGCGCACAAGATGCGCGGGCCGCAGGGTATCGGGGCGCTGGTTACGCGGTCCAAACCGCGGCGGGCATTGATCGCCGGTGGCGAGCAGGAGAAACAGCGCCGGGCGGGTACCGAAAATGTCGCGCTGATCGTCGGTCTCGGCAAGGCAGCCCAGCTCGCAAGGCTTGAAATGGGCGCGCGCGAGCGCCACATGAAGGAGCTGCGAGACGCCTTCGAAGCTGGCCTCGCCGATATACCCGGCAGCGTCGTATTTGGCGCGGGAGCGCCCCGGCTGCCGAACACGACTTATTTTGCGGTACCGTACTATCACGGCGAAACGCTGCTGATGGAGCTCGATCGCGCCGGGTTTGCCCTCTCCAGCGGCTCGGCCTGCCACAGCGAAGTCACCAGCCCGAGTCACGTGCTCAAGGCGATGGGTGTAGACGACGGTCTCGCGCTGAACGCGGTGCGTGCGAGCTTCGGCATGGACAACAGTCTCGACGATGTCGAACAACTGCTGTCGAAACTGCACGATTTGATTAACAGGTTGCCGGCGGTCATGCGCCGTGCGGCCGGATAGAGACTATCTCGATGGGAATTGAACTCAGCCAGGTCGCGGCGGAACGCGTACAACACTTTCTTGCAAACCGGGGCAAGGGAGTCGGGTTGCGTCTCGGGGTCAAGACCACGGGCTGCTCCGGGCTGGCCTACGTGCTCGAATTCGTCGACGAGGTCAACGACGACGACGAAGTTTTCGAATCGCGCGGCATCAAGGTGATCGTCGATCGCAAGAGCCTCGTCTATCTCGACGGCACCGAGGTAGACTTTGCCAAGGTTGGCCTGCAGGAAGGATTCCAGTTCCGTAACCCGAATGCCAAGGACGCCTGCGGCTGCGGCGAGAGTTTTACCGTCTGATCACTGTCGATGCAAACCCCGGATCCTAGCCAGAATTACTTCGAGTTGTTCGGCCTGCAGGCGATTTTCGATATCGATTCGGTTGACCTGCAGCGTGCCCAACAGCGCCTCCAGTCGACCTATCATCCCGATCGTTTTGCCGCCGCCAGCGACCAGGAAAGGCGCATGTCGGTGCAGATGGCTTCGCTGATCAACCAGGCTTACCAGACCCTGCGCGACCCGGTAAAACGCTCGCGCTACCTGCTCGAAATCCGCGGTGTCGAGCTGCCCGACGACTCCCGGACGACCTCGGACCATGCCTTCCTGATGGAACAGATCGAGCTGCGCGAGGCTATCGACAGCGCGCGCCAGGCCGAAGATGCCCTCGATCGCTGCCTCGCGCTGGAGCACCAGCTCGAGCAGCGTGCGGCGGAACTCGAACGCGCGTTCGTGAGTTCGCTCGAGGCAGGTGATACCGCGTCGGCGGTCGAAGGCAGCCGCAAGTTACAGTTCATCCAGCGTATCCGGCAACAGCTCGACGAAGTCCTGTTCGAACTCGAGGACGACTGATGGCGTTAATGCAGATTTCCGAGCCGGGGCAGTCCAGTGCTCCGCACCAGCGCCGCCTTGCCGCGGGTATCGACCTGGGGACGACCCATTCGCTGATCGCGACGGTGCGCAGCGGAGAAGCGGTGTGCCTGCTCGACGATGACGGTCGCCCACTGTTGCCCTCTGTCGTGCATTTCGCAGAGCAGGATGTTGTTACCGGTTACGACGCCCTCGCGCTGCAGGCAGAAGATCCGCTCAATACCCTGGCCTCGATCAAGCGCCTGATGGGAAGAGGGCGCGAAGATGTCGATCGCCTCGGCGAAATCCTGCCTTACGAGTTTATCGGTGACGAGCAGGGCGGGGTACCGCGTATTCGCACGCGCGGCGGCGATGTTACCGCGATCGAGGTCTCGGCGCAGTTGCTGACGGCACTGGCCGAGCGTGCGCGCTCGACCCTCGGCGATGAACTCGACGGGGTGGTCATCACGGTGCCGGCCTATTTCGACGATGCGCAGCGCCAGGCGACCCGCGATGCCGCGCGCCTCGCTGGACTCAAGCTGTTGCGACTGCTGAACGAACCGACCGCGGCGGCTGTAGCCTACGGTCTCGACCAGGGCAACGACGGCCTGATCGCGGTATACGATCTGGGTGGCGGCACTTTCGATATCTCGCTGCTACGGCTCGAGCGCGGCGTGTTCGAAGTGCTCGCCACTGGCGGCAACTCCGCGCTCGGTGGTGACGACATGGATCACGCGATCGGTGAATGGATTATCGGGCAGGCCGGCCTCGGTAAGCTCGATGCCGCACTCGCTCGCAGGATCCTGATCGCCGCGCGTCGGGCCAAGGAAAACCTGACCGAGCAGGAAAGCGTGCAAATCGACGTCGGCGGCTGGCAGGGTGTGCTCGATCGGGCAACGCTCAACCAACTGGTGAAACCGCTGATCGACAGGACGCTGTCAGCCTGCCGCCGCACGCTGCGCGATGCCGGCGTCGGCGTGAGCGAAGTCGATGACGTTGTCATGGTCGGCGGCTCCACCCGTGTTCCGCTGGTGCAGCAACGGGTAGGCGAGTTTTTCGGCAAGGCGCCGATGTGCGACCTGAATCCGGATGAAGTTGTTGCCCTCGGCGCCGCCATCCAGGCCGATATCCTCGCCGGCAACAAGCCCGACAGCGATATGCTGCTGCTCGACGTGCTGCCGCTATCGCTGGCGATCGAGACCATGGGTGGACTCAGCGAGAAGATTATCGAACGCAACACCGCCATACCGGTCGCGCGCGCGCAGGAGTTCACCACCTTCAAGGACGGACAGACCGCGATGGCGATGCACGTGGTGCAGGGTGAGCGTGAACTTGTAGCCGACTGCCGTTCGCTCGCGCGTTTCGAGTTACGCGGTATACCGCCGATGACGGCCGGTGCCGCGCGCATTCGCGTGACTTACCAGGTCGATGCGGACGGCCTGCTGTCGGTTAGCGCCGAGGAAGCCACCAGTGGCGTCAGGTCCGAGGTTGTGGTCAAGCCTTCCTACGGTCTCAGCGACGGCGAAATCGAATCCATGCTGCGCGCATCGATGGAACATGCCGGGGAAGACATGCAGGCGCGCATGTTGCGCGAGCAACAGGTCGAGGCTCGGCGGGTTGTCGAGGCGATCGATGCGGCGCTCGCGCAGGACGGCGAGCGACTGTTGTCGGACGACGAGCTGCTTGCCATCGTCGAACCGCGCGACCGGCTCGAGCAGGGTATCGATACCAGCAGCACGGACGAACTCAAACGCCTGATCGAAGCGCTCGAGCAGGCCAGTGAATTTTATGTCGCGAGGCGTATGGACGACAGCGTACGGCGCGCGTTGAAAGGTAAACAGATCGACGAGGTTGAGGTGCAATGACCCGCATTACGATATTGCCGCACGATGAAATCTGCCCGCAGGGGGCCGTAATCGAAGCCCAGCCGGGTACCAGCCTGTGTGATGCCATGCTGCAAAACGGTATCGAAATCGAGCATGCCTGCGAAAAGGCCTGCGCCTGCACGACCTGCCACGTCTACGTGCGCGAGGGTTTCGATTCTCTCAACGAAGCCACCGACGACGAAGACGATTACCTCGACAAGGCCTGGGGACTGGACATGGATTCACGCCTGAGTTGCCAGGCCCGCGTCGCGGACGAGGAACTGACGATCGAGATACCGCGTTATACCATCAACATGGTTTCCGAGAACCATTAGCCATCAGACCGGGGGAAGACATGAGCCTGAAATGGACCGATACGCTGGACATCGCCATCGAGTTGGCCGAGCAGCACGACGACGTTGATCCACAGTACATTCGGTTTACCGATTTACACGCCTGGGTGTGTGCGCTGGAAGACTTCGACGACGATCCCAATCGCTCCAATGAAAAAATACTGGAAGCGATCCAGATGGCGTGGATCGACGAGGCTGACTAGTGTCGATTTGCTACTGATCACTATTTGGTCAAAATATTGACAAAAAAGCGTCGAAAATTCGACACAGTTTAGCTGCAAAATCAAGGGCTTTTGCACGCTTTTTAACGTCAAGCTCACGAAAAGTGCCAAAAATGGTAACTTTTTTTCGTATACACAAAATCCTGATATTCGCTTTAAAAGCAATATATTAGGCTTCCTACCTAAAGTAAATTCTACTACAGCGTGTGTGAACTTGGTCACACTCTGCTTGCAATACGTTCACGTTCCGGTACATTGGGTTTCATAACCCGCCGTCGAAAAAAAGTGGGTAAAGTCCTGAAAATCAAGCATTTTTGGTTTCGGGCAGACATGACCAAAGCAGTTATACCCCGGGTGCAATATCCGGGTTAAAAAAAAGACATCCGGAGAGAAACATGAGCAATGTGGCAGTGTTTGAGCCGTCTGTTTGCCCGGGCAGCACAGTCAGCCAGGCGACCAAACACCTGAAAACCTACTACGACGAGACCTACCGGGCATCCTGGTGCCTGATGAAATCAGAACCGCTTCCCTGTTTCACGAACCAGTTGTTGTCCGAATTCCACGAATATATTCGCGTCATCAAGGAGGAAATGCACAATAGCCGGGGTGAAAAGTACGACTACATTATTGTCGGGTCGGATATCGATGGTGTTTTCAACCTGGGTGGCGACCTGGCCCTGTTCAAGCATTACATCGAAAACAACAAGCGCGACGAGCTGTTCAACTATGCCGTTCGCTGCATAGACATCCTGCACGAAAACATTACCCACCTGAACTGTGATCTGACGACGATTGCCCTGGTCCAGGGTGATGCGCTGGGGGGTGGGTTCGAATCGGCCCTCGCAAGCAACATCGTGATTGCGGAGAAGGGGGTGTACATGGGTTTGCCCGAAGTCCTGTTCAACCTGTTCCCCGGCATGGGCGCTTATTCGCTGTTGTCGCGGCGCGTGGGTACCGCGATGGCGGAAAAGATTATTCTGAGCGGCAAGCTTTACACCGCCGAGGAGCTTTACGATATGGGGGTGGTCGATATTCTCGCCGAACCGGGCGAGGGCGCAATGGAGGTCTACCGATACATCAAGGCCGCGAATCGCTATTCCAACAGCTACAGCGCGGTGCGCAAGGTACGCGATATCTGTAACAAGATCAGCTACGACGAGTTGATGGATATTGCCAAGATCTGGACCGATGCGGCGTTCAAGCTGAGCGAGAGGGATATCAAGGTCATGACTCGCCTGATCAAGCGCCAGGGCCAGCGCTTGATCGCCTGAGTCGTATTTTCATCAGCCGATACCCGCCCGGAAGTCGCCTCGTGAGGATGGCTCACCGTCGCGCAAAACCTGCCCGGGACCGCGGCGATCCGCAATTTGAACGAATCGGTTTGCCCGGCTGCTTTTCCAACTGGAGTCTGACATGAAACAACCGCGGACCGTGGACGTATTGATAATCGGTGGTGGTTTTACCACGATGCCGCTGGTTCGGGAGCTCGAGCGCAGCGGCCTCAGTTACGTCATCGTGACCGATGGGCAGCCCATCTGGAAACAGCTCGAAGCCGAGGGCACCAACGGTTTCGATCTCGTCAGCTCGATTCACAGCAGCACCTACTCCTACGAACTGGTCGAGATGTTCAGGGCGCAAAATGGAGAGCTGCCGGATCGTTACCCGACGGCCAGCGAATACTATGCGGTGCACAAGAAGTATGCCGCCCGCTATGCCGACCACATTCACAGGGGCCACGTCGAGCAGGTATTCAACTACCCCGATCATTCACGCGTCTGCCTCGCCTCCGGCAAGGAGTTCCGGGCCCGGCACCTCGTCGTCGCGACCGCCTTCAAGCGCAAGATCCACGAAGCGCTCAAGCAGGTAAAAATAGACGAAAGTTTTGCCGGCAAGACGGTCGCCGTAACCTCGACCGGCGACTCGTCGAATCTGTTGATCGCGCGGCTCGTCGGATTCGGCGCCAGGGTGCACCTGGTTACGCGCGGGTTTATTGCGCTGGACAAGCTGTTCACCATTTACTCGCCGCTGGAGAAGGGGGTGCGCTTCGTTTCGCTCGACCAGTCCGAATGCCAGAACGTCGCTGAAATTTCGAAGTGGAGCTACCGGGCGTTCATTACCGGCGGTTACCTGAATGGCATGATTCATCCGCGCATCGCCGCGCTGCTGGATCGCGACAGCATGGCGGTCCGGCATCCACTCGCCAGTCGACCCCGGGACGACATTCGCTTTGTTTTCAAGGCGAAGACGCCGATCGAAAACGGCCATATCGCGATCAAGTACTGGCCGGTAGACACTTACCAGACGTTTTGCGGCGATCAGCTCGAGCAGCGGGTACGCGATGGCTACCTGCTGAACGACCTGCCGTTTTTCATCGAGCATGGACAGGTCGAGCTCTGGGACAAGGATCTCACCGAGATCGATCGCAAGTCCATGACGCTCAGCGATGGGGAGCGAAAGCTGAACTATGATTTCGTCATCGATGGCGATCACGAGGTTCCGGCTATTCCTGCCATCCATATCGACGGCAACACGGATAATCAATTCTCCTACAGCTACCGCGACACTTATCTCGGCGTGGTGGCACCTGAACTGCATAACGTTTACACGGTGGGCTTTACCCGGCCGACCACGGGCGGGCTGAACAATATGAGCGAAATGCAGTCCCTGTTCGTGCATCGCATGATTACCGACGACGAATATCGTGCCCGAATTCAATCGGATTTGCCGGACAGGATCCGCGAATACAACTCGCGCTTTTATGCCCGGAGACCGCCGAAAACGTCGGACCACCTGGTCTATTACGGCAATTACACCGACGAGGTCGCTCGCGCTCTCGAAATCCGCCCGAGACTGCGTGACGTGCGCAGCCTGTACGACCTGCGCAAGTACCTCTTCTTTCCCAACAATGCCTTTTACTATCGCGAAAAAGGCCGCTACAAGGTTGACGGGGTCGACGAGCTGATCCGGCACATCAGCCAACGCAGTCACGACTATTCCGTGCTGATGCTGCTCTGGCTCAAGTACCCGTTTTTCGAGCTACTGGCGCTCGGCACGATACTGTTCGCTCCCGTGCCCTGGTGGATCAAGCCGTTTGCGATGATCGCGCACAATCGCCTGCCTTTTACTGCCTTGCTGCTCGGCAAGATGGGGATTCCGTCCAGGGATAGCGCGCTGATATACGCTTATCGCAAACTGATCGTTTATCCCGTGCTGGCTTACCCGCTACTGGCTGGCATGGCGTTTGCCCTCGGCGGCGCCAGCGCGGCTTTCTGGCTGTCGGCGGGTCTGTTGGGATTTGGCTACGCGATGGTTAATCTCGGTGTCGCCCTGGGCTGGAATCGCAAGTTTTTCTGTGACATGCGATCAAAGCGCGATCCGGCGAACCTGCGATTTTTCGAGCGCTATCTCGAGGTTTTCCGGCGTGTTTACCGCAGTGACACGAAACCGCGTGTCAAGGCAAAGGCGCGCGCCAGCAGCAGGCGGGAAACCACCGCGGCCTGAGATTTTTGCGGGTCAGGAATTGGCCTGCTGCCGCTGCAGCACGTTGCTCAAGGCCGCGGAAGTCCGGGTGTAAACCGCCTCGACCTCGGCGGCTGCCTGCCTGATTTTTTCACTGCCAAGGTCATAGGGTTTGACCTGTTCGGCGCTCTCGCAGGCGTTCGCCAGCCGCAGGGCGCCCATCTCCATCGAGGAGCCCTTGAGCGCATGCAGGGCTTCGCGATACTCCAGGTAGTCGTCTTGCAGGGCATTCATCATGCGTTCGATATGTTTTTGTCCGCCGCTTGCGAAGTTGGTCACCAGTTCCTGAACGAAGTCAGCGCCGCCCAGGCGCGAGAGTTCGGCGAGAGCTTCGGCCTTGTACCAGTCCGATTCGGGCCACTCCGTCACGCGATGGATTCCATTATCGGCGGCACGGTTCTGTGTCGCTCTGACAGGGGCAACGGTTTTCGCCTGTAGCGAGCTTTCTACGTTGATCGAAAATCCGGCGATGCAGGCCAGCAGGTGCTTGGCATCGATCGGCTTGGTCAGGAACTTGTCGGCGCCGGCTTCGCGACTCGTCTCCCGGGCCTCGGTGGTGGCGTCCGCGGTAAGCATAATGATGGGCAGGCTATGACTGGCATCCATGAAACGTACGGTCTTGACGACTTCCAGCCCGCTCATTTGCGGCATGTTCATATCGACGATCAGCAGATCGACCGATTCCGGTTCCTCGCCGATGATATCGAGTACCGCCTCGCCATTGGTGACCAGGCGGACCTGGTGGCCAGCGTGATTGAGAATCCCTTCTATAACTTTCTGATTCACCACGTTATCTTCTGCGACCAGGATATTGAGCGGTTTCGCGTCGACCTGTTCCTGGTAGTAATCGGCCAGGCTGACGACTTTTTCGCCACCGCCATGCACGCTTTGAGCCGCGTGTATGGCGTTGAACAGCCCGCGCCTGTCTTCCTGGTCGGCGAGGGTCGATATGTAGTACTGGTTGACGCTGTTGATGTTGAGCATCGTATCCGAGGAGTTGACCAGGATTAACGATATGTCTTCGAGCACGGTTTCGGAACGGACCATCTGCGCGAACTGGATCGGATCGATATCGGACAGGCAGTTGTGATCGACGATTGCGCAATCGTACCCGGCGCCCTGTTCAACCGCCTGCACCAGCAGCGAGATTGCACGGGCGGAGGACTGGACCCAGTCGAAGTCGAGATCCCAGTTTTTCAGCGCCGGTCGAACCACCGTCGCGGTATCCTCGGTAGCCAGCAGTAAAACCCGGTTGTTGGCGATAAAACTCTCGTCGTGCGGCAAGCTGTCGAACGGCAGCTCGAACCAGAACACCGAGCCCTTGTAAAGTTCGCTTTCGACCCCGATGCGGCCCCCCATCAACTCGACGAGTTCCCTCGAAATTGTCGTGCCGAGGCCGGTGCCGCCGTAACTGCGGTTCGCCGCCTGCTCGGCCTGGGTAAAATCGTCGAAAATCCGCGGCAGGGCGTCCGCGGGAATTCCAACGCCCGTATCATGAATCTCGAAGCGGATCAGGGGTGTTTCTTCGCTGCCGCCCGCCCTGAAGACCCGCAGGTTGACCCGGCCTTCCTCGGTAAACTTGATGGCATTGTTGACCAGGTTGATCAGCACCTGGCGCAGGTGTTGCTTGTCGCCCATCAGCGAAAAGGGCGTGTCGGTATCGATCGTGCAGGATACCTGCAGGTTCTTGGCCTGGCCCATCGGTGACAGCATGTAAATCACCGAGTTCACCAGCGCGTGCAAATCCATCGGTTTTTTGTCGATAGTGACCTTGCCCGCTTCGATCTTGGCGATATCGAGTACGTTCTCGATCAACTCGAGCAGTGACTGGGCGGAACTGTGCAGGGTGCCTACGAGTTCGCGTTGTTTTGCATCGAGGCGGGTTTCGCGCAGTAATTCGCCCATGCCGATGACGCCATTCAGCGGCGTTCTCAGCTCGTGCGACATGTTCGCGAGGAATCGACTCTTGGCCTCGTTGGCCTGCTTCGCGTAATCGATTGCCGCGTGCAGTTTCTTCAACAGGAAAGCTGCGTAAAGCGGCAGCATCAAGAGGATGAGCATCAGGCTGATGGCGAAGGATTGATGCTCCTGCCAGTACTTGCTGCCAAAAACCACGGCACCGAATCCGACCAGGCTGACACCAAAGGAGATATACAGGTAGCGGGTGCCGTAGCGAAACCCGTTACCGAGGATAACCCAAAGGTAGAAGACGAATAACGGGATGTAATCGACGCCGGTCCAGAAAAGTACGATCGACAGCGATATGATGTCGAGCAGAATGCCGGCTACGCGCCGGGCCGGCGACGGACGCGGGTTGTAAAGAATCGCTACGAAGAGGAGCACCGCGATCGTGGAAGCCGTCAGGATGATCAGGTTCGGCGTCGTCGTCAGGATTTCGGGAAAACTCTCGCCCTCGTCCCAGGGCAGGCAAAAATAGCCCAGCAGAAAAACGGCAATCGCGAGCCGGATTTTCGCCTGCTCGGGTTCCGAATCGCCGGTTTTCGCCAGCCGTTGGTTTAGCCTTTGCAGCCAGCCTCGCCTTGTTTCGGTTGCTTCCATGAAATGCGATCGAACGGGCAGTATTATCCGTCGTTGAAAGTGCTGTGGATCTGCATGATGTTGTCGAGGCGCTCGAAAAAGGCTTCGACGCAGATCGGGTCGAACTGGGTGCCGGCATGCTGGTGCAGGTAGTCCTGCGCGTCTTTTTCCTCCCAGGCACGCTTGTAGGGCCGGGTCGAAACGAGCGCGTCGTAGACATCGGCAACCGCGACGATACGCGCGACCAGCGGGATGTCCTTACCCGCAATGCCGTTGGGATAACCGGTACCGTCGAAACGTTCGTGATGATTGAGGGCGATGATCGAGCCGGTCTGGATATAGCGGGACTGGCTGTTGGACAGGATCGAATGGCCGATGATCGTGTGCTGTTGCATCGTCATCCATTCATGCTGTTCGAACTTGCCGGGCTTCAGCAGGATCTTGTCCTGGATGCCGATCTTGCCGATATCATGCATCGGTGCGGCATACTCGATCTCGTCGCACTCCTTTTCCGACAGCCCCAGCGCCTCGGCAATCTCACGCGAATACTTCGCCATGCGTACGACGTGGTTGCCGGTAACCTCGTCGCGGTATTCACCGGCCTTGGCCAGTCGCAGCAGGGTTTCGTGTTCACGCGAGACGATTTGCTGGGTGGCAACCTCGACCTGGCGCGCGAGCCAGTCCGCGCGGTCCTGGATGATCGACTGCTGCTCGTGCAGTTTCAGCAGGTTGCGACAACTGGTGCGGCACTCGATCTGGTCGATCGGGCGGGTCAGGAAGGCCGTGGCGCCGGCTTCGAGCGCGTCGTAACGTACCGACTTTTCGCTCACCACCGTGATCATCATGATCGGAATATCCTGGCAGGACGGCCTCGAGCGGATCTGCTTGATCAACTCCACGCCATTCAGTTCGGGCATGCGATAGTCGGTGATGATCAGGTCGGGGTGATTGCTTTCGAGCCACTGCAGCGCCTCGAGTGGATCAGCAAAGGATTCGACGGCGACGTCTTCCTCCGCCTGTTGTATGATCTTCGCGAGAATGGTGCGGCCGGTCGATTCGTCGTCCACGATCAGGACCTTGCGCTGTCGCCGCAGGATGCTGAGGCGGCGGGCATTCTCGTACGGTTCGATATTGGAGTCCTTTGGAATATCGGTTCTGGTGTCGTTGCTCGAAATCAATTTATCTCACCCCGGATTGATTCAAACAGGATCTACTATGGTAGCAATATCAATGACTTGAGTTGTGATCTTAAAGTGGATATTTGAACCAGGTCACAGACTTGGCTGATGCCGCTACCTCATTTTTTTATTTTTAATCAATCGGTTAGGTTATAAATATAATAAAATACATTAAGTATTATCGTTATATGCTGATATCTATATAGCAGGTATTCTGGCGATGTTTGGGAAATTCAATCTGGCCCTTTTTTTGCTTGTCGCGCTGCTGTCGGTGGATGTCGAAGGCGAGGTTCTCGAGGAGCGGGAAATGCGGGTCAACGGGCAGGCCTACCGGGTCGAAATGGCGGTTACCAGCCGCCAGCGCCAGCTCGGCCTGATGTTCCGGCGCGAACTGGGCGACGATCGCGGTATGTTACTGGTATATCCGCAAAGCGGCGATCACCGCGTGTGGATGAAAAACATGACGATTGCGCTGCGGGTGTTCTGGCTCGACGAGGATTTCCGCGTTATTGCCAGCCGCCGCCTGGAGCCCTGCGAGACATCACCATGTCCAGTGTATGGCGCGGATACGGCGTCGCGTTACATTCTCGAACTCAGCGACCGGGAGCACCCCGTGCAGATTGGCGATACCTTCACTGGCCTGCAACCTTGAGCGACTCGGAAACGCGAGCACGCAATCGCTGCCGCCAAAGCCATAACTGCAGGCCAAGCGCGAGCAGGATGAAAGGTATGGCGGCAACGTTTACCAGGCGCCAGCCGAGCCAGTGAATCAGGGCTCCGGCGCCGAGCGAACCGAGCGCGGCGCCGCTGAAGACGATGCTGTCGTTGAGCGCCTGGGTTTTTGCGCTCTCGCTCGGGCGGTAGGTTTCGGTCAGCAGGCTGGTGCCACCGATGAACATGAAGTTCCAGCCCACGCCGAGCAGCAGCAGCGCGGCCCAGAAGTGGGTTACGCTCGCACCGTGCAGGTTCAGTGCGACGCAGACCAGCATCAGCAGGCTACCGGCAGTAACGATCCGCTGCGCGCCAAAACGGTTGATCAGCTGCCCGGTGAAAAACGATGGCACGAACATGCCGAGCACGTGCCACTGGATCACGAACGCGACATCGCCGAACACGTGGCCGTGCGCGTGTGTCATTGCCAGCGGGGTCGCGGTCATCAACATTGCCATCAGGCCGTAGCCGATGGTCGCGCTGCATACCGCGACCACGAAGGTCGGCTGGGCCGCGATACGCGTCAGCGACCGGCTGTCGCCGCCGTGCGCGAAGGTCGCGGGCGGTGGCAGGCGCATGGCGAGGAAATTGATCGCGCTCAGCAGGTAAACCAGGATGACGGCGAAATAGCTGCCAACAAAAGCGATCGCGAACAGGTCGCGCGTGTAATTGGCAAGGTTGGGGCCTACGACCGCGGCCAGCACACCGCCGGCAAGCACGTAGCTGATCGCGGTGTTCTTGCGTTCCGGCGGCGATACCTCGGTCGCGGCAAAACGAAAATAGTTGCCGAAACCGGTGAAGATGCCGACACCGATGGATCCGAGGCAAAACAGCGCGAAAGAGTCGAAATGAAGTCCCAGCGTGGCCGCGACACCGGCACAGATACCGACCAGGCTGGCGCAGAGAAATCCCGCGCGGCGGCCGATGCGGCGCATCAGCAGCGAGGCCGGAATCGCGGTACTCATGACCGCGATCAGCTGCAACGCCAGCGGTAGTGTCGCCAGCGCGGGCTCCGGGCTCAGGTCGCTGCCGACGATCGCGGCGGTGGTTATCATCAGCGAATTGACCGAAATCATCATCGCCTGCGCCAGCGCCAGCAGGAAAACGTTGCGATTCACAGGATGAACCAGAGCACGCCGGGTATGACCAGGATACTGGCAAGATTGCCGATCAGCACGATCGAGGCCACGCGCTGCGGTTCCTGGTTATAGCGCTCGGCCACCATGAAGTTCAGCACGGCCGGTGGCAGCGCGCTGAACAGCAACAGGACGGCCTGCTGATCGGCCGGCAACGGGATGAACAGGATACAGGCGACCGCGATTACGAGGCCGCTGAGCGGGCACAGCAGGGCGCCGAGCACGCCCGGCTGCCAGTCGCGGAAATCGATGCCGATCATGCGCACGCCGAGCGAAAACAGCATCAGCGGTATCGCGATCTGGCCGAGCAGGTGGATCGGCAGGCGCAGGGTTTCGTGCAGCTCGATGCCGAGCAGCGAAACACCGATACCGAGCACCGTGGCGAGAATCATCGGGTTTTGCAGTACCGCGCGCGGCGACCAGTGCTGCGTGATCAGCTGCAGCCCGACCCCGAAGTGCAGGAAGTTGGACAATGCAAACAGGATCACCGCCGGCGCCAGCGCCGGTTCGCCGAAAGCCAGCACGATCAGCGGCAGGCCCATGTTGCCGCAGTTGTTGAACATCATCGGCGGCACCAGGGTTTTCCACTGGTAGCCGAATAACCTCGCCACCGGCCACGCGACCAGGCCCGAGCCGAGCACCACCGCGACCCCGGCCAACCCGAGCCACAGGTAGTCGGAGAGCGCGTAGTTGCTGGCCGACATGATGTCGAAGATCAGCGCCGGCGTGAAGATATCCATGTTGAGACGGTTGCCCGACGACATGTCCGTATCGTGGCGCATCCGGGCATACAGGTAGCCCACGGTCACGATCGAGAACACGGGAAAGATGATCGCAAAAATGCGATAAACCAGGTCGGCCTGGGACATCGGGCTTAGAAGAACAGCGTCAGGTCTTTGTGCACCGCGCGGCAGCTGGCGATGGACTCGGCCTGTTCGCTCGTCAGGCGCGATTGCAGGCGCATGCCGATGGTCAGGCGAATTGCCTCGTCGTATGCCGCCAGTTCTTCACCCAGGTCGCTGCGGGCGCGCTGGTACCAAACGATTTCTTCGCGCAGTCGTTCGGCCGACTGCATGATTTCGTCGATGGCCTTGTCCTTGTCCGGGTTGGTGCCGCGCAGGGCGCGCTTGGCGCGCGACAGTTTCGACTTGATCCGGTGGGTTTCGATCAGCGAGTCGAGCTCGAACTCCAGCGCCTTGATCGCTTCCAGTCCCTCTTCGGCTGACTTGTCGCGGATCTCCTGGATCAGCGGTTGGTAGCGCGGTTCCAGCGCCGCCAGGGCATCGGTCTGGTCGATCATCTTGCGCATGGTCACGATCATCGAGTAGGCGTCGTCGGCGTTTTGCCGATATTCGCGCCGCGCGCGAGTCTCGGCCTTCGCCAACTCGTTGAAACGGGCGCGTTCAGCCTCCCAGTTTTCCGGGATACCGGTGGCGAGCGCGTCCCGTTCGGCCGCGAGTCCGGCCATGCGGGCCTTGATCTGCTCGATCCGTTGTTCGTCGACGGGCTCGGTGAACGCGAGACGCTGGCGTTCCTCGTTTAGATCCTCGATGTCGGCATCGAGACGGCGCTTCGACTTCTGGATACCGCGGACCTCGATGTGCAGCGGCCGGTAGCTCGGCGCAAATTCGGCCATCGCCTGTTCGGCCTCACGGATGTTCTCGATCCTGTCGAAGCTGGCGGCCGCCATCTGGTAGCTTTCGTTCAGGCGCTGCTGGTATTCGTCCGGCAGGAAATCGATGTTCACGCCACGGATACGCTCGATACTGGCTTCGATCTGTGCGCGGTCACGATCGTAAATGACGAACTGGTACTCCTCGAGGCACTCCTGCAGCTTCGGATTGCTCGGCGGCGGCGCGGTCTCGGAAATCAGCTGGGTCTTGTTCGGCAGGTAGTTGACCAGGCTCGGGAAGGTGCCGGCGATGGCGAGACCGGTGAGCTGCAGTGCGATGAACGCAACTGCGCCCCGGTAAATCTGCAGCGTGCGCACTTCCTTGGGCGCCACCCCGCGTAGATAAAATAGCGAAAAGCCGAAGGGTGGTGTCAAAAACGACGTCTGGATGTTGAGCCCCACCATGACGCCGAACCAGACCGCGGTGACGTTGGCGCTCGGGTCGGCCAGCAGGATCGGCGCGACGATCGGTACCACCACCACGGCAATCTCGAGAAAGTCGAGAAAGAAGCCGAGGAAGAAGATAACCGCCATGACGACGATGAACTGGGTCCAGAAACCGCCGGGCAGCGCGGTCAGGTGCTCCTTGACCAGTTCTTCGCCGCCGAAGGCGCGAAACGCCGAGGTCAGCATGGCCGCGCCGAGCAGGATGATGAAGACCATCGACGTGGTCTTGGCGGTGTCCAGCATGACGCCGCGCAGGGTATCGTCGATCTGGTAGGCCCTGACCGTTGCCCAGCCGACTGCGGTAATCAACCCGATAACGGCGATACAGGCCAGCGCGATACCGAAGGCATCGAAGCCGCTGGTCACGTTCTTGATGTTAAGGTCGAAGATATTGAGCAGGATAACCAGTGCGACGATCGAGGCAATTGCCAGGATCGCGGGGTAATAGGCGCTTTTCTTGCCTTCCAGCAGGCGGTAGCTGCCCATGATCATCGCGCCGACCGCACCGATGGCGCCGGCCTGGTTGACCGTGGCGACGCCGAGGATGATCGAGCCGAGGACGATGAATATCAGCGTCAGCGGCGGCACCAGCGCCAGCACCACCTTGAGGATGAACTTGCGATCGTACTGGCCTTCGAACGGAACCGGCGGCGCGTTGGCCGGCTTGATCAGGGCCGAGACCAGGATGTACAGCATGTAGATGCCGACCAGGATCAGGCCCGGAATAAAGGCGCCCATGAACATGTCGCCGGCGCTGGCGGTAACGACGTCGAAATCGCCCGGCATCGAGAACTCGCCGGTGGCTTCCTTGTACTCGGCCTTGCGCGCGGTGGCGGCCTGGTCGGCCGCGTTGGATAGCTGGTCGGCCAGGATAATCAACACGATCGAGGGTGGAATGATCTGCCCGAGCGTACCCGACGCGCATATCGTGCCGCAGGCGAGCGACTTGGAGTAATTGTTGCGCAACATCGCCGGCAGCGAAATCAGGCCCATGGCGATGACCGTGGCGCCAACGATACCGGTGGTGGCCGCGAGCAGGGCGCCGACGAATACTACCGAGATGCCGAGACCGCCCGGAATCGGGCCGAACAGCTGCGCCATCGCCACCAGCAGGTCCTCGGCGATGCGCGAGCGCTGCAGCATGATGCCCATGAAGATGAACAGCGGGATCGCGATCAGCGTATCCCGTTCCACGACCCAGTACAGACTTCGGTAATTGGTGACCCCGGCACTGAGCCATTGATTGGGCCCGCCGAGCGCGAAGTAGGCGTCGACGTTACCCTCGAACAGCCAGCCGCAGAGCGCCGCGATTGCAATTGCCAGCACCGCCGACCCGGGCAGCGCAAAGGCCACCGGAAAGCCCGAGGTCAGGGCAAAAACCATCAACAGGACCAGCAGCAGGAGGAAATACAGTTCCATGCTAGTGTCCCGCGCCCACGTTGCCGGTATGGTCGCCGGATATCAACTGGTAGTAGGTCAACCGCTCCTCGTGCTCGCCGCGGTCGAGCAGCTGGGCGACGTTGTAGAGGAGGTAACTGACGAACTGGATCAGCATCGTAACCGCGAAAATGATCAGAAACGCCGCCATCAGGTACTTGACGTACATGCCGAAGCCGCTCTGCGAAACCTCGAAGGAGAGCAGCGGGCTGTTGATACTGTTACCGCGACCCCCCATACCCTGCATCAGGATGACCCAGCAGATCGGCATGCCGAGGAGCAGGCAGCCGATGGTGTCGAAGGTCGCCTTGCGCCGCCGGCGGAAACCGGCGTAGAGCACGTCGACGCGCACGTGCCCTTCCTCGACCAGCGTGTAGGCACTGGCGAACAGGAACAGCGCGGCATACCAGAAACGCACCAGGTCGCCCATGTAGGCCTGCTCGTAGGAAAACACGAAACGCGTGATGACAATCATGAACTCAGCCAGTACACACAGCAGCGCCAGCCAGGTAAAACTGATGTTGCGCAAGCGGGCCGCCACGAACAGCGAGACGAAAATCAGCGGGTAGTGCACCCAGGTGCCGCGAAAAATCGAGCGCCCCAGCTGGTTGGCCAACCACTCGCCAACCACGTATTCGAGCAGGCCTTCCACGCGCAGCAGCGAAATGATCATGTCGGCCGCGCCGACCAGCAGCACGGACCAGAAAGCGAAGCGCACGAGGTAGGCCGACAGGCGGGCGAAGCGGATGCTGTCATCCTCCAGGCTGCGATCGCTGCTCCTGAACGCGTAGCCGATGCTCAGCAGGATTACGGCGAGGTAGAACAGCAACTGGGCCCAGCCCGCGCCGATTCGGGATTCGTCCAGCGCCTCGACTTCGAGACCGAACCAGCCGTAATGCAGCGCGAGGCCGTAGGTGCCGGGCAGATCCTGCCAGAACACCAGGTAATTATTCAGCAGGTAGAGAAAAACGCTGGCCACCATCGCGTAAGCAAAGGCACGGGCGAGCACTGGCGTCTTCTCTGTCAACATATTGCGAACACAACGGGGACCAACGAAAACGGAGTCCGAGGACTCCGTTTTCTGCTTGGCTTACCTTGACCGGTTACAGGCCCAGTACGCGGTTGCGCTGGGCAACGTAGGCCTGGTCCGAGATCTTGGCCCAGGCCCCGACCTCGTCACGCGAAGCCAGGAAGCTCTGGTGGATCTTCTTGGCCAGCGGGCTGTGCTGCTGCACTCCCTCGAAGACTTCCGCCGCGGCATCGCCGAAGCTGTCGTAGATATCGTCGCTGAAGCTGCGCAGCTTGACGCCCTGGTCGGAGATCAGGCTTGCCAGCGAGGCGCCGTTCTTGGCGTTGTATTCCGACATCATGACCGAGTTTTCCATCTCCGCCGCGGCGGTGATGATCATCTGGTCCGACTTGCTGAGGCCATCCCACCACTTCTTGTTCATGCCAACCGCCAGCTGGGCCGCCGGCTCGTGCATTCCCGGGTAGTAGTAGAACTTGGCGGCTTCGTAGAACTTCATGAAGCTGTCGTTCCACGGACCGACCCACTCGGTGGCGTCGATCGCGCCCGATACGAGGTTTTCGTAGATCTGGCCGCCCGGCAGCGAGACCGGGGACGCGCCGAGCTTGGCGAGAACGTCGCCGCCGAGGCCCGGGATACGCATCTTGAGGCCCTTGAAATCGGCTGCGGAGCGCATTTCCTTGCGGAACCAGCCGCCCATCTGCACGCCGGTGTTGCCGCAGGGCAGGCACTTGAGGCCGAATTCAGCGGCGACTTCGTCCCACAGCGCCTGGCCGCCACCGAACTGGATCCAGGAGTTGATCTCGGTGTAGGTCATGCCGAACGGAACCGCGGTGAAGTAAGCCCAGCCGGGGTGCTTGCCTTTCCAGTAGTAATCCGCGGCGTGGTACATCTGCGCGTTGCCGGATGCGACCTCGTCGAAGGAGTCGAAGGCCTTGACCCGCTCGCCGGCGGCGAAGTAGTTGACCTTCATGCGGCCATCGGTCATGGCGGTCAGGCGCTCGGCGAAGCGCTGCGCGCCGGTACCGAGACCCGGGAAATCCCGCGGCCAGGTCGATACCATGTTGATCTCGATGCGTCCCTGCGCGATGGCGGGAGCGGATACCGCGCCTGCGCCGGTTGCGAGTGCGGCGGCAACGCCACCTTTGAGTACGTCACGACGTTTCATTGCTGATTGTCTCCGTTATTATGGTAATGCTTGGGTGTTTTTATGAAGTCAGGCGGCCTGGGATGCGGGCCTCCTCCTTAACAACGCGCACATTCTCGGCTTTCTACCGGGACATTTCAAGTTTTCGCGCCGATCCGGTCCGCGGTCGGAGCGCCATCCCGGTGCGCTTTCAGCAGTGCCCAGGCCGTGGCGACATCCTTGCGCGGGGAAGTACAGTTCGCCGCCAGCAGCGAAGCCGGCATATTGTCGGGATAAAGTACCGCTTCGGGATGACCCTTGGGAAAGACGGCGCCCTGGCCGAAGTAGAGAAAACCGCGCACGGGGGCATTGCCGACGAGCAGGCGCAGCGATGCGATCTGGTTTTCCAGTTCGAACAGCGGGTTGGCGAACTTGAAACTCTTCTGGCCGATAACCTGGGTCCACTGGTCGATTTGCTCGGCGCAGTAAATATTGCCCCGGTAGGGTTTGTAGGAAACGATCAGGATGGCGTCGTCGACCAGCGCCAGGCGGTCGATTTCGTGCGTGCCGTCGAGGCCGTCATCGCAGGCCAGCCGGCGAATCTGCTCGCAGCCGATCCGGTCCAGGCTGCGCTGCAGGCGCCAGTCGCGCCAGCGCAGCAGCAGAGGTGCGCGGTTGAGATACAGGATCAGGGCCAGGCCAACCAGCAGGATTGCCAGCGCGATCGCTCCCGAGGCGAAATCGATCGACGATGTCCATTGTTCGTTTGCCATGAGTCTGAATATTATCCCAAGCACGCCAAATTGCCATCCGCGGCGGCAAAATCTAAACTGGCGCTTCCCGTTGCGCGAGCTTTCGATCATGACCACGCCCCGCCTGACCGTTAAACAGCTGTTCGACCGCGAAAGCTGTACCTACACCTACCTGCTGATCGATCCGCAGACGGGCGAGGGCGCGATTATCGACCCGGTGCTCGAGCTGTTCGAGCGCGACCTGCAAATCATCAACGAACTCGGGGTCGAGCTGCTGTACGCGATCGAGACCCACGCGCATGCCGATCACATCACCTCGTCCGGCAAGCTGCGCGAGCAGGTCGGCGCCAGGCTGGTATACGGCCGCGATTCCGGCATCGAGGCCATCGATATCCCGCTTGCTGACGGCGAAACGATTACCCTCGGTCATTACCAGGTGCGTGCGCTGTTCACGCCCGGGCATACCAACGGCTGCACCTGTTACTTTGTCGACGGCATGCTGTTCAGTGGCGATACGCTGTTGATTCGCGGTTGCGGACGAACTGACTTCCAGAATGGCGACGCTGGCCAGCTCTACGACAGCATCACGCACAAACTGTTCGTGCTGAGCGACGACACGATCGTGTACCCCGCGCACGATTACAACGGCCGCACCAGTTCGACCATCGGCGAGGAGAAACGCTGGAATCCGCGCCTCGGCGGCGGGCGGCCGCGGCAGGAATTCGTCGACCTGATGAACAACCTCAACCTCGACATGCCCAAGCGCATCAACGAGGCGGTTCCGGCCAACATGAGCGTCGGCATCAATTTCGACGCCAACCGCTATCTATTACGCGATTTCAGTATGGATGATCTGCATGGCGTGTGGCAGGACCTGCCGAAGAGCACGCTGGTCATGGATAATCGAACGCCCGACGAATTTGCCCGCGGTCACGTGCCGGGTGCGCGCAACATACCGATGGGAACCGAGAACGGCCACGTCGATGAACTGCGCCAGTTCGAGCGTGTTTACCTCTACTGTCGCTCGGGCCGGCGCGCGCAAACGACCATGACCAACCTGAGTTTCCAGGGGCTGAATCACGTGGTTTGCGTCAGCCACAGCGGCATGCCCGACTGGGAAAAGGCGGGCTACCCGGTCGAAACCTGACATCACCGGTTATTGCGGACCCAAAGGGCCTAAATACCCGCAGGGCACAAGAGCGCAGCGAAGCAATCTACTGCGCAGGGTTCACTGGCGGGTATTGCGATAATCCCGGGGAGATTGCCGCGGGCCCTGCGGGCCCTCGCAACGACGGGTACGGGGCGCAGGCTCAGGCCTGCTTAGAAATTACCATGTAGGCGTGGACGTAATCCATGCCGTGCCCCGCGGGCGCGGTGCGTACCAGGTCGCGATAGGTCGCGTAGTAGTCCTCGATGATCTGGCGCCGTTCGGCCTCTGGACGTGCGCTCGACAGGCCGCTGTAATAGATGCTTTCGTTCCAGGTTCGGATGGTCGGAATGTATTCATCGGCGAAGCGCGCCGCGTCGCCATGCTCGGCGAAGGATTCGGCAAACGGGCATTTCACGATGCGCGTATCGATGTGTTCGAGTCGCAGGCCGGCCTGGTATACGGGGTCATCGGGGTCCTGCAGCGGTGCGCAGAATTCTTCGACCGTGTTGTAATACTGCGGCAGGGTCATGTTTTGATACTCTTCGCGCGTGATGCGGTTTTGCGCGACAAAATCGAGCCAGATCCGGTTGAAGGTATCGAACATGTTGACGCCGCCGGTATTGCCGAGATAGCGCCCCTGCTCGTCACGCGCGAAGTTGATCAGCACCAGTTTGCCGCCCGGTTTGAGCTCGGCCGCGCGATGGTGCAGGATTCGCCGCCAGTCCGCGTGCGCCTGGGCACGAAATGCGGCCAGTTCCTCACCCTCGGCACCAACCGCCTGCACGTGATTGCTGATATTGCAGATCTTGGCGCTGAGCCAGTGCATCGCGGTTGCCGAGAAACCGATGTGCACGCTTTCGGGCGGCATTATGCGCGCGTAAAAGCTGGTCCCGGACACCAGCGGAAATACGTCGTCGAAGCGATCCAGGTAAGTCTCGAACGGCCCGAGCCCGTGCACGTTGGCAACCAGCGCATTGAAGTCGTTGCGCGGCTGGTCCGAATACACGATGGTAACCGGGATCCCGGGTCTGCGCGTGCGCGCCGCCTCGATTGCCTGTGCCACCATGGTAAGCGAGGTGCCGGCGTCCGCCGTGCCCATGTCCGACAGCGTGAAACCCGCGGCGAGCGACGCCTCGGGCAGGCTGTGGATCGCATCCGTCACCAGCGGCGTGGCCGCGTCGATGACGTGCCTGGCACCGAGCGTGGCCAGCGAATAAACGCCGCCACCGCTCATGGTTATGCCCTCGGAATGACTGCTCTCGCTCATGCCGCACCCTCCGCCGCTGCGGGTTTGTCTTCGAGCAGGGATATTATCAGCTGCGCCACCCGTTCTGCACCCCGGCCTTCGCCGAGATTGTCGCGCACCCGCGACAGTCCCTGTACCACGCCCTGGCGATAGGGCACATCATCCAGCAGGCGCAAGATCTCGTCTCGAATCGCCGTCGGGCTGGCGTCGTCCTGCAGCAGTTCTCGCACTACCGGGCCATTGGCGACGATATTGGCCAGGCCGATGTGCGGGATGGTGATCAGGCGGCTCAATACCTGGTAGGAAAGCCACGATACCCGGTAAACGATGCACATCGGCGTGCCGAGCAACGCGATTTCGAGCGTGACGGTACCGGAGCAGGTAGCGATGGCGTCGCAGGCACGCACCAGTTCGTGAACCGGTTCGCGGCTGACCTGGATATCCAGTTGCGCTGCCGGCACCTGCGCGCGGATTTCGTCGATAGCAAGCGTCGGTGCCACCGGCAGGATGAAACGGATGGACGGGTCGCGTTCCCGGATCGCGCGCGCGGCGTCGCACAGCAGCGGCAGCAGGCGCTGAATCTCGCTTTGCCGGCTGCCCGGAAACAGGCCGACAATGCGAGCGTCGGCGCTGAAACCCAGCCGACGGCGCACCGCGTCACGGTCGATACCGGTATTCACGCGATCGACCAGCGGGTGGCCGACAAAACTGACGGGGATACCGGCCGCTTCGTAATACTGCTGTTCGAAGCGGAACAGCACCGCCATGTGATCGATCAGGCGACCGATCTTGTGAATCCGTCGCGGCCGCCAGGCCCATACCTGTGGACTGATGTAGAACAGCACGCGGATGCCCAGTTCGCGCGCGCGGCGCGCCATCTTGAGATTGAACTCGGGATAGTCGACCAGCACCAGCAGGTCTGGCCGGGTGGTTTCGAGGCGCTCGCGCACGATTTGCATGGCCGTCCGGATATCACCCCAGTGGCGCAATACCTCCACCAGCCCGACCACCGCGATCGACGCGGAATCGAAAAATACCTCCACCCCGGCTGCACGCATGGCGCTGCTGCCCATGCCGCTGAAACGGGTGTCCGGCCGCATTTCGCGCAGCCGGTCGACAAACTCGGCGGCATGCGCATCGCCGGAGGCTTCACCGGCGAGGATCATGACGTGGTCGGCGCTCATGCAGCGCCCAGCACCGCCTCGCACACCAAATCGATCTGCTGTTCCGTCATCTCGGGGAATATCGGCAGCGACAGGCAACGCTCGGCGCAGGCTTCTGCGACCGGTAGCTCGGGCTGGTCGAAATCGGCAAAAGCCTGCTGTCGGTGCAGCGGCACGGGATAGTAGATCGCGCAGGCGACCTCGTGCGCGAGAATCGCCTCGCGATGCGCATCGCGCTCGTCCAGCAGCAGGGTGTATTGATGGAACACGTGATCGCGATCCTCGGGAATGGACGGTGTGGTGATGCCACTGCTGGCCAGGCGTTCGTTGTAGCCCCGCGCAACCGCATTGCGCCGCCGGTTGTACTCGTCGATATGGCCCAGCTTGATTCTTAATATTACCGCCTGTAATTCGTCCAGGCGGCTGTTGTAACCGATGACGTCGTGGTAGTACTGACGGCTGCTGCCATGGTTGCGCAACATGCGAATGCGGGCGCCAATCTCGTCGTCGTTGCAGGTCACCATGCCGCCATCGCCGTAACAGCCGAGGTTCTTGCTCGGGAAAAAACTGAATGCGCCGGCCGCGCCGATCGCACCCGTTGCTCGTCCGCGGTAGCGGCTGCCGAAGGACTGCGCGCAGTCCTCGATAACCAGCAGATCACGCGCTGCCGCCAGGGACATGATTTCGTCCATGTCGGCTGGCTGGCCGAACAGGTGTACCGGCAGGATCGCGCGCGTGCGCTTGCTTAGCGCTGCCTCGATCAGCTCCGGATCGAGATTGAAGCTGTCGCTGCGAATGTCGACGAACACCGGCGTCGCGCCGACGTAGCGGATGGCCTCGGCGGTGGCGATGAACGTGAACGGGCTGGTGATGACTTCGTCGCCCGGGCCGATGCCAGCGCCGAGCAGGGCCAGGTGCAAGGCGTCGGTGCCGTTGGCGCAGCCGATTGCGTGCGCGACGCCGAGATAGTCGGCGGCCTCGCGTTCGAATTCCTGCACGTTGGGGCCCAGAATAAAACGGGTCTCCGCGAGCGCGCCGAGGAGCGCATCATCGATTTCGGCTTTGAGGGCCTGGTACTGACCCTTGAGATCGACCATGGGTACTTTCATAGTGCCTCTGTAATCTGGCTGGTGATGTCTATGGCGGTCGCGAGCGCGCGCCGCCCGTCCTCGCCGGTCACGACCGGTGCCCGGCCGGCCTGGATGGCGCCGATAAAATCGAGCACTTCGAGGTTGAGCGCGTCGTTATCCTCGAAGCTGAACTCTTCGTGGGTAATGCCGGGGTAGCCTTCGGGATTATCGGTTTCGCCCTTGCTGTTGACCGCCAGCAGCTTGTCCTGCAGGTCGGCCGACAGGTAGGCGTCTTTCTGGAAGATGCGCAGTTTGCGTTCCCGCTTGCGGCTGATGCGGCTGGCGGTGACGTTGGCGACGCAGCCGCCGGTGAACTCGAGACGGGCATTGGCGATATCGATTTCATTGGTCAGCACCGAGATGCCGCTGGCGGAAATGCTGGCCAGTGGCTGACCGATCAGGTCCAGGATCAGGTCGATATCGTGGATCATCAGGTCCAGGATCACGCTGACGTCGGTTGCGCGCAGGGTAAACGGCGCCAGGCGCGTGGACTCGATGAACTGTGGCGCCTGCAGTCGCTCGGCGATTCCGGTGATTACGCTGTTGAAACGCTCGATGTGCCCGACCTGCAGTACCAGGTCGCGCTGCGCCGCCAGCGCGACCAGTTCATCGGCCTCGGCAACCGTCTCCGTGATCGGTTTTTCGATCAGGCAGTGAATTCCCGCTTTCAGAAATTCGCGCGCAATTTTATAATGCTGGCTGGTCGGTACTACCAGGCTGATGGCGTCGACCGACCGGAGGACATCACGATAATCCGTACAGGCTTCAGCGCCGTGTTTTTGCGCGATTTCACGTGCCGCCTCCGGATTACTGTCGACCACGGCAACCAGCTCGCAATCCGCCGCCGCGGCGTACTTGTCCGCATGCCACTTGCCGAGATGGCCGACGCCGACCACGGCAACCCTGAGAGAACGAGACATATAGGATCGGGCGAGTTGAAACGCCGCATTATATATACATGAAATCCCAATTGCGAAGCCAACTCGAGTCCTCTGCCAGCGTTTACCCGCCATGCCGTCGATGACGCTCGGCCAGGCGCAAAAACTGGTCGCGGGCATCGACGAGGCAGGCCGCGGGCCCCTGGCCGGCTCCGTGGTTGCAGCGGCCGTCATCCTCGACCATCGGGATCCGATCCCGGGCCTCGACGATTCCAAGAAACTGTCGCCGGGGCGGCGTGCCAGCCTCGAAGTCGAAATCAAGCAGCGCGCCCGCGCCTGGTGTGTCGCCGAAGCCAGCCAGCGCGAAATCGACCAGATCAACGTGCTGGAAGCGGCGCTGCTGGCGATGAAGCGAGCATTGCTGGGGCTGCAAATCAGGCCGGCGCGGGTGCTGGTCGACGGCAATCGTGTGCCCGCGGTGGACGGCTACGATATGACCGCGGTGGTCCGTGGCGATCAGAGCGAGGCCTGTATTTGCGCCGCGTCGATCCTGGCCAAGGAGCATCGCGACCGCCAGATGCTCGAGCTCGATCGGCTCTACCCCGAGTACCAGTTCGCCCGCCACAAGGGTTACCCGACTCGCCTGCACTGCGAACTGCTGCGCCGGCACGGCGTTTCGCCGGTACACCGGCGCAGTTTCAGGCCGGTGCGCGAGCTGTTGCCGTGACCACCGGGTTCGTCCACCTGCACGTACACAGCGAGTATTCGCTGCAGGACAGCACGCTGCGCCTGCCGCCGCTCATGCAGCAGGTGCGCGCGCGCGGCATGGCCGCGATTGCGCTGACCGATCTCGCCAACCTGTTCGCGGTAGTCAAGCACTACCGCGGTGCGCTGGCGCAGGGCCTGAAACCGATCGTCGGCGCCGACCTGTGGGTGCGCCATGCCGACCGCAGCGAACCGATCAGCCGGCTGGTCCTGCTGTGCCAGAACGATACCGGCTACCTGAACCTGAAGCGCCTGGTCAGCAGGGCCTATCTCGAGGGCCAGCTGGCCGACCGCGCAACCGTGAACGTCGAGTGGCTGCGCGAGGCGAACGACGGGCTGATCGCGTTATCGGCGGCACTCGACGGTGACATCGGCATGGCCCTGCGCCTGCAGAACACCGAGCTTGCGGAAAGTTGCCTGGGCGAATGGCGCGAGCTGTTCGGCGAGCGCTTTTTCCTCGAGCTGCAGCGTACCGGGCGAGCACAGGAGGAAGCCTATATCGCGCAGGCCGTGCACTGGTCGCAGTCGTTGCGTGTACCGCTGGTTGCAACCAACGACGTGCGCTTTCTCGACCGGGCCGACTTCGAGTCGCACGAGGCCCGGGTCTGTATCTGCAACGGCTTTACCCTCGAGGACGAACGTCGACCGCGCCTTTATTCGCCACAGCAGTACCTGCGCAGCGCAGAAGAAATGGTCGAGCTGTTTGCCGATATACCGCAGGCGATCGAAAACAGCGTTGCGATTGCGACCGCCTGTAACCTGCGGCTCGACCTGGGGCAGGCCTGCCTTCCCGAGTATCCGATCCCCGACGATTTCAATACCGAGTCCTATTTTCGCCACGTCGCGCGCGAGGGCCTGGAGAAGCGCCTGGTGTTCCTGCAGCAGCAGCTGCCCGAGGATGAAATCCTCGCGCGCGAGCCCTATGACCAGCGGCTAGAGCTCGAGCTCGATGTCATCGTCGAGATGGGTTTCCCCGGGTACTTCCTGATCGTGATGGATTTTATCGCCTGGGCCAGGCGGCACCGGATTCCGGTTGGACCCGGGCGCGGCTCGGGCGCCGGTTCGCTGGTAGCCTACGCGCTCGAGATCACCGATCTCGATCCGCTCGCCTACGACCTGCTGTTCGAGCGATTTCTCAATCCCGAGCGGGTGTCCATGCCCGACTTCGATATCGACTTCTGCATGGACCGGCGCGACGAGGTCATCGAGTATGTCGCCGAGCACTACGGTCGTAACCAGGTATCGCAGATCATTACCTACGGCAGCATGGCGGCCAAGGCGGTGATTCGCGACGTCGGCCGGGTGATGTCGCATCCCTACGGCTTCGTCGACCGCATCGCCAAGCTGGTGCCGTTCGAGGTCGGCATGACCCTCGACAAGGCGCTGGAACAGGAAGAGGCCCTGCGCGAACTCTACCAGCAGGAAGAAGAGGTCACGATGATCATCGACATGGCGCGTTCGCTCGAGGGTCTCACGCGCAATGTCGGCAAGCATGCCGGCGGTGTCGTCATTTCGCCCAGCGACCTGACCGACTTTACGCCGCTCTACTGCGAAGCAGGCGGCGGCGGCCTGGTATCCCAGTACGACAAGGACGACGTCGAGGCCGTGGGCCTGGTCAAGTTCGATTTTCTCGGCCTGCGTACCCTGACGATCATCGACTGGGCGGTAGCGGCGATCAACCGCGACCGGGCCGAGGATCCGCTGGAGATCGAACGCATCCCGCTCGACGACGCGGATACGTTCAAACTCCTGCAGGCGTACCAGACGACGGCCGTGTTCCAGCTCGAGTCACGCGGGATGAAAGACCTGATCCGGCGCCTGCAGCCCGACAGTTTCGAGGATATCATCGCGCTGGTCGCGCTGTTCCGCCCCGGGCCGCTGCAGTCGGGTATGGTCGACGACTTTATCGATCGTAAACACGGCCGCGCGCGGGTCGAATATCCGCACCCGGCGCTCGAGAGCATTCTGCAACCGACCTATGGCGTGATTCTCTACCAGGAACAGGTCATGCAGATCGCCCAGGTGCTGGCTGGCTACACGCTTGGCGGCGCCGACATGCTGCGCCGTGCGATGGGCAAGAAAAAGCCCGAGGAAATGGAGAAACAGCGCGCGATCTTCACCGAGGGCGCGGTAGCCAACCAGGTCGAGGCCGACACCGCGACCTATATCTTCGACCTGATGGAGAAGTTCGCCGGCTATGGTTTCAACAAGTCGCATTCGGCGGGCTATGCGCTGGTGTCCTACCAGACGGCCTGGCTCAAGACCCACTATCCCGCCGCATTCATGGCCGCGGTACTGTCGGCCGACATGGACAATACCGACAAGGTCGTGACCCTGATCGACGATTGCCGCGGCATGGCGCTCGAGATTCACCCGCCCGACGTCAATCGCTCGGCCTGGCAGTTCAGCGCGGCCGACGACGGCTCGATCTTCTACGGCCTGGGCGCAATCAAGGGTGTCGGCCAGTCGGCCATCGACAGCATTATCGACGCACGCGCGGACGGCGACTACAGCTCGCTGGACGATTTTTGCCGCCGGGTCGATTCCGGCAAGGCCAATCGCAAGGTGATCGAGGCGTTGATCAAGGGCGGCGCGATGGACTGTTTCAGCGGCAATCGCGCGGCGCTGATGGCACACCTGCCGCAGGCGCTGCTCGCGGCCGAGCAGCAACAGCACAATCTCGATGCCGGCATGAGCGACATGTTCGGCGAGATTTCACCGGCCGGCGGCGAGGCGCAGCCGCTGCCAGAGGTCGAATCCTGGGACGAAAAGCAGCGCCTGGCGCTGGAAAAAGAAGCGCTCGGCCTGTACCTGACCGGCCATCCGCTCGACATGGTTGCGGCCGAGATCGAGCAGATATCGCCGACCAGGCTCGCCGCCTGGCTCGAAAAGCTCGATAACGGCGGCGGGGGTGAGCGCTTTCGCAGCCGCGAACAGGACGCGCGGGTCTGCGGGCTGGTGGTCGACATTCGCATGCGCAACGGTTTTCGCGGCCGCGAGGCCTTCGTTACGCTCGACGATCGCAGTGGCCGGGTCGACGTGCGCGTGGCGCCGGACATGCTGGCGGCGGTCGAAGCGATCCTGCACAAGGACCTGGTGTGGGTGGTCGAGGGCGGTATCGCCTACGACGATTTCAACAACGGGGTCAAGCTGCGCGCGACGCGCGTGCAGCTGCTCGACGATTACCGCGCGGCCAACGCCCGTGCCCTGCACATCAGCCTCAATGGCGAAAGCGAGCAGCAGCTGGATTCGCTGATCGAACTGCTCGACGGCTACCGCGCAAACGGCGCGATGCCGGTGGTGTTTCACCTGCGGCGCGAGGACTACAGTTACCAGCTGCGCACCAACGGTCACTGGTCGCTGAAACCGGACGAAACCTGCCTGCTGGCGCTCAACCGCTGCCTCGATCGATCGCGCTACTACTTCGATTACTAGGGCAGTGGACGACGAGTTCAGGCGCGCGGCGTGAAAACGCTGCCGTGTTCGCCGACGTCATCGCCGAGCAGGTACAGCAGCACGTCGAGGTGAGCTTCCGGTCGGGGCAGGCTGTCGTTGTCGTCCGCGGCCGGAAAGGCGCGTAACTGCAGCGCGGTGCGCGTCTTGCCGGGATTGAAGCAGTTGACCCGCAGGCTGCTGCCCTCGTACTCCGCCGCGAGCAGGTCCGCCATTGCCGCGAGCCCGCGCTTGCTGACCTGGTAAGCGTCCCAGTAAGCGCCTGCCTTGTCGTCGACGAAAAATACGATCGATCCGGGCCCGCCGCGACCGATCAGCGGCAGGCAGGCGCGCGTCAGCAGGTAGGGTGCATGCAGGTTGACCTGGTGTACCTGGTACCAGGTCTCGACGTCACTGTGGGCAAAAGGGGTGGGTGCGCCGAGCAGGGCGGCGGCGTGCACGAGGCCGTCGAGCCGGCCGAGTTCGCGCTCGACGTTATCGGCAAGGTCGGTATAGTCGCTTTCGACCGCGCCCTCGAGGTTCATCGGGTAAATCGCCGGGGTCGGGTAGCCGGCCTGCTCGATTTCGTCGTACAGGCCCTCGAGCAGGCGCAGGTTTCGACCCAGCAGGATCACGGTGGCGCCATGGGCCGCCAGCGTGAGACTGAGCGGTCTGCCGAAACCGCCGGTGGCGCCGGTAACCAGCACGACCCTGTCTTGCAGCCTGTCCGGCGCGGCGCTGAAGTTGGCCGGAATTTGCGTCATGACCGGTCGAACAGGTCGTGCCGCAGCAGTTCGCCGGGGCTGGCCACGCTGCCATCGGCTTGCCATGCCGCGGTATCGATCGAGGCCTCTATATATCCCCAGTCGGCTACCAGGGTTTTCATGCCGGCCGCCCGGCCGGCGACGATGTCACGCTCGTCGTCGCCGAGATAAACACAGCTGGCCGGATCGATCCGAATACGCTCGGCGGCAACCTGCAGCGGCATTGGATCGGGCTTGCGGCGCTCCAGCGTATCACCGCCGATGACGACCGCCGCGCGCGTCGCGAGACCGAGTTGCTCGAGCAGTGGCCAGGTCAGCCATTCCGGTTTGTTGGTGACGATTCCCCAGGCGAGGCCGCGCGCTTCGAGGTCGTCCAGGACCGCGGCGAAGCCGTCGAACAGGCGTGATTCGTCGGCCACGATCGCGCGATAGTGATGCAGGAAACGCTGACGCAACGGCTCGATTTCTGTATCGGCGACCTTGTCGGCGAAACCCAGCCGGGTCAGCACCAGGCCGCCCTGGGACACGTAGGGCCGTATTTGCTCGAGCGGCAGCGGGGCGAGGTTCTCTTCGCGTAACAGGTTGTTCAGCGCACCGCCCATGTCGGGTGCGGTGTCGACCAGCGTGCCGTCGAGATCGAACAGGACGGCTTCAATCATCGAAGGCCGCGCTCAACAGGTAGTTGACGTCGATATCCGCGGCCAGCGCGTAGCTGCGCGTCAGCGGATCGTAGGTCATGCCGGTCAGGTCCTCGATATGCATACCTTCGGCGCGCAGGCTGCGCGCGAGTTCCGACGGCTTGATGAACCTGCGATAGGTATGCGTACCTCGCGGCAACAGGCGCAGCAGGTATTCGGCGCCGACGATGGCGAGCGCAAAGGCTTTCGGATTGCGGTTTATGGTCGACAGCAGCAGCCTGCCGCCCGGCTTGAGCAGGGTGGCGGCCGCGTGCACGATCGAACCCGGGTCGGGCACGTGTTCGAGCATCTCGAGACAGGTGACGACGTCGTAGCGGGTAGCGCTGCCGGCGGCAAAATCCTCCGCGGAGGTATGCTGGTAGTCGACCTCGAGGCCGGACTCGTGCAGGTGCAGGCGCGCGACCTGGAGCGATTTTTCCGCCAGGTCGATGCCGGTCACGCGCGCGCCGCGGCTGGCCATGGCCTCGCATAACAGGCCACCGCCGCAGCCGATGTCGAGCACGCGCTTGCCGTCGAGCCCGCCGCAATGGCGATCGATATAGTCGACCCGCAACGGGTTGATCTGATGCAGCGGCGCAAACTCGCTGTGCGGGTCCCACCAGCGGCTCGCCAGGGCCTGGAACTTGTCGAGTTCGGCGGGATCGACGTTGCTTCGGGTACTCATGCCTCGCTCCCTATTCGTGCCGCCCAGCTCTGCGCACGGGTGGCGATCGCGGCCGGGTCCAGCCGGCAGAATTCGAAGTTGTCGAGCTGACGCACACCGTCGATCCAGACATCGCGAACCTGGCGGCTGTTGAGTGCGTAAACCAGCTGTGCCACCGGATCGTAGACCGGCTGCGTATTGGGCGCCGACAGGTCGATCGCGACCAGGTCGGCGAGCTTGCCGACCTCGATGCTGCCGATCCTGTCGGCCAGGCCGAGCGCGCGTGCGCCGTTGATGGTCGCCATTTCGATCGCCTGGCGCGCATCGCAGACCCGGGCGTCGCCGGCCGCGGCCTTGGCGAGCAGGGCGGCAGTGCGCATTTCGCCGAACAGATCCAGGTCGTTGTTGCTGGCGGCGCCATCGGTCCCGAGACAGACGTTGACGCCCCGCTCCTGCAGCGCGCCGACCGGGCAGGTGCCGCTGGCCAGCTTGAGATTGGATTCGGGGCAGTGAGCGACGCTGACCCCGGCCTCGGCAATGCGTTCGATCTCGAAGTCGTCGAGCTCGGTCATGTGCACCGCGACCAGCCCCGGATTGAGCAGGTTTAGCTGATCCAGCCGCTCCAGCGGTCGCATACCGGTTTTCTGCTGTGCCTCGGCCACCTCGTGCGCGGTTTCGTGCACGTGCATGTGTACCGGGATATCGAGTTCGCTGCTGTACATCGCCAGCTGGCGCAGCGGTTCGTCCGATACCGTATAGGGTGCGTGCGGCGCGAAGGCGCTGGTCACCAGCGGGTATTCCCGGATTTCGTCGTGCACCGCCAGCGCCTTGTGCAGGTACTCGTCGGCATCCCCGGCCCAGATCGTCGGGAAATCGAGCACGATCAGCCCGACCACGCTGCGCATGCCGAGCTGCTGCGACGTGGCGGCGGCCACGTCGGGAAAGAAATACATGTCGTTGAAGCAGGTGGTGCCGGAGCGGATCATTTCGCAAACCGAGAGTTCGAGCCCGTCGGCGACGAAAGTGCTGTCGACCCAGCGCGCCTCGGCCGGCCAGATGTGCTCGCCGAGCCACTCCATCAGCGGCAGGTCGTCGGCGATGCCGCGAAACAGGCTCATGGACGCGTGCGTGTGCGCGTTGACCAGCCCCGGCATCAGCACGGCATGCGGCAGCTCCACGATTTGCGCCTGCGGGTAGCACTCCAGCTGACCGATCTCCTCGCGGTCGATCAGTGCGTGAATGCGGTTGTCTTCGAGCACCACGGCGGTATCCTGCAGGCATTCGAAAGCCGCATTGACGGTCAGTACCCGCTCGGGCAGCAGTATCTGGTAAGCGTGTGGCATAGGCGAACCTTACAAGATTTGCGCCGTGCTGCAAATCAAATCCGGCGAGCGCGCGGGACGCCGTGAACAGAAATCTCGACTCGTCTCAATCGCCCTGATTTCGCCCTGGAGGAGAGATTGCGAAAGTAGTTCTGCCCCTTTGGTTTGTGATAAAATCCCGCAGATCCAAAATGATCCATTCCTGCGACGTTCTTTCCTGTTGAGAAACGAGTTTTATGGCTGATATCGCCAAGGAAATTTTTCCTGTCAATCTAGAAGACGAGATGCGCCAGTCGTACCTCGAGTACGCGATGAGCGTTATCGTCGGCCGTGCGCTGCCCGACGTGCGCGACGGCCTCAAGCCGGTGCATCGCCGCGTGCTCTACGCGATGAACGAACTCGGCAACGATTACAACAAACCCTACAAGAAGTCGGCCCGCGTGGTCGGCGATGTCATCGGTAAGTACCATCCCCACGGCGACACCGCGGTCTACGACACCATCGTACGCATGGCGCAGCCGTTCGCGATGCGTCACATGCTGGTCGACGGGCAGGGTAATTTCGGTTCGGTCGACGGCGACTCACCCGCCGCGATGCGTTACACCGAGGTGCGCATGTCGAAGATCGCGCACGAACTGCTCGCCGACCTCGACAAGGAAACCGTCGATTTCATACCGAACTACGACGAATCCGAACACGAACCCCTGGTGCTGCCTACCAAGGTGCCGAACCTGCTGATCAACGGTTCTTCCGGGATCGCGGTCGGCATGGCTACCAACATCCCGCCGCATAACCTCGCCGAGGTCGTCAACGCCTGCATCATGCTGATCGATCGGCCCGAGGCCGATCTGGAACAGTTGATGACCTGCATCCCGGGCCCCGACTTCCCGACCGCCGGTACGATCAATGGCGCGCGCGGTATTCGCGAGGCTTACCGCAGCGGCAAGGGCAAGATCTACCTGCGCGCGAAAACCCACTACGAAGAGGACAGTTCGGGCCGGCAGAGCATCATCGTCACCGAGCTGCCCTACCAGGTCAACAAGGCCAACCTGCTGGCCAAGATTGCCGAAATGGTCAAGGACAAGCGGCTCGAAGGTATCACCGGGCTGCGCGACGAATCCGACAAGGACGGCATGCGCATGGTGATCGAGCTGCGCCGCGGCGAGATCGCCGACGTGGTGCTGAACAACCTGTACAAGCAGACGCAAATGCAAAGCGTGTTCGGCATCAACATGGTTGCGCTGGTCAACGGTCAGCCGCGCCTGCTCACGCTCAGGGAAATCCTCGAGGCGTTTATCCTGCACCGGCGCGAAGTCGTAACCCGGCGCACGATCTTCGATCTGCGCAAGGCGCGCGACCGCGCACACCTGCTCGAGGGTCTCGCGGTTGCGCTGTCGAACATCGATGAAATCATCGAGCTGATCAAGCAGTCGCAAAGCCCGGCAATCGCCAAGGCCGGGCTGATGGACAAGGCCTGGGCGCCGGGCGTCGTGATCGAAATGCTCGAACGTGCCGGTGCCGAGGCCTCGCGTCCCGACGGACTCGATCCGGCTTTCGGACTGGCCGATGCCGGTTATCGCCTGACCGAAAAACAGGCGCAGGCCATTCTCGACCTGCGCCTGCACAAGCTGACCGGCCTGGAGCAGGAAAAGATCATCAGCGAATACCGCGAAATCCTCGACCGCATCGAGGACCTGCTCGATATTCTCAACCGCGACGAGCGCCTGAAAGAGGAAATCCGCAAGGAGCTGGACGCTGTGCGGGAAGAATTCGCCGACGAGCGCCGCACCGAGATCGTGGTCGATCACTCCGACCTGACCGTCGAAGACCTGATCAGCGACGAGGACGTGGTGGTCACCATTTCGCATCTCGGCTACGCCAAGGCGCAGCCACTGGACTCTTACCAGGCCCAGCGGCGCGGCGGCCGCGGCAAGGCCGCGACCAAGGTCAAGGACGAGGATTTCGTCGAGCAGATGTTCTCGGCCTCGACCCACGATACCCTGTTGTGTTTCTCGACCCGGGGCAAGGTCTACTGGCAAAAGGTTTACCAGCTGCCGATCGGCAGCCGCACCTCGCGTGGCCGACCGATGATCAACCTGCTGCCGCTGGAGGAAAACGAGCGTATCACCGCGATCCTGCCGGTGCGCGAATACCCGGAGGACCGTTACATCTTTTTTGCCACCGCCAGCGGCAAGGTCAAGCGCACGCCGCTGTCGAACTTCTCGCGCCCGCGGGCGAATGGCATCATCGCGCTGGATCTGCGCGACGAGGACAGCCTGATCGGCGTGCAGCTGACCGACGGGGACTGCGATCTCATGCTGTTTACCAGTGGCGGCAAGGGTATTCGCATCGCCGAACAGGACGTGCGTGCGATGGGCCGCACCGCGGCCGGTGTGCGCGGCATCAAGACGCGCGCCGGCGATGAAGTCATATCGCTCATATCGATCGACAACGGGGAAGGCGAAGTCCTGTTCGCCACCGAGAACGGTTATGGCAAACGGACCCGTATCGACGAGTTTTCGGTGCAGGGTCGCGGCGGCCAGGGTGTGATCTCGATCCAGACCTCGAAACGCAACGGCACCGTGGTCGGTGCGATCAAGACCAGCGAGGACGAAGAGATCATGCTGATCAGCAATGGCGGTACGCTGGTGCGAACGCCGGTGGCCGACATCTCGGTGCTCGGTCGCAATACCCAGGGCGTGACCCTGATTCGACTCGGTGAAAACGAAAAACTGGTGCAGATCGAGCCGGTGGCCGCCAGCGTGGACGACAGCGCGGACGACGAAGACTGAGGGGGCGGGCATGACCGACGACGACGACCTGCACCGACTACGCCAGCATATCGACGAAATCGACGAACGTCTGCTCAAGCTGTTCAACCGGCGCGCGCAGTGCGCGGTCGAGGTTGCCGAAGTCAAGCGGGCGCGCAGCGAAGACGACGAGGCTATCAGCTTTTTCCGGCCCGACCGCGAGGCCCAGGTCATCCAGCGGCTCAAGCAGTTGAACGCGGGCCCGCTCAGCGATGACGAGATCGGCCGCCTGATTCGCGAGGTCATGTCGGCCTGCCTTGCGCTGGAGCAACCGCTCAAGATCGCCTACCTCGGGCCGGAGGGCACCTTTACCCAGAGCGCCGCGCTGAAGCACTTCGGCCACTCGGTATCGACCGTGCCGATGAGCAGTATCCCGGACGTATTCAACTCGGTCGATTCCGGCCATGCCGATTATGGCCTGGTGCCGGTGGAGAACTCCACCGAGGGCGTAGTCAGCCACACGCTCGACATGTTCATCGATTCCGATCTCAAGGTTTGCGGCGAGGTCGAGATCCCGATACATCACCATCTCGCCAACCAGTCCCAGGACTTCAGCCAGATTCGCTACATCTATTCGCACCAGATGTCTTTTGCCCAGTGCCGTCGCTGGCTCAATCAAAACCTCCCGGGTATCGAGCGCATCCCGGTCAGCAGCAACGCCGAGGCAGCCCGCCTCGCCCGCGAGGAAAATGACGCCGCCGCGATATGCGGCCGCCCCGCGGTAGAAAAATTCGACCTCAAGATATGCCGCGAAAATATCGAGGACATGGCGGACAACACGACCCGCTTCGTCATCATCGGCAGACACGAGGTGGATGCGAGCGGCAACGACAAGACCTCGATCCTGGTATCCACCAGGAACGTTCCGGGTGCACTGCTCGGCCTCCTGCAGCCGCTGGCAGACAACGGCATTAGCATGAACAAGATCGAGTCACGCCCGGCGCAGGGGCGCAAGTGGGCCTACGTATTTTTCATCGATATCGATGGTCACCAGCAGGACGAAGACGTGATCCGGGCGCTCGATGCGCTGCGCGCGCAGTCGTCGCTGTTCAAGGTACTCGGATCCTACCCCAGGGCGTCGCTGTAAATGTCGGTTGTTGACAGCGCGCTGGCGCAAATTCACCAGCTACAGCCATACCAGCCGGGTAAGCCGGTCGAGGAACTCGAGCGCGAACTCGGTATCCGCAACGCGGACAAGCTGGCATCGAATGAAAACCCGCTGGGCTGTTCGCCCCTGGCGCGGGCCGCGATCGAAAACGCGCTCGACGATATCTGGCTTTATCCCGATGCCAATGCCTGGTACCTGAAACAGGCGCTGGCGCAAAAGCTCGGTGTCGACGAAAACCAGGTCACGATCGGCAACGGCTCCAACGACGTGCTCGACCTGATCGCGCGCTGCTTCCTCGAGCGCGACACCGAGGCCGTTTTTTCCCGGCACGCGTTCCTGGTCTACTCGCTGGTAACCCGGGCCTGCGGCGCAAGCGCGCGCGTGGCGGCGGCGTTGCCGGCCGATCACGCGCAGGCGTACGGCCACGATCTCGACGCGATGCTGGCCGAGATCAACGAGCGCACGCGGCTGGTATTCATCGCCAACCCGAATAATCCGACGGGTACCTGGGTTGCGCGCGCGGCGCTGGAAAGTTTCCTCGAGGCCGTGCCCGAGCGGGTCGCGGTCGTAATCGACGAAGCCTATTTCGAGTACGTCGACGAACAGGACTACCCGAATGCGCTGGACTGGCTGGCAACTTATCCGAACCTGATCGTGAGCCGTACCTTCTCCAAGATTTACGGGCTCGCCGGCCTGCGCGTCGGCTACGCGGTATCGAGTGCCGAACTGTGCGACCTGTTCAATCGCGTGCGCCAGCCGTTCAACGGCAACTCGCTCGCGCTGGCGGCGGCAAAAGCCGCGCTCGACGACGATGATTTCGTGCTGCGCAGCCGGCAGGCCAACAGCCACGGGCTGCAGTTCATGCGCCGCGAGCTCGCCGCGCGCTCGATCGATTACATCCCGTCGGCAGGTAACTTCGTAAGCGCCAAATTCGGCAGCGGGACGATGCAGGTTTACCAGGGCCTGCTCGAACGCGGCGTAATCGTGCGCCCGGTAGCGAACTACGAACTCGGTGAGTACCTGCGTATCAGCGTTGGCACGGAACCGCAACTCGAGCGCCTGTTCGCGGCGCTGGACGATATCCTGTGATCGAGCGCCTGGCCATCATCGGCGTCGGCCTGATCGGCAGCTCGCTGTCGCTGGCGCTGAAGCAGGCCGGCGCGGTCGGCCAGGTGGTCGGCTATGGCCGCAACCGGGAAAACCTGGACAAGGGGCTCGCAATCGGTGTACTCGACGAAGCGGCCGGGTCTATCGTCGATTGCGTCGATGGCGCCGATATTGTCATGGTCTCCGTGCCGCTGGGCGCGATGGCCGGTGTTTTTCGCGAACTTGCGCCGGCACTCGGGGCGCGGACGCTGGTCACCGACGCGGGCAGCGCCAAGGGTTCGGTGATCGAGGCGGCGCGCGCTGCCCTGGGCGAGGCTTTTGCGCGCTTCGTGCCCGGGCACCCGATTGCCGGCACCGAGCGCAGCGGCGTCGAGGCCGGTTTCGCGACCCTGTACCAGGATCGGCGCGTAATCCTGACGCCGGTCGCGGAAACCGATCCCGCGGCGCTCGCGCGCGTCGAGGCCATGTGGCGTGATTGTGGCGCCGCGGTCGAACTGCTCGATGTCGAGCATCACGACAGGGTGCTGGCGGCAACTTCGCACCTGCCGCACATGCTCGCCTACGCGCTGGTACACCATCTCTCGGGTATGAACGAACACGATGAAATCTTTCGCTACGCGGCCGGCGGCTTTCGCGATTTTACCCGTATCGCGTCGAGCAGCCCGGTGATGTGGCGCGATGTCTGCCTGGCCAACGACGAGGCGCTGGTGAACCTGATCGAGCAGTACCAGGTCGAGCTGGGACAAATTGCCGCCGCGATTCGGGCAGCTGATGCCGACGAACTGCTGCGCCTGTTCAGCCGCGCCAAGTCGGAACGCGATTCACTGATAGGGCACTGCTGATGACCCGTTTCCTCTGTACCCCGGGCGGTCGTATCGCCGGCAGCCTGCGTGTTCCGGGCGACAAGTCGATCTCCCACCGTTCGATCATCCTGGCTTCGCTGGCCATCGGCCGCAGCCACATCCGGGGATTCCTGCAGGGAGAAGACAGTCTCAATACCATCCGTGCGTTTCGTGCCATGGGGGTCGAAATAGCGCGCGACGGGGATCGGGTCGAGGTCGACGGCGTCGGCATGCGAGGACTGCAGGCACCCGCCGATGACCTCGATATGGGTAACTCGGGTACCGCGATGCGCCTGCTGCTGGGCCTGCTCGCCGGGCAACAGTTCGACAGTTGCCTGGTTGGCGATGTATCGCTGTCGGGTCGACCGATGGGGCGCGTAATCGATCCGCTGCAGGCCATGGGCGCCGTTATCGACAGCAGCACCGGGGGCAGGGCACCGCTGCGGATTCATGGCGGCAAGCCGCTGCACGCGATCGATTACGACATGCCGGTCGCTTCCGCGCAGGTCAAGTCCTGCCTGTTGCTCGCCGGCCTCTATGCCGACGGCGAAACCCGCGTGCGCGAACCGGCGCCGACGCGCGACCACACCGAGCGAATGTTGCGCGGATTCGGCTGCCGGGTCGAAACCGACGGCGCCGAAATCCGCCTCGCTGGCGGCCAGTCGCTGGCGGCCTGCGATGTCGACGTCCCCGCGGACATCTCGTCGGCGGCTTTTTTCCTGGTGGCCGCCTCGATCGCGCCCGGCAGTGATCTGCAGTTACGTCACGTCGGTATCAACCCGACACGCACCGGGGTGATCGAGATCCTGCGCCTGATGGGTGCCGATATCGAGTTGCTCGATCCGCGTGAAATCGGCGGTGAACCGATCGCCGATATCCGCGTGCGCAGCGCCAGGCTGCACGGTATCGACATTCCGCCGGAACTGGTGCCGCTGGCGATCGACGAATTCCCGGTACTGTTCGTGGCCGCCGCCAACGCCAGCGGGCAAACCCGCCTTACCGGCGCCGAGGAGCTCAGGGTAAAGGAGAGCGATCGAATCCAGGTCATGGCCGACGGGCTTGCGACCCTCGGAGTCGATGCGCGTCCGCAGGCGGACGGTATCGTGATCGAGGGCGGCAGCTACGGCGGCGGGCGCGTCGATTCGCACGGCGATCACCGCATTGCAATGGCCTTCAGCGTGGCCTCGTTGCGCGCCGATGGCGCAATCGAGATCGACGACTGCGCCAACGTCAACACCTCGTTTCCGGGATTCGTCGGGCTCGCGCGCGAGGCGGGTATCGGTATCGAAGCGGATGACGCCTGAAGCACCCTTCGTCGTCGCCATCGATGGCCCCAGCGGGTCCGGCAAGGGCTCGCTTGCCGGCAGCATTGCCGAGCGGCTCGGTTTCCACCTGCTCGACAGCGGCGCGATCTATCGCCTGCTGGCGCTGAAGGCGCTGCAGCAGCGCACCGACCTCGATGATGAAGCCGCGCTGATCGAGTTGCTGCGGGAATTCGATATTCGTTTCGAGCCGGGCGAGGAACTCACGATACCCTTTCTCGACGGTATCGACGTTGCGCGCGAACTGCGCCAGGAGCGCACGGGTGATGCCGCCTCGCGCGTGGCGCGGCACGCCGGCGTGCGCAGCAACCTGCTGCAGCTGCAGCGCGGCTTTTTTCGGTCTCCCGGCCTGGTTGCCGACGGGCGAGACATGGGCACGGTGGTTTTCCCCGACGCCCGATTCAAGTTCTTTTTATGGGCAAGTCCCGAAATACGGGCAGAAAGGCGGTATAAGCAGTTGATAACTATGGGATTATCAGCTAATATCGCCGACCTTCTCGCGGAGATCGAGGAACGGGACGAACGCGACCGCAGTCGCAGCGTCGCGCCGCTGGTACCCGCCGAGGATGCAATCGTGGTCGATTCCAGCCTGCTCGACCTGACGCAGGTCGTCGAGCTGGTGATGGAACATATCGAAAGCGAAATTTAAAGGTCCCCGGAGACGCAAGTCGAAAGGGTTAATTAACTGACCCGGTGATCGTACTCCTGAACGATCGTCGGCTAATCACTCAGGATTCTTCCATGTCCGAAAACTTTGCAGAAATGTTCGAGCAGAGCATCAGCAAAATGAATATGCGCCCCGGTGAAATCATCACCGGCGAAGTCGTTGACATCAACCGTGACGTCGTTATCGTCAACGCCGGGCTCAAGTCCGAAGGCGTTATCCCGGTAGAACAGTTTTATGACGAAAACGGTGAACTCGATGTCACCGTTGGCGAAACCGTCGAAGTTGCGCTGGATGCCTTCGAAGATGGCTACGGCGAGTCGCGCCTGTCGCGCGAAAAGGCCAAGCGTGCCCGTGCCTGGACCCGGCTCGAGCAGGCACAGGCTGCCGACGAGATTGTTACCGGCCGTTTCACCGGCAAGGTCAAGGGCGGCTTCACCGTCGATATCGGCGAAATCCGCGCCTTCCTGCCCGGTTCGCTGGTCGATGTGCGCCCGGTGCGCGACACCTCGTACCTCGAGGAAAAAGAACTCGAATTCAAGATCATCAAGCTCGACCAGAAGCGCAACAACGTCGTGGTTTCGCGGCGCGCGGTGGTCGAAAAGGAATTCAGCGCCGAGCGCGAAAAGCTGCTCGAAACGCTGAAGGAAGGCGAGCGCGTACGCGGTATCGTCAAGAACCTCACCGATTACGGTGCATTCCTCGACCTCGGGGGCATCGACGGCCTGCTGCACATCACCGATATGGCCTGGAAGCGGGTCAAGCATCCCTCGGAAGTGGTCGAAATCGGACAGGAAATCGATGTCGTGGTGCTCAAGTTCGATCGCGAAAAGAATCGCGTGTCGCTGGGTCTCAAGCAGATGGGCGACGATCCCTGGGAAAACATCATGCGCCGCTACCCGGAAGGCACGCGCCTGTTCGGCAATGTCAGCAACATCACCGACTACGGCTGCTTCGTCGAGATCGAGGACGGAGTCGAAGGCCTGGTGCACGTCTCGGAAATGGACTGGACCAACAAGAACGTCAACCCGAACAAGGTGGTTACCCTCGGTGACGAGGTCGAAGTGGTTATCCTCGAAATCGACGAGGAGCGCCGGCGTATCTCGCTCGGCATGAAACAGTGCAAGCCGAATCCGTGGGAAGAGTTCGCCGCCAACAACAACAAGGGTGATGTCATCACCGGCAAGATCAAGTCGATTACCGACTTCGGTATCTTTATCGGTCTCGACGGCAGCATCGACGGTCTCATCCACCTGACCGACCTGTCCTGGAACAAGCCCGGCGAGGAAGCCGTGCGCGATTACCAGAAAGGCCAGGACGTCGAAGCCATGGTGCTGTCGATCGATCCCGAGCGCGAGCGCATTTCGCTCGGTATCAAGCAGATCGAAAAAGATCCGTTTGCCAGCTACATCGCCGACAAGCCCAAGGGCAGCATCGTCACCGGTACCGTTATTTCGGTCGACGCCAAGGCCGCGATCGTCGATCTCGGCGACGGTATCGAGGGTTTGCTGCGCGCCTCGGAGATGGCCAAGGACCGGGTCGAGGACGCACGTTCATTTCTTAACGAAGGTGACCAGATAGAAGCTAAAATAACGGGTATGGATCGCAAGGGGCGCAGTATCTACCTGTCGATCAAGGCCAAGGACAGCGACGAGGAACAGGAGGCGTTGAAGGATTACGCCGCGAGTAACGATTCCCGTGGCACAACTACCAGCTTCGGCGACCTGCTCAAGGAAAAAATGGACTCCTGATACTGGCGGACGGCGGGAATACCCGCCGTCCGGCCAATAAACGGATGGCGATATGCGATAACCGGAAGGCGATATGAAAGACGCAGATTTTGTACCTTCGATGACCAAATCCGACCTGATCGACAACCTGTCGCGCAATCAGAGTCATCTCGCCTACAAGGACGTCGAGCTCGCGGTCAAGAGCCTGATCGAAATGATGAGTACCGCGTTGTCCAACGGCGAACGAATCGAAATTCGGGGATTCGGCAGTTTCAGCCTGCACTATCGTCCGCCGCGCACGGGGCGCAATCCCAAGTCCGGTGACAAGGTCGACCTTCCCGGCAAGTACGTCCCGCACTTCAAGCCCGGCAAGGAGCTGCGCGATCGCGCCAACAACCAAAAATAAACCACTGCCGGGTGCATCCCGGACTTCGGATTCGACATGGATCCCTGGCTATTTCCGTTAGTACTCGTCGCCATCTTCATCGGCTGGCTGCTCGGACGCTGGCAACCTTTTCGCAGGTCCGGAGACGATGATGACTCGAGTCGCTTCACCGAGAGTTATGCCCGCGGCCTGAACTACCTGCTGGCGGATGACTCCGACAACGCGATCAAGGTATTTACCGACCTGATCGAGGTTAACTCGGATACGATCGAAATACACATCGCGCTGGGCAACCTGTTTCGCTCGAAGGGCGAGGTCGACCGTGCGATCAAGGTGCACCAGAACCTGCTGGCGCGGCCCAACCTGACGCGCCGCCAGCGCCACATGGCACTGTCCGAGCTTGCCGGGGATTATCTCAAGGCCGGGTTGCTCGATCGTGCCGAAAAGCTCTACCGCGAGATGATCGAGCTTGGTTCGAACCCGCGCACGGCTTATCGGCGTCTGCTGGACCTGTACGTGGCGGAAAAGTCCTGGCAGGAAGCGGTCGAGTGTGCAAAAGCGCTCTACGACATGGGAGAGGCCGATTCGGCGGTGCTCTACAGCCAGTGCCTGTGCGAGATCGGCGAAGAAGCGATCGAGGCAGGTAACAACCGACTGGCACGCAAGAGCTTGGAAAAGGCGCTCGACATCGATGCCGACTGCGTGCGCGCGGCCCTGCTGCTGATCCAGCTCAACCTGAATACGCAAAACCTGACGGCGGCTAAAAAGCTCTTCCAGCGACTGGTGCGTGAAAATCCCGATTTCCTCGGGCTTTATATCGACCCGGCACGCCAGATCTACCTCGGCAACGAGCCGCGGGTGTACCAGCAGTTCCTGCAGGACCAGTATCGCAAACATCCGTCCACGCAGCTCGCCATGGCCCTGCTGGAAGACTACGCGCGCAACGACGAGATCGAGAAAGCTCGCCAGTTCCTGTCCGACATACTGCATCGATCGCCGTCGTTCGAGGCATTCGAGTTCGCGCTGCGATTCCTGCGATCCAATCCTGATCATCTCGGCGAAACCTGGGATTCGCTGTCGACCTTCTTCAAGTCACTGCAGAAGAAAAAAACCCAGTTCGTCTGTTCGCGTTGTGGATACGAAAGCCATGCCATACAATGGCTTTGCCCCAGTTGCCGCAACTGGGCCTCGATGAAACCGGTCAAGACATGAACGATTCCAGAATCATCGTTGCGCTGGACTACGCTGAAGCCGGTCCGGCGCTCGAATTCGCGCGCCGGGTAAATCCGGAACTGTGTCGGCTCAAGGTCGGCAAGGAGCTGTTCACCGCGGCCGGCCCCGAGCTGGTCAGGCAACTGGTCGATCGCGGCTTCGACGTTTTCCTCGACCTCAAGTTTCATGACATTCCCAACACGGTCAACAAGGCCTGCGCCGCGGCGGCCCGGCTCGGGATCTGGATGCTGAATGTCCACGCCCTGGGGGGCGACTCGATGATGCGCGCGGCCCGCGAGGGCGTCGAGACGGTATCGCGTCCACCTTTCCTGGTCGGTGTTACCGTGCTGACCAGTCTCGACGAAGACCAGCTGCACACCATCGGTATCGATCGATCACTGCCGGAAATGGTCGAGCGACTGGCATCCGCCTCGATTGCGGCCGGTCTCGATGGCGTGGTCTGTTCCGCGCGTGAATGTACCGCGTTGCGCGGGCGCATTGGCGAAGAAGCCCTGCTGGTGACGCCGGGTATTCGCCCGGACTGGGCCGAGCGCAATGATCAACAGCGCATCGTGACGCCGGAGCAGGCGCTGGCCGATGGCGCGAGTTACCTCGTCATCGGTCGACCGATTACAACGCATCCGGATCCTGCGGCGGCGCTGCTGTCGATTGCACGTGCAATCGGCGCGGCGGCCTGACTGCGCGGATGACAGCCAAAATCCGAATCGTTAAACTATCTCCCCAGGCCCAAATCCCACGCGTTTCATGGATCCCAACTTCCTAGATTTCGAGCAACCTATCGCCGAGCTGCAGGCCAAGATTTCGGAACTGCGCTACGTGACCGACGATTCCGAGGTCAATATCAGCCAGGAAATCCAGACGCTGGAAAAAAAGGCCGAAAGCCTGACCCAGTCGATTTTCTCCAAGCTGTCGGCATGGCAGATTTCGCAGCTGTCGCGCCACCCCAACAGGCCTTACTCGACCGACTACATCGAGCGCCTGTTTACCGATTTCGAATACCTGCACGGCGATCGAAGCTACGCGGACGACGCGCCGATCGTAGGTGGTATCGGCCGGCTGGAAGGGAAACCGGTGATGGTCATCGGTCAGCAAAAAGGTCGCGATACCAAGGAAAAGATAACCCGCAACTTCGGCATGCCCCGGCCCGAGGGATACCGCAAGGCGCTGAGACTGATGCGGATGGCGGAAAAATTTCGCATGCCGCTGCTGACCCTGGTCGACACCCCGGGCGCCTATCCGGGTATAGGCGCCGAAGAGCGTGGCCAGAGTGAAGCGATCGCGCGCAACCTGTTTGCGCTGGCTGAACTGAAGACACCGATCATCTGTACGGTGATAGGCGAGGGTGGATCCGGTGGCGCACTTGCGATCTGCGTCGGTGACCGCATCAACATGCTGCAGTATTCGACCTACTCGGTGATCTCGCCCGAGGGTTGCGCGTCGATCCTGTGGAAAAGCGCGGAAAAGGCGCCGCAGGCCGCCGAGGCGATGGGAATTACCGCGCAGCGCCTGCATTCCCTGCAGCTCATCGACAACATCATTCCGGAGCCGCTGGGGGGCGCTCACCGCGACTACGACCAGGTAGCCGCCAGCCTCAGGGAAAACCTGCTGGAAGGCATCGACGCGCTCGCATCGGTGGGTATCGACAAGTTGCTCGAACAGCGTTACCAGAAGCTGATGGCTTTCGGCCAGTTCCGCGAGGCCTGATCCCTCCGCGAGACACACCCGGATCGCGGCATGTTGACTTGCTACCAGAACCTACCCGTCGACGCGCGGCGTATCTACGTCGCCTTCAGCGGCGGGCTGGATTCCAGCGTGCTGCTGCATTGCCTGCTCGAGCAACGGCCGGCGGACGATATCGTTGCCTGGCACGTCAACCACGGACTGCAGCCGGCCGCGGGGCAAATGGAAGAGTTTTGCCGACAACAGGCGCGGCTGCTGGATGTCGAACTGCGTGTCGACCGACTCGATATGCGTGACGTCGAGCGCAACGTGGAAGCCGAGGCTCGCCATCGGCGCTACCGCTTGTTTGCCGCGGTACTCGAAACCGGCGACCTGCTGCTGACCGCCCATCATGCCGACGACCAGGCCGAAACCTTCCTGTTGAATGCCCTGCGCGGCTCGGGTAGCGCGGGGTTGCGCGGAATTGCGCCGCAGCGCGCGCTCGGCAAGGGCCTCCTGGTGCGTCCCTTGCTGGAATACAGCCGCGAAGATCTCGAGAATTACGCGGCAGACCGCGAGATCGCGTGGTGTAACGATCCGAGCAACTCGGGAACGCGCTTCGATCGCAACTACCTGCGACGCGAGGTCATGCCGGTGCTCAAGGCTCGCTGGCCGCACGCACTGCGCGGTTTCGCTGCCGCCGCGGAACTGCAGCGTGAAACGCGGCATATCCTCGACGAGGTTGCCGACATGGACCTGGCCGCATGCGGCGCCAGTGATAACGGTCATCCCGCCACCATCGACATCGATGCGCTGCTGGCACTGACAGCGGCGCGGCGCAAGAACCTGCTGCGGCACTGGATCGCCGCGTCCGGCCTGGCATCGCCGCCGCAGACGCGCCTCGTGACCCTGCTGCAGCAATTGCGCGCCAGGCCCGACGCCAGCCCGAGGATCGATCTGTCCGGATACTCGATCCGCGTCTACGATCGGCGCCTGTTCCTCGTGCCGGAAGAGGTCCCCCGGCCGACCAGCGACCGTTTCGACTTCGGCCTGGCGCAGGAGATCGCGGTCGAAGCGCTGGATCTCGACAGTACGCGGGCGGCTATTCTCACCCGTCTCGGGATCGAGGACGACCGTCAACCCCTGTCGATCCGGCTGCGCAACCGCGGCGCGCAAAATGTCGACCGGCACCGCCTCAAGCGGCTGTTCCAGAAGGGCCGGGTGCCACCATGGCGGCGTGATTCCGTGGCCCAGGTTTACCTCGGCGAGCGCCTGGTCGGTATCCTGCCGTGAGCAAGGACGATCGTCGCGACCGGGTGTTCGCGCGTCGCCTCAGCGACGTCAAGGCATTCGAATTCAGCGCCGATGTTGCGGCGGTATTCGAGGACATGATATCGCGCTCGGTACCGGGATATCCGCTGCTGTTGCACCTGATCGGCCTGTACGCCGACCTGTTCGTGACGCCGGGCAGCCGGGTTTACGACCTGGGCTGTTCGCTCGGTGATGCAACGCGCCGGATTGCCGCGCAGACCCGTGGAATCGAGCGCGAGCTGATCGCGGTCGACAACGCGCCGGCCATGATCGAGCGTGCGCGCGAGCTGCCGCTCGACGGGGCATCGGTCGACTGGCGCTGCGAAGATATCCGCGATACCGAGATCGTTGATGCCTCGCTGGTGGTGCTGAACCTGACGCTGCAGTTCCTGCCGCCCGCCGAGCGCGAGGCCTTGCTGCAGCGCATCCATGACGGGCTCGATGCCGGTGGCGCACTGGTGCTCAGCGAGAAAATCGAGCTGGACCACGCGCTCGAGCAGCAGCGCATGAACGAACTGCACCTCGCGTTCAAGAAGACCATGGGCTACAGCGACCTGGAAATAGCCCAGAAACGCAGCGCGATCGAAAACGTGCTGGTGCCCGATCTACAGTCGCGACTCGAGGAGCGCCTGCGGCATGCCGGATTTGGCGAGGTTTTTCTCTGCTTCCGCTGCTTCAATTTTGTTTCCTACCTGGCGATCAAGGCGTGACCTGGCGGGCCGTATTCGATTTCCTGCGGGCGCAAGGGCGGGGCGACTGGGTGGCACAGCTGGCGGATCAGAGCGCTGGCTGGCTGCGCGGGCACGGCGACTACGCGCGCTGGTCGGCCGCACTCGAGTCGATGCCCGCGATCACGGACCCGGCGGCGGTTTTCGACGACCCGGCGGTTACGCTGCGGGGTGCCTGCGAGGATCCGGCAGCGCTCGAAGCCTCGTTACGCGGCCTGATGCCCTGGCGCAAGGGCCCGTTTGATTTCGCCGGGATATACGTCGATAGCGAATGGCGCTCCGATCTCAAGTGGCAGCGCGTGCGTCCGCACCTGTCGCCGCTTGGCGGTCGGCGCATACTCGATGTCGGCTGCGGCAACGGCTACTACGCCTGGCGCATGCTGGCCGACAAGCCGCGCATGGTGGTCGGAATCGAGCCGTCGGTGTTGTTCAACCTGCAGTTTGCCGCGTTGCAGCGCTACCTCGAACGAACGGACATTGGCCTGTTGCCGCTCGGTATCGAGGCGCTGCCGCCGGATCTCGGACTATTCGACAGCGTCTTTTCCATGGGGGTGCTGTATCACCGGCGCAGCCCGATCGACCACCTCTACCAGCTGCGCGGGTTGCTGGCCGAGGGCGGCGAACTGTGCCTGGAAACGCTCGTCATCGATGGCGATATCGGGCAGGTGCTGGTGCCCGAGGGGCGTTACGCGCGCATGCGCAATGTCTGGTTTCTGCCCTCGGTAGCGGAACTGCTGAACTGGCTGCAACGCTGCGGTTTCACGGATGCGCGGGTCGTCGACCAGTATCCGACGACGGTCGAAGAGCAGCGATCGACCGCGTGGATGACGTTCGAATCGCTGGCGCAGGCGCTGGATCCGGCGGATCCGACGCGGACGGTGGAAGGATTGCCGGCGCCGAAACGCGCGGTGCTGATCGCCAGCCGCGCGGCCTGATTCAGTCGAGGCCGACGAACACGACCTGGTTGCGGCCGTTTTCCTTGGCCGCGTAGACCCCCTCGTCGCCGGCGTGAAACAGCGCTTCGAAATCGCGCTCGACACCCACCTCCATCGAGCTGACGCCGATGCTGGTGGTGATCGGCAGACCGCAGGGCTTGAGTTCCTCGATCGCGACGCGCACCGATTCGGCCTTGGCCATGGCGTCCTCGCCATTGCAGTGGGGCATCAGCACGACGAACTCTTCGCCACCGTAACGCGTGACCAGGTCGCCGTCGCGAAAACTGCGATTGAGCAGGGCGCCGGTCTGCGCGAGGACTTCGTCGCCGGCAGCATGGCCGTGGTTGTCGTTGATCGCCTTGAAGTGGTCGAGATCGATGACCAGCATCGCTACCGGGTACTCGTGGCGTTTCGCCTGGGCGATGAACTTGTCGGAAAACTCCATCAGGCTGTGGCGGTTGTGACAACCGGTCAGCTTGTCGGTAGTGGCCAGCGCAAACAGTTCGCGGCGAATGTCGTGAACCTTGTCGAGCAGGCGCTTGTTGGTGATCAGGTTGCCGATGCGCACCATCAGCTCTTCGTGCAGGATCGGCTTGTACAGGAAATCGTTGACACCGGCCCGATACAGAGAGATCCGCCGTTCGTCACACTCGATGTCGGTAATGACGATAATCGGGATAAATCCCCTGCCATCTTCATAGGACCGGATACGTTCTATCAGCTCGTCACCGCTCATCGTTTCTTTGAATTTGAGCCTTGTGAGCAGCAGGTCGTAAGCGTCCGTGTGGGAACCATATACCTCGACCTGGTCGAATTCTTGCGCGGCTTCCTCGGCGGTGCGGAAATGGGTTACCTGGTAACCCGTCTCCTTGAGCTGCGACAAAATATCGTTGATGACCTCTTCGTCGTCCTCGACGAACAGAATCCGGCCCTCGAAAAAGACCGGGTCCAGGTGCAATTCAACGAAGTGCACGATCTGGTCCTCGATCTGGTGCTCGTTGAGTTCGTGAATCACCCCGTCGACACGAACCTCGAGATCCTGCGGCTCCAGCTTCGTGTTTTCGGTGAGGAACAGGATCGGCGTGTCACGGTGCCGATCGTGCTCGTTACACCAGGCAACGAACTGTTCGCCGTCGCCGTCCTTCAGATCCTGGTTGACGCAGATGATGTCGTAATCGGCGTCAGCCGCGTATTCGCGGGCGATTTCGATACTGTCGCCGGTATCGTTGTCGAAACCCTGCTCGGCAAAGGAATGCTCCAGCATATCCCGGTAAGCGGGATTGTTTTCGATGATCAGTGCACGCATCTTGAGTCCTGGCGTATTGTTGGTGTTTAACAGGTACATCGCTCCTGCAGGGCGTATCGACCAGGTGGCGGGATTCTTGAGCCCGGGGGCTGAAATTAAGCCTCGAAATCGTGCCTGAATTGTCTTCAATTTTCGATTCTGTTATCGTTTCCGTCCAGCCTACGTATCCCCGAGGACTGGATTTCCTGATCTTATGAGCCGATTTATCTTCATCACCGGTGGTGTGGTTTCATCACTGGGAAAGGGCATTGCGTCCGCGTCACTGGGGGCCCTGCTGCAGGCACGGGGCGTCAGCGTCAACATGATCAAGCTGGACCCATACATCAACGTCGATCCGGGCACCATGAGCCCGTTTCAGCATGGTGAGGTCTACGTGACCGACGATGGCGCCGAGACCGATCTCGATCTCGGGCATTACGAGCGTTTCGTCGGCGTGCACTGTTCGCAGCGCAGCAATTTCACCACCGGGCGAATCTACGAAAACGTGATCGCCAAGGAGCGCCGGGGGGACTACCTGGGCGCCACGGTACAGGTCATCCCGCACATTACCGACGAAATCAAGAATTCCGTGCTGAACAGCACCAACGGTGCCGACATCGTGCTGGTTGAAATTGGCGGTACCGTGGGCGATATCGAGTCGCTGCCGTTCATGGAGGCGATTCGCCAGATGGGTTTCGAACTCGGTCACGACAACGTGCTGTACATGCACCTGACGCTGATTCCCTACCTGCCGGCAGCGGGTGAACTCAAGACCAAGCCGACCCAGCACTCCGTCAAGGAGCTGCGCTCGATCGGTATCCAGCCCGATATCCTGTTGTGCCGCGCCGATCGCGAGATTCCGAAGGACGAGCGGCGCAAGATCGCGTTGTTTACCAATGTTGCCGAGGAAGCGGTCATCGCCGCGGTCGATGTCGATCATATTTACAAGTTGCCGCGCGAGCTCAACGAACAGGGCCTCGATGACATCGTCGCCAAGCGCTTTTCGATGGATCTGCCGCCGGCCGACCTGTCGGACTGGGATCGGGTCGTCGACGCCATGATGCACCCGGAGCACGAGGTCTCGATCGGTTTCGTCGGCAAGTACGTCGATCATACCGATGCCTACAAGTCACTCAATGAATCGCTGGATCACGCCGGTATCCATACCCGCGCGCGGGTCAACATCGTCAAGATCGACTCGGAGGCAATCGAGGCCGAGGGCACCGACATGCTCGAGGGGCTCGACGCGATCCTGGTGCCCGGTGGTTTCGGCAGCCGGGGCATCGAGGGTAAGATCGCCGCGGTCAACTACGCCCGCAGCAATAACGTGCCGTACCTCGGTATTTGCCTCGGTATGCAGGTCGCGGTTATCGAGTACGCGCGCAACGTACTCGGCCTGACCAAGGCGCACAGCTCGGAGTTCAATCCGAAAACGCCCGACCCGGTTATTGCGCTGATCACCGAGTGGATGGATCGTGACGGTACGCTCGAGACCCGCGATGAAAATACCGATCTCGGCGGCACCATGCGCCTGGGCGCCCAGACCTGCAAGCTGGTGCCCGGCACCCGCACCCGGCGCGCCTACGGCGCCGAGGAAATTCACGAACGCCACCGCCACCGCTACGAATTCAACAACAATTACCTCGAACAGCTGCAGCAGGCCGGCCTCGTGATCTCGGGACTGTCGGTCGACAACGAACTGGTCGAGATGGTGGAATTGAGCGATCATCCCTGGTTCATCGGTTGCCAGTTTCACCCTGAATTCACGTCGCAACCACGCCAGGGCCACCCGCTGTTCAACAGTTTTATTTCCGCCGCGATCGATTATCGCCGGGCGCGTACGCAATGAAGCTGTATGGCTTCGAGGTCGGCCTGGACAAACCGCTGTTCCTGATCGCGGGACCCTGCGTCATCGAGTCGGAGCAGCTCGCGCTCGAATCGGCTGCCGAGCTCAAGGCAATCTGCGCGGGTCTCGAAATACCCTTCATCTACAAGTCGTCCTTCGACAAGGCCAATCGCTCCAGCAGCCAGAGCTACCGCGGTCCCGGGATCGAGCAGGGACTTGCGATCCTGCAGCGGGTGCGCGAAGAAGTTGGGGTACCGGTGCTGACCGACGTGCACGAGGATACGCCGCTGGACGAGGTGGCCGATGTGGTCGACGTGCTGCAGACACCGGCCATGCTGTGCCGGCAGACCAACTTCATTCAAAACGTCTGCGCGCAGGCAAAACCGGTTAACATCAAAAAGGGGCAATTCCTGTCGCCCTGGGATATGCAGCAGGTCGTCAACAAGGCGCACGAAACCGGCAACCGGCAAATTCTCGTTTGCGAACGCGGTGCCAGCTTCGGCTACAACAACCTGGTTTCGGATATGCGCTCGCTCGCGGTCATGCGCCAGACCGGCTGTCCGGTGGTCTACGACGCTACCCATTCGGTGCAGCTGCCGGGCGGGCAGGGCAGCGCCTCCGGCGGACAGCGCGAGTTCGTTCCCGTGCTGGCGCGTGCCGCGATCGCGGCCGGCGTCTCCGGCCTGTTCATGGAGACGCACCCGCGGCCGGAAGAAGCCAAAAGCGACGGGCCCAATGCCTGGCCGCTCGGACAAATGGCGGCGCTGCTCGAAGTGCTGGCCAAACTCGACCGGGTGGTCAAGCAGGCCGGATTCGCCGAAAACGAACTACTCGATATCCAATAACACAAAACGGAGCGGACATGTCCCGTATCAGACAAGTGATCGGCCGCGAAATCCTCGATTCGCGCGGCAATCCCACGGTGGAAGCCGAAGTGACACTGGAAAGCGGTGTGGTCGGTCGCGCCGCCGCGCCGTCAGGCGCCTCGACCGGGGAACGCGAAGCCATCGAATTGCGCGATGGCGACAAGCAGCGTTATCTCGGCAAGGGTGTCCTGCGGGCGGTAAAACACGTCAACAAGGATCTGGCGGAACTGGTCACCGGGCGCGACAGCCGCGATCAGGAAGGCCTCGACCAGGCGATGATCGATCTCGATGGCAGCGATAACAAGGGTCGGCTCGGCGCCAACGCGCTGCTCGCGGTCTCGCTCGCCAATGCGCGTGCCGCGTCGCACGAGGCCGGGCAGCCATTGTATCGTTATCTCGGCGGCGAGGCCGCCACCAGGCTGCCGGTGCCGATGATGAACATCATCAACGGCGGCGCGCATGCCAATAATAGCGTCGATCTGCAGGAGTTCATGATTCTGCCGGTGGGGGCGCCCAGTTTCGGCGAAGCCCTGCGCTACGGCGCCGAAGTTTTTCACGCGCTCAGCGCGGTGCTGTCCGGCAGGGGGCTCAACACGGCGGTCGGCGACGAAGGCGGCTTTGCGCCCGACCTCGGCTCCAACGAGGAAGCGATCGAAGTAATCCTCGAGGCTATCGATCGCGCCGGCTATCGCGCCGGCGAAGACATTTGCCTGGGTCTCGATGTTGCCAGTTCCGAGTTTTACGAAAACGGCGTCTATCGCCTGGCATCGGAAAACCGGGATTTCGACGCGTCCGGTTTTGCCGAATATCTGGCCGACTGGGTCGATCGCTACCCGATTATCACGATCGAGGACGGCATGGACGAGGGCGACTGGGAAGGCTGGGAAGTTCTGACCAAAAAGCTCGGCGACCGTATCCAGCTGGTCGGTGACGACCTGTTCGTGACCAATACCGTGATCCTGTCGCGCGGCATCAGCCAGCACATCGCCAACTCCATCCTGATCAAGTTCAACCAGATCGGCACGCTGAGCGAAACCCTGGACGCGATCCACATGGCTCACATGGCCAATTACACCACGGTCATTTCGCATCGTTCGGGCGAAACCGAGGATGTCACCATCGCCGACCTCGCGGTCGCAACCGGTGCGGGTCAGATCAAGACCGGTTCACTGTCGCGTTCCGATCGCGTCGCCAAGTACAACCAGCTGCTGCGCATCGAGGCCGAACTCGGTGATCGCGCGGAGTATCCGGGCAGATCGGCTTTCAAGTCGCTGGGCTGAATTCCGTTGCGGACAAGCGGATCCGGCGGTCTGCCTGCACGGTATAAACCGGGCCGGCCCGCTGGGGTATAATCCGCCGGCTAATGAAGATCCTGATCGCGATTTTGATCCTGCTGCTGGTTGCGCTGCAGTACCGGCTCTGGTTCGGCGATGGCAGCCTGTCCGAGGTCGTACAGCTATCGCGTGAACTGGAACTGCAAAAGCAGCGTTTGCGTGAACTGGAAGAACGCAACCGGATCCTCGAGGCCCAGGTCCTCGACCTGCAGAACGGACTCGACGCCTTCGAGGAAAAGGCGCGCAACGATCTCGGCATGATCAAGCAGGGTGAAACCTTCATCCAGCTCATTCCCGAGGAAGGCGGGGGTGGCGATGGCAACTGAACCGCCGGTGTGGGCAGTGGTGCCGGCGGCTGGCATCGGCAGCCGCATGCAGCGCGAGATACCCAAGCAGTACCTCGAATTCCAGGGTAAAACGATCCTCGAGCACTGTCTCGACCGTCTCTTGATGCATCCCGATATCGCCGGTGCCGTGCTGGTGCTGCGCGCCGACGACCCATACTGGGAAGCGCTGGACTACAAGCCGAGTAAACCGCTGTTCACCACCGAGGGTGGTGAACAGCGTCAGCACTCGGTGTACAGCGGTCTGACCACGCTGCAGTATCGTTGCGGCAACGACGTGCTCGCACTGGTGCACGACGCGGTTCGCCCGCTGGTCAGTCCACGGGACCTTGGCCGCGTGATCGCCGCCGCGCGGGCCCATACGGCCGGCGCCATCCTGGCCACGCCGGTGGCGGATACGCTGAAGCGCCAGAACGAGCGGGGCGAAATCGAGGGCACCGTCGTGCGCGAAGGCCTGTGGCGCGCACTGACGCCGCAGGTATTCCACCTGCAACCGCTGCTCAACGGCCTGCGCAGGGTCATCGACCGGAACCTGGCGGTAACCGACGACGCCGCGGCGGTCGAGGGTATGGGTTTTACGCCCGCACTGGTCAGCGGTGATGAATCGAACCTGAAGATAACCCGCCCGGAGGACCTGCGCCTGGCGGAGCTGATCTGGCTAGACCAGAGCGATCAGCAGGATGATGAATAGGGCGATTGCCGCCATCGGCAGGATGTAGCCCATCCAGTCACTGGCGCTGCCCTTGGGCGAGTTCTGGATTGCGGCCTTGGCCCGAGGGAACAGGAATATCACCATTGCCAGCATGAACAGCGCCGATCCGATCTGTACCCAGTCCATAAATTTTCTCCCGTAGCCGAAAAAAATAAGCCCCGGAGTCCGGGGCTTATTGATCTGTACCCGTGTCGGGTCCCGGTCGTCGCCTAGTCGTCGCCGCTAAACGCACCGAGCAGGTGCAACAGGGCCTGGAAAATATTCAGGATCGACAGGAACAGGCCCGCGGTCGCCATGATGTAGTTGGTCTCGCCGTTGTGGATCAGCGACGAGGTCTCCCACAGGATAAAAGCGCTCATGATCATGATCACGGCGGCGTTGATCGCGAGGTACAGCGCGGGGATGCCCATGAAAATGTTGAGGATCGCGGCGCCGAGAACCACCAGCATGCCGACCATGACAAATCCGCCGAGGAAGCTGAAGTCCTTGCGCGTGGTCAGCGCGTAACCCGACAGACCGAGGAAAATCACGCCGGTGCCGCCGAGGGCGGTCATCACGATCCTCGGATCCATCGTCAGGTAATGCGCCAGTAGCGGACCGAGGCCGAAACCGAGCAGGCCGGTTATGCCGAAGATGGTCGGGATACCCGCCGCCGAGTTGGCGGTGCGTGGCAGTACGAACCAAAGCATGACGATGGCGGCGATGTTGGCGATCAGCGCGACGCCGAAGCCGATGCCGGACATAACGCCGACAGCCGCCATCACGGCACTGAAGAGCAGCGTCATCGACAACAGGATATAGGTGTTGCGAATGACCTTGTTGGTCTGCAGTATCGCTTCCTGGGAGCGGGTTACGGCAGTGTTCATTTCCATTTTTATCTCCGTTCACAAAACGTCGGTTTGGACAATTGGGCCTAATTCTAAGTTCCGGATACCCCGATAGCAAGTGATTCCGGTGCACGGAGCTACAGACAAAACCCTGCATAAACAAGGGGTTAATATGGTAGTAAACGGTCTTATTTCAAGTCGCGAAGAAAACAGAAATCGGGGTGACTCGACAGCCGAAACGTTTATAATACGCCAGCGTCGCTAAAGCGCGACGACAACGATTCATATCTTCAGGAGAGCTGGCAGAGTGGTCGAATGCGGCGGTCTTGAAAACCGTTGACCCGAAAGGGTCCGGGGGTTCGAATCCCTCGCTCTCCGCCAAACATAAAAAGCCCCCGCCAGGGGGTTTTTTTATGTTTGGGGAAGTGCGAGGCCCTGGTGAGAACCCCTTCGACAAAATTGCCAGGAGCAATTTTGGGCGCCCGCAGGGACGAGGCGCATGGATGCGCTGTTTCGGCGCGCCGCGAGCAATCCGTCGCTCTCCACCCGCCGGAAAACGATCCGCGATTCGTCGGAATTTACTGATAAAAGCCAATAAAGTCCTATAATCCGACCTGATAACAGCTATCAGGGCTAGCCATGTCACAAACAAGGTCATTGGTCGATACGCTCAAGCAGGAGTTGCGCAAGCAACGTATTACCTACCGCGATGTTTCAGTAGCACTTGATCTGTCGGAAACGAGCGTGAAGCGGCTGTTTTCCGAGGAAGCTTTTTCGCTCAAACGACTGGAAAAAGTCTGCGAATTGCTGCACATGGATCTCAGCGACCTGGTGCACCAGATGGAACGCAACATCGAGCTTACGACGGAGCTGTCGCTGGAGCAGGAACAGGAGCTGGTGTCTGACAACAAGCTGTTGCTCGTCGCGCTGCTGCTGATGAACCGGCTGGGATTCGAGGATATCCTGCGAACCTACGACATCGAGGAAACCGAGGGGATTCGACTGCTCGCGAGGCTCGACCGGATGAAGCTTATCGAACTGCAGCCGGGCAACCGCGTAAAGCTGATGATTTCACCCACTTTCAAGTGGATTCCCGCCGGACCGATCCAGAAGTTCTTCGAGAGCAAGGTACAGCTCGAGTTCCTGAATTCGTCGTTTAACGGCGACGGCGAGTTTCGCGTGTTCGTTTCGGGTATGATACCGCGCTCTGCCAACGCCGAAATCGTGCGCAAGATGCAGCACCTGGCGAACGAAATGAGCGAAATGAACATAGCCTCGGAAACCCTGCCGCTGGACCAGCGTTTCGGCACCAGCCTGATGATGGCGATCCGGCCATGGGAGATCGAGGTATTCCAGGAACTGCGCCGGGAAAAGGATGAACGCGTTTTCGGATAACGCCACAGTCGACATACTGACCTACAACATTCACAAGGGTTTCGATCGATTCAATCGCGATTTTGTCCTGCACCGGATTCGCGATCAGCTGCGCGAAGCCAGGGTCGATATCGTTCTGCTGCAGGAAATCCAGGGCCGTCATTACCGCCACGAAACCCAGATCCATAGCTGGCCCGAGGTCAGCCAGTTCGAGTTCCTGGCCGACAGCATCTGGCCGCACTACGCTTACGGGAAAAACGCGATATACCGCAAGGGTCACCACGGCAACGCCATCCTGAGCAAGTACAACATCTCGGAATGGAACAATCTCAACCTGTCGCGCTTTCGCCGCGCCAGCCGCAGCCTGCTGCACGGACGCATCGACCTGGAGGGTGGCCGCGGGCCGATTCACCTGCTCTGCGTGCATCTGGACCTGCTGGGTTTCGAGCGCAAGCGACAATTGCGTGAGCTCCGGCGCTACATGGATATCGAGATCGGTCCGCGCGATCCCGTTATCATCGGCGGTGACTTCAACGACTGGCACGGGGGTCTCGGGCGCATGCTCGAATCCCAGCTCGGTATGTCCGAGGCGTTTCGCGAGGCCGAGGGGACCTATGCCAAGACTTTCCCGTCGCATTTGCCGATGTTGCGCATGGACCGGATCTATTTCCGTAATATCCGCCTGCTGCAGGCGCGCAGACTGGAGCGCCGCCCGTGGAGCGATCTCTCGGATCATCTTCCACTGCTCGCCCGCTTTGCGCTAACCTAGCCCGCGCGAGTTCGACGCGAAGGCATGCGCGTTGAACCTGAATCGACTTTAACTATAATCACTAAAATACTGATAAAAATAAGAATTTATCGTGTTTGTTCGTCGAGCTGCAAGCTGGCTCGTGAATGAACGGCCGGCCGACACGGGAGCGGCATGAACACAACCGAAAACGGATTCAACTGGAAGTCACAGCAGGTGTTCGTGCTCGTCGCGGCCGGTGCGACGTTGAGCCTCAACGACTTCCTCACTTTCCCGGTGCTTGCCGGGCAAAATGGCGGCGGCGCCTTCCTGCTGCTGTACATGCTGTTCCTGTTCGTACTCGGCTTACCCCTGCTGGTCAGCGAGCTGATGCTGGGGCGCATCAACCGGCGTGACCCGGCAGCCTGTTTGCGCCTGTTGTCGCACCGGTACAAGGCTTCCGTTTACTGGAAACTCGCAGGAATCGGCGCCATGCTTGCCGCATTCCTGATCATTGCAACCTTCAGCGTCGTCGGCGGCTGGGCGATGGCCTACTCGATGCGAGCCTTTGGCGGCAGCTTCGCCGGCCTCGGCCTGGACGAGTCGCGCGCGCTGTTCGATGCATTTACGCTCGACGGCGAACGCATGACGCTGTGGCATACGCTGTTCGTGATCCTGCTGGTCGCCGTTTGCGCGCAACCGCTGCGCAAGGGGCTCGAACGCATCATGCTGGTCCTGGTACCGTTGATGGTTTTGCTGCTGGTGATCGGTCTGCTGCTGGCGCTGATGTCGCCTGGCATGGGCAGCAGTATCCGCTACCTGCTGTATGCCGATTTCGGCGCGATCGACTCGCAGACACCGATCCTGGCGCTGCAGCGGGCGTTTTACACGCTCGCGCTCGGCCTCGGCGTGATGATGGCATTGGGACGTTACCTGCCGGACGGGATATCGATCGGTTACTCCGCTACGCTGGTGATCGCGGTCGACCTGCTGTTTTCCATTTTCACCGGACTCTCGATCCACGCGCTGATGCTGTCGGCAGGCGAACAGCCGGGTATCGATACGCAGTTCGCGTTCCGCGTCATGCCGGTAGTGCTCGAACGTTTTGCTTCCGGCAGCCTGTTTGCCGGCCTGTTTTTCTGCCTGATGACGGTGGCAGCATTGACTACCTCGATTGCGCTGCTCGAGGCGCCGATCTGTTACCTGCAGCGCAAATGCGCTATCAGTCGGCTGAAAGCCACGTGCTGGCTCGGTATCGGTGTCTGGCTGTTCGGCCTCGGCGTGGTGCTGGCACACAGCATATGGAATGGCGATGGCATGACCATCGCGGTATTCATCGGCGACGAAGCGCTGCGCCTGGTCAACAACGCGGGATTCCACGACGTGCTGGTGTTCCTTTCCAGTCATCTCATCCAGCCTTTCGTCGCGCTCTTCCTGTGCCTGTTCGTGGCCTGGATCATACCGCGCGAAGTCAGCCACAAGGCGCTCGATCTGCGCCACCATTACTGGTTCGAACTGTGGAATTATCTCGTTCGCTTCGTCGTTCCGGTGCTCCTTCTGATCGTAATCCTCGCATCTCTGGGCATCGTCTGACATGCCCGAAATCCGCCGCAGCGTGCTGTTGCCTTATTCTGCCGAGTTCATGTACGCGATCGTCAACGACGTCGAATCCTACCCCGAATTCCTGCCGTGGTGCGGTGGTGCCCGCATCGATATGCTGCATGCCGATGGCATGGAGGCTTCGCTCAAGGTTGACCGGGCCGGCTTTCAGCGCTGGTTTCGCACGCGTAATCGCAACGTCGATAACCGGTCTATCGAAATGACCCTGGTGGACGGTCCTTTCGAGGCACTGGAAGGCTGCTGGCAATTCACACCGCTCGACTCCAGCGGCTGCCGGATCGAACTCGCGTTGAGTTTTCGCATGAAGCCGGGTCTCAGGTCTGCGATAATGTCGGCCGCATTTACCCGCATCGCCGATACCATGGTAGACAGCTTTTGCGCGCGCGCCCACCAGTTGCATGAACGCCAAACAAAGGATTGAAGTCGCGTACGCGACGCCACAAAAACAGTTGATTCTCGAGTGCGAGGTCGATGCCGGGATTACTCCGCGTGATGTCGTGCGCCTGTCCGGCATCGAGCGGCACTTTCCCGAAATCGACGTCGAAAACTGCGACCTCGGGGTTTTCGGCAAGCTGGTTCCGGCGGATTACGAGCTGATCGACGGCGACCGGATCGAAATTTACCGGCCGCTGATCGCCGATCCGAAAGAGATACGCCGCCAGCGCGCGGCCCAGGGCCTGGCGATGAAAAAAGGCGGCGGCGAACTCAACCCGGAGTGAGGTCGCCCTCGATCGATGACAACAGGTCGTTGGTAAACGTCAGCGTCATCTGGCGCTGCTCGATGCTGCTGTCTTCGCCGGTCTTGTAAAAGAACACGTAATGCCAGCGGTCGGGTTGATACAGGTCCACCACGGCGGGTGATCCGAGCAGAAACTCGACCTGTTTGCGCGACATTCCGATCTCGAGCTGCTCGATCAGGGCGGGGTCGATACGGTTGCCCTGTTCTATGTCCATTCGATATACGCAGGCGGTCAGTGTTACAATAACGACCCCGAGGACGACTGACAGTCTGAAAAATCGCAACACGATGTTGCTCCGAAATGCGCTGAAGGCCGGATGATACTTGCCCGCTGAACTCGCCGCAACGATCTGGAACGTCTATGGAATCTGCAGATATCAAAAACGCCGGCCTCAAGGTAACCCTGCCGCGGATGAAGATACTCGAGCTGCTCGAGTCATCGGAGGAGCGTCATCTCAAGGCCGAGGATATCTACAAGCTACTGCTCGATTCCGGCGAGGAAATTGCGCTTGCAACCGTCTATCGCGTGTTGACCCAGTTCGAGGCGGCCGGGCTGGTGACGCGGCACCATTTCGACGGCGGACACGCGGTGTTCGAACTCAACGATGGCGACCACCACGACCACCTGGTCGATCTCGACAGCGGTGAAGTCGTCGAGTTCTTCGACGAGGTCATCGAGGAGCGCCAGCAAGCGATCGCGAAAAAATACAACTTCACCATCACCGGGCACACGATGGTGCTCTACGGCCACTTCAATAAACCGGGTAAGGCTAACTAGGCGGACAACGCCATGAATCGGCCAGGCTTCACTCCGCCGCGTTGATCATTTCGTTGGCGTGAGCACGCGTCTGCGCCGTTATTTCAACTCCACCAAGCATGCGCGCGATTTCCTCGAGGCGGGCATCGGCGTCGAGCGAGGTCACGTCGGTGCGGGTGTCACCGTCACCGCTCAGCTTTTCGACCCGAAAATGGTGATGCGCCTGCGATGCAACCTGCGGCAGGTGGGTGACGCAGAAGACCTGGCGATCACGGCCCAGTTCGCGCAGTTTGCGGCCGACGATTTCGGCGACACCGCCACCGACTCCGCTATCGACCTCGTCGAATATCAGGGTCGGAATCAGGGAGGACTCGCTCATGATGACCTGGATTGCGAGGCTGATGCGCGACAGCTCGCCGCCCGAGGCCACCCGCGCGAGCGTTTTCGGCGGCTGGCCGGGGTTGGCGCTGACCAGGTAGCGTATCCGGTCACTGCCATGCGCCGAGGGCGGGTCGTCTGCTTCCACCTCGATGATGAAGCGGCCACCGGACATGCCAAGCTGCTGCATGACCTGGCTGATTTGCTCGGACAGGCTGGCGGCAGTCTGCCGGCGTTTGCGCGACAGTTCGTCCGCGCTGAAAGCGTAGTCGGCGCGCGCCTGCTCGAGCCTTGCCTGCAGCGCATCGACGTCGTAGGCATCACCCTGTAGCTCGTCGAGTTCGGCAGCCAGCGACTGCGCGAGCGGCGCCAGCTCGCCTACCTCGACCCGGTGCTTGCGCGCCAGCGATTGCAGGCCGGCAATCCGCTGGTTGACCGCGTCGAGGCGGGCATCGTCGATTTCGATCGCGTCCCGGTAAGCGCGCAGTTCGGCCACGGCTTCCTGGACCTGGATCAGGGCGCCGTTGAGCAGCTCGTGGCTGGCGGCGAGTCCGCCGTCGGTGGCCGCCAGCTCGGCAAGTTCGCGCACGCACTGGCTCAGCGCGGCCTGGACATTGTGATTTTCGTCCTCGTACAGGCGCGCGAGCGCATCGCCGCTCTGCTGCAACAGGGACTCGGCGTTCGACAGGCGACGAAACTCGGCCAGCAAGCCATCGAAATCGACGCCCGCTGGATCGAGCTGCGCCATTTCCTCGCAATAGAGCTGGAGCAGATCGATACGCTGTTCTCGTTCCCGGGCACCGGCCTCGGCCTGCTGCAGGTGTTGCTCGAGGTCGCGCAGGGTGGCGTATTTCTGCGCTACCTCGCCGAGCAGGCGGCGTTCGCCGACGAACGCGTCCAGCAATTCTCGCTGCACGGCAGCCTTTTGCAGCGACTGGTGTTCGTGCTGGCCGTGAATGTCGACCAGGCGATCGCACAGCTCGCGCAACTGGGTCAGCGTGGCGCTGGCGCCGTTGATGAAAGCCTTGCTGCGACCGCCGCTCGACAGGATGCGGCGAATGACGCACTCGCCATCGGCGAGCATCTCGTTGTGTTCGAGCCAGTCGCGCGCGGAGGGGCAGTCCGTGAGATCGAAGCAGGCGCTGATCTCGGCGCGATCGCAACCGGTGCGGATCGAATCACTGTCGGCCCGGTCGCCCGCCACCAGCTTGAGTGCGTCCAGCAGGATCGATTTGCCGGCACCGGTTTCCCCGGTAAGCGCGGTCAGACCCCGGTCGAATTCCAGCTGCAGCGCATCGATGATCGCGAAGTTCCGGATTTGCAGGGATTCGAGCACTAGTAATTGGTACTCCAGTAGAGCTTGGCCCGCAGAACCTCGAAGTAATCGTAATCCTCGGGATGCAGCAGCGTGATCGGCTGCGGGTAACGCGTTATGCGGATCCGGTTGTGATGCTGCACGCTGCGCGTCGAATGCCCGTCGAAACTGACCTTGGCATCGAGTGAGTCGGGGCCCAGGCGCACCTCGATTTCCTGCGCGGCCGGCAGCACGATGGGACGGTTACTCAGCGTGTGCGGACAAATCGGCACGATCGCCAGCGTTTCCAGCGAGGGGTGCATGATAGGGCCGCCACCGGACATCGCGTAAGCCGTGGAGCCAGTCGGGGTGGTGACGATGACGCCGTCCGAACGCTGTACGTGGATCAGGCTGCCACCGCTGGATATCTCGTACTCGATCATGCTGGCGGATTCGGCACTGTGAACGATGATGTCGTTGAGGGCGATATTACTCGATATCAGCTCATCATCGGCGTAGTACTCGCCCTCGATGAAAAATCTCGATTCCACGCTGTAGCGACCTTCGACCACGGCCTCGAGGTAGGATTCGAAATCGGCGAATGATACGTCGGCGAGGAATCCGAGCCGGCCCAGGTTGATGCCGAGCAGGGGCGTATTTTTGTCCACCAGTGCCCGCGCCGCGGTCAGCAGGGTGCCGTCGCCACCGAGCGAGATGACCAGGTCGGATTCCTCCACCAGCCGGTCCAGCGGGATACTCGTCACGGTCTCCAGCGGCGCATCAAAATCCAGGCAGTGAACCAGCACCTCGACGTGGCGGGCGAGTACGTCGACCACCTGCATGATTTCCGTCTCGCGTGCCTGCATGTCGCTGCGCACCACCAGGCCTGTTGATTTGAATCCTGTTGTCATTATCTAGGGTCCAGCTGCTCGACCGCAGCCGTAAAAAAGCCGGCCGCGAAGGCTTGTTACTCAAAATCGTTTGCGGCTACACTTGGCTGAATCGCAACAATATATCAGACCCGATGAGCGAAAAATACGAACTTGACGAGCGTGCGCAGATTTTGCTGCGACAGTTGATCAAGTCGTACACCCGTGACGCACAGCCTGTCGGCTCCAAGAGCCTCGCGGAAAAATCGGGGCTGCACGTCAGCTCGGCGACTATTCGCAACATCATGGCCAAACTGGAAGATATGGGGCTGGTGGATTCGCCGCATACCTCTGCCGGCCGTATTCCTACCGAGGCAGGCTATCGCTTTTTCATCGACAGCCTGCTCGAGGTAGACAACCTCGATCGCGAAGCCAGGCAGACCATCTCCGACAGCTTCAGCACGGAAATGACTTCTTCCGACCTGATCCACAGCGCCAGCGACATCCTTTCGCGCATTACGCATCTGACCGGTATCGTCAGCCTGACGCATCACAATCCCACCGAAATCAGGCACATCGAGTTCATGAAACTGAGTGATCGGCGGGTGCTGGTAATCCTGGTGATCAACCAGGACGAAGTGCACAACAAGGTGATTCACGTCGAGCGCGATTACACCGACCTCGAACTGCACCAGGCGGCACAGACCCTGGGTCGTTACCTGTTGGGGCGCAGCTTCGAGGACGCGCGCCTGCGCCTGCAGGAAGAGCTCTCGGACCTGCGCAACTCGGTCAACGATATCATGCCGCGAGTGCTGGACGCGATGCATGAGGTTTGCCAGGACAGCGCCAGTGATGAACTGGTTACCTCCGGTGAAAGCAACCTGCTCGAATATGCTGAATTGAGTGATATCAATAAGTTACGAGACTTATTTAATGTTTTTAATGAAAAAACCGACTTGCTTCGGCTGCTGGATGGCTGCACCTCGGCCGACGGCGTGGAGATATTTATCGGGCGCGAGTCGGGCTACTCGGTGCTGAGCGATTGCAGCGTGGTCGGCGCCCCCTACCAGATCAACGGTGAAATCGTCGGTGTACTCGGCGTGGTAGGACCAACCCGCATCGCATACGAGAAAGTCATCCCGGTGGTCGATATCACCGCAAAATTATTGACTTCCGCCTTGAATACCCAGAAATAAGCCTTAACTTCTACGCGGGCAACCGGCGACCCAGGCCGGGTACAGCGGCAAACACGACTAACCTATCAATGGAGCTCTGCATGTCTTCAGAACAGTCCAATATCGACCCGGACGAAGCACACGACCTGGCCGAAGAGGCCGGCGAATCAGCGGAACTGGAGGATGTCGTGCCGCACCCGGTCGACGACGAGGTGGCGGCCGACGAAGCCTCCGTCGACCAGCAACTCGCCCAGGCGCAGGAAACGATCAAGGACTACTGGGACCAGATGATGCGCTTACGCGCCGAGATCGAGAATAATCGCAAGCGTGCCGAGCGTGATCTCGAGAATGCGCACAAGTATGCGCTCAAGGGTTTCATCGAGGAACTCCTGCCGGTTGTCGACAGCATGGAAATGGGGCACAACGCGGCCGCCGCGGAGAACGCGACCCTCGACAACATTCGCGAGGGATCGAGCCTGACGATGAACATGTTTTTCCAGGTGCTCGAAAAGAACGGTCTCGAACACATCGACCCGGTCGGTGAAAAGTTCGATCCGGAGCAGCACCAGGCGATCAGCATGGTCGAAATGGAAGGTGCCGAGTCGGGTACGGTCGTCGAGGTCATGCAAAAGGGTTTCGCCCTGAACGAGCGACTGGTACGCCCGGCGATGGTCGTAGTGGCCAAATAAATCCGCGAAAAAACATGTGGATCGGTTGAAAGCAGCGGATATATCCCTACTTCGAGTGTTAGTTTAATTCAGAACAGATTTGGAGCATTTCAATGGGCAGAATTATCGGAATTGATCTCGGCACCACGAATTCGTGCGTGGCGGTGATGGAGGGCGACAAGCCGCGCGTTATCGAGAACGCGGAGGGTGATCGCACAACGCCGTCGATCGTCGCGTTCGGTGCCGATGAAGAAGTGCTGGTGGGTCAGCCCGCCAAGCGCCAGGCAGTCACCAACCCCGACAACACCCTCTACGCGGTCAAGCGCCTGATCGGCCGCCGCTTCGACGAATCGGCGGTACAGAAGGACATCGACCTCGTGCCCTACAAGATTATCAAGGCCGACAACGGCGATGCCTGGGTCGAAGCCAAGGGCAAGAAAATGGCGCCGCCGGAGATCTCGGCGCGGGTACTGCAGAAGATGAAGAAAACCGCCGAAGAATATCTCGGCGAGGAAGTCACCGAGGCGGTCATCACGGTACCGGCTTACTTCAACGATTCGCAGCGCCAGGCCACCAAGGATGCCGGCAAGATCGCGGGTCTCGAGGTCAAGCGCATTATCAACGAACCGACCGCGGCGGCGCTCGCCTATGGTCTCGACAAGTCGACGGGCGATAAGAAGATCGCGGTCTACGACCTTGGCGGCGGTACCTTCGACATCTCGATTATCGAGGTTGCGGAGGTCGACGGCGAGCACCAGTTCGAGGTTCTGTCGACCAACGGCGATACCTTCCTTGGCGGCGAAGACTTCGACATGCGCCTGATCGACTACCTGGCCGACGAGTTCAAGAAAGAGCAGGGCATGGATCTGCGCGGCGACCCGCTGGCGATGCAGCGCCTCAAGGAGGCTGCGGAAAAGGCCAAGATCGAGCTGTCATCGAGCCAGCAGACCGACGTCAACCTGCCGTACATCACGGCCGACGCTTCCGGTCCGAAGCACATGAATCTCAAGATTACCCGGGCCAAGCTGGAGTCACTGGTCGACGACCTGATCGCGCGCACCATCGACCCGCTCAAGGTGGCGCTGGACGATGCCGACGTATCGGTCTCCGATATCGACGACATCATCCTCGTCGGCGGCCAGACGCGCATGCCCAAGGTGCAGGAAGTGGTCAAGAACTTCTTCGGCAGCGATGCGCGCCGCGACGTCAACCCGGACGAGGCCGTCGCCTGTGGCGCCGCGATCCAGGGCGGCGTACTCGGCGGCGACGTCAAGAACGTGCTGCTGCTCGACGTGACCCCGCTGTCACTGGGCATCGAAACGCTGGGCGGTGTCATGACCAAGCTGATCGAGAAGAACACGACGATTCCGACCAAGGCATCGCAGACCTTCTCGACCGCCGAGGACAACCAGACCGCGGTTACCGTGCACGTGCTGCAGGGCGAGCGCGAAGTGGCCACCGCCAACAAGTCGCTGGGACGCTTCGACCTGACCGACATTCCGCCGGCTTCGCGCGGCGTGCCGCAGATCGAGGTCACTTTCGACATCGATGCCAACGGTATTCTGAATGTCTCGGCCAAGGACAAGGCGACCGGCAAGGAGCAGAAGATCGTGATCAAGGCTTCCAGCGGCCTGTCGGACGACGAAGTCGACGCCATGATCAAGGATGCCGAGGCGCATGCCGACGAGGACCGCAAGCATCGTGAAACGGTCGAGCTGCGTAACCAGGCAGACGCCATGATCCATGCCGCCGAAAAGACGCTGACAGACCTTGCTGACCAGGTCGAAGAAGCGGACAAGAGCGCGATCGAAGCCGCGATTGCTGATCTCAAGAAGGCGTTGGAAGGCAGCGACCAGGAAGAGATCAAGAGCAAGACCGAGGCGCTTGCCACTGCATCCAGCAAGCTCGCGGAAAAGGCTTATTCCGCGGCGGGCGCCGATGGTGGCGACGGTCCCGAGCCGGTCGATGCCAACGCGCAGCAGCAGGACGCCAACGACGATGTCGTCGACGCGGAATTCGAGGAAGTCAAAGACGACAAAAAATAGTAAGCTACCGAGCTGAAACCAAACCTGGCGTGCCCGGCACGCCAGGTTTTTTCCGTTTGTAGCCGAGGAGTCATGTCAAAACGCGACTACTACGAGGTGCTGGAAGTCTCTCGCTCCGCATCGGAGGCCGACATCAAGAAGGCCTTCCGCCGGTTGGCAATGAAGTACCATCCGGACCGCAACCCGGACGACGAGGAAGCCGAGCACAACTTCAAGGAAGCCAAGGAAGCCTTCGACGTTCTCTCCAATGCCAACAAGCGCGCGGCTTATGACCAGTTCGGTCATGCCGGTGTCGATCAGTCAGCCGGTGGCGGCGGATTCAGCGGTGGCTTCGGCGATGCCTTCAGCGACATCTTCGGTGATATCTTCGGCGGTGGTCGCTCCCGCGTGCGCAAGGGCGCCGATCTGCAGTACAACCTGGAACTCGAGCTTGAGGACGCCGTGGCCGGCACCACGGTCAAGATTCGCGTGCCGACCCTCAAGCACTGCACGGCCTGCTCCGGCAGCGGTGCCAAACCCGGGACTTCGCCGGAAACCTGTTCCACCTGCGGCGGGCACGGGCAGGTGCGGATGCAGCAGGGTTTCTTCTCGGTGCAGCAGACCTGTCCGAACTGTCGCGGCAAGGGTACTACGATCAGCGATCCCTGCGATACCTGCAGCGGCGCCGGCAGGATCCGGGAGCACAAGTCGCTGTCGGTCGAAGTGCCCGCCGGCGTCGACAACGGTGACCGGATTCGGCTCAGCGGTGAAGGTGAAGCGGGCGAGGCCGGGGCACCGACGGGCGATCTCTACGTGCAGATTCACGTCAAGCCGCACCCGATCTTCGAGCGCGACAACGCCGACCTTTACTGCGAGGTGCCCATCAGCATCGTTACCGCGGCTCTCGGCGGCGATCTCGAGGTTCCGTCGCTGGACGGCCGTCTCAACCTCAAGATTCCGGCGGGCACGCAGACCCACAAGCTGTTTCGCATGCGCGGCAAGGGCGTCAAGCCGGTGCGGGGCGGGCCGGTAGGTGATTTGATCTGTCGGATCATGGTCGAAACCCCGGTGAAGCTGACCGCCGAGCAAAAGGACCTGTTCGAACAGCTCGGGCGTTCCATGGACAAGGCTGGCAACAAGCACAGTCCGAACGAAACGTCGTGGATCGATAACGTGAAAAAATTTTTCGAAGACATGAAACCGTGATGCGCCTCGCAATTGCCGGCGCGGCCGGAAGAATGGGGCGCAACCTGGTCCTGGCGGCGAGGGAAAATCCCGCTATCGAGCTCAGCCAGGCGTTCGAAAGGGCCGACAGCGCCGCGCTCGGCAGCGATGCCGGCGTGCTCGCCGGCATCGAGGCCAACGGCGTTATCGTCGCTGATCGCCTGGATCCCGCTGCCTTCGACACACTGGTCGATTTCACCCACCCCGTGGCCACCGCCGATAACCTCGCATTCTGCCGCACCCACGGCAAGCGCCTGGTAGTCGGCACCACGGGCTGTGACGCGGTCCTGGAACAGGCCCTGGCGGATGCCGGGCAGGTAATCCCGCTGGTTTACGCGCCCAACATGAGCGTCGGCGTCAATCTGTGCCTGCAGCTGCTGCAAACGGCTGCCGCCGTACTCGGTGACAGTGTCGATATCGAAATTATCGAGGCACATCACCGACACAAGGTCGACGCGCCGTCGGGTACCGCGCTCAAAATGGGGCAGGTCATTGCCGAGGCCCTCGGTCGTGACCTCGCGCAGTGTGCGGTGTACGGGCGCGAGGGCCAGACGGGCGCGCGCGCGCGCGAGACGATCGGTTTCGAAACGATTCGAGCCGGCGATATTGTCGGCGAACACACCGCCCTGTTTGCCGCCGACGGCGAGCGCATCGAGATTACCCACCGGGCATCCAGCCGGATGAATTTTGCCCGCGGCGCGATCCGCGCCTGTAGCTGGCTGGCCGACCGGCCAGCGGGTCTCTACAGCATGCAGGACGTGCTCGGGTTCGATTGATTTTGCTTTAAGTTTTGGCAGTAAATATATGAAAAATATAGATATTTACTGTTGACAATTGTTGTGCCTGACCCGGCGTAAACCAATCCACGATACGCGGCCCGCGTGGCCCTGATTTATCGGGCGGGATGCCTGCGTACTGCGCTTCAGCGCATGGTCACCAGTTCTTCCGCGCTGGTGGGGTGAAGCGCCACGGTATCGTCGAAATCCCGCTTGGTTGCACCCATGCGCATCGCGACCGCAAAACCCTGCAACATCTCGTCGACGGCCGGCCCGATCATGTGGCAGCCGATCACCTTTTCCTCGTCGTCGAGACAGACCAGCTTCATCGCGGTTGGTACCTCGTGGCCGCTGATCGAGTTGTACATCGCGGTAAACCGTGTCTGGTACACGCGAATGCGCTCGCCGTACTCGGCGCGCGCCTCTTCCTCGGTCATGCCGACGGTGCCGATCGGCGGGTGGCTGAAGACCACGCTCGGGATCAGCCGATAATCGAGGTGGCGACCCTGCTGGTTGTCGTAGAGGCGATCGGCCAGCCGTCGGCCGGCGGCAATTGCAACCGGTGTCAGCGGCGCGCGCCCGGTGACGTCACCGAGCGCAAAAATATGTGGCTGACTGGTGTACTGGTAAAGATCGGTTTCGATGAAACCGGCGTCATTGGTTTCGACCCCGGCCAGGTCGAGGCGCAGGGATTCGAGATCGGCCGAACGTCCAATGGCGAATATCACCGCGTCCAGCGCGGTCATACGCTCACCGTGGTTGTCGTCGATGTCGAGCGCGCCATCCGCGCCGCGTTCGATCGCGGTAATTTCGCTGCGCAGCCGTATTTCGATACCGCTGTGTTCGAGCTGCTCGAGCAGGGTCGTTTGCAGCATGCCATCGAATTCGCGCAGCACGTGGTCTTTGCGCAGGTACAGCGTCACCGCCGTGCCAAGCGCCGCGAGAACGCCGGCCAGCTCCACCGCAATATAGCCTGAACCCGCGATCGCGACGCGCCGGGGCTGCTCGTGCAGCGCGAAAAAACCGTCGGATGTAAGCGCGTGTTCGATGCCCGGAATCTGCGGCAGGACGGGGCGGGTGCCGGTGGCAATACAAATATGTTTGGCGCTGTAAACGGTATCCCCGACCGCGACCCTGTGCGGATCGACAAAGGTCGCCGAGCCCTCGATCTCGGTAACGCCGAGTTCGGCCATGTAACCGTGATAGTAGCGGTTGATGTTGTCGATGTACTGCTCGCGCTTCGCTACCAGCTGTGCCCAGTCGAAGCCATGCCGCTGTATATCGAAGCCGTAGCCGCGCGCATCCTCCAGCGTGTGCGCCAGGTTGGCGGCGAACCACATGATCTTTTTCGGTACGCAGCCGACATTAACGCAGGTTCCGCCGATGCGGCCGTGTTCGATCACGGCGCAGTTCTGGCCATAGGCCGCGGCGCGTTCGATTATCGACAGTCCGCCACTACCGGCGCCGAGGGTGATCAGGTCGAAATCGTAGTCGTGTGGCATGATAACTCGCGCGGCTTGCTCGGCGCGCACTGTAACAGGTTTGCCGTGGCTTTTTTACCCCCGCACGGCCATAATTGCGCCGTTCAGGCAGGAGAATATGTGGTGGGCAAGCTGATTCGTTTTTTGATCACGCACGGGATCGCGCTTGCGATCGGTTTCGCGCTGGGTATCTACCTGCTGCCGATCCTGATTGCGCCCGAGGGACCGAGCGATGCCGAGGTTGCCGCCAATGCGCAGCAGGCAATGTTCGAAACCACCTTCGTGCGCGAGCTCACGGACAGCGATTTCCTGCACTGGGGCGAAGGCGAGGTTTCCATTTCCGCCCGGCGTGTCAGTTTTTCCGGTGCAATGGCGCCGGGGCCTGATTATCGCCTCTACCTGACGCCGGAATTCGTCCAGACCGAGGCCGGGTTCAACGCGATCAAGAACCAGTCGGTCGAAGTTGGACCGGTCAAGACCTTCGACCGTTTCATCCTGGAGATACCGGCCGGGGTTAACCCGGAAGACTACCGCGCCGTACTGGTCTGGTGCGAATCCTTCGGCGAGTTCATTACCGCGGCGAGTTATCGCTGAGGTTCAAAGTCGCCTGCCGGAGGCCGGTAACAGCAGGTGAATGTACGTCTGCACAAGCGGGAGAATCCCGCTGGCGCATCCGCAATGGTTAGTCCCTGGGGCCCCAGAGCACGCGATCGAGACTGTCGTCGCGCTCGGCTTCCACTATTTTGCCCCCGTCGAAGCGTACACCTTCCAGGCGCAGCAACTGGGCCTGCTCGCGGTATTCCGCCGAGCCGGATTCGAAAGCGAGGGTACGATTGGAGCGAACCACGCGAAACCAGGGCAGTGGTTCCGGGCAGCGACCCATCGCCGCGGCCACCATGCGGGAGTAGCGTGGAAACCCGGCCGCGCGCGCTACCTCGCCATAGCCCATGACGCGGCCGGCGGGTATACCTTTCACGACTTGCCAGACGCGCTGATCGAAACTGTCACGAAACCGGCTCATGACGCCGAGTTTACTCCCCGTTTCCACGACTGAGAAGGTAATGGCGAGGCATCGCGTTTATTGTTGTGTCAGCAACTGTTCAAGCCAGGACTCGAAAAAGATAGAATAATTTACTTTAACAAAGTAATTTAAGTAACTGAAAAATATGAATCTAAGTCAGATACAGGTCTAAACTAATCGAGACCGCGCTCACCTGTCGAGCGCGACCCGGTGTTCGGCGCTAACTGTCGCGCTGCGAATAGTGTGCGCGCTGGCCGAGCGCCACCAGGCGCCGCACCTCGGAAACCGCCACGCTGATGGTCGGAAAATCGCAGGTCCGCATCGCGCTCAACTCGTGCAGGATACGGTCGTAGCGCTGCAGCGCGCTGGCGTGCTGTTCCTCCCAGATCGACAGTGCCTTGTTGGTATGGCGTTTGTTCTGCACGATTTGCAGCACCAGCTCGGTCAGGTTGCGCTGGTTGGCGTGCAGGTCGTTGCGCAGGTTCAGGATCGCGAGGTGATTCCAGTGCGTGCGCACGATCGTCTGCGAGATCGCTTCGCGGATCCAGTGCAGCTGCAGGCGTTCCGACAGCGCGTAAAAAATCCTCGCCACGCTCTCGGTATTGCTGAAGAGCCGAGACTTGATCTCGATGATGTCGTAGGCGGATGCCAGCGTGGTCTTGTCGGTCACTTCCGTGGCCAGTTCCACCGGCAGGCGGTACTTCTGCAGTTTACGTCTGACCGCGAGGTAATTCTTGCGCGACTGGCCAATGATCGATGACCCGATTACCTCGTGCAGGATGCGGATATCGGTCTTGTAGCGCTCGATCACGTGGCTGACGTTGAAATCGGCGGGCTGGTGGCGCAGGAGCCAGCTGATCGAACGCTCCAGCAGGCCGCTGACCATTTGAAAGGTATCGTAACGGTTGCCCTCGGCGACGACATTGTCGAGTCGTTCCAGCGAGCGCCACAGCGAATAGAGATCGAAAACCTCGACCGAAACCACGTATGCCTTGGCGATATCCTCGATCGTGGCGCCGGTTTCCTCGCGAATACGAAAGCCGAAACCGATGCCGATATTGTTGGCGATCTGGTTGCTGAGCAGGGTGGCGATAATTTCCTTGCGCAGCGGGTGCTGCAGGATTTCGTCGGCGTAACGCTCCTGCAACACGCGCGGAAAATAACCGAGCAGCAGCGGGTCGTAGCACTCCGCGCTGAGCGCGGACGACTCGAGCAGGGCGTTCTTGTAGGTGAGCTTGCTGTAGGACAGCAGGATTGACAGTTCCGGCCGGGTCAGCCCCCTGTTTTTCGCGATGCGGTCGGTGATCTGTTTATCGCTGGGCAGGTTTTCCAGCCGCCGGTTCATGATGCCCTCGGCCTCGAGGTGACGCATGAAGCGGGCATGCTGGTACATGTCGCGCGCGGCATGCATCTCGATGCTGTCGATGATCTGGGTTTGCCGGTAATTGTTGAGCAACACCTTGTTGGCGACGTAGTCGGTCATATCGACCAGCAACTGGTTGCGTTCCCGGTTCGACATGCGCCCGGCCTTTACCAGCTGCGACAGCAGAATCTTGATGTTAACCTCGTTGTCGGAACAGTCGACGCCAGCCGAGTTATCGATCGAGTCGGTGTAGATCAGGCCGCCGTTGAGCGCGTACTCGACGCGACCACGCTGGGTAACACCGAGGTTGCCGCCTTCACCGATTGCCTTCGCGCGTACCTGCTTGCCGCTGATACGGATCGCGTCGTTACTCTTGTCGGAAACGTCGGCGGCGGTTTCGTTGGAGGCGCTGACATAGGTGCCGATACCGCCGTTCCAGATCAGGTCGACAGGCGCCTTGAGGATATGCACGATCAGCTCGTCCGGGGTCAGCTGTTCATCGCGTATACCGAGCAACTGCTGGATCTGCGGCGTCAGCTCGATCTGTTTGGCCCTGCGCGAGAACACGCCGCCGCCGCGGCTGATCAGTTTCTTGTTGTAGTCGTTCCAGGTCGAACGCGTCAGCCGAAACAGGCGCTCGCGTTCCTTGAAGCTCTTTTTCACATCCGGCGCGGGATCGATGAAGATATGCATGTGATTGAATGCCGCCACCAGCCTGATGCAGGGTGACAACAGCATGCCGTTGCCAAAGACGTCGCCCGACATGTCGCCGATGCCGACCACGCTGAAGGGCTGGCTCTGGGTATCCACCCCCAGTCCGCGAAAGTGGCGCTTGACCGATTCCCAGGCTCCGCGCGCGGTGATTCCCATCTTCTTGTGATCGTAACCCTGCGATCCGCCCGATGCGAAAGCATCGTCGAGCCAGAATTCGTGTTCCGCGGCGATGCCGTTGGCGACGTCGGAAAACGCGGCCGTCCCCTTGTCGGCGGCCACCACGAGATACGGATCGGCATCGTCATGTACGCGGGTGCGCGCCGGCTGCTCGATTTCGCCGCCGACCCGGTTATCGGTGAGTTCGAGCAGCGAGTTGATGTATAGCGAGTAACAGGCCTGTACCTCGCCATAAACCTCGCCTGGCGGCAGGTGGGCGATCTGCTTGGTGATGAAGCCGCCCTTGGAACCGGCCGGCACGATGACGGCGTTCTTTACCATCTGCGCCTTCATCAGGCCAAGCACCTCGGTGCGGTAGTCCTCGCGTCGATCGGACCAGCGGATGCCGCCGCGCGCTACCCGGCCACCGCGCAGGTGGATACCTTCGAAGCGCGTCGCGTAGACGAAGATCTCGAAGCGGGGTTTGGGGCGCGGCAGACCTTCGATGCGCTGCGACTCCAGTTTGAAACTGATGTGTCCGCTGGCGCTCGCGTCCTGCTGGAAGTAGTTGGTGCGCACGGTTGCATCGACCAGGTTGAGCATGCGCTTGTATATCAGGTCGTGGTCCAGCGATTCGATGTCGTGCAGTTTCTGGCGAATTTGCTCGAACAGCTCGAGGTAAGAGTCACGCTGGGTGCGCTCCGGATCGAACTTGTGCAGGAACGCGCGCACCAGCAGCAGCGTGATAGCGGGATAGGTGTTGAGCGTCTCGATGATGTAATCGCGACTGTGCGGGAAGCGAACCTGCTGCAGGTAGGCGGTATAGGCGCGCAGGATCTGTATGTTGCGCGCCTTGATGCAGGCGCTGAAAAGCAGGTTGTTGAACGCATCGTTTTCGCTTTGCTGGCGCCAGATGCTTTCGAACAGTTCGCTGAAAAACCGTGGAATCCGGTCGGCGTCGACGTCGCAGATATCGTCGCCGCGCTCCAGCGTGAAATGATTGATCCAGTAGTTGCGATTACCGAGCTTTATGCGGTAGGGGCGACCGATCAGTACCTGCAGACCCATCGATTCGAATACCGGCATCGACTGCGAGAGCGGAATCGTGTCCTTGAGCGTGTAGAGTTTGATCGAGTAATTTTTCGGATCGCGCGATATCTTGACCAGCCGCGCCTGGGCACGGTTCCTGGGGCCTATGGTAGCGAGCACTTCCAGGTCCGGAATCGCATCGGCGACGCTGAAATCGCCCTGGTAGTTTTCGGAAAATGTGGCTTCGGAGACCTTGAGTTTCGCCAGCCCGTCGTGCTCGCCGATGCGTTTGAATAACTGTTGATACCACCGGTTCATGCCGCTCCCCCTGTTATTTTTTGTCGATCGGCGGGACGGCAAGTGCTCGCTCCCGGCCGCGCGACGGCTCGATTCGGTCGTGCGGGTACCGCCTGGATGCCGGAGTCGTCGTCTGCTCCCCCGGAAGACGATCATCGCCGGCGGCGGTAATGATTACTATCTTATGAATGCCCGCGCGGTAATCAAGCAAAGCTTGTAGCGAGTCGGGCCCGGATCGACGGGCAGGATGACAAGCCGATCGGGATTCAGTCGATTACGCGGTAGAACTCGCGCTGATCGCAGGCCGGGCAGGGCGGCAGTGCTCCGGTACGCGGCAGTTGAACCACGTTGTTGCAGGCGCGGCAGCTGAAACTGCCGGCATTGCAGATTTCACCGCTGTGGTAGACGCTGGCCTGGTGGTCCTCGAATTCGAAGTCGCGAAATTCTAGCCAGGTCTTGTCCGCGGCACGTTTCACCAGGTCGATGAAACGATCCTCGATAAGGCCCAGGTCGAACGCGAACCACTGCCGCAACTCCTTGCCCTCGCGGTTCAGGGCCTGGTTTGCCTTGTGCAGGTCGCGTTTCAGGGTATTGCCGAGAATTTCGACTTCTTCCTGCGACAGGGTAAAGATCTCGCGGGTCGTTACCTGGGCATTGTGCACGATTTCATCGATGGTAGGCGCCAGTGCTTCCTCGGTGTCATGCACCGCCTCGCCGACCTGGTCGACGAGATGTTCGAATGCGCGCGTCAGTTTCTCGAGATCGGGTTTGTCCATGCCTGCATTATTAACGCATAATAACGGCTGCACAAGTTCGCCTCGAGCAAGCATGACGCAGATCAACCCGGTCACCGCAAATGGCCCGATCATGGCCTGGTGGCGGCGCTGCCAGGCTCTGCCGGGAGGAGCGCGTCTGTTCAGCCTGATGCTCGGGCGATTTGCGCCTTACAGCGGTACTATCGGCGCACGGGTCGAGGAAGTGCGGCCGGGTTATGCCCGCGTCAGCCTGCGCGATCGGCGCGGGGTGCGCAATCACCTCGATTCGATCCACGCCATTGCGCTGGTCAACCTCGGCGAGATTGCGACCGGCCTGGCGGTCCTGTCGGCCCTGTCCGCCGAACTGCGCGGTATCCTGGTCGGCATCGAGGCAGAATACGTCAAGAAAGCCCGTGGGCGGATCGAGGCCATCACCGAGTTCGAGTTGCCGGATGAAATCGGCGAAGATACGCGGTACAGCGTGGAGGCCTGCCTGCGAGATGCCTCCGGCGACGTCGTAACCCGGGTACGAGCGACCTGGCAACTCGGGTACCGACCTGCATGACGACAGCATTTCCCGCCGCGGCGCAGGCGTTTTGCGAGCGTCTCGGCATTCGCTACCCGCTTGTCGGCGGACCCATGTATCCCTGCAGCAACCCGGAGCTGACCGCCGCGGTATCCGCGGCCGGGGGAATCGGTATCATGCAGCCGATCTCCCTGACCTACGTGCACGGGCACGAGTACCGCGAGGGTATCCGCATGATGCGACGCCTCACCGATCGTCCCATCGGTATGAACGCGCTGATCGAGAAATCCTCGCAGCGTTATCACGAACGCATGCGCGCCTGGATCGACATAGCGCTCGAGGAGGGTATTCGCTTTTTCGTAACCTCGCTCGGCAAGCCCGACTGGGTGGTCGAGCGCGTACACGCTGCCGGCGGCCTCGTCTATCACGATGTTACCGAGTACAGGTGGGCGCGTATCGGCCTGGACAGCGGGGTCGATGGCCTTGTCTGCGTCAATAACCGTGCCGGAGGACATGCGGGCCCGCGGTCGATGCAGGAACTGTACGAACAACTGCATGGGCTCGGCCTACCGCTGGTCTGCGCCGGCGGTGTCGGCGACCGCGGAGATTTCTGGCAGGCGCTGCAAACCGGCTACGCCGCCTGCCAGCTCGGTACCCGCTTCATCGCCAGTCACGAATGCCGCGCCAGCGATGCCTACAAGCAGGCGGTGGTCGATGCCGGCGAAGCCGATATCGTGCTGTCGGAGAAGGTCACCGGGGTGCCGGTGTCGGTGATCAACACCGACTACATTCGTCGTCGAGGCACCCGGCTGGGCGGCTTTGCCCGCTGGATGCTTGCCGGCAAGCGCCGCAAGCACTGGATGCGGCTGTTTTTCGGCCTGAAGTCGATCTGGCAGCTCAAGCGTGCGTCGCTCGATGCCGCTGGCGAGCAGGATTACTGGCAGGCCGGCAAGAGTGCCGGGGCCGTCAATGACATCCGCTCCTGCGACAGTATCGTCCGCAACATGATTTTACCCGGGGAACAGAAACAATGAACGCGGAACTGGTCTACGTGCACGATCCGATGTGCAGCTGGTGTTATGCCTTCGAGCCCCTGCGCGAGCGTCTGTTCTCCGCGCTGGAAGGCCGCTTGCCGGTACGGCGCCTGCTCGGCGGGCTGGCGCCCGATTCGGATGCGCCGATGCCGTTGGCGATGCGCGAAAAGCTGCAGCAGACCTGGCGCCACATCGAACAGGTTGTGCCCGGTACCCGCTTCAATCACGCCTTCTGGCAAGACTGCGAACCGCGTCGTTCTACCTACCCGTCCAATCGCGCGGTAATCGCGGCTCGTCGGCAGGACCCGGCCGGCGACGGCCGCATGACCGCCAGGATTCAGCAGGCTTACTATCTCGAAGCGCGCAACCCGTCGGACGATTCGACCCTGATCGAGCTGGCGGACGAACTCGGGCTGGAGGCTGAGCGGTTCGCGCATGACCTGGTCGCAGAGGAGACCCGGCAGGCGCACCTGGAGGAAATGATGCAGGCGCGGGCGCTCGATATCTACAGCTTTCCGAGTCTCGCCGTGTTATGCGACGGCGTACCGCGGCATCTCGCGCTGAACTACACTGACCTGGACTTCCTGCTGCAACAGATCGACGCGATTACAGGATCGCGTCCTTGATCTCCTCGACTTCGATGACGCCGCCGGACATATCGATTTCCTCGACGTCCTCGGTCATGCCGAGGCGGTCGAAGGCGCTGATCTGTGCGCGGTCGACCTGGGCCAGCGGGTGGGCGGGATCATCGAGCGTCTGTAGCAGCGCGACCTGCACCACGTCGACGTAATCGGGCTGGCCATTGTCACCCTTGCGCACCGTTAGCAGGTGTTCCGCCGGCACCTTGATCAGCATATCGCTGAAGCCCCAGTTCTTCAGAATCTGGCTGCCAACCACCGGGTAGAGTTCATACAGCAGCGCTTCGAGTTTCTGCGAATCGTTGAGCAGGGCAGGGTCGCTCTCCGCCTTCACCAGGATCGGTGACAGGCCGATGCAGTGCGTCAGCCCGGCCAGCAGCGCGCTGTCGGCCTCGAGGCCGGTAACGCTGCGCGCGATGACCGCGCTCAGGGCGGCGACGTCCGTACTCTGTTTCCAGGCTTTGCGCAGGTACAGGTCGACCACCGGATGGGTCGCCTGGAACAGCTGTTTCATGACCAGGCTGGTGGCCAAGGTGCGCACCGTATCCAGGCCCATGCGCATGGCCGCGGCCTGCACCGTCTCGGCCGGGTTGACGCCGCGGTACAGGGCGGAGTTGCCGACCTGGACGATACGCGCGCTCAGCGCGGCGTCGGTTTCGATGATCCTGGCGACGTCGGTAATGGATGCGTCTTCGTCATCGGCGGTTTCGCGTACGCGCAGAGCCACCTCGGGCAGGGTAGGTAGCGGCAGGCGCTCGTTTTCGAGATCGTCGATGATGGTTTCGGAGGTAATACTCATGCTGGCTCGGGGCGATTGATCGAATATCCCGAGTATAGATGCCCGCGACAATTTCGCAGGCGCGCGTCAGGATGCGAGCGAGTAGGGCAGCGCGCTGTTTTCGATCGAGGCGTCGGGCTGTTCCAGCAGCGCCAGTTCGCCCGCTTCGGCGCGGTCGATGCGCGCGATATACAGGCAATGACACTGTCCCTTCGTGTCGAACTCGGCATCGACGATCTTGCCGCTGCCGTCGGCGCGATCCTTGCCCCGGGTCACCAGCTCGTCACCGGCCCGCGGCAACTGGCCGGTATCGATACGAGCGAGGAACATCCGCCGCTTGAGTTTGCCGAGATACTGCATGCGCGCGACGATTTCCTGTCCCGGGAAGCAGCCTTTCTTGAAGCTGACGCCGTCGAGCGCGCCCAGGTTGGCCATCTGCAGGACAAATTCGTCGCTGGTGGCGGGCTGGATGGACGGGATACCGGCACGAATCTCGCTCAGCCGCCATGATGCATAGTCGGCAACCTGCAGCCTGTCCTGCCATGACTGCCAGAGCTCGATTGCCGCGTCCGGATCAAGCGCACACAGCAGGAAGCGCCTCTGTTGTCCGAGTGGTTCGAGCTGTAACGCGACGATCTTGTCGTTTTGCAGGGTATTACCCGGTAGCGGCGGCAGTGCAGGGTGGGCAAGAATTTCGGCCTGTGCCGTGACCAGCGTGAAGCGAGCGAAGTAGTCGCTTGCATCGGCCAGGTTCACCCGCGACTGCAGGACGTAGCGGGCAAGACTCTCCAACAACGGCAGCACGGTCGAGCGCGGCGTCACCAGCAGGTAGCCGTTGCTGATGCGGACCACGCGGAAGATGCCGAGCATGCGGCCCTTCGGTGTCGAGTAACTGCTGAGCTGGTGGTGCTCCTCGTCGAGGGGGCGTACGTCGTTGCTGAGCAGGTTGTGCAGGTAATCAGTAGCGTCCTCGCCGGTGATCAGGATGAGGCCGATATCGTCAGCCACGCTGATAAATTCGTCATCACGACGTTCGCCCGGCCGCGCCGCGGCAAATTCCCGCCACTGATTCATGGTGCCTTGCTCTCCTGTTGTTCGATCGCCCAGTCGACGTGCTCACGCAGGTACGGCGTATGCCGCTCGTAATCCCGCCGCAGCCTGGCGACGATATGGGGGTCCCAGGGCGCGTTTCCAAGCGCGATCACCACGTTGCGCAGCCAGCGCTGGTGGCCGATACGCCGGATAGCCGAGCCTTCCATGCGCTGCAGGAACTCGTCTTCGCTCCAGCCGTAACATTCGAGCAACGAGATATGGTCCAGTCCATGGCGCGGCTGGAAATCCGGTTCGCTGGTGTAACGGGCAAAGCGATTCCACGGGCAAACCAGCTGGCAGTCATCGCAGCCGTATATACGATTGCCGATCGCGCTGCGCCATTCGACCGGGATCGCGGAATGGTGCTCGATGGTCAGGTAGGATATGCAGCGGCGCGCATCGACCACGTAGGGCTCCACGATGGCACCGGTAGGGCAGGCATCGATACAGCTGCTGCAGCGCCCGCAATGGTTTTCGAGCGGCTGGTCCGGTTCGAGTTCCAGGTCGGTATATATTTCTCCGAGGAAGAACCACGAGCCGTGCTCCCGGTGCAGCAGGTTGCTGTGTTTGCCCTGCCAGCCGATGCCGGCCTTGGCCGCCAGCGCCTTTTCCAGCACCGGTGCGCTATCGGTAAACACCCGGTAGCCGAGCTCGCCGAAGCGCGCCCGAATCCGTTCGGCATATCGCTGCAGGCGTTTGCGCATGAGCTTGTGATAGTCGCGCCCGAGCGCGTAGCGGGAGACGTAGGCTCGGGTCGGAAGTTCGAGGATTTGTGCCGGGTCCACGGGCTCCTCGACCAGGTAATCGAGGCGCACGCAGATTACCGACAGGGTAGCGGGCACCAGCTTTTGCGGGTACAGCCGCTTGCATACGTTGCGCGCCATGTAGCCCATTTCGCCGTGATAGTTGCTTGCGATCCACTGCGCGTAGCGCTCGTGTTCGGGATCGAGCCGCACGTCGCTGATGCCAACCTGCTGGAAACCCAGCTCGAGTCCGATCTGCTTGATGGTTTGCGTGGTCGACGGCAAGGGCTGTATAGACGGATGCATCTTTCGGGGCGGCTGGTACAATATCGCATTTTCCGCTAAATCTGAAATGTCGATCTACCTCGCGATTGCCGTGGGCGGTTCTGCCGGCGCCGTATCCCGATACTGGGTTTCGAGCGCGACCTACAGCTGGCTCGGGCAGCAGTTCCCCTGGGGTACGCTGGCGGTCAACCTGCTGGGATCCCTGGTGATGGGCTTTCTGTCGGTGCTGCTGATCCATCGTTTCCAGGTCAGCGACGAGATTCGAATCGGTTTGCTGGCCGGTTTTCTCGGTTCCTTCACCACTTTTTCAACCTTTGCCATGGACAGTCTTCACCTGGCCGGCAACGGGGCGCTGTTGAAGCTGGGGGCATATATCCTGCTCAGCGTCGCCCTCTGTGTGCTGGGTGCCTGGGCCGGCCTGGCCACCGCCAGACAACTGATCTAAATCATGCTCGATCCGAAAATTTTACGCTCCGACACGGCGCAGGTTGCGCAACGCCTGCGCACCAAGCACTTCGAACTGGATGTCGATGCCTTCAATGCGCTCGAACAACGGCGCAAGACGCTGCAGATCGAAACCCAGAACCTGCAAAGCGAGCGCAACAATCGTTCGCGCGCCATTGGCCAGGCCAAGGCGCAGGGACAAGACATCGAGCCGTTGAAAGCCGAGGTCGGCGAGCTCGGTGAGAAACTCAAGGCTGCCGAAGACGAGCTTGGCGAACTGCAGGGTCGGCTCGACGAACTGTACCTGGGTATTCCGAACCTGCCGGATGTATCGGTACCGGACGGTGACAGCGAGGAAGACAATGAAGTCGTGCTGCAATGGGGCGAACCGCCGGCCTTCGATTTCGAGCCGCGCGATCATATCGATATCGGCAGCGGCCTCGGCGGCATGGACTTCGAACGAGCGGCCATGCTCTCGGGCGCGCGATTCGTCACCATGAGCGGGCCGCTGGTCACGCTGCATCGCGCGCTGATCCAGTTCATGCTCAATCGGCATATCCTCGAACACGGTTATACCGAGGTTTACGCGCCTTACCTGGTCAACCGCGACACGCTGCGCGGCACCGGGCAGCTGCCGAAATTCGAGGAAGACCTGTTCCACATCGTTGCGGAAAATCACGATCTGTACCTGATCCCGACCGCCGAAGTGCCGGTAACCAACTTCGTCGCCGACAGCATCGTCGAAGCCGATCAGCTGCCGCTGCGCTACGTCGCGCACACGCCCTGTTTTCGCTCCGAGGCGGGTTCCTACGGCAAGGATACCCGCGGTATGATTCGGCAACACCAGTTCGAAAAAGTCGAACTGGTCCACGTGGTACGTCCCGAGGACTCGATGGCCGCGCTGGAAGAGCTTACCGGTCACGCCGAGTCTATCCTGCAGGCGCTCGGTCTCGCCTATCGCAAGGTTGTGCTGTGCGGCGGCGATCTCGGATTCGCCTCGACCAAGACCTACGATCTCGAAGTCTGGCTGCCGGGGCAGCAGGCTTACCGCGAGATTTCATCCTGCAGCAACATGACGGACTTCCAGGCGCGCCGCATGAAAGCGCGCTGGCGTAACCCCGAAACCGGCAAACCGGAACTGGTGCATACCCTGAACGGCTCCGGACTGGCGGTTGGCCGCACCCTGATCGCCATCATGGAGAATTACCAGCAGGCGGATGGCAGTATTCGCATTCCCGAACCCCTGTTGCCGTACATGCACGGCCTGACTGAAATCCGGCCCTGAAAAGCTATACTGAGCGGTACAGCTGACGAGTCGGGAATCGAGATGAAACTGTTTGCGAAACTCATGATCGCGCTTCTGGTCATAGCCATGGCGCTGCCGTTTACGGTGCTCAAGGATGACAGCGGCAAGCCCCTCATCAGTTTCTCCGATCTGAAAATGCCGGATTTTTCGCTGCCGGATTTTGGCGAGGTCGAACAGCTGGCGCCCACTATCGACAGCGCGGGTTCCGGCAAGAGCCTGATCTACGAGTGGTATGATGGCGCCGGGAATCGCAACTTCAGTTCCGAGCCGCCGCCCGAGGGTGTCGAGTATACGGTGCGGGGTTATGATCCCGACGCCAACGTGATCCAGGCGGTAAAATTGCCGGACGAAGCACAGCCCGAGGAAGTGGCCGGCGGCGATGCCGAGCCGGTCACCGAGCCCGGCGAGATCGGCAATCCTTATTCGCAGGAAAATATCGACAAACTGTTCGAGGATGCCAGGAATATCGAGAAGCTGCTCAACCAGCGGTTGCAGCAGCAGGAACAAGCCTTTAACCAATAAGAGACATCGACGTATGAGACTAACGACTTTCGTGTTGCTGACCCTGCTTAGCTTCAACCTTAGCGCGGCCGGCAAATCCGCCTTCATCAGTGTGAAGATGCTGATGGAAAAGTCGCCCCAGGCCGTTGCCGCCAATACCCAGTTGAAGGAACAGTTCGGCGAACGCGAACAGGGTCTGCTCGACCTGCGCAACAGTATTCAGCAGATGGAGCAAACCTACCAGAAAGACAGCGCCATCATGAGTGCCGAACAAAAGAAGAAAGCCGAGGACAACATCATCCAGAACAAGCGCCGTTTTCAGTTCGAGCAGCAGTCGCTCAAGGAAGACCTGGAGTCCAAGCGCAGGGAGTTGTTACAAAAGCTGCAGGTGGAAATAAGCGCGGTGATTCGCCAGTACGGCAAGGACAACGGATATGATTTCATCTTCTCCGACTCCAGCCTGGTGTTTGCCAGCGATGCGGTCGATATAACCGACGATATCCTGCAGCAACTGCAGGCGGAGTAACCCGCTCATTCGCGGCCGCCCCCGGCGGCCGCGTTAACCCTCAGCTTTCCGTACCGCTGCCGCGGACGTCAGTATTTGCCGCTGCCGCCGTCTCCGGTTTAGGCGCATCCCCGCTATCACCGGATGTCGGCGACGCGTTGCTGTCGGCCCTGCCGGTACCCGCGGACGCGCCCGCCTGCTTGCCATTGGATTTTGCCGCTGCCCGCTGGTCGCCGGCGGCAGCGTCGGCCGCCGGCGGCCTGTCCGCCGAAGCGTCGGGCTTGCCGGATTCCGCGGCAGCGGGCTTTTCCTGCACGTCCCTGCCGGCGGCCGGGTCCGAGCGATCCGTCGCTGCGCTCGCCGATTTGCCGCTGTCCCGCGGTTGGGTCGTCGCGGCTTCGCTGGCCGTGGACTGTTTGTCGTCCGCCTCCCGGCTCACCGGTTTCTTGTCCGCGCTGTCGTCGACGCTGGCGCTGTCGCCCGCGCCGGTATTGCTGCGATTTTCGGCTTCGCGCGTGTTCTTGTTGCGTGACGAGGATCGGCGCGAGCCGCGCGAGCGTGACTTGCCCTGCTTGCGTTCCTCGTTGCGGCGCTGCTCGTCGCTGGTATCGACCGCCGCTTCGTTGCCACCATCCGCGGCCGCTTGCTCGCCGGACTTGCGCGCGGCATCCTGTGCCGGTTTTTGCTCACCACCCCGACGATTGCCGCGACTGCCGCCGCGACCGCCCCGTGAACGACCCGAGCGCGATGATCCCGAACGCCTGGATTCCTCGCCGCGCTCACCGCCACGGGTCTCGCGCTCGCTGCTCTTTTCGTTACGTGAAGATTCGCCGGCGCTGGCGCCCTGGCTCGTTCGTTTCTGTCCGCCACGCTTGCGCCCGCCGCCACGGCGCGAACGGTTGCCCGGGCTTTTGCGTTCGCTGCCGGCGCCCGGTTTGGCCGCTTCCTCGGCGGGCTTTTCCTCGCCGTTACCGGTAAAAAAGCCGAGCAGTTTGCCGAGCAGGCCGGGGCCCTGGCTGTCGCTGCTGACCGCCGGGGCCTGCGGTCGCGGCGCCGGTGGCGTGATACGCTGTACCGCGGCCTGTTCGGTGGTGACCGGGGTGCTGCTGGCCATTTCGACCAGGTCGACCGGCTCTTCGTCGGTTACCAGTTCGTAGGATTTCTTGTAATTCGATTCGTGTCGATGGGTATCGTTGTCCTTGACCCGCTCGATCACGTAGTGGGGTGTCTGCAGTTTCGGGTCCGGGATCACCACGACGTGCACCTCGCGGCGCTGTTCCAGCGCATCGATTTTTTCGCGCTTTTCGTTCAGCAGGTAGGTGGCGCACTCGACCGGAATCTTGGCCAGGATCTTGCCGGTGTTGTCTTTCAGTGACTCTTCTTCAAGCAGGCGCAGTACCGCCAGCGACAGGGACTCGACGTCGCGAATCTTGCCCTGGCCGTTACAGCGCGGGCACACGATCTGGCTGGATTCCTCGAGTGAAGGCCGCAGCCGCTGGCGCGACATTTCCAGCAGTCCGAAGCGCGAGATGCGCCCGATCTGCACCCGCGCGCGATCTTCGTAAACCGCGTTGCGCAGGCGTTGTTCGACTTCGCGCTGGTTCTTGTTCTGCATCATGTCGATGAAATCGATCACGATCAGGCCGCCGAGATCGCGGATGCGCAGCTGGCGCGCAACCTCGTCGGCCGCTTCTAGATTGGTCAGCTTGGCGGTCTCCTCGATGTCGCTGCCGCGGGTTGCGCGCGCGGAATTGATGTCGATCGACGTCAGCGCCTCGGTGTGGTCGATGACGATGGCACCGCCCGAAGGCAGGTTGACCTCGCGCGAAAACGCGGACTCGATCTGGTTTTCAATCTGGAAGCGATTGAACAGGGGCAGCTTGTCGTCGAAGCGCTTGAGCTTGTTTATCGAGCCCGGCATGACCATCGACATGAAATCGTGCGCCTGCTGGTAGGCGCGCTCGGAATCGATCAGGATCTCGCCGATATCGGTGCGATAATGATCGCGCAGCGCACGCACGACGATGTCGGATTCCTGGTAGATCAAAAACGGAGCCGCTTTGCCCTCGGCCGCTTTTTCGATCGCGCCCCAGACCTGGGTCAGGTAGTCGAGATCCCACTGCAGCTCTTCACTGGAGCGGCCGACACCGGCGGTACGCACGATCACACCCATACCCTCGGGCATGGTCAACTCGGCCAGGGTTTTCTTGAGTTCGTCCCGGTCTTCGCCTTCGATACGCCTGGAAACACCGCCGGCGCGGGGGTTTTGCGGCATGGCGACCAGGAAGCGGCCCGCGAGACTGATGAAGCTGGTCAGCGCCGCGCCCTTGTTGCCGCGTTCTTCTTTTTCGACCTGGACGATGATCTCCTGGTCGACCTTGAGCGCGTCCTTCAGCAGCGGCTTGCCGTTGTCGTCCCGTGGAGCGTTGCCGTAGTACTGCTTGGCTATCTCCTTGAACGGCAGGAAACCGTGCCGTTCCGCGCCATAGTTGACGAAGGCTGCCTCGAGGCTGGGCTCTACGCGGGTGATCTTACCCTTGTAGATGTTGGATTTTTTCTGTTCCCGACTGGGGACTTCGATATCGAGGTCGTAGAGACGCTGACCGTCGACCATCGCCACGCGCAGTTCTTCCGCCTGGGTGGCATTGATAAGAATTCTTTTCATGGAAATACTTGCCCTGCAAATGGGGCCGGGAACTGCCTTGTCGCCACCCGCTTGCGCGTACATCCGGACTGTCGGGCAGGCGCACGAGCGCCGGCGCCGCGGATGTCTCGCATCCGCAGAGCGACAGGATGTTCTTGATCAGCAGGAAGCTATAAGAAAGACAGACCATGGACCCTGGTGTTACTTTGAAGTCCGGACGAGAAGCGTCAACGCATTCTGAAATCCGGCTTAATTATTCAGGGGAAACAACCACTTGGGTGATGTGCTTCCGCCATAAAAATTCTGTTGAGTAGTGTTGTGCCCGGATTTTAGGCAGTACAATGCTACCAGCGGAATATAACATAGTTTGTAGCGGCTGCCAGCCATTGAATTCAAAATCAACGCCAAAATCGGGGGTTGTCGTGGTCGAGATCGAGGCCACCCAATCCGGCCAGCGACTCGATAACTTTCTCTCACGACGACTCGACGGTATACCGCGAACCCGGATCTACCGCATGATTCGCAAGGGCGAAGTGCGCGTCAACGGCGGTCGTCGCAAGCCCGAGTATAAACTCGTCGCGGGTGACGCCATTCGAATTCCACCGCTACGACTCGACCCGGGCGAGGCACCGGCGAGGAAGCGTCCCGGCGCGCTCCAGCTTGAGCGCCTCGAGCGCGCGGTACTGTTCGAGAATCGTCACCTGCTGGTGATCGACAAGCCCGCCGGGCTGGCGGTGCATGCCGGCTCTGGGGTCGACTACGGCGTGATCGATATCCTGCGCGCGGCGCGACCCGCGGAGGAACTGGAGCTCGTGCACCGGCTCGATCGAGATACCAGCGGTTGCCTCATGCTCGCGCGCAACCGCCCGGCGCTGCTGGCGCTGCAGCAGGAACTGCAGGATGGCGGCATCGGCAAGAATTACCGTGCACTGGTCATGGGCCGATGGCCGCGCGAGCAGGTCGAAATCGACGCTCGCCTCAGCCGGTACACCCTCGCCAACGGCGAACGGCGGGTGCGCGTCGATCCACAGGGCAAGACCGCGCTGACGCGCATCGAAGTCCTTGCCAGCGGTGCGGAGTATTCGCAGCTGCGGGTTGAAATCCTGACCGGGCGCACCCATCAAATCAGGGTGCATTGCCAGGCAGTCGGTCACCCGATCGCCGGCGACGACAAGTACGGGGACGCCGAATTCAATCGCGCGATGCGCCAGCGAGGAATCCGGCGTCTCATGCTGCATGCGGCCAGCCTGGAACTGCCGCCAACCGAGTATACCCCCGAGCAGGTCGTCAACGCACCGTTGCCGCCGGAGTTCCAGCTGCTCGAGCGGCAACCATCGCCGTCCACCAGAGCCAACAGGTAAGCCCTATCATGACCGAGCAAGAATCCGATACACGCGCGAGCCGCGATAAAACTGACCAGCAGTCGCACAAGGTTGTCGACAGGCTGGTGTTTGCCGCGTTGACCGAGCAACGCCGTGCCCGCCGCTGGCGGGTCTTTTTCATGCTGTTCTTCGTGGGTTACCTGAGCGTTGTCACCGTAATCCTGCTCGGCGATCGAGCGGGTGATGCCGCCAGTGTCGCCGATGGTGAAAAACACACGGCGCTGGTAACGCTCAACGGATTGATTGCACCCGGCCAGGGCGGCGGAGCGGACAACATTATCGATGGTCTCAGGGCCGCTTTCGAACACGATGACACCGCCGGTATCGTGCTCGAAATCAATTCCCAGGGCGGCTTGCCGGTGCAGGCCGCCGATATTTACGATGAAATCCGCCGCCTGCGACAGGACAATCCGGATATACCGCTGTACGCCGTGATCGGCGACTCGGCTTTTTCCGGCGGATACTTCGTCGCCGCCGCTGCCGATCGTATCTATGCCAACAAATCCAGCCTGCTCGGATCGATCGGGGTGCGCATGGGATCTTTCGGTTTCGTCGACCTGATGCAGAAGGTCGGCGTGGAACGACGCCTGCTGACCGCGGGTGAAAACAAGGGCTTGCTCGATCCGTTTTCGCCGCCGGATCCGGAGGTCAACGCGCACATACAATCCATGCTGCAGGAAGTGCACAGACATTTCATCGACGCGGTCAAGCAGGGCAGGGGTGATCGGCTGGCGCAGGACGACGAGTTGTTCAGCGGCCTGATCTGGAGCGGCGAGCGGGCGCTTGCGCTCGGCCTGATCGATGATTTCGGCAATCGCCGCAGCGTTGCGCGTGAATTCGAAGCCGAGGAAATCGTCGATTTTACCCCGAAACCGGGCCTGCTCAGTCGAATCGCGAGCCAGGTCGGCAGCAGCGCGGGTCAGCGGATCGGCGAAATCCTGTTTGGCGGCCCGGCACTGCGTTGAGTTTCAGACTACTTCGACTCCGGCTGCCTCGAGCATGCCGACCAGGCGAATCAGCGGTAACCCGATCAACGCGGTCGGGTCGTCGCCGCGCAGGCGACTGAACAGGCTTATCCCATAGCCCTCCGAACGAAAACTGCCGGCGCAGTCATAGGGTTTTTCGGCGAGCAGGTAGCGCTCGAGCTGGGCGTCCTGCCGGTGACGAAAGTCGACTTCGAACAGGATATCGTCTACTTCGACGAAGCCGGTGGCCTCGCGCAACACGCACAGGCCAGTATGGAAAACGACGGTACGGCCCTGCGCGCGCCGTAATTGATCCATTGCGGCCTCGTGGCTGCCGGGTTTGCCGAGTATTTCGTCGTCGAGCACGGCACACTGGTCGGAGCCGATCAACACTGCTGACGGAAAACGCTGCGCGAGACGGCGGGCCTTGCTTTCAGCCAGGCGCCTGACGTAGGCACCGGCAGCTTCTCCGGCCAGGCGCGTCTCGTCGATATCAGGGCTCACGGCTTCGAAATCGAGCTGCAGTCGAGCCAGCAGCTCGCGCCGGTAAACCGAGCTGCTGGCCAGAACGATTTGCGGTTTCACGCCTGTGCCTCCGGGGTGATGGATGATTTGCGGCCGCGCAGTATATTACAGGCTGTCGAGCGTGCACAGGCAGCTCGATCAGAGGCCCATTTTGGCGTAGACAATTTTATCCACAAGCACTAGAATCGCCGCCTTATGCGGGACAAGCTGCGCAGGCAATACCAGGTCCACAGGGAAGTTGCTCGAAACGGGTACTTCGAGGGCAAAATCCCACTGGTCGAACTGGAGCGCCTGCAAGGTCTGCTACATGCTCAATCCGCGGAGCGCGGTGACAGCGTCAGCGTCAGGTTCGAATTCGTGCGCAACGAATTCGACACGCCGATCGTCGTCGGGCGGCTCGAAACCACCCTGGTTCTGGAATGCCAGCGATGCCTTGAACCCATGGAGGTTCCACTAGCGCTGGAGTTCCGGGTTATGGTCGATGCCGACGATTCCGTTCTGCAGGAGAGCGACCAGGATTCCATCGACAGCGATGACGGTTACGTCGACCTGTTCGCGCTGGTCGAGGACGAATTGATCCTGGCGGTACCGCTGGTTGCCAGGCACGACGATAGTGAGTGTAACGAACACTGGCCGGTTGCGGATGCCGCGACCGAAACGAGAGAAAATCCATTTGCTGTGCTGGCGCAGCTGAAAGCGACTGAATAGATACCTGGAGATTTAACAATGGCCGTTCAACAGAACCGGAAAACCCCGTCGAAGCGCGGTATGCGCCGTTCGCACGATGCCCTCGGTGCACCGACCCTGTCGGTGGAACCGACCACCGGCGAAATTCATCGCCGCCATCACGTCAGTGCTGACGGCTACTACAAGGGCCGCAAGGTTATCGCCGACAAGGTCGTCGATGACGACGATTACGAAGAGTAGATCCGCGTCGATTGTGCTATGAATACGGGCGGCGTTAACCGCCCGTATTTATTTTGGACACAACGTCAGTGAAACGAAAACTGATAGCCCTGGATGCCATGGGCGGGGATTTTGGTCCCCGGGTAACCGTTGGTGCCGCCAAGCAGGCGATCGAACAGATCCCGGCGATCGAACTGGTACTGGTGGGTGACCGCGACAAGTTGCGGCATCAGATCGAACAATACGGCCTGGCCGACGACCAGCGAGTGCGCGTGCACCACGCTTCGGAGGTGGTCGACATGGACGAATTACCGGCACTGGCGCTGAAGAAGAAAAAGGATTCCTCGATGCGTGTGGCGATCGACCTGGTCAAGTCCGGCGAAGTACAGGCCTGCGTCAGCGCGGGCAATACCGGCGCGTTGATGGCGACCAGCAAGTTCGTGCTCAAAACGATTCGCGGAATCAGTCGCCCTGCAATCTGTACCGAGTTGCCGGGTGTCCAGGGACCCACTCACATGCTGGACCTGGGCGCCAACCTCGAGTGTTCGCCGGAGCATCTCGCCGAGTTTGCGCTGATGGGATCGATCCTCGTGCAATCCGTTGAAAACATCAGGAATCCAAGCGTTGGTTTGCTCAATATCGGCTCGGAAGAGGTCAAGGGCAACGAGTCGATCAAGCGCGCTGCGCAACTGATCGCCGCCAGCGGCGTCAATTATTACGGCTTCGTCGAAGGTGACGATATCTACAAGGGAACGGTGGACGTTATCGTCACCGACGGTTTCGTCGGCAACGTGTCGTTGAAAACAGGTGAAGGCCTGGCGGCGCTCGTGAGCCACGTACTGCAAAGCGAATTCAAGCGTAACTTCATCACTCGTCTCGGCGCACTTTGTGCGATGCCGGTGTTGAAGGCGGTGCGGCGCAAGCTCGATCCGCGGCGCTACAACGGCGCCAGCCTGCTGGGTCTCAACGGCATTGTCGTCAAGAGTCACGGCAGCGCGGATATAAGCTCGTTCATGAACGCCATCAGAATTGCCGCAATCGAGATCGAGAACGACGTGCCGTCACGCATATCGAGCGCTATCGAAGCGCATCTCGATCAACCCGTCGAGGTGGTGACATGACTTATGCACGAATCGTCGGTACCGGCAGTTACCTGCCCGAACGGGTGATGACCAATCACGAGCTCGAAAGCCTGGTCGACACCACCGACCAGTGGATTCGCGAGCGTACCGGCATCGAGCAGCGCCATATCGCCGGCGACAACGAAACTACCGTGGACCTCGCGGAAAAGGCGGCCCGCCATGCGATCGAAGCGGCGGGCATCGATCCGCAGGAAATCGACCTGATCGTGATGGCAACCTCGACGCCGGACAAGATTTTCCCCAGCTCGGCCTGCATTCTGCAGGCACGTCTCGATATTCACGGTTGTCCCGCATTCGATATCCAGGCCGTGTGTACCGGCTTCGTCTATGCGCTGACGGTGGCCGACAAGTTCATCAAGACCGGCAGTGCCAAAAAAGCACTGGTGGTGGGCGCGGAAGTCTTTTCCCGCATTCTGAACTGGCAAGACCGCGGCACCTGCGTTCTGTTCGGCGATGGCGCCGGCGCCGTGATCCTGGAGGCCAGCGAGGAAACCGGTATCCTGTCTACCCATATTCACGCCGATGGCAAGTACGAAAACCTGTTATGGGTACCGCATGGTATCGGCGACGGCATGGAAGAGGTTCGCGCGGGCAAGGCTTACGTCGAAATGCGCGGCAACGAGGTGTTCAAGATGGCGGTCAATACCCTCGGCCGGATCGTCGACGAAACCCTTGCCGCCAATCGCATGATGAAGTCCGATATCGACTGGCTGGTGCCTCACCAGGCCAATATCCGCATCATCGCGGCAACCGCGAAGAAGCTCAAGATGTCGATGGACCAGGTCGTCGTAACCGTCGACCGGCACGGTAATACCTCGGCCGCGTCGGTTCCGCTTGCGCTCGACGTGGCGGTCCGCGACGGGCGTATCAAGGAGAACGAATTACTGCTGCTGGAAGCCTTCGGCGGCGGATTTACCTGGGGTTCGGTGCTGCTGCGCTACTGATCCGCCCGGATTACACGAGGTAGGATGGCTGTGATATGATCGCGCCAGTCGACCTGGTTGTTCCTGATGATAAATATCCTGCTGACCGACGATCACGAGATCGTGCGTACCGGTATTCGCCGCCTGCTGGAAGACAGCGGCGAAGTGCGCATCGTCGGCGAGGCCGACTGCGGCGAGACCAGCGTGAAGCTGGCCCAGGAGCTGGCGCCCGACGTTATCCTGATGGACGTCAATATGCCCGGCATCGGCGGTGTTGAAGCCTGCCACCGTATCCTGCAGCGCAATCCGGCACAAAAGATTATCGTTCTGACCGTGCATAATGAGCAGACCTTCCCCAAGCGCATGCTCGAAATCGGCGCCAAGGGGTATCTCACCAAGGAATGCGGCGTCGACGAAATGCTGGCGGCGATTCGGCAGGTGTACGAGGGCAACGCCTACATCGCGCCGAGCATTGCGCAGCAGCTGGCGCTGTCGCTGCTGCCGGGCAACGAGAGCAACCCGATCGATCGTCTCTCGCGACGAGAATTCCAGGTCATGTTGATGATCTCGCACGGCCTGACCAACGCTGAAATATCGGACAAGCTCTGCCTTAGCCCGAAGACCATCAGCACCTATCGCCTGCGCCTGCTGGATAAACTCGGGGCGCAAAACGAGGTGGACCTGGTCAAGATCGCGGTGGAGCAGGGCATGGTCGAATTTGTCCAGTCCGACTAGTCGTCGGCGCCGAGCCCGATGAGCGAACTGTCGAACTGTCAGCTCTGTGAGCGCCTGCATGGATACCGCCAGCAGCAGCAACGGGATTTTCCGCATTATCACAACCGTCCGGTAGCTGCCGTTGGGCGTGCCGACGCCGGCCTGCTCGTCGTTGGCCTGGCACCCGGATTGCACGGCGCCAACGCAACCGGGATTCCGTTTCACGGCGACGCTTCCGGCGAGCGGTTGCATGCCGCGCTGTGCCGCAGCGGTTTCGCGCGCCGCAGCGACGGCGAGGCGACGGGCATCGAATTGCTGAATTGCCGCATTACCAATGCGGTCAAGTGTCTGCCGCCGCTAAACCGGCCGAACACCCGCGAGATCGACACCTGCAATCGTTTCCTGCGAGCGGAGCTGGAACAGGTCGGCGCGAACGGCGCCGTGCTCGCGCTCGGGGGCGTGGCGCACCGCGCGATCCTGCGAGCCCTGGCGCTGGCACCGGGTCGCTATCGATTTTCCCACCTGGCCGAGCACGCCTTGCCAGGCGCGCGCCTGTTGCTGGATTCGTATCATTGCAGTCGCTACAACTTCAACACCGGGCGTCTCGACGAGGCCGGCTTCGATGCGGTGTTCAAACGCCTGCGCGAGTGGTTCGGGTGAACGACGACCGGCAGGGATTCGACCACCAGGCCTTTCTCGCCACGGTCAACAACAAGCCCGGCGTGTATCGCATGATCGATCGCAAGGGCAGGGTGATCTATGTCGGCAAGGCGAAAAACCTGAAGAAACGCCTGGCCAGCTACTTTCGCAAAACCGGCCTTACCACGCGCATCCTGTCGCTGGTCAACAACATCGACCGTATCGAGGTAACCAACACGCGCACCGAAAGCGAGGCGCTGTTGCTCGAAAACGACCTGATCAAGAACCTGAATCCGCGTTACAACATCCTGTTTCGCGACGACAAGAGTTATCCCTACGTGCAGCTGACGAATCACGAGTTCCCGCGGCTGAAGGTTTTCCGCGGTAAACCCGACCGCAGCAAGGGCAGCTTTTACGGTCCTTTTCCGAGTGCGGGGTCGATTCGTTACACGATCAATCACGTACAGCGGATTTTCAAACTGCGCAATTGCGAAGACTCCGCCATGCTGAATCGTCGTCGCGCCTGCCTGCAGTACCAGATCAAACGCTGCACGGGGCCCTGCGTCGGCCATACCGATCGCGAGAGTTATGCCGCCCAGATCGAGCAGGCCAGGCTTTTTCTCGAGGGCAAGAGCAGCGAACTCATCGATCAGCAGGTTGCGCTGATGGAAGAATTTTCGCGCCAGCTGGATTTTGAAAACGCGGCCGAGGTTCGCGACCGGATCGAAACCCTGCGGCGCGTGACCGAAAAACAGTTCGTTACCGATTTCCACGGCGACATGGATATCGTCGCCTGCGCGCTGGAACAGGATTTCAGCTGTATCCAGCTGTTCATGATTCGCAACGGGACCTCGCTTGGCAACAAGCCGTTCTACAATCGCACCCGGCTCGACACCGATGCCGCCGAGCTGCTCGAAACCTTCATCATCCAGCATTACTCGAACCATCCCGCGCCAGCCGAAATCATCGTCAGCCATGAGCTCGAGAATCCCGCGCTGCTGGCCGAGTCGCTGCAGCAACTCAACGACTCGCGGGTCCGCATACAGCACAACGTGCGTGACAAGCGCCGCCGGGCGCTGGAAAACGCTGTCGACAACGCGCGCCAGGCGCTCAAGGCCTACCTGCTGTCGTCGAGCCTGCTGAGCAAGCGCATGCAGAGCCTGGTCGAGGCGCTGCACCTCGAGCAGGCGCCGGACCGTATCGAGTGTTTCGATATCAGCCATACCATGGGCGAGGCGACCAAGGCGTCCTGCGTGGTGTTCGGCCAGGAGGGTGCCGACAAGACTGAATATCGACGCTACAACATCAAGGACATTGCTGCCGGGGACGACTATGCCGCGATGCGCCAGGTGCTGGACCGGCGTTACTCGAAACGGCGTGATAATCCCGACCTGCTGCCGGACCTGGTACTGATCGACGGCGGCAAGGGGCAACTCGGGGTTGCCCTGGAAGTGCTGGAGGCGCTGAATATCCCGACGGTCAAGCCGAACCTGCGGGTATTTGCCGTGGCCAAGGGTGCCGAGCGCCGCGCCGGATACGAGCAGATCCTCGACGAGGAAATGACCCCGGTCGCCGTTGCGCTGGATTCGCCGGCGCTGCTGCTGATCCAGCAGATCCGCGACGAGGCGCATCGCTTCGCGATCACCGGTCACCGACAGGCGCGCGCACGTGCCCGGCGAAAGTCGAAACTCGAGGAGATCCCGGGCATCGGCGCACGCAAACGCCAGCTGTTGCTCAATACCTTCGGCGGGCTGCAGGGCGTCATGGCGGCGGGCGTCGAGGAACTGATGCAGATCAAGGGAATCAACCGCGAGACCGCGCAAATGATCTATGATAGGTTTCACAGCTGATTCGCCAGTCCCCGACGATGACAATAAACCTGCCAACCGCCATCACGCTCTTCCGGATCCTGCTGATCCCGTTGTTCGTGGTTGTCTTCTACCTGCCGTTCGGCTGGACCAATGTCGCTGGTGCGGCCATATTTTTTGTAGCCTGCGTCAGCGACTGGGTAGATGGTTACCTCGCGCGCAGCCTGCGCCTCGAGTCGCCGTTCGGCGCCTTTCTCGACCCGGTCGCGGACAAGCTGATGGTGGTGGTTATCATCATCCTGCTGGTGCAGGCGCATCCGAGTATCTACGTCGCGCTGCCTTCGGTAGTGATCGTTGCCCGCGAGATCTCGATATCGGCGCTGCGGGAGTGGATGGCCGAACTCGGCAGTCGCACCACGGTCAAGGTATCGTTCGTCGGCAAGAGCAAGACCGTGGCGCAGATGTTCGCGATCGGTTTCATGGTCTACGAAGAACCTTTTTTCGGTCTGCCGATCTTCGAGATCGGACTGACTGTCTATTACGTGGCGGCCATTCTGACCATCATTTCGATGGTAATTTACCTGCGCGCGGCCTGGCCGGTGCTCACGCGCGAGGGATGAGGCGGGTTGCTTGACAGTGCAGGGTGAATCTATAGAATAGCGGCTCTTTTCGCGGGAATAGCTCAGCTGGTAGAGCACAACCTTGCCAAGGTTGGGGTCGCGAGTTCGAATCTCGTTTCCCGCTCCAGTTTTTCCAGGCCCTGATCTCGATCGGGGCTTTTTTTGGCCATTCGCAGTCGTTATGATGGCCAGGGTCACCACGTTTATTCCGAGATGGCGGAGTGGCAGAGTGGTTATGCAGCGGCCTGCAAAGCCGTGTACGCCGGTTCGATTCCGACCTCCGCCTCCATTTCTGTATACCTCGAAACATCGATGGGGTATCATCGCGACGCCTGCTAGACGACACTATCCTGCCCGGATGGCGAAATTGGTAGACGCAAGGGACTTAAACTGATTGAGCACTCGACCGGGAAACCGTCGATGTGAATGGAGTCAAATTCGGGGAAACCTCAGCTGCAAGATGGTGGCAATCCCGAGCTAAGCGTCTTTACGGTTTTTACCTCGATAAGTCGGGGTCAGGGCATGACAGTTGGGGCAAAGTAACCTGAGGTTGAGAATTCGATTATCTCTGTTGTTGCCATTGATATGATCGAGTTCGAGGGGAATCGGCTGTTTTCGCCAGGTGAGGCGCCCGCAGCCAGAACATTTCGGCTGCAGTAATTTTGCCTGCAGCAACCTGTTCTTCAGTTTGAACGACGAAATGTTCGAACCGGTCCTGAGATAGGCGTCGAGTTCCTTTCTCGGGGCGATGGATTTCCCCCTGTTCCAGGCCTGTCCGGTGAAATGCGACGTGTCGAGGTCGAAATACTTGATGGCCTTTTTTAACACGCTGTAGTTACCGCCGTATGGAGCGACGTGCAAACGTATCAGCGTTTGTCGCATGGATTTCGACGAGGCCACGGCCTGTTGCAGGTCGAATCGGGTATATTTGAACAACTTCATGTCGCGTCCGTATCGACGAAAGTGTAGAGACTTGACGGCTCCTGCCTAAGTTATGCCAGTCATGATAAGGTAAAGAGAAAGTCCAGACCACAAAGGCGGGTAACGCCCGCTGCGGCGAAAGCCGTAGATGGTATGAAAATCCCTCGGTGGAAACACCGTGCCGGTTCGACTCCGGCTCCGGGCACCATTCTTTCGCGCCTGCCGGCGCGCCCGGTTACCAAAACCGGCTTTGTAACAAGACTGTAGTATTGCGGGGCTATCATCACGCGGTTTTGCAGGGTATTCCGGGAGGAATTCGATGGCGCAGGAAAAATACAACGTACTGTTCGTCTGCACCGGTAATTCGGCACGCAGTATCATCGCGGAAGCGGTGCTCGGTCGCTGGGGACGCGGCAAGTTCAACGCTTTCAGCGCCGGCAGCGAACCGAAAGGTGAAGTTCACCCGCTGGCCCTGTGGGTGCTCGAAGCCAACAATTACCTGGTTGATAGCTATTCCAGCAAGTCGATCGACGAGTTTATCGGCGAGGGTGCGCCCAGGATCGATTTCGTGTTCACGGTCTGCGATCATGCCGCCGAACAGTGCCCGATCTTCCCCGGTCAACCGATGACCGCGCACTGGGGCATGCCCGATCCTGCCGCGGTCGAGGGGCTCGAAATCGAACAGAAGACCGCCTTCCAGCAAACCTTCATGGCGCTCGATCGCAGGATTTCGATTTTCGTCAACCTGCCGTTCGCATCGCTGGATAAACTCAGGCTGCAGGCACGCCTGGACGAAATTGGCGACATGGAACATGCAGCCGACGCTGACAGCGCTTCCGGCCAGGCGACCTAGCTGATCTCCTCCAGCCCTGCGCGCTGGCTGTTCCGCGCGCCCCGGCGCATGTCGAATCACGCGGCAGCCGCCCGACAACCCCGATCCTGGACCGCGGAGATCGCGCGGTCTGGCAGTAATGCTGTCGAACGCGCCAAAGATGGCGAGCATGCGATTCCCGGGTAACCGGGGACGCCGGCCAGGCGCGCACCAGTCGCCAGCGCACGCGAAATTCATGGCGGCATCGCGCTGGCTGCGCCAGCATCAAAGATGCAGTTGCGATTCCATCCGGGCAATTTCCTGCCGCAACAGGCGCGTGCGCCGCGTCGGTCCGGTCAGGCTCTCGAGCATCCGCAGGCGCTCGTAGCCGGCAACGATGTCACGCATGATGCTGGAGCGATCGAGTGCCATGTCGAGCTGCGACAGGAGCTGGCTGGTTAGAAGATAGCCGCTGGCCGGGTCATTGTTGTTCATCTGACGTCCCTGTGCGCAATGTCGTAGATCGAGGCTAGCAAACACCCCCGGGGATTCATATGGCAAACGACGGTCGTAAATGTAGGACTTCTCCTACATGCGGCTCAGTCGCCCCGGTAGGCCTCCGGCCAGTGTTCCCTGATCACGGGACTGTCGTCGGCATAGGAGTGGCAGCTGTTCAGAAACGGCGGCTTGCCCCGGTAAGGGCCTGGTTTTGCATCGCGGTTGCGCCCGGCCACGATGGTCTGGATTGCCGTGGTTGCCACCGGGCCCAGCAGTTCGGTGAGATGAGTACAGCCACGCTTGTCACCCATCGCCTGGCGCGATTTGTCGGTCCAGCCCGGACGGATACGCAAGCCGATCAGGTTGCGCGCTACCCGGGAAACGCTGGCGCAATAGTTGTACGGCGAGGCATCGATTACTGCCTCTGCGTCCACCACTTCGAAGTTATCGTCGACGGTCAGTCGTATCGACATATCGTGCAGCGCCTCGTCCGCTTCGATCCAGCCACCCCGATCGCGGTTGCGAAAGCGATAGGGCTTGGTGTCTACGATGCGACCTTCGATATCGAACAGGCCGTCACTGCGGCGGTAGCCGTGACAGGTGACGACGCGTGTATGCGTCAGTTCGCGTTCTGCAGGCGTGCTCAGCGGCATTTTAACCTCGATCAAACGGGCTGATTAATTCGGCGCCAGACATTATCATGCAAAAAAAATATTACTAGCCCTGCATGACCGGATTGTTTTTCAGACTCAGTGATAGAGGCAGGGGAATCGCGATGGCACTGGTCGGTGTATTCGTATTGAGCCCGGACAGCCTGATGATCCGGCTGGCCGGGCTGGACGATGATACCGTCCTGTTCTTTCGCGGCCTGTTCCCGATCTTCGCCATTGGCCTGTTCCTGCTGCTGTTTTATCGCGGCGACCTGCCGCGTGCGCTACTGCGAATGGGCTGGGCCGGACTGCTCAACGGCGTCTTTTTTGCCTGCGTCAACCTGACCTTCATCGGCGCCATCCAGCGCACCACGGTCGCCAACACGCTGCTGTTCCTGTCATCAGCGCCGGTCTTTGCAGCACTGCTGTCACTGCTGGTGCTGCGTGAAAATCAACGTCCAACGACCTGGCTGATCATCGGGCTTTCGATGCTCAGTATTTTCATTATCGGCTACGGCAGTTATGGCAGCGACGGCCTGGTGGGTGACCTGCTGGCACTTGGCTGTGCGGTGTTTACTGCCTGCAGCGCGGTGCTGGTGCGCCTGCGCAAGGAAATCGACCTGGTGCCTTCGGTTATGCTCGGCAGCCTGTTCACCGCGCTGTTCGCCCTGTCGCGCGATCCGTCCCTGTCGCTTACGGGATCACAGTGGCTATACATGGCGATCATGGGGCTGTTGCTGGTGCCGTTCGCGTTCATCGTTTTGACGATCGCGCCGCGTTTCGCCAATTCCGCCGAGGTCCAGCTGGTCTACCTGCTCGAGAGCGTGCTGGGCCCTCTCTGGGTGTGGCTGGTCATCAGTGAAACACCGTCGGCCAACACCCTGGTCGGCGGCAGTATGCTGCTTGCTTCGGTCGTATGGTTTGCGCGTCACACGCTGCGCGAGGAGACGATTCGCGACTAGGTCGCGCTTCACGCAGGCCGGCAGGCGACCAGGTTGATCATTTCGTAAGCGATGGTCGCAGCCGCCAGCGACGTGATTTCGGCATGGTCGTAGGCGGGTGCCACCTCGACGATATCGGCACCAACGAGATTGAGACCCTGCAGGCCACGCACGATGTTCACCAGCTCGCGACTGCTCAGCCCGGCAATTTCGGGAGTGCCCGTGCCGGGTGCATGCGCCGGATCGAGCACGTCGATATCGATTGACAGGTACAGTGGTTCGTCGCCGACGCGTTCACGAATCCGCTGCACCACCCGCTCGACACCACCCTGCTCGAGATCGTCGCAATGGACCACCTTGAAACCGAGTTCGGCGTCGCGCTCCAGGTCGTCACGGCTGTAGAGCGGTCCGCGAATACCCACATGCATCGAAGCCCGGTCATTGAACAGGCCCTCCTCGGCAGCGCGCCGAAACGGTGTGCCGTGGGTATAGGGTGCGCCGAAATAAGTGTCCCAGGTATCGAGATGGGCATCGAAATGTACCAGCGCAACCGGACCGTGGCGGGCGTGCATGGATCGCAGCAGCGGAACCGCAATGGTGTGATCGCCGCCGAGACTGACGATTACCGGCGCCTGCTGCAGCAGATCGGAAGCAGCGCTTTCGATCTGCCCGATCGCTTCCTCGATGTTGTAAGGATTGCAGGCTACGTCGCCGGCATCGGCGACCTGCAGGGTCCGAAAGGGTTCGGTGTCGTAGGCCGGGTGAAAGTTGGTACGCAGGTGGCGCGAGGCCTGGCGGATCGCCTGGGGTCCGAAACGGGCCCCGGGCCGGTAACTGGTGCCGGCATCGAAGGGTATGCCGAGAATCGCCACATCGCAGTCGGCTACGTCACGCAGTTCCGGCAGGCGACAAAAGGTCGAGGGGCCGGCGAAGCGGGGCACCACGGTGCCACTGACCGGGCCGACGGGGGGTGATTTCGCCAAAACGCTGTCTCCGAGTCGAGCCGGTGTTATATCATCGTCGCCGGGCCAGCGCAATCAGACCCGGGGGGACGTTATGGCTGTGCGATCGATACTGAAAATGGGAGATCCGCGATTGCTCGAGGTGTCGGCGCGGGTCGATCCCGTCGAGCCGGAGGTATTACAGCCGCTGCTGCAGGATATGTGGGACACGATGGCCGCGGCAAAGGGCGCCGGGATTGCCGCGCCGCAGATCGGCGTGCTGCAACGGGTCGTCATTTTCGGCTATGACCACAACCCACGCTACCCGGATGCCCCGCCGGTGCCGCGTACCGTGCTCGTCAACCCCGAGATTACGCCGCTCGACGACACCCGTGAAGACGGCTGGGAAGGATGCCTGAGCGTGCCCGGTATGCGCGGCATCGTGCCGCGTTTTCGCCACATCCGCTACGCCGGGTACGACCAGCACGGCAACCGTATCGAACGCGAGGCCAGCGGTTTTCATGCGCGTGTCGTGCAGCACGAGTGTGATCATCTCGACGGGATTCTTTACCCTTTTCGCATAGAGGACATGCGCAGTTTCGGTTACATCGATACTCTAACCGAGAGCGGCTTGCTGGCGCGCCAGCCCTGTGATGACGATCCCTGATGCACTGCGGCGGCCGCGCCTCGCCGTTTGCCTGAGCGATGCCGCTTTTTCCTGCCGGGTATTGAGCGAGTTACGCGCGCGGGAGCGCCTGCCCGCGCTGGTCCTGCTGCCGGAATTCCCGCCGGCAGTACCTCCCGCTTCGATCGAACTTGCCGATTCCTCGCCACGCGCGATCCTGCAGCTGATCGGCGATTTGCCGCTGCTGTACGCGGCCGGGGCCGGCGAGGCGCAACTGGCGTCGGCGCTGCGGCGCGCACGAATCGAATACCTGCTGGTCGCCTGCTGGCCGCGGCTGCTGGGGCCGCGAATGCGCGCCGCGGCTACGAGGGCGACGCTGAACCTGCACCCCTCCTGCCTGCCGCGTTTTCGCGGTGCCGATCCGATCGGCGAACAACTGGCCGCGGGCGAGGAGCGCCTCGGCGTGACCCTGCACCTGCTCGACGAACGCTTCGACCATGGCGACATCGTCGCACAGGCGAGTTTTGCCATCGCAAAAGGCGAGCGCAATCGTGCCGCGATAGAACGCGAGGCTGCCGGTCGTGGTGTGGACCTGCTGCTCGAGGCAATGCACCTGGGACCCGAAGGCTGGCGCCCGCGATCACAGGATCAGGCGTTCGTCACCGACTGAAAAAACGCCTGGGTATCGGCCTCGCTGGCGCCGACTTCGTGCGCAATCTCGAGCATGACCTGGCGCAGGTCGCCGCGGGGATTGTTCAGCCGTTCCTCGCACACCATCGCGCCGATCGGGCCGAAATGATGCACGGCAGCGGTTTCGATAACCTTGCGCATGCGTTCGTCGATGACGTTGCCAGCGCTGCCCGTGCCGGGTAGCGGGCGGGGCGCCGGCACGTCCTCGATGTCGGTTATCGTGGTGGTGGTGTCGTCCAGTGTCCGGGTCGTCAACTGGGACAGGATCGTGCTGGTATCCGGGGTGTTTTCGGTCCGCTGAATCGCGGTATTCGGATGTTCGGTGACCTTGGCCCGCTCGATTCCGCTAATCGACTGCAGCGCATCGTTACCCTTTTGCACACGGTAGGTCAGGAGAACGATTTCGCCGCGATCGAAGCCGATGCGGAAGGAGTGTTTGCGCTCGCTGACCCCGGTGATCAGGCCGGTAAAACCATCGTGATGATGATTGCGCACCAGATCGACGAACTCGTCATAGCCGATCCAGTCACTCACCGTGGCGCACTCCCGGATTCATCCGGTTTCGACCATTGGCTCGATCAGGCCGACTTCGCCTTGGCGTAAATCCGTTTAAACGCCACCCGCAGGCTGGTCTGCATGCGATGGAAAGCCTCCGCCAGCTGCCCGATTTCATCGTTGGATTCCGGCACGATGTTTTGTTTCAGGTCGCCGTGACTGATGTCGTCGGCGTGCTTGGCCAGGCGCGTGATCGGGCCGATGATGATCTGGTTCATAACGATGACCATGACCACGGCCATGACCACGATCAGCGCGATCAGGGTAATGATATTGGCGATAGTGGCTGCCGTCAGCTGCTGGTTCAGCTGCTTCTTGGAGACGTAGACGGCTACTTCGCCAATCGACTTGGCGCCGTTGCTGACCTCGTTACGCGATTCGATGACGTCACCGGTAATCGACCCGTTCGACTGCACCGGCAGCCCCGCCGGGCCGCGTTCGCGTGCCGAGAAGATCGCCGTTTTGCCCTCGTCCCAGACGACGATTGCCTGGATGTTGTCTTCCAGCATTTCGGCTTCGAGCGTGCTGTCGACCTGTTCGCGGTCGAGATCCCACATCGGCAGGATCAGGTGTTTCGAGAGTCGTTGCGAGGTAACCCCGGCGAGCTGCTGCAGTTCGGCGGTCAGCTGCTTTTGGTCGTTGATAGTGTTGTATGCACTCAGGCCACCCAGCACCAGGGTACAGGATATGATAACCACCAGTACGACCTTCATGCGAATCGTGCTGTACCAGCGAATCTTGCCTTTATTCATGTCGGTGATCCTGCTCTGCGGCGAGCCTACTTGCGGAAACGATTGACGATACGGTCGAACTCGCCGTTGGCGCGAATGGCCGCGAGTCCACGATTGAAATCCTGCATCAGCTGTTCACCGTCCGCAATCCTGCGTGATGCCATCACGTACAGCCCCTCCGTGCTCAGTGGCGGGTCCATGAAGGTAACGTCGCTGATGCAAAAACCTTCCTTCTTGGCTTCGTAACGAAACAGGTCGAAGTTCATGACCGCCATGTCGATGCGGCCACGGAAAAGCTTGCGAATGTTGAGCCTGGGTGTGCTCGCAACCTGCTTATCGAGGTAGTTGGCGGCGTCGAAATCCTCGCTGTTGGCAAATCCGCGGGCGACGCCGATACTGTATTCGCTCAATTCCTGCAGTGACTGGTAACGTGTCTTGTCGAGGCCCGGACGTGCAATCAGGCCGAGATTGAGGTGATAAATCACGTCGCTGAAGATGAACTTCTGCGTGCGTTCCTCGTTGTAGTACGCACCCATGACCACGTCGGCCTTGCCTTCCTCGACCTCCTTCAGCGCGCGTGCCCATGGAATGAATTCGACTTCGGCATTGTGACCCCCGGCGCGGAAAGCGGCCTTGACCAGCGCGGTTGTCAGTCCCTGCTCGGGCAGGTCACTGGCGTAATGCGGTGCCCAGTTCAGGGTCAGCATGCTGACGTCGCGGGCCGCGAGTTGCGGGCAAATTAGCAGGAGCGTTATGGCCAGGAGTGCGCGTAGGGTGCGTGGGCGTATCATGTTTGTCTCTATCTGTTGTCTTCGAGGGCCGACAAAGCCCGCGTGAAACGCTGATGACTTAACGCGCATTTTAATAGTATTTCTTGGAATTTTATTATAATTATCAATAATCTAGGGCGATTATAAATAAACTACTTTAAATAGCAACAATACCAGCGAATTTGCATTATTATGCACCAGAATCTGGCTTCATGCGGAAATATATCGTGTCCGGCAACGCACCACTGGCGGCTCAAATGGCGATCGACGCCAGTCATATATGGCACCCTTACAGCGCCATGCACAGCGCTCTACCGGTATTCCACGTGGATTCTGCCGCGGGCGTGCGCCTGCGCCTTTCCGACGGTCGTGAAATCATCGATGGCATGGCTTCCTGGTGGTGCGTTATTCACGGTTACAACCACCCCCGACTGAACGGCGCTATCGAGACCCAGCTCGCGCAGATGGCGCACGTGATGTTTGGCGGCCTGACGCACGCGCCGGCCATCCGGCTGGTGGAGCGGCTGGTCGAGCTGACACCCTCGAACCTGTCGGCGGTATTCCTGTCGGATTCGGGGTCGGTTGCCGTCGAGGTCGCGATGAAGCTCGCGCTGCAGTACTGGCATGCCGCGGGCAGGGCGCACAAGCAGCGCTTTGCAACCCTGCGCAACGGTTATCACGGCGATACCTTCGGGGCCATGTCGGTTTGCGACCCGGTGACCGGCATGCACAGTCTGTTCAGCTCGGTGCTGGCAAAGCAGCATTTTGTCGAACGCCCGGGTTGCCGCTACGGCGAGGCTTGCAACGATGCCGATCTCGATCCACTGCAGCGGCTGTTCGAGCGCAAGCACGATCAAATTGCCGCCATGGTGCTGGAGCCGATCGTGCAGGGTGCCGGCGGCATGTACTTTTATTCCGCGGACTACCTGCGGCGCGTGCGCGAACTCTGCGATCGCTACGATATCCTGTTGATCGCGGACGAGATTGCGACCGGTTTCGGTCGGAGCGGCGAACTATTCGCCTGCGAACATGCCGCTATCGAGCCGGACATCATGTGCCTCGGCAAGGCGCTCACCGGCGGTTACCTCAGTCTCGCCGCGACGCTTGCGAGCGAACAGGTCAGCAACACCATCGACGCCGGTTCGCCGGGTGTCTTCATGCACGGGCCGACCTTCATGGGTAACCCGCTGGCCTGCGCGGTTGCGCTGGAAAGCCTAAACCTGTTGCGCGAAGGTGACTGGCGACAGCAGGTGCAGCGTATCGAGCGTGGTTTGCGCGCCGGCCTGGCACCCTGCCGCGATTTGCCGTCGGTGCGGGAGGTCAGGACGCTCGGGGCGATCGGCGTGGTCGAACTGCACGAACCGGTCGATATGGCGCGGATCAGCAACAATTTTGTCGAGGCCGGCGTGTGGATCAGACCGTTCGGCAGGCTGGTTTACCTGATGCCGGCTTACGTCATGCAGGACGATGACCTGGCTCGGCTCTGTGCCGCGCTGGTGGAGGTGGTGGCGCGCCAGCCCGCCTGAATCGCGGGTGATCGATCGTCAAGTTCACGCCGCTTGCGCCGATACAGCGGGTGGAGGTCAAAATGTTGCGCCCGATGATTACCCTGTTGATTTCGAGCCTGGTGCTCGCAGCCTGCGTTCAGCCGCCGGTGGTTATCGGCCGGCCCGGTAACGCGCTGGATCCGAACGAAGTCTCGATCTTCTACACGCAGCGGCCGACCTGCCGCTTCGAGACCGTGGCCGAACTCAGCGCCAGTGGCTACCTGTCGCTGCAATCGATGTTTTCCAATTTACGCCGGGATGCGGCCGCGCTCGGTGCCGACGGCGTTTTCGTCGTGTACACCCAGCAGACGGAAATGAAGGAATTTCTGGGGACGGCAAAAGCAATCCGTTGCCTGTCTGCCTGAGGCACGGGCCGGTGAGACCCGCGCGGGGACGAAGCCGGTCTAGTCTTCGTCCCCGTCCTCGTCCTGTTGCTCGTCCTCGGGGACTTCGTTGAGAACTTTCTCTTTTTCCTCGGGGGTCAAGACCACGGTATCTTCATTGTCCATTGCTTTCACCTCAGGGTTCGGCTGGCAGTATCGCCGGAAATGTCGTAAGCGCCTTGCGGCATTCTTCCTATTGTAGACCACTTATCCGGCTTTTGTGTGCAGCTTTGGTGCGGCTTGCCTGTCGTGCGCAAACAGCGGGAATCGGCGCACGGGGATGATACACTGGCGCGAGTCGGCAGCGGCGGGAAAACATGGCAAAAAAGACGCGCAAGGTACGTGACAGCATGGGCACCATCGAGATTCCGGCCGATGCGCTGTACCAGGCCCAGACCCAGCGTGCGCTGGATAATTTCCGCTTCAGCGACCTGCGCCTGCCGGCCAGCCTGATCGCGGCGCTGGCCCGCATCAAGCGCGCCTGCGCGCGCGCCAATCTAGATCTGGGCCTGCTGGAGCAAGAGCGTTGCAACGCAATCGTTGCCGCTGCCGACCGGATCATCGCCGGCGAATTCGGCGACCAGTTCGGTATCGACGTGTTCCAGACCGGGTCAGGCACCAGCAGCAACATGAACGTCAACGAGGTCATCAGCACGCTTGCCAGCGGCGATGGGCTGGAGCTGCATCCGAACGATCACGTCAACATGGGGCAGAGCTCCAACGACGTCTTTCCGTCGGCGATTCACGTCGCCGCGAGTCTCGAGTTTCACCAGCAACTGCTGCCACGGCTGCGCCAGCTCGAGGACCGGCTGGAAGCCGCCGCGGCGAGACATGCGGATATCGTCAAGACCGGCCGTACCCACCTGATGGATGCGATGCCGATACGGCTCGGCCAGGAAATCTCGGCCTGGGCGTCGCAGCTCAGGAGCGATCGTTATCGCCTGCAGGCCAGTCTCACGCGCCTGCAGCAGCTCGCTATCGGCGGCACCGCGGTCGGCACTGGCGTCAACACCGCGCCGGATTTCGGTGAGCGCGTCTGCGCGCATCTCGAGGCCGACAGCGGGGTTGCATTTCGGCCCATGGAAAACCGCTTCGAAGGCATTGCCACGCAAAACACCGCGCTCGAGGCCAGTGGGCAGCTGCGCGTGCTGGCCAGCTCCTTCACCAAGATCTGTAACGATTTACGCTGGATGAACTCCGGGCCACTGACCGGCCTTGGCGAAATCCGGCTCGCGCCGCTGCAGCCGGGCAGCTCGATCATGCCGGGTAAGGTCAACCCGGTGCTGCCCGAGGCGATCCTGATGGTGGCGGCACAGATCGGCGGCAACGACAGCACGATCGCGATCGCGGCGGCCTCGGGTAACTTCCAGCTCAACGTCATGCTGCCGATAATCGGCTACAACCTGCTGCAAAGTATCGCAATTGCGGCCGCCGCTGCCGATGCGCTGGCGCGCGTAGTCGACGGTTTCAGCGTCGAGCAATCCACCCTGGAGGAGGGCCTGGAACGTAACCCGATCCTGGCAACGGCGCTCAATCCGTTGATCGGCTACGAGCGCGCGGCCGAAATCGCCAAAATCGCGCTCGATGAAAATCGTCCTATACTCGAGGTAGCGCTCGAATTGACCGATATCGATGGCGCGGAACTGGCTCGCCTGCTGGATCCGGCACGCTTGACGGGAGCCTGAAGCAGGTCTTTGCGAATACGTCTTGCGGTATCGATAAAGTACTTCTAAAATTCGGCCTAAATTAATGAAATGTAAGGGTTTCTGTTGCCTGTAAAAACACTGAAATCCAGCCTCGCGGCAAGCTTGCTGGCACTGTTGCCGCTGTGCCTCGCCAGTACGCCCGCAATCGGCTCCATCGAGGAGCAGCGCCAGTTGTTCCACGACGCCGCGTTCGCGCTCGAGCGTAACCAGGTCACGCGTTTCAACCGGATCCTGGCCGAGCTCGAGGGCTATCCCGCGCGCCCCTATCTCGAATACGACATGTTCCGGCGCCGGGTCAACCAGATGAAACCTGAACAGGTTGAGGCTTTCCTGCGCCGCTTCGCTGATTTTCCGTTTGCCTACCATGCGCGCGGCAAGTGGCTGTCGGTGCTCGCCCGACGCGGTGACTGGCAAAACTACCTCGAGTTTTTCGATGACCGCGAAAATACCCGCCTGCGCTGCCTGGCCTTCAAGGCGCGCCTGCAAACCGGGCAAACCGAGGGCCTGGTCGATGAGATTACCCGGGTCTGGCTGCGCGGTTACTCGCAACCCTCGGAATGTGATCCCGCGTTTGCCTACTTCCTCGAGCATCACGCATCGCCCGGGCAGGTTACCTGGCAGCGTATCGAAAAGGCCTTCAAGGCGCGCCGACCGAACCTGGCGCGCTACCTCGGGCGTAAACTCGACCAGGCCGACCAGAAAATCGTGGAGACCTGGTACAACGCGCACAAGCGGCCCGAAAGGTCACTCAAACAGCTGGCCGATGTTGCCGACACCGATCGTAACCGCGCAATCATCGCGCATGCCATCGACCGGCTCGCGCGCAAGAGCAGTCTCAAGGCGCTGGAGCACTGGAACCTGTTGCGGGATCAATTTGCCTTCAGCCCCGAGCAGATCGAGCAGAGTCAGCGGCGCATAGCGCTGTCCGCGGCTTACCAGCACAAATCCGAAGCTCGGACCCTGCTGCAGCAGTTGCCGGAGTCGAGCATGAACGACCAGGCTTTCCTGTGGCTGGCCCGTATCCAGCTACGCGCGCATGACTGGGCGGGATTGCAGCAGACCATCAACCGCATGCCGGCTCACCTGTACCAGGAGAACGAATGGCAGTACTGGCTGTCGCGTGCGCTCGAGTCAGAGGGCCAGCTGGTCGACTCGCTCAACCTGCTCGAGCAACTGGCGGATCGCAGCAGTTATTACGGCTTCCTCGCGGCCGACAAGCTGCGCCGCGAATATCGCATCGAGCAGCAGGACGCCACCGCCGACCTCATCGACGAAGGCGAGTTCCTGCGTGACAAGCCCCACATGCTGCGCGCGCGCGAGCTTTATTTCCTGGATCGGCTGGTCGACGCCAAGCGCGAGTGGTTCCAGGCGCTGCGTTACCTGGATCACGAACAGATCAAGCAAGCGGCCAAGCTCGCCTCCAGCTGGCAGTGGCACGACAGCGCCATCCGCACGGTGGCGAAAACCGAGCACCGTAATGATTTCAGCCTGCGCTTTCCGATGCCGTACAAGGAGCAGGTGCTCGAACATGCCCGCGCCAAGGAACTCGATCCGTCGCTGATTTACGGCGTAATGCGCCGCGAAAGCCTGTTCGATCCGCTGGCGCGTTCACATGTCGGCGCGCTCGGACTGATGCAGCTGATGCCGAGTACCGCGCGTAACGTGGCGCGATCGCTCGGTATGAAACGACCGCGCAAATCCGATATCCTGCGCGTCGACAACAACATCCGGCTCGGCACGCAGTATCTGCGCACGGTCATGAATCGCTTCGACAACAACGTCGCGCTGGCAGCGGCCGCCTATAACGCGGGGCCACGCAACGTCGTCCGCTGGCTGCCGCGGGAAAACAGCATGTCCGCCGACCTCTGGGTCGAAACGGTGCCGTTCAAGGAAACGCGCAATTACGTGCAGGCCGTGCTCGCCTATTCGACCGTGTTCGACCGGTCGCTCGGCCGCGATACGCTGATGTCGAGCCGCATGGACGAAATTCGTCCGCAGTACTGAAGGCGATGCAAATCTATGGCGACAGCGAGTCGGGCAATTGCTACAAGCTGAAATTGATATGCGGGCTGGTAGACCGGGGCTACGACTGGATCCCGGTCGATATCCTCGCTGGTGAAACACGGAGCGAGAGTTTCCTTGCACTCAATCCGGGCGGGCAGATCCCCGTCTGCGTTACCGACGGCGGCGACGTGCTGACGGAGTCCAACGCCATCCTGTATTATCTCGCGCGCGACAGCGTTTACTGGCCACAAGACGCACTCGCGCAGGCAAGGGTCCTGCAATGGCAGTTTTTCGAGCAGTACACGCATGAACCCAGCATCGCGGTGGCACGCTTCATCCGCCATTATCAGAAGATGCCGGCCGCACGCCAGGCCGAGTACGAGGCGAAGCTCAAAGCCGGCGCGCGCGCGTTACGGTTGATGGATACCCATCTTGCGCAGCAGGATTACCTGGTCGGCGATCGAGCCAGCATCGCCGATGTGTCGCTGTTTGCCTACACCCACGTGGCTGACGAGGGTGGATTCGATCTCGCCGACTTCCCCGCGCTGCTTGCCTGGCTGGAGCGAATTCGCGCGCTCCCCGGGTTCGTACCCATGCGCGAGTGAGCCTCCGCGTTCGCTTGCGCGTTGCCTGGCGGGCGACTTCGTTGTATTAAAAAATCAGTCCCTTTATACTTCGGGGCCTTCGATTCGATCCGATCGTTATCTCCACCTGACAGGCGCAGCAAACCGTGACAGACACTAATCAGCAAATCGATAAAATCCGCAATTTACCCGGTTTCATCGCCGCACTCGACCAGAGCGGCGGCAGTACCCCGAAGGCGTTGGCCAACTACGGCGTTGCGACCGATGCCTATTCCGGCGACGACGAAATGTTCGACCTCGTCCATGCCATGCGCACCCGCATCATGACCAGCCCGGCTTTCACCGGCGAGCGGATCATGGGTGCCATCCTGTTCGAAAACACGATGGACCGCGAAGTGCAAGGGCAGCCGACGGCCGACTATCTCTGGCAGGTCAAACGCGTTGTGCCGTTTCTGAAGGTCGACAAGGGACTTGCCGATGAACAGAACGGCGCCCAGGTCATGAAACCCATGCCCGGCCTCGATGTGCTGCTGCAGCGTGCGCGAGCGAAAAACGTCTTCGGCACCAAGATGCGCTCGGTAATCAAAACCGACAACGCGGCCGGGGTCGACGCGGTCGTCGACCAGCAGTTCGAAATCGGTCGCCGCATCGTCGACGCGGGCCTGGTGCCGATCATCGAGCCCGAGGTCGACATCAACAGCCCCGCCAAGGCGGCTACCGAGGAGTTACTCAAGTCGGCCCTGATGCGTCAGCTCGACGCCCTGGGTGACGGTCAACTGGTGATGCTCAAGCTGACCCTGCCGGAACAGGATAACTTTTACCGCGACTGCATCGAACACGCCAACGTGCTCAAGGTAGTGGCCCTGTCCGGCGGCTACTCGCGCGAGGAGGCCAACCAGCGCCTGGCAAGGCAGAACGGCATGGTTGCAAGCTTTTCGCGGGCGCTGTCCGAGGGCCTGAGCGCGCAGCAGAGCGATGACGAGTTCAACGCCATGCTCGACGCGTCGATCGAGAGTATCTTCCAGGCTTCGAACACCTGACGCCAACAAGGGGAGAGCAAACATGTATCGCAATATTATCCTGTTATCCGCACTCGCAACGCTTGCCGGCTGCGCGAGCCTCGAACTCAACGAGGGCGGCGAAAAAGTGCGCGTGCTGGATCCGTCCGAGATCGAAACCTGCCGCGAGCTGGGCCGCACCAATACCACCACGACAGCGAAGGTCATGGGTATAGACCGACCGATAGAGACCATTGCCAAGGAATTGCGCATAGTTGCGCGCAACAGCGCATCCAACATGGGCGGCGATACGATCGTACCGCTGACCGTGATCGAAGAGGGCGCGCAGACCTTCATGGTCTACAAGTGTGTCAACCCCGACGGCTAGGAAGAAGCCGACGATCGCAGAAACGAAAAGGGCCCGCTTCGAGCGGGCCCTTTTTTTGCACCAGCGGAGCTTCAGCCCGCGTTCTTGACCATGACTCGCGTAGCCAGTGCGTGCGATATTTCGGCGTGCGTCTTGGTAACGTCGTCACCATGGGTGAAAACGATGATCTCGTCGCACATGGCCTCGAAGCGGGTCTGGCTCGGCAGTTTGTGCGCATGGTCCGAGGTAATGCCGTAAATGTACTTGCCGTGGGCACGCGCGTAACCGCATTCGAACCCGGTCCAGGCCTCGGCTTCCACGCCTTCGAGCACAACCACGACGATGTCTGCACGATCCAGCTCGGACTCGTAGGCAGCCTGGATTTCGCGCCGCGACATGCTGGCGAGATCCAGGTCGAGGTCGTGCTGCGGAATCAGCATTTCCATGTAGGGGTTATCCTCGGTCAGGGTTTCGCGCAGCTGCAGGTTCCACACCCGTGCCGCCTGCGAACTGTTATAGGCCGCGAGGTATGCGCGTACGCCGTGATGGATACCCATGTTGACGTTGCGCGTGATCGATTCGGGTTCGAGGTTGACTTCTTTTTCCGCCGCGACCCGTAGCGCATCCTCGAGATCGAGTTCGCCGGTCAGCAGTGCGTGACTGACGATTGCACCGTTGATGTTCGGCATGTAGCGCAGGCGGGCAATGTCGTCGAGCGTGCGTACCGTGCCGCTGGAATAAACCGGGATCGAGACGTCATGGCTGAGTTGCTCGGTCAGCGCCAGTGCCTCGGCAAATTCGATATCGAGGCTTTCGGTATCCTTGTGCACGACACCCGCGATACCGGTCATCTGCAGGTCGCGGATCAGGTCCTGGGCCTGGAACGCGGTCTGGGTTTTCCAGCCGTCGATCATGACGTAACCGTCGCGCGTTGCCAGGTGCACGATGATTCCACCGGGATGGCGGTTGGCAGCCTCGACGACCAGCGGGGCATCGGTGATGGCGATGGTACCGAGCACGACTCGCGCGGCGCCGGCTTCGAACCAGTCGTTGATCTGCACCAGGGTGCGGACGCCGCCCGCTACCTGGATCGGGATGTCGGTCTGGTCGATCATCTGCCGGATCAACGCCTCGTTGTTGGTCGAGTGACCGCTGGCCGCGTCGACATCGACAATCTGGATCATTTCCGCGCCGCCGGCAACAAACTTGCGCAGCGCTTCTTGCGGCTCGATATCGTGAATGTATGATTGTCCGGCTACCGATGAGCGGGTAACTACCTTGCCGTCCTGCAGTTGAATTTCGGGAATGATGAGCATGGCGATTCAACCTGGATGTACGCTGTGAGGGGCGTCATTGTAACGCCACTGCGGGACTTGGCGAAGACGCGTTTTTGTTTCAGAATGAAGCTTTTCTACCTATGAGCGACATTCAACCCGTTAGAGTGCTCTTCGTCTGCATGGGCAACATCTGCCGTTCACCTACCGCGCACGGGATATTCGAGGCGCTGGTGGCAAGCCACGGCCTGCAGGCGCGTATCCAGGTCGACTCGGCCGGCACGCATGGTTATCACGTTGGCACACCTCCCGATCCCCGGGCGCAGGCGACCGCGCGGGCTCGCGGCGTCGACCTGTCGACCCAGCGCGCGCGCCGTTTCGAAAGCCGGGACTTTCTCGAGTTCGACTATGTCATCGGCATGGATCGCGGCAACCTCGCGGACATGCTCGCGCTCAGGCCGGATAACCCGCGCGCGGAGGCTTCGCTGATGCTGGATTTTGCCGACGAGGTTGGCGAGATGGAGGTGCCCGATCCCTACTATGGCGACGCCGGTTTCGAACGGGTTTACGATTTGATCGACAGCGCAGCCACGGGGCTGCTGTCCCGCATCCGCGAACGTTACGCGTTCTGATCGCGACGCAGAAGGGCCCGCGCGTTGCGGACATAATCGCGGCGTGACCACAGCAGGCGCCAGCGGCTGCCGCCGAGCTGGTGCCACAAAACCCCGGCGCGAATTCCCGCCAGCAACAGCGTGCGCACGCGCATGGCGGTGTTTTCGTCACGCAGGAAACTGGCCTCGCCGCGTACGATGATGCGTGGCTGCATACCACTGATACAGCGCTGGTAGAGACCGTCGACCCGGGCAATAACGGTGGCGCGTTCGAGCCCGAAGTCGCGCGCCGCGCTGTCGATCTGGCGCAAGCCCTCGAGCAGGTTTTCGGCCGTCGAGCGGTCGCGCAGCAGCGCACGCGAGAGCTTCAGCATCGACAGCACGTAGTAGGAGACGTTGCGTCCGGAGCTGCGGGTCTGGCCGCCGAGGAATTCGACCAGCGCGGACAGGCCGCGGCCGAGTCCGCCAATGTCGCCGTATACCGCCGCGGTGGATTCGGCCTCGATACGAAACAGGCTGGCCAGGCTGCAGTCCAGCGCCGTGCTATCGCAGAAACCGTCGCTTGCCAGGCTGTCGGTTTCGACCGCGGCCTGAAACAGTCCCGCCAGGGCCAGGGTCTGGTCCTGTAGCGGGTTCACGCCGACCTTTGCGCCGTTTCGATCGTGCCGCCGCCGAGACAGACCTCACCGGCATAAAACACGAGGGCCTGTCCGGGAGTTACCGCACGCTGCGCCTGTTCGAACTCGACCAGGGCGCGATCGCCGTCGATTGCGACCACGCGGCAGGGGGAATCCTGCTGTCGATAGCGAATCTTGGCGCTGCAGGCAAAGGGCAGGGTGGTAACCGGCTCGCCGATCCAGTGCAGGTCGGTGATACGGCAGCGCGCATAGAACAGGCGCGGATGATCAACCCCCTGTGCAACCACGAGACGATTATGCTCGAGTTCCTTGTCGATCACGTACCAGGGCAGCTCGCTGCCGCGGTCGGTGCCGCCGATACCGAGCCCCTGGCGCTGGCCGATGGTGTAATACATCAGGCCGCCGTGTTCACCGATAGTCTCGCCGTCGAGATCGACGATTTCGCCCGGTTGTGCCGGCAGGAAGCGCTGCAGGAAGTCGCGAAACTTGCGTTCGCCGATAAAGCAGATACCGGTGCTGTCTTTCTTGGCATGCACCGCGAATCCCTGCTCGCGCGCAATCTCGCGCACCGCGCTCTTGTCGAGTTCACCGACAGGGAACAGCGCGTGCCCGATCTGGTGCTGATCCAGTGCGTAGAGGAAGTACGACTGGTCCTTGTTCGGGTCGAGACCACGCAATAGTTCGACCCGATCGCCGCGGCGGCGCGAGCGCACGTAGTGGCCGGTTGCGATTCGGCTGGCGCCGAGCGTCTGCGCATGATCGAGGAAGGCCTTGAACTTGATTTCGCGGTTGCACATGATGTCGGGATTCGGCGTGCGACCCGCGCGATACTCGTGCAAAAAATGCTCGAACACGTTGTCCCAGTACTCGGTGGAAAAGTTGACCGTGTGCAGGCGGATGCCGAGTCGCGCGCAAACCTGCTCCGCGTCGGCCAGGTCGACGCTGGCGGAACAGTATTCCTCGCTGTCGTCTTCCTCCCAGTTTTTCATGAACAGGCCTTCGACCCGGTAGCCCTGCTGCAACAGCAGCCAGGCAGAAACCGAGGAATCGACGCCGCCGGACATACCGACGATGATCTTTTCCGATGTCGGCGCAGACATCGGGCTAGTCAAGCGCCAGCTCGGGATTGTAACTGGCGGGGAAGTCGCGCTTGCGCCGCCAGTCGGCGATCGGCTGCAGAAAGGGCAGTTCGCCGTTGTCGAGGTACCACGAGTCGACCGCGTATACCCGCCCGCTGCCGGTCTCGGCAATGGTCGCGGTCCAGTGAGTCAGGATCCAGACGATACGTCGCTGTTTTATCCCGGCGCGGTGCCAGCGGAGCAGGCCGAGCTCGTCGAGTGCCGACAGGTACTGAAAGGTATTGGTCGACTCGTCGATACAATCCATCTGGCGCTCGAAGTCGTCGTAGCCGGGATAGTTGCCGCCGACATCGATATCGGTGCCGGCGAGTGCACCGCTGAAGCGTTCCATCAGCGCTATGGCTTGCCTGATAGCCTGCTTCTCCTCGTCGATCGACAGTTCGCGCGCGGTGAATAGCTGCCGGATTTGCCGCCACTGGTCTGCGCCGTAGCGGACCTCGCTGGTCGACTTGCAGCCATAGTCGTAACAGTGAATGAAGGTGGGCGTGGCCAGCGCCGGAGTGCAGCAAAGTAACAGCAAGAGGCTACGGATAACGAACATGGGTCAGACGAACTCCGGGCTGAAGATCGCGAGCGGAAAGCTGCGACCGGCACGTGCGTCATCGATGCACTGCATGACCATCGGTGTTCGGTGCCGATCACGGCAGGCCATTACCTCCGCGTAGGTCAGCCATTCGGCGGCCACGATGTCCGCATCCAGCTCCCCGGCAACCGGCCCGGTAACCTCGCCGCGGAAAAGGAAACGCACGAAGGTGGCGTCGTCGTCCCCCGGCAGCGGGTAACGGTAAATTCCGACCATGGCCGTCGGCTCGAAGCGAAACAGGGTCTCCTCGAGCGTCTCGCGAATCACGGCCTCGAGCAGGCTTTCACCGGGGTCGAGATGTCCGGCGGGCTGGTTGTAGACCTCGCGCCCGTCGATCGACTCGCGCACCAGCAGGTAACGACCGTCGCGTTCGCAATGCGCGGCCACCGTGACATGCGGCTTCCAGGCTGCTTCAGTCACGTTGCTCGCGCCGCCACCAGTGCGCCAGGCCCTGGGCGTTGAGACGCATATCGCCGCCGAGGATGCCGTCGAAGTTATCGCCATCGACATCCAGCCGGTTACGTACGCATTCGCCGAGGCGATGTTCCAGTGCCCGCTCACCGGCGCTGTCGCGCGGGCCGAGCTCGCGGCAGAGATCGACGAAACGATCGACCCAGGCATCGAAACTGTCGGCCTGGGTCGCGGGATCGCGAAACTCGCCGTAGTGCGTCAGGAACAGACGCTCGGGCTCGTAGCCGAGGATTCGGGCAAAGGATGCTTTCAGCGCTTCCGGTTCGAACTGTGTCGGTACCGTGGAGGGCAACAGTGCACCCTCGAGGTGCTTGTGCTGGTCGTAGCAGAAGCCCCCGGTATCGCCGGTGAAGATTCCGCCGGCGGTGGCGTCACGGATGCAGAAATGATGGCGGGCATGCCCCGGGGTATCGAAAAATTCCAGCTGCCGCCGACCCAGTTCGAGCCGGGTCCCGTCATCGGCAACCCTGATGCGCTGTTCCTCGACTGGCTGGATCTGGCCGTAGAGTCGCGCGAAAGCAGCTTTGCCGTAAACGGCCTCGCTTGCCGCAACCAGTGCGGACGGGTCGATCATGTGGCGTGCACCGCGTGGATGAATTACCAGCTCGGCATGGGGGAATGCCTCCATCATTGCGCTGGCACCACCGGCGTGATCGAGATGAACGTGGGTTGGTATCACGTAACGCACCTGGCCCGGATCGAGCTTCAGCTCTGCCAGCGCGGCGAGTGCGTTGGCCAGCGAGTGGCTGGTGCCGGTCTCGATAAACGCCGCTTCGCCGTTATCGACGACCAGGTAGATCGCCGCCAGGCGCGGGCGCAGGTAATCCGCGTCTATGCAGTAAACACCCCGGCCGAGATCCTCGTGTTGCGGCATGCATCAGTCCCGCTGGGCAGAGTAATGTTCGCCCATGTACAGCCAGGTGTCGACGACGGTATCCGGGTTCAGCGATATCGCGGTGATGCCGCGCTCCATCAGCCATTCTGCCAGGTCGGGGTGGTCGGAAGGGCCCTGGCCACAGATGCCGACGTACTTGCCGGCCGAGCGGCAAACCTCGATCGCATGCTCGAGCATTTTCATCACCGCGGGATCGCGTTCGTCGAAGCTGCTGGCAACCAGCCCGGAGTCGCGGTCGAGACCGAGAGTCAGCTGGGTAAGATCGTTGGAACCGATCGAGAATCCGTCGAAGTATTCGAGGAAGTCTTCTGCCAGCATGACGTTGGCCGGGATTTCGCACATCATGATCACGCGGAAATCGTCGCTGCCGCGCTCCAGGCCGTTCTGCGCCAGCAGTTCGTGCACCCCTTTTGCCTCGCCGAGGGTGCGCACGAACGGAATCATGATATCGACGTTGCGCAGCTTCATGTCGTTGCGCACCCGCTTGATCGCATCGCACTCGAGCACGAAGCTCGGACGAAAAGTGTCGCTGATGTAGCGCGACGCGCCGCGAAAACCGATCATCGGATTTTCCTCCTGCGGTTCGAACTGATCGCCGCCGAGCAGGTGCGCGTATTCGTTCGACTTGAAGTCGGACATGCGTACGATCACGCGTTCCGGCGCGAATGCCGCGGCCAGGGTTGCAATACCCTCGCTGAGGCGGTCGACGTAGTAGTCGACCGGGCTGGCATAGCCCGCGATGCGCGCACGAATCTGGGTCTGCATGTCGTCGTCGAGACTGTCGAACTCGAGCAGGGCGCGCGGATGAATACCGATCATGTTGCTGATGATGAATTCGAGGCGCGCGAGTCCGATACCGGCATGCGGCAGGCTGGCGAAGGTAAAGGCGCGCTCCGGGTTGGCGACGTTCATCGAAATCTTGACCGGTATTTCGGGCATGTTCGAGAGTTCGTGCCGCTGGTGTTCGAACTCCAGCAGGCCGGGAAAGGCGTAGCCGGTGTCACCCTCGGCACAGGACACGGTAACCGGCGAACCCGCCGGGATATCCTCGGTACAGGAACCGGTGCCCACGACCGCGGGTATGCCGAGCTCGCGCGCGATGATCGCGGCGTGACAGGTGCGTCCGCCACGATTGGTGACGATGGCCGATGCCCGTTTCATGATCGGCTCCCAGTCAGGATCGGTCATGTCCGTTACCAGCACGTCCCCTTCGCCGATCTGGTCCATTTGCGACAGGTCGTTGATGACGCGCGCGATACCCTGGCCGATACGATTGCCGACCGCGCGGCCACTGACCAGCGGCTCCGCCGATTGTTTCAGCTGGTATCGCTCGACGACCCTGCCGGCGCGTGACTGCACGGTTTCGGGGCGCGCCTGTACGATATAGAGCTGCTGATCCTCGCCATCCAGCGCCCACTCGATATCCATCGGGCGACCGTAGTGGCGCTCGATAGTGACCGCCATGCGCGCGAGCTGCATGATTTGTGCGTTACCGATACAGAAACGCGCACGGTCCTCGGCATCGACCGGGACTGTTTGTACGGCCTCGTGCGGCGTGTTGCCATCGGCATAAACCATCTTGATCAACTTGCTGCCGCGGTTCTTCAGCAGGATGGCATTCTCGGCAGTATCCAGGGTCGGCTTGTAAACGTAGAACTCGTCCGGGTTGACCGCTCCCTGGACAACGGTCTCGCCGAGCCCGTAGCTGCCGGTGATAAACACCGCGTCCTCGAAGCCGGACTCGGTATCAATGCTGAACATGACCCCGCTGGCGGCCAGGTCGCTGCGTACCATGCGCTGCACGCCGGCCGACAGGGAGACATCGGCGTGGGCAAAACCCTGGTGCACGCGGTAGGAAATCGCGCGATCGTTGAACAGGGATGCGAATACCAGCTTGATTGCATGCAACACCGGCTCGATTCCGCGGACGTTGAGATAGGTCTCCTGCTGCCCGGCGAAAGAGGCATCCGGCAAATCCTCGGCGGTGGCGGAGGATCGCACCGCGACGGTGACCTCGTGGCCGTCGACCGCCATGGCCGCGTAAGCGGCACTGATGTCCCGCCGCAGATCCTCGGGCAGCTCCGAGTCCATGACCCAGTCACGGATGGTTTGACCCGCTTCGGCAAGCGCCTTCACGTCGTCGACGTCGAGTGCGTCGAGGCGAGCGTGAATTCGCTCGCGGATACCGGCGCTGTCGAGAAAGCGATTGAAGGCATCGGCCGTGGTGGCAAAGCCGCCGGGAACGGTCACCCCCAGGTTACCGAGGTTGGCGATCATCTCGCCCAGCGATGCGTTCTTGCCGCCCACCTGCGCGACGTCGTTCATACCGAGTTGGTCCAGTGGCAGGACATTGTCTGTCATGTGTTTTTCCTGTCTGAAGGCGGACGATTATGCCGCGAGTTGCAAGTGTACTAGTATATCAACCGGAACCCGAGGCCCCAATGGAAAACGAGCAGCAACGCCAGGTCTACTTTCTCTCCAACGGCACCGCGATCACGGCCGAGACGCTGGGCCTGAGCCTGCTCGCCCAGTTTCCGGATCACCAGTTCAGGATTCGCACGATCCCGTTCGTCGATACGGTCGAAAAAGCGCGCGCGATAGTCGAGGAAATCGATCGCGGCGGCGACGCATCGAAGCAGCAGCCGATCGTGATCTGCACCATGGCCGACGACGACCTGATGAAAATCATCAAGCGCTGCAAGGCGCTGATTATCGATCCCTTCCACGACTTTCTGCCGCGTCTCGAAAAGGTGCTGGCCGCGCAACACCTACATCAGCCCGGCCAGTCTCATCGAATTGTGAACCCGTCGCGCTACGACTCGCGCATCGAGGCGATCGACTACGCGATGCAGCACGACGACGGCGGCAAGACGGCTAACTACGACCAGGCCGATATCATTCTCGTCGGCGTGTCACGCTCGGGCAAGACGCCCAGCTGTCTCTATCTTGCGCTGCAGTTCGGCATCAAGGCGGCCAATTATCCGATTACCGAGGAAGACATGGAATCCGACCGGCTGCCGTCACCGGTGGCGCCGTTTCGCGAGCGGCTCTACGGCCTGACCACGGATCTCGACCGCCTCGTCAGCATTCGCGAGGAGCGCAGGCCCGGCAGTCGCTACGCGTCGCTGGACCAATGCCGTTACGAACTGCGCGCGGTGGAGAAAATGTTCCAGCTGCACGCTATCCAGTACATCAACACGACACGCATGTCGGTGGAAGAAATTTCGGCCCGCATCATTCGCGACAACGATCTGCAGCGGGTCGAAACCCACTGAGGGCTCAAGCCATGTGGTTGACTACCGCTTCACCGAAACCGGAACTGGACAACTCGGTCGCCTCCGGTTCATTGCGCGCCAGGTCGTAGGTGACCTGCTTGGCGCCGATCGCGCCCTCCATGCCGGCAATCACCTTGTCGGCAGCCTCGGTCCAGCCCATGTAGCGCAGCATCATGTCGGCCGACAGGATCAGCGATCCGGGATTGACCTTGTCCTGGCCGGCATACTTCGGCGCGGTGCCGTGGGTTGCTTCGAACACGCCGACCGTGTCCGCGATATTGGCGCCCGGCGCGATGCCGATGCCGCCGACCTGGGCCGCAAGCGCGTCCGAAATGTAGTCACCGTTCAGGTTCAGGGTCGCGATCACGTCGTACTCGCGCGGGCGGGTAACGATCTGCTGCAGGAAGTTGTCGGCGATGACGTCCTTGACCGTGATCGTGGAGCCGGTTTTCGGATTCTGGAATTCGCACCAGGGGCCGCCGTCGATTTCGGCCGCGCCGTACATTTCCTTTGCCAGTTCGTAACCCCAGTTGCGGAAAGCGCCCTCGGTGAACTTCATGATATTGCCCTTGTGCACCAGCGCCACCGACTTGCGATCGTTGTCGATCGCGTATTGCAATGCCTTGCGTACCAGGCGGCGCGTGCCTTCCGACGACACCGGTTTCACGCCGATACCCGAGGTCTCGGGAAACCTGATACTGGTAACGTCCATCTCCTCGGTGAGAAAGCGAATGACTTTCTGTGCCTCGGGGCTGCCGGATTCCCACTCGATACCGGCGTATATGTCCTCGGTGTTCTCGCGGAAGATCACCATATCGGTATCCTCCGGGCGCTTCAGCGGGGTCTCGATGCCCTGGAAGTAGCGTACCGGGCGGACACAGGCGTAGAGGTCGAGCTGCTGCCGGATCGAGACGTTAAGCGACCGGATACCGCCACCGACCGGCGTGGTCAGGGGTCCCTTGATGGATACGATGTAGTCCTGCATGGCCGCCAGGGTTTCGGCAGGCAGCCACTCGTCTTCGCCGTAGATCGAGGTTGCCTTCTCCCCGGCGTAGATTTCCATCCAGGAGATCTTGCGCTGCCCCTGGTAAGCTTTCTCCACCGCTGCATCCACGACCTGGATCATCACCGGCGAGATATCGATGCCAATGCCGTCGCCCTCGACGTAGGGGATAATCGGGTTGTCGGGCACGTTCAGGCTCAGATCGTCATTAGCGGTGATCGCCTGTCCGTCGGCTGGAATCTTTATATGGCTCATGTTACCCCCTGGGCGGGATTATTCTCGAGCGGCGGATTATACAGTAGATTGATGCGCCAAAAAAAACGCTGCTGCGTGTGCATGCCGGCAGCGGGTCCGGAAGAAAGATAATGTAGGCCGGCCAGGTCCGCGCTACGCGGTCGGCGACCGGGGTGACGGCGGCGGTCAGCTGCCGATCGATCGGATTTTCTGCGCCTGCAGTCCCTTGGGTCCCTCGTCGATTTCGAACTCGATCCGTTGTCCCGACGTGAGCTTCTTGTAACCTTCCATTTCGATCGCCGAGAAGTGAGCGAATATATCGCGTTCCTGGTCGTCGTCGGTGTTGACGAACCCGTACCCCTTCACGTTGCTAAACCACTTGACTGTTCCGGTGGGCATGACTCATCCTCTTGTTTGTTGCTGTCTTAACCACAGGATAGAGCGAGCAATGATAGCTAAAACCTATTTAAATCGCCGTCACATCCGAGGTATCTGGCCCTATAAGATCCCGCATTTGGCAGTAAAACAATGATAGCCACGGCTTGAATTATTGCAACCCCGACCGCAGTTTATAGCTTTTACTTATCGAAATTCCCGATTTATGTCCGATCAGCAGTCCGACAACGACGACGACGATACCCTGTTACTCGAGCGCACGCGCCCAAAGCTGAAAAAACCGCCGCTGTACAAGGTGATTCTGCTCAACGACGACTACACGCCGATGGAGTTCGTGGTGCACGTGCTCGAAACCATATTCGGACACAACCGGGAAAACGCAACCCGCATCATGCTCAACGTACACCAGACCGGCAAGGGCGTTTGCGGCATCTACACGCGTGACATTGCCGAGACCAAGGTCACTTCGGTCAATAGTTACGCGCGCGAGAACAAACACCCGTTATTGTGCGACATGGAGGAAAGCTGATAGGCTCGGCAGGCTTGAAAAAGTCGCGCGGCGACCGAACATTCGATCTACTTTCAAGGTCAAATCAGCTATATTTATTTGCGTGAGCACAAGGCAGTAACCGGACCTATGCTGAACAAAGAACTGGAACAATCCCTCAACAAGGCGTTTCACGACGCTAACGAAAAGCGGCACGAGTTCATTACCGTCGAACACCTGCTGCTCATGCTCACCGAAAACGATGCCGCGGCGGCCGTGATCGAGGCCTGCGGCGGTGACGTCAAGCTGCTCAAGACCGAACTGGAGATTTTCGTCGATCAGAACACGCCGTTACTGATGCCCGACGAGGACCGCGATACCCAGCCGACGCTCGGCTTCCAGCGCGTGCTGCAGCGCGCGCTGTTTCACGTGCAGTCCTCCGGCAAGGGGGAGGTCTCCGGCGCCAACGTGCTAGTCGCAATCTTCTCCGAGCAGGATTCGCACGCGGTTTACCTGCTGAACAAGCACAACATCGAGCGTCTCGACGTGACCAATTACCTCTCGCACGGCATCACCCGTGTCAACGAGGAACCCGATGAAGAATCCTTCGCGCACGACGCCGAGTCGCTGCCCGGCGACCAGGAAAACAGCAATCCGCTGGAAAAGTTCGCCACCAACCTGAACGAGCTCGCGTTTTCCGGCAAGATCGACCCGCTGATCGGCCGCGATCATGAAATCGAGCGCATCATCCAGACCCTGTGTCGCCGGCGCAAAAACAATCCATTGCTGGTGGGCGAGGCCGGCGTCGGTAAAACCGCCATCGCCGAGGGACTTGCGCGCAAGATCGTCGAGGAAGAAGTACCCGACGTTTTGCTCGAAAGCACGGTTTACGCGCTCGATCTCGGTGCATTGGTTGCCGGCACCAAGTACCGCGGGGACTTCGAAAAACGTCTCAAGGCAGTGATCGGACAGTTGACCCGCGAGCCCGGTGCAATCCTGTTTATCGATGAAATCCACACCATAATCGGCGCGGGTTCGGCCTCGGGCGGTGTCATGGATGCATCCAACCTGATCAAGCCGGTGCTGGCCAACGGCGATATCAAGTGTATCGGCTCGACCACCTATACCGAGTTTCGCGGCATTTTCGAAAAGGATCGCGCGCTGGCGCGACGGTTCCAGAAAATCGACGTGCCCGAGCCCACCAACGAGGAGACCTACCTGATCCTGAAAGGTCTCAAGTCGCGCTTCGAGGAACACCACAACGTCAAGTACACGCTGCAGGCCCTGCGCAAGGCTACCGAGCTGTCCGCGCGTTACATCAACGATCGCCACCTGCCGGACAAGGCGATCGACGTGATCGACGAGGCGGGAGCACAGCGCCGGCTGCTGCCGACCAAGCAGCGCAAGAAGACGATCGGCATTCACGACATCGAGAATATCGTCGCCAAGATCGCGCGTATTCCGTCCAACACGGTCAGCACCTCGGATCTCGAAATGCTGAAGAACCTGGGTAAAAACCTGGCTCGCGTCGTATTCGGCCAGGACGAGGCGATCAATGCGCTGGACGCCGCGATCAAGATGTCTCGCTCGGGACTGGGCCGCGAATCCAAGCCGGTTGGATCCTTCCTGTTCTCGGGACCGACGGGGGTCGGCAAAACCGAGGTCTGCCGCCAGATCGCGAAGATCATGGGTGTCGAACTGATTCGTTTCGATATGTCGGAATACATGGAGCGGCACACGGTTTCGCGCCTGATCGGCGCGCCGCCCGGTTACGTCGGCTTCGACCAGGGCGGCCTGCTGACCGAGGAGTTGAACAAGCATCCCTATTCGGTAGTGCTGCTCGACGAAATCGAAAAGGCCCATCCCGACGTTTTCAACCTGCTGCTGCAGGTAATGGACAACGGTACCCTGACCGACAGCAACGGACGCAAGGCGGACTTCCGCAACAGCATCCTGGTGATGACCACCAACGCGGGTGCCGAGCAGATGAGTCGTGCGTCGATGGGTTTTACCCTGCAGGACCACACGCTGGATGCCGGCGAAGCGATCAAGAAGACCTTTACCCCGGAATTCCGCAACCGGCTCGATGCCGTCATTCAGTTCCAGGCGCTGGATACCAACGTCATTCTAAACGTCGTCGACAAGTTCCTGATCGAGCTCGAATCCCAGCTCGAGGCCAAGAAGGTCAGCATGACGGTCAGTGACCGTGCACGCCGCTGGCTGGCCGACAAGGGTTACGATCCGAAAATGGGTGCGCGGCCGATGGCGCGCGTAATCCAGGACGAGATCAAGCAGGTGCTCGCGGACGAGCTGCTGTTCGGCGCGCTGACCCATGGCGGCCGGGTCAAGATCGATGTCAAGGACGGCAGCCTGCACTGCCAGGTAGTCGAAACCGAGGGTAAGGGTAAGGAAAAGACCCCGGTAGACGGGTAGCGCTCAGCGCTCGCGAAAGGTGATGCGACCCTTGGTCAGGTCGTAGGGAGTGAGCTCGACGGTGACCGTGTCACCGGTCAGGATGCGGATGTAGTGCTTGCGCATCTTGCCGGAGATATGCGCGGTAACGACGTGACCGTTTTCCAGCTCGACGCGAAACATGGTGTTCGGCAGAGTCTCCTTGACCACGCCCCGCATTTCGATGTGATCGCCTTTGGGCATCTTTGCACTCGTTGTTTAAAGCGCGCCATTATCCATTATTTACCGCCTTAAGCAATAGAGTGGGTAACGCCTTTGCCGACCCTGTGTTAACATTTCGCTGTTTTCCTTTTTTACCTGAATCATGACCAGAATCGCCTATGTTTTTCCGGGGCAGGGGTCGCAATCGGTCGGTATGATGTCGGCCTGGGGAGGCCACCAGGGAATCGTCGATGCCGTCTTCGAAGAGGCCGCTGACGTTCTCGACTACGATCTCGGTGCGCTTATCGCCGAAGGCCCTGCCGAAACCCTGGATCAAACCGAAGTTACCCAGCCGGCGATGCTGTGCGCCGGTGTCGCCAGCTACCGGGTAGCCGAGGCCGCCGGCCTGCCCGCGGCCGAGATGATGGCCGGGCACAGTCTCGGCGAATACACTGCGCTGGTATGTGCTGGCAGCATGCGCCTCGGCGACGCCGTGCGCCTGGTGGCTAAACGTGGTCACCTGATGCAGTCCACGGTCGCCGCCGGCGTCGGTGCGATGGCGGCGATCATCGGGCTCGACGATGACGCCGTGATCGAAGCCTGTGAATCCGTTTCCGATGGCCTGGTCGAGGCGGTTAACTTCAATGCGCCCGGCCAGGTCGTGATCGCCGGTGAGAATGACGCCCTCGAGGCGGCAATGGCGGCGGCACGAGCGCTTGGCGCCAGGCGTGCACTGCCGCTGCCGGTCAGCGTGCCCTGCCACTGCTCGTTATTGAAGGACGCCGCGCGCCAGCTTGCAGCCGAACTCGAAGTTATCGATCTCGCGATGCCGCGCGTACCGGTGGTGCACAATCAGAATGCCGGTATCGCCGCGTCGGTCGACGAAATTCGCGAACGGCTGCAGCTGCAGCTGTACCAGTCGGTCAAGTGGGTTGCCAGCGTCGAGGTCATGCACCGTCGTGGCATCACCACGCTGGTCGAATGTGGTCCCGGCAAGGTCCTGACGAGCCTGGCCAGGCGAATCGAAAAATCGCTGCAGGCTTACCCGGTGTTCGATGCCGAGTCGCTCGATGCCGCGGAACTGTCACTCGGAGAAGAATCGAATGTTGACTGATCAGATCGCGCTGGTAACCGGTGCCAGCCGCGGTATCGGCAAGTCCATCGCAGCCGCCCTCGGCGCGGCCGGGGCCACGGTGATCGGCACCGCGACCAGCCAGGCCGGCGCCGACGGTATCACCGCGACACTCTCGGAGCAGGGTATCAAGGGCACCGGCATGGTGCTGGACGTCGGTGAGCAGGCGTCGGTGGATGCCTGCCTGCAGCGTATCGGCGACGAATTCGGCATGCCCGATATCCTTGTCAATAACGCCGGCATCACGCGCGACAACCTGCTGATGATGATGAAACAGGATCAGTGGGACGACATTATCAACACCAACCTGAGTTCCGTGTATCGCATGTGCAAGGCCGTTATTCGACCGATGATGAAAAAACGCGGCGGACGTATTATCAACATCTCGTCGGTAGTTGGTGCGACCGGTAATCCCGGGCAGACCAATTACGCCGCGGCCAAGGCCGGGCTGGCCGGATTCGGCAAGTCGCTGGCGCGTGAAATCGGCTCGCGCGGCATCACGGTCAACATGGTTGCGCCCGGCTTCATCGATACTGACATGACGCGCGAACTGGCCGAGGAGCAACGGCAAAAACTGTCCGAGCAGATTCCGCTCGGGCGCCTCGGCAGTGGCGAAGAAGTTGCCGCGGCGGTTGTTTTCCTGGCCTCCCCCGGTGCCGCGTATATCACGGGTGAAACGATTCACGTCAACGGCGGCATGTTCATGGGTTGAATCGATCCCGCTAAAAACTAACGTAAATTGTTGTTTTATAAGATTATTTCACCCGAAAAAAAATTTAGGCCAGGTGTGGTAACTGGCCGGGCTTTTCACTACAATACTGCACCTCAAGTTTCTGAACTAATATCGCACCGCGAAAATTTCGATTTTTTTTAACCTGGAGAAACTCACAAAATGAGCTCTGTAGAAGAACGTGTGAAAAAAATTGTTGCAGAACAATTAGGCGTCAAGGAAGAAGAAGTAACCAACAATGCATCCTTCGTCGATGATCTGGGCGCGGACTCACTCGATACTGTAGAGCTGGTCATGGCACTGGAAGAGGAATTCGAAACCGAAATTCCCGACGAAGAAGCAGAAAAAATTACCAGCGTTCAACTCGCCATCGACTACGTCAACGCCAACCTGTAAAACAGCCGTCTCGAATCCATGGATGCCGCTTACCATGCCGAGTGTTAAGCGGCATTTTCGTTTATTGACCGAGACGACTGCATTGTCGAAGAGGAACAAGTTTTGTCGAAACGTCGCGTAGTAGTCACCGGACTCGGGTTATTGACCCCGGTTGGCAATAACGTCGAAGAGTCCTGGACAAACATCGTCGCCGGCAAGAGCGGTGTCGCCCCGATCACCGTTTTCGATGCCAGCCAGTTTTCCACCCGCATCTCCGGCTCGGTCAAGGATTTCGACGCCACCCAGTACCTGCCCCCGAAAGACATGAAGAAGATGGATATTTTCATCCACTTCGGCATCGCCGCGGGCATCCAGGCGATGGACGACGCCGGCATCGAGGTGACCGAGGCAAACGCCGAACGTATCGGCGTCGCGATCGGCTCGGGAATCGGCGGGCTGCCGACGATAGAAAAAAACCGCGACGCCTACGTTGCGGGTGGTCCGCGCAAGATTTCACCGTTTTTCGTGCCCAGTTCGATCATTAACATGGTCTCGGGCAACCTCTCGATCATGAAGGGGCTCAAGGGTCCGAACATCTCGATCGTCAGCGCCTGCACCACCGGTGCGCACAACATCGGCGACGCGGCGCGCATGATTTCCTACGGTGACGCCGACATCATGATCGCCGGCGGCGCCGAAATGGCCACCTCGGCTCTCGGCATCGGCGGTTTCGCCGCGGCACGCGCACTGTCCACGCGCAACGATGATCCCGAGGCCGCGAGCCGCCCCTGGGATCGCGACCGCGACGGTTTTGTCCTCGGTGACGGTGCCGGCGTGGTCGTGCTCGAAGAGTACGAGATGGCGAAGCAACGGGGCGCCAACATCTACTGCGAGCTCGCGGGCTACGGTATGAGCGGCGATGCGTATCACATGACTTCACCGTCGGAGGGTGGCGAAGGCGCCGCGCGCTGCATGCTGAATGCACTCAAGGATGCAGGTTTGAACCCCGAAGACGTCGGCTACATCAATGCGCACGGCACCTCGACACCGGCCGGCGACATTGCTGAAACCCTCGCGGTCAAGGCGGCGCTCGGTGACCACGCCTATAAAACGCTCGTCAGCTCGACCAAATCGATGACCGGGCACCTGCTCGGTGCCGCCGGCGGTATCGAGGCAATCTTCTCGATCCTGGCGCTGCGCGACCAGGTAGTCCCGCCCACGATCAACCTCGAAAACCAGGATCCGGCATGTGATCTCGACTATGTCGCCAACAGCGCGCGTGAAACGCGCCTGTCGGTATCCATGTCGAATTCCTTCGGCTTCGGCGGTACCAACGGAACCCTGGTTTTCAAAACGCTGTAACCGTGCCCGCCAGCGGTCGCAGCCGCGCCGTCCGAGGCAGCCGTAACCCCGGTGTGGCACAACCCGCTTGGCTGAATATCGACCGGTGAAGAAACTGCTCAAAAACCTCGTGGTCCTGGGGCTGGTCGGCAGCCTCGCGGTCGCCGGCGTGGTCGCCTTGCAGCTCTGGCGCTTCCAGCAGAAGACGATCGATCTCGAAGGCAGCGAGACTATCTTCCTGATTCGCTCGGGCAGCAACATAACCACCATTGCGCAGGAACTGACGCGCCAGCAGATCATCGACGATCCCTGGTTGTTCGTGCTGCTGGCACGACTCCAGGGGCTGGATACGCGGGTCCGCGCCGGCGAGTACCGACTGGTGCACGGCACCAGCGCCGAGGCGCTGCTGCGGCAGTTCACCGAGGGCAATTCGATTCAGTACAGCTTTACCGTGATCGAGGGCTGGACCTTCCGCCAGATGCTCGCGGCGCTGGCGCGCGATCCGATTATCGAGCACCGGCTCGAGGGTAAAGACGATGCCGAGATCATGCGCCTGCTCGGTTACGAGGGTGAGCATCCGGAAGGTCGTTTCTTCCCCGATACCTACCGCTTCCCGCGCGGCACCTCCGATATCGAATTCCTGCGTCGCGCGTACCATGTAATGCAGCGACACCTGCAGCGTGAATGGGAAAAACGTGCGCCCGACCTGCCGCTCGATTCCCCTTACGAAGCACTGACGCTGGCATCGATTATCGAAAAGGAAACCGCGGTTGGCGAGGAACGGCCGATGATTGCAGGCGTGTTCGTGGAACGGCTGCGGCGCGGCATGCGCCTGCAAACCGATCCCACGATCATTTATGGTCTCGGAGACGAGTTCGACGGCGATATTCGCTATCGCGATCTCAGGCGCGACACGCCCTACAACACCTACCTGCATGCCGGCCTGACGCCGACCCCGATCGCATTGCCGGGTCTCGATTCGATTCGCGCTGCCCTGCAGCCGGCCGCTACCGATGCATTGTTTTTCGTGTCGAAAGGTGACGGTACGCACCAGTTCTCCGAAACGCTGGAGCAACACAATGCCGCGGTCAGGCGCTACCAGCTCAACCAGCAGCAGTGAGCGACTGGAGCCGAAGGTGAGCACGGACAACCGCATGATCGTTATCGAGGGAGTAGACGGTTCGGGCAAGAGCCTGCAGTGCCGCCGCCTGCACCGCTCCTTCGCCAGCGCGGGGGCAGACGTCATCCTGACCCGGGAACCCGGTGGCTCGCCGGCCGCCGAGGAAATCCGGCGCCTGCTGGTTGAAGGCGAACCCGAACACTGGGATGACATGACCGAACTGTTGCTGATGTATGCCGCGCGGCGCGCCCATTTGCGCGATACGGTCTGGCCCGCACTCGCCGCCGGCCGCTGGGTCATCAGCGATCGTCATGCCGATTCCAGCCGCGCTTTCCAGGGCATAGCCGGCGAGCTCGGGCTCGACACGGTCGAACACCTGCACCAGCTGGTGCTGGGCGAATTTGCGCCGGCACTGGTCCTCGTTCTGGATCTGCCCGAGGGCGTCGCCCTGGAGCGGGCACGTCAGCGCGGAGACCATGAAGATCGTTTCGAGAAGAAGGGTGCCGAGTACCACGCCCGCGTACGCGCGGCATTCCGCCAGCTCGCGCGGGAGGATGACGAGCGTTACGTGCTGATCGATGCCGAGCAGGATCGCGACGCTGTCAGCAGGGCGGTGACGGATGCGGTAAATTGCCGTTTTGCGCTGAAGTTGACGCCGGACCGGGGCGACTGATGGAGGCGGGCGACGTTTTACTGCCGTGGCAGGCGCCCGTTATCGAACGCGCTCTCGCGCTCAGGCAGGCCGAGCAGTTACCGCACGCGGTCATGATAGACCTCGCCGATCGTGGCGACGCTACCGTCCTGATCCACCAGTTAGCCCAGGCCTTGCTGTGCCATACCCCGCGAGAGCATACGCCCTGCGGGGCCTGCGAAACCTGTCGACTGCTGCGCGCCGGTACCTGTGGTGATTTTGGCCTGGTTACGCTCGAAACGGATGATAAGACTAAAAAACTGAGCAAAAACATAAAGATAGACCAGATACGTGACCTAATTTATCAACTCAACCTGACCCGTCAGCACGGCGCACTGAAGATTGCCGCTATTTATCCCGCCGAGCGCATGAACACCGCCAGCGCCAACGCGCTGCTGAAAACGCTGGAGGAACCGGCCGCCGGCGTGCTGCTGCTACTGGTCACGCATAACCGGGGACGCATCCCGGTTACCGTTCGCAGCCGCTGCCAGCAGTGGTCGGTCCCGCTACCCGACAGGGCACTGGCGGACGCCTGGCTGGAAGGACAGGGGATCGGGCGGGACGTGGCCGAAACCTATCTCGATTATGCTCGCGGCGACCCGCTGCTGGCGGCGGACCTTGCCCATCGCGGCTATGCCGAACTGGTGCAGGAATTCAAGCGCGACTTTGCGCAGTTTATGCGCGGCGAACTGGCGGTTGCCGAACTGGCGAGCAAACTGAATCAATCTGATGCCGACCTGGTACGCCGGCTGATCGACATGATCCTGCGCGCCTACAGTTTCCAGACCAGCGGTGTGAGCGCCGACGGCGACTCGCAACAGACCGTCGACCGCGCCCGTGCGCAGGCTTTGCAGCGGCTGTATGGTCGTGCGGGGTCACAACTCGCGACTGACGAAAACAATCTCGATTTCCAACTTCAGCTGGAAGACGTGCTAATATCAATTAAACAGATTCTCAGCCGGAGACCGAACTGATGGGCGCACCTGGAAGCCAGGGGATACTTTCCCTCAATATCAAGGACAAGAGCGCACTGTACGCCGCCTACATGCCTTACGTAAAAAACGGGGGCCTGTTCATACCGACCAACAAGCAGTATTCGCTTGGTGACGAAGTATTCATGCTGCTCAGCCTGATGGACGACAAGGAACGCCTGCCGGTGGCCGGCAAGATAATCTGGGTCACGCCGCAGGGCGCACAAAGCAACAAGGCTGCCGGCATCGGGGTGCAGTTCAGCGCCCAGGATAATGGCACCACGCGCAACAAGATCGAGGGTTTCCTCGCCGGCGCGTTACAGGCTGATCGACCCACGCACACGATGTAAACGCAGGCGGCGCCGCGCGCCGAACGAACCGACTCGAATTCCAGTAACCCGACTTACGCGCGAGTAACACGCGCGACCAGCAGCAGATGTATTTCGATTCGCACTGCCATCTCGACCATATCGACCTCGAAAATTTCGCCGCCGACTTCGATCGCTTGCTCGCGGAAATCGCCGCGGAGGGTGTAACGCGTATGCTGTGCATCGGTGTCGATCTCGACTCCTTCGAGTCGATGTATGCCCGGGTACTGCCCTACGAGCAGATCTACTGCACGGTTGGTGTACACCCCGATTATCTTGACGTGCGCGAACCCACGGTCGACGAGCTGTGTAATCTCGCCGGGCGTGACGGGGTGGTCGCGATCGGCGAAACCGGCCTCGACTATTTTCACCAGTCCGGCGATCTCGAATGGCAACGCCAGCGTTTCGTTACCCACATCGAGGCAGCGCGCCGCTGCGGCAAGCCGCTGGTGGTACATACCCGCGATGCCCGCGAGGACACGCTCGATCTTTTGCGTCGGCATGGCGCGGAAGAGGTCGGTGGCGTGCTGCACTGTTTTACCGAGGACTGGGAAATGGCAAGGGCTGCCATAGAACTGGATTTCTACATCTCGATATCGGGTATCGTAACCTTCAACCAGGCCGAAAACGTGCGCGAGATGGCCCGCCAGGTTCCGCTCGAGCGCCTGCTGATCGAAACCGACGCCCCCTGGCTGTCGCCGGCACCCTTCCGCGGCAAGCCCAATTTCCCGGGACGCGTGCCGCTGGTGGCGGCGAAGCTGGCCGAAATTCGCGCTGAATCGCTGGAGCAGATCGCCGCCGCCACTTACCACAACGCCAACCGCCTGTTCCGCCTGGAGTCCTGACCGCGATCCGGCAGTTCACGCAGGGCATGGACTGGTAATTACGCCGACGGGTGTTTATGCTCGGTTCCTGCGGGCAGGGCGCCGGTCCCTGCCGCCAGGCCTGGCATCTGCGTTATGGAACCGAACCTGCAAACCGAAAACGACTCTCCGCTACAGTGTATTGTCAGCCTGCGCGACTACCTGAACCAGCGCATCGTCGGCCAGGAAAACCTGGTTTCACGCATGCTCGTGGCCCTGCTGGCCGACGGGCACGTGCTGGTCGAGGGGCCGCCGGGGCTGGCCAAGACGCGCTCGGTCAAGACCCTCGCGAGCGGTCTCGAGGGCG